>JBCLES010000043.1:0-26081 GCA_038913135.1 Anaerolineae bacterium
CATTCGGCGACGATCCGCCATCTGGCCCATCGGGCGGCTTCACGCACATGAGTCGCTCGGCGCTGTTGGAGATGCTCTGCCGGGGCGGCTATCCGGAGGCCCAGGATCGAACGCCGCGGCGCCGCACCAGCTTCTTCGACGCGTACCTCCAGACGATGCTCCTGCGCGAGGTCCGAGAGCTGAGCGCGATCGAGGGGGTCTCCCAGCTCCCGCAGCTCCTCGGCCTGATCGCGGCGCGAACGGGCAGTCACTTGAATGTGGCCGACATCTCGCGCACGAGCGGGATGCCGCAGGCCACGGTCCGCCGCTACGTGGCGCTCTTGCGCACGCTCCTCCTCATCGACGTGGTGCCGGCGTGGAGCGGCAACCCGGGCCTCCGCTTGCTGAAATCTCCGAAACTCTACGTGACGGACTCGGGCCTTGCGGCGCACCACATGGGCCGCGACGCGATGCGCCTGGCGGACGAGCCGACGGCGGTGGGGCCGATACTTGAGACGTTCGTGGTGACGGAGATAAAGAGACAGCTCGGCTGGTCACGGACGCACGCCCGGCTGCATCATGCGCGGACGCACGCGGGGCAGGAGGTCGACATCGTGCTCGAGGACCGGCGCGGCCGGTGCGTGGCGATCGAGGTGAAGGCGACGGCGTCGCTTTCGGATCGGCACATGCGTGGGATTCGGACGTTCGCGGAGCTGGCCGGCGAGCGCTTCCATCGTGGGATCGTGCTCTACACCGGACGCGAGGTGGTGCCGTTCGGGCGGGGGGTGTTCGCGATGCCGGTGTCGGGGGTTTGGGAGTGGGGGGTGGGCGAATGATTGGGGTGGCGAGTGGCGGGACCGGGGGAATAGATGTCGGCACTTGCGCGTATGTGCCGACGTTTGCAACAAGGCGGGCGTCATCCAGCTCGCGACGGTGGAATGGCCACGGTCGTTGGTGGTCAATCGTCCTGGCGTTGCTCCTCGTTGCGATCCTTACGATCGCGTCGTCTCGTCCGGACGCGGCGCATGCCTGCACGTGCGACCTGCCGACGGAGCAGGAGGCCTTCGAATACGCCGACCTCGACTTCGGTGTCATCGCGTGGAGTCGACGGCGTCGAGATGCCGCTGGGGGCGTGTCCGAATGACAGACGGGCGGTGGCCGCGATATCCGGAGTATCGGGATTCTGGGGTGGAGTGGTTGGGGGAGGTGCCGGGGCATTGGGCTGTGGAGCGGGCCAAGTTCCTGTATCAACGGATTCAGCGCCCCGTTGATGAAGACGATGACGTAGTGACCGCCTTTCGAGACGGTACCGTCACGCTTCGATCAAACCGTAGGACTGAAGGCTACACGTTCGCGATCAAGGAAATCGGTTATCAGGGCGTACGCGTTGGTGACCTTGTCATTCATGCGATGGACGGCTTTGCTGGGGCAATCGGAGTGTCGGACTCTAGCGGAAAGTGTAGTCCGGTCTGCTTGGTGTGCCTGCCATCGGGGACCGAGGTCGTCAGTGAATACTATGCAGCCGCATTGAGGAATATGGCACACACCGGATACATCTCGGCACTATCCAAAGGAATCCGCGAGCGCTCAACTGACTTCCGTTTCAGCGAGTTCAAGGAGCAATGCCTCCCTGTTCCACCGCGCAGCGAACAACGCGCCATCGCCACCTTCCTCGACCACCAAACCGCCCGCATCGACACCCTGATCGCAAAGATGGAACGCCTGCTCGAGCTGCTCGAGGAGAAGCGCACGGCGCTGATCACGCGTGCCGTGACGAAGGGGCTCGATCCGGATGTGCCGATGAAGGACTCGGGGGTGGAGTGGTTGGGGGAGGTGCCGGGGCATTGGGAGTTGACCCGCTGGCGCAACTGCTGCCAAATCACAGAAGGCCAGGTTGACCCCACCACGGAGGAAAATGCTGACCGAATTCTGGTGGCGCCAAACCATATCGAATCCGGAACGGGCAAGATCCTTGAGTTGGAGACGGCGTTTGAACAAGGTGCGATCAGCGGCAAATATGAAGTTCGGGCGGGAGATCTAATCTACTCGAAGATTCGTCCAGCGTTGCGCAAGGCGTGCATCTCATACGGAGCTTGGTTGTGCAGCGCAGATATGTATCCGGTACGAACAGATCCGAGAGTTCTATCGGTGACCTTTCTGTTGAACTACGTACTTTCAGAACCATTCTCTCGGTTCATGATCGACGAGTCGATGCGCGTCGCAATGCCCAAAGTGAATCGAGATACTTTAGCGGACACGCCGATCCCGCTTCCACCGATCGCCGAACAACGCGCCATCACCACCTACCTCGACCACCAAACCGCCCGCATCGACACCCTCCGCGGCAAGATCACCACCGCCATCGCCCACCTCCGCGAATACCGCACCGCCCTAATCTCCGCCGCCGTCACCGGCAAGATCGACGTGCGCGACTTTGTGCTGCCCGACCCCGACGTCCTCGCCGACGCCGCCGCCACCGACGGCTCTCCCACAACCCCACTCGAGCACACGCGTGCCATCACCTGGGAGACATCCGCATGAAGGTTTGATTGGTCCGCGCTGGCAACTTCGGTCAGCAAGAGAACATCGCGCTCGAACACGGCGTCGCCGTCATCGGTTTCCACGCCACTCCGGACCTCACCGGTCACGGCAGCCGTCAGAGGGTCGCTGAGGTCGTGAAGGCGAGCTATCCGGAGGAGAGCGAGAAGGCCCGCATCAACTTCACCGGGCAGTTGCACGCCTTCGCCAATCGCATCGAAGTCGGCGACATCATCGCTCTGCCCCGCAAGTCCAACTCCACCATCGCGCTGGGCACGGTCACCGGCGACTATCAGTACCGTGACGATCTCGGCGAGATCCACCATACCCGGCCCGTGAAGTGGCTCCGCACCGACGTGCCCCGTGCCGCGATCGGGCAGGACCTGCTCTACTCGCTCGGCGCCGACGCCATCCTCGACCGTCTCTGCCACAACGCCTACCGCGTCCACATGAAAGGAGAGTCCCAGCGAAAGACCCGCTCCCCCCTGTCCAATTCGAGCACTTCTGGTTCCTGATCAGTGCCCTTCGTCTCCTCACTCAGGCCCCTGCCCGGATTGCTCGGAATCGGTGCTCGGATTCGTCGTAATACGCAGGTGGCGTATCTGTTCGAGTTATATGAGAAGTTGTCAGCGCCGCTGCCTGCCGGCGGGAAAGAGAACCGCGGAAGGCGAGCCGCTAAGGATGTATAGCCAACGGGGGGTGCCCGCTTGCAACCAGGCGTTCTGCGTGGCAAAGTAGTACTTATGCGCATAAGTACTACCGCCCTCATGCGAGGTGAAACCGTGCAAGAGATCCTGACCGTGGTGACCCGGAAGGGTCAGATTACTGTGCCCGCCAAGATCCGCCAGATGCTCAACATCAAGATTGGTGACAAGCTGGCCCTAGTTGTGACTGATCCCGAGCGAGGGGAGGTAACTCTGCGTCGAGTGGCATCCGTCGCTGAGGCGACTTACGGTGCCGTGACGCCGGCGGAACGGCCCGAGAAGATCAGGGAGCTGCGACGACAAGCCGTTGACGACATGGCCGAGAACGCTGCTGCGGAGGGCCGGGAACCGGCGACAGCGTAATGGCAGCGGAGCAGCACTTCATCGACACCAATGTCTTCCTCCGCCACCTTTTCGCCGATCATGATGAGCAGTCGCCACGTGCCCGCGGCCTCTTCATTGCCGTGGAGGAGGGCGAGCGCACCGTCTGGACGACACACCTCGTAATTGCTGAGCTGGTCTTCGTTCTGCAAGGCCAGCACTTCCAGCTCCAGCGGGATCAGATTGCCGGCCTCATCTTGCCCCTCGTCGATCTCCCGAACCTAAAAGTGCCGCAGAAGGCCGTGATCCGCGCAGCCTTTGAGCTCTACATCTCTCAAGCCATCGACTTCATTGACTGCTACCACGCCGCGCTTGTGCTCCACCGTGGAGATCTCCGGATCCTCTCCTTCGACCAGGACTTCGATCGATTCGGCGGGGTTGAGCGAGTCGAGCCGTAGAGACGCCTTCGGAACCTCCCTCGACTTGACGGCCGTACGGTCGCTACCCACGCACCTGATGATCCGAGTGCCACCGGTCACGAGGCTGGGCACAGTGATGGGGACGATTCGCCTTCCCGATCGTCCGCCGAAGCGGGTCAACTCCAGTTCGGGCCGAGCTACCTCTTCGGCGGATCTGGACCCTCGTCCTCGAGGAGTGAGCGCCGTTATCCTCAGCTGAATAACGAAGGCGAAACGCTCCGCTTATTTGCGCCAACGCGCCCAAACGACAATACTGACCGCGCCTATTCTCGCCGACGACAACAAGGCTGGGGTCATGGCACGCACATCGGAGCCGAGCGCGGAGGCGGCGCCGCACGGGCGGATAGTTCGATCCGTCGGCGGCGTCGATGCCTTCGTGCCCGCACCATTGCCCCCTCGCATCCGGTGGACCACCGAACTCGCCGCAGCGCTCTCGGACGCCGATCGGGCCGTCGGGCGTCTGGCCGGGGAAGGGCGGCACCTGCCGTCGACCAGGCTTATCGTCCAGCCCCTTATCCGTCGCGAGGCCGTCCTATCCAGCCGCATCGAGGGGACCCGCACGGATGTGGACGAGCTTCTCTTCGCTGAGGCGCAGACCGCGATCGATACGGGGTCGGACGATCTCCGCGAAGTCGCCAACTACGTGCGCGCCCTCGAACACGGAATCGAGCGCCTTCCGGACCTTCCGCTATCGCTTCGCCTCATCCGTGAGCTCCACGAGATCCTCATGCAAGGCGCCCGCGGAGACCGGGCCGCGCCGGGCAGCATTCGGACCATCCAGAATTGGATCGGCGCCCCCGGAAGCCCGATCCAGCACGCCGCCTACGTCCCGCCACCGCCCGAATCGCTGTCCGACTGCCTTAACGCGTGGGAGCGATTTCTCCACGACGATTCCCTGCCACCCCTTGTGCATGCCGCCCTCGCACATGCCCAATTCGAGGCCATCCATCCGTTCATCGACGGCAACGGGCGGATCGGGCGGCTGCTCATCGCGCTCCAGCTCGTCGCCCGCGACGTCTTGCCCGCACCGCTCCTGCCGCTCAGCGCCGCCTTCGAGGCGACGCGGCCGGATTACTACGGCCATCTGCTCGCCGTCACCCAGCGCGGTGAGTGGGAGGCGTGGCTCCACTACTTCTTGGCCGCCGTCACCCACCAGGCCGACGACGCACTGCACCGGATCCACCGAGTCGGCGCGCTGGTGGCCCGATGGCGGGATCGCCTGGCATCATCTCCATCACGCACACCCGAGCGCGCCGCCGAGCTCTTCATGGAAACACCCTATTGGAACGTGACCCGGCTTGCGGAGCGACTCGACGTCGCCTTCGCCACCGCGCAGCGCGCCATCGACCATCTGGAGTTGGAGGGGATCGTGACCCAAGCCGGAACGACGAAGCGCAATCGCGTGTTCTGCGCGCCCGAAGTGCTCCGCGCCCTCACGGAGAGCGCGCGCCCGTTCGTCCCGCCTCCTAGCGCGCGCCCAAGCCGATGAGCCCCGACCTCACCGAACGCGCCCTCGAAAACGCCATCAAACGCGCCCTGCTCGCCGGCGGCCCGGACGATCCCGCGGCCGCTGGCGCAGGCGGTGGTTCCGGCGCGTCCGACAGGCCAGGATCGGCGTCGCCCGCGCTCACCGCCGTCCGCGAGCCCTCCGGCGAGTACCTCGCCTCCCCATCCGGCGGCTATCACCTGCGCACCTCCGGCGACTACGACCCCGAGCTCTGCCTCATCCCCGCCGACGTTATCGACTTCATATACGCCACCCAACCCCAAGCGTGGGATCGATTGAAGGAACATCACGGCGCCGGCGTGAAGGAGAAATTCCTGGCGCGGCTGTCGAGCGAGATCGGGAAGCGGGGGACGCTCGCGGTGCTGCGCGACGGGGTGAAGGATCGAGGCGTTCGAATCGAGCTCGCTTACTTCCAGCCCGCGAGCGCGCTCAACCAGGAGCTTGCGCGCACGTATCGGGCGAACATCTTCTCCATCGTGAGGCAGTTGAAGTATCGATCCGGCGACGAGGGTGAGCCGCGACCCGGGCAGAGCCTCGACATGGCCATCTTCCTGAACGGCGTGCCCCTCTTCACGGCCGAACTCAAGAATCTCTTCACCGGGCAGGACGTCCAGGACGCCATGCGCCAGTACAAGCGCGACCGCGATCCGCGGGACGGGCTCCTGGCGTACGGCCGCTGCCTGGCGCACTTCGCCGTCGATCCGTTCCTCGTCTACATGACGACCAAGCTCGATAAGGGCAAGACCCGCTTCCTGCCCTTTAACATCGGCCGCGACGGCGGCGCCGGGAATCCGCCGGTGCCGCCCACGCGAACTGGGTACGCTACCGCGTATCTGTGGGAGGAGACGTGGGCGCGGGACAGCGTTCTGGACCTCGTCCGGCGCTTCATCCACGAGGTCACGCCGCTCGATGATCGCGGGCGGAAGAACGGCACTCCCTTCACCATCTTCCCCCGCTATCACCAACTCGACGCCGTGCGGCGGCTCGTCACCCATTCCCGCGAGCATGGCTCCGGGAATCGCTACCTGATCCAGCACTCGGCCGGCAGCGGTAAGAGCTTCACCATCGCGTGGCTGGCCCACCAGCTCTCCACGCTGCACGATCACACGGATCAGCGCGTCTTCGACTCCATCATCGTCATCACCGATCGCCGCATCCTCGACCGCCAGCTCCAGCACACCGTCCGGCAATTCGAGCAGACACTGGGCGTCGTCGAGAACATCGACCAGACCTCGCGTCAACTCAAAGCCGCGCTGGAAGGCGGCAAGACGATCATTGTCACGACCCTCCAGAAGTTCCCCGTCATCTCCGCCGAGATCGGCGCCCTGCCCGGCAAGCGCTTCGCCGTGATCGTGGACGAAGCCCACTCGTCGCAATCGGGCGAAAGCTCCAAGCACATGCGGAGCATCTTCGCGCAACCGTCGCTCGAAGCAGCCGAGAACGCCGAGGCCGGGTCACTCGGGCCCGAGGATCAGCTGGAGAGCCGGCTCCTGGCCGAGATCGAGGCGCGCGGCCGGCTGCCCAACCTCTCCACGTTCGCCTTCACCGCGACGCCCAAGCAGAAGACCCTCGAGCTCTTCGGTGAGAAGCAACCCAACGGCCGTTTCAAGCCCTTCAGCCTATACAGCATGCGTCAGGCGATGGAGGAGAGCTTCATCCTCGACGTTCTGGAGAACTACACAACGTATACGGCATACTGGCGCCTCTTGAAGACCATCGAGGACGACCCTCGCTACGATCGCGGCAAGGCCACGCGCCTGCTCAAGCGCTTCGTGGAGCTCAGCCCGCACGCTATCGACCGGAAGGTCGAGATCATCGTCGAGCACTTCGCGACGCAGGTGCAGGAGCGGATCGCTGGCCAGGCAAAGGCGATGATCGTCACCCGTTCACGCCTTCACGCCCTGCGCTACATGCTCGCCATGCAGCGCCACATCGAGGCATCCCAGCACAACTTTGGCGTTCTGGTTGCCTTCTCGGACTCCGTGGAGGACGGCGGTCGGACATACACCGAATCCGGCATGAACGGCTTCTCGGAAACCCAGACGGCCGCTAACTTCGACACGCCAGAATACCGATTCCTCATCGTCGCGAACAAGTTCCAGACCGGCTTCGACCAGCCGCTCTTGCACACGATGTATGTCGACAAGCAGCTCGGCGGCGTCGGGGCGGTGCAGACCCTCTCGCGCTTGAACCGGACGCACCCGGACAAGCGGGAGACGATGGTCCTGGACTTCGCGAATGAAGCCGACGCCATCCAGAAGGCCTTCGAGCCGTACTACGAGGCGACCATCCTCTCCGAGGGCACCGACCCCAACTTGCTCTACGACATCCAGAACACGCTCATGGAATACGCAATCTACACCGAGGCCGAGGTAAGCGCCTTTGCCGCGCTTTATTTCGAACCCGGGACCACGCAGGACCAGGTCTACGCCGCGCTGGAGCCACAGAAGGCGCGCTTCGACGAGATGGCGGAGGAGGAGCAATCCGAGTTCCGGAGCTACGTCCGCGACTACGTCCGCCAATACGCCTTCCTATCGCAGGTCATCGGCTTCCCCGACCCGGACCTGGAAGCGCTCTATCTCTTCCTTAGACACCTTCGCCGGCTCATCAAGGGCGAGGGCCATGAGCTGCCGATTGACGTCCAGCGCAACATCGACATGGAGTCGTATCGACTCCAGCAAACGAGCGAGGGCTCGATCGAGTTACCGCGCGGTTCGGACCCCCTTGACCCGAAGCGCGTCGGCCAGCGCGGCGGCCTGATCGACGATGAGCTGGAGCCCCTCTCCGCGATCATCGCGGAGTTGAACGATCGCTTCGGAATCAACCTCGGCCCGGAGCACAAAGTGACCTTGGGCCGAATGCTCGCACGCCTCGAGGACGACCCCGCGCTCCAGGCGAGCGCCCGCGCCAGCTCGCGCGAGAACGTCCGTTTGACTTTCAAGCACAAGGCCGAAGACGTCGCCCAGGACATCGGCGACACGAACTTCGACCTCTACAAGCGCATCACCGACGACGAATCCTTCGGCCGCGCCTTCATGGACCTGCTCTTCGATCAATACATGAGTGGCCATCGCGACGCCGACCGCCTGAGGCGCCAACCCGAGTCCCAGACACTCGAGTTCAAGTCCAGCCTCCGCTGGGACCTGAAGAAGGACGAGAAGGACGATAGTTTCATCACCCATGCCTGCCTGAAGACCATCGCCGCGTTCTTGAACACCGAGGGCGGCGACTTGTTGATCGGCGTGGCGGACAACGGCGAAGTCGTCGGCATCGAGCACGATCGCTTCGAGAACGAGGACAAGTTCATGCTTCACCTGATCCAGGTGGTGCGGAACGGGCTGGGGGATCGGGCGGGGACGTGCGTGGATCCGCGGACGCAGGTGGTGGATGGGAAGGTGGTGTGTCTGGTGTCGTGCCGGCGGAGTCCGGAGGGGGTGTTCTTGACTTGGAAGGGGTTGGAGAAGGAGCTGGGTGGGGATTTTTATGTGCGGAGTGGGCCGCGGTCGGATCGGTTGGAAGGGGGGAGCGTGGAGGCGTATTTGCTGACGCGGTTTGGGCATAGGAGTGGAGAGGATTAGGTGAGATGCCAAGTAGTTGGCGTTCCGCGTGAAAGACGACGAGCCGCGCGTCTACCAATCCGCTTGGTCCGATCCACGCCAAGCGGCGTTGGGCGCATGCCAAGCAGCGGCCGATGTGCTTGCCATTCACGCGACTCCAGAAGATTGTATGGCGTACGCTCGGTGGTAGGACGCTGCCCAATTCTCCCAGAAATCGGCAGGCCACTTGCCCTCAATGTCCTAAATCGGTGTCGACACGCTCGTACAGATCTTCGTCTCCGAGAACGAGGAGGCGCGCGAACTCTTCCCGCGCTCCTCTGACGGCTCGTTCCGAGCGGCCGCGTCCCGACCTCTGATCCACCAGCTCGGCAAGCAAGTCCAATCGAACGGGCCGCAGCACTACCGTCCCCCGGATCGCACCTGACACCGGATCGTGCAGCGCTACACGAGCATCGCTCGCAGCGCCATGCATGGTCGGGTAAAGAATGGTCGCCTCATTCATACCGATACCACTCATCGCGTAGATCGCGAGCTGATAGAGCATCTCGCGCGGCAGGTTCCGCTGCCAAAGGTCGCGGTACTTCGCATCGATCACTGCGATCGTTCGGCCCTCCCGACGGACGATGTAGTCCGGACGGATGGCGGGAGCGCGGCGGCCCTGCGGATTGAATCCCGGAACGAACGCGAAAAGCGAACGGAGAATTCGCTCAGACTCCACGGTGAGAGGCGCGGGCAGGCTCTCTCTAAGGAATCGCAGCATCAGCCGCTGAAAGAACACGTTCATGTCGAACAGGAAATCCTTTAACGGCGCCGACTGCGGCCCGACGCTGAGATCAATTCCCACGCCAGCGGCCAACAATTCGATGATCGTGATCGCCGGGCGATAGCTGATCGTCGCACGGTCCGCCTCACGCGCCAACGCCTTGAACGCGTGTCGATTCAATTCGATTTGCGACACGGACATCTCGAGTTGAGCCGACAAACGTCTCAGCCGGGCGCGCAATTCCAAGCTCGTCGTTTGGATGGCCGCTAAGCCCAAGCCTGCCAACAAGACACGATTGTGCCAGCTGTCGAGTCTGCGCGGTCGATACACGCATGGGAGCGCCGCATCCTTAACGCCGACGCCACCGGAGCTCGCGATGCCGCCGAAATCAATCGAGCCGCGCGGGCTATACATGCGCTCATGAGTCGGAAGGTAGCGCTGGCGCAATCCTCGCGCGATGAGCTCACGAGCCTCTTCTACCAGCTGGAGCACGAGCAGATCCTGAAACGGGCTGTGTTCGATGTGATGCAGCCCATCGGCCAGCAGCTCGAAGTCCCGGAGCTGATATGCGTAGCGCAGCAATAGGACGAGCGGCATACCGCTGATCTTCGGCCGGATCGTGAGCTGGAGGTCGCCGAGATTTAGCCGACCGACCCAGGCACCGGTCTGTATATGGAGACCGTTTGCAAACTCGTGGAGCTCGAGGCGTCGCTCCTGAGTTAGTCGCCGGGCCCGTTCGCTCGCTTGGCCCCCAAAGCGAAATCCGGCGAGTTCAGGTGTGTCCTCCGGCGTCAGCCGTGACCACTCGCGCATCTCCAACCGAATCGGGCTCACGTTCCGTTGGGCAGACTTTCAGCATCAACTTCGGATAGGTCGTAATCTTCTTCATCCTCAGCGACATCCAGAGCTTCTGCCTCCGCCTTCACTGCTTGCCGCGAAGTCGCGATCTCAGGAGATGGTTCCAAGAGCGCGCTGATCAAGTCGTCGTGCAGTCCGGGCTCGAACATCTCATGCCGGATACGTTGCTCTTCCACATCGACGAACCGTGAGCCGATGATCTTCGCCAAGGCGCTCACATCTTCGTAGCAATACTCTTGGAGCAACGGCAGGAGATCGTCCTGGACGATCCGTGCAAAACGCTCCATGCTGGTCACGGGTTTGCCGCCATGAAGCAGGTAGGCGTGGCCGATCTGGAGGTTGCGCGCGTCTGCCCCAAGGTGCGCGACGATCCGACCGTTCAAGGCATCGAGCCACGGGCCAAGCGGCAATCCATTGACCGTCGTATCGCCTAGTACGGTACTGTCGGGCATGACTTCGATAAAGCCGAATCGCCGACGCAATGCCGTATCGAGAAGGGCGATGGATCGATCCGCCGTGTTCATCGTGCCGATTACGAAGACGTTCGGCGGTACGCGGAAGGCCTCGCCGGACATCGGCAAACGCATTTCTTGCTGGCGCTTGTCCTTCTCTAGCAGCGTCAGAAGCTCGCCGAAAATGCTTGGGATGTCGCCACGATTGATCTCATCGATAACCAGAAAATAGCGCCGTTCGGGGTCTGCCGCAGCATCAATGCACATGTTCCGGAAGAGCCCGTGGCGGAGTTCGAACGTAAGGCGTCCTTCGTCGGTTCGCGGTCGGTACCCTTCGATGAACTCCTCGTAGCCGTACGCCGGATGAAACGTGCAAGCGCGTACACAGCCTAAGTCTCGTCCAGTCCTTGTATCGCCAACCGAAGCATCGTCCTTGACCTGCAGCGCCGAGAGCTCGTTGACCGCTCGAAGGGCCCAGTACGTCTTTCCGGTTCCAGGCGGGCCATAGAGTATGACTTGCCCCTTCCGATCCAGGATACTTTGGATTCGACGGGGGATAGGGTCGGAGAGCGCTCTTATGTTTCGCGACTCCGCCACATACTCAATTGGAATGTGGAGCGGCGCGGCGTCAAGGACTCTGCGCTCGATCTGCAAGAGGTTTTGAGCGTCGCGGAACGGGTAATTGTACCGTTCGGATTCAACCTTCGGGAGCGTCCAACGCTCGGTGCTCAGCCACTCAACCGGCAATCGATGCGGCGTGCTCGACCCCGGTTCGAAGTAGTATTCGCCTGCGACCCGCCCGATTCCGAGCACGGTCGATCCGTTACGTGTGCAGAAGAAGACATCGTTCTCTGCCATCCCGGTCGAGAATCGGAAGAGCGCTTCCGCGTATCGGGCGATCGTCGACGGTGTGGACGGATAATGCTCGGCTATGAGCGTGCGAATGGCTTCCTTGGAGCGCCGATCGTAATCGAACTCGGCCAGGCTCTCGATGAGCGGCCAATTCTCTGCAATGTAGCTTCCCTGCAGCCACTCATCCCAATACTCTCCGTCGTCACTTAGGCCGGAACCAACGCGCCAATATTTGTGCGGCTTTTCATGTAGAGATCCAAGGGCGGCCGCAAGGTGCACCATCGGCAATTCGAGTTCACGAGCGATCATGCCGTACCGCCCTCCGTTCACAAACCGTCCGCTCGCGGCGACGGGTTCTTGGAGCATCTTGATGAGATAGAAGCGTTGATAGCTTTCAACGTGGTATGAGACCATTCGGTCCGGAAAGATCAGGCTCAGGTACTTGTGCGCCCATGCTTTACCCACCAGATCGGGCGCTATGTCATTGAGATCGTTCTGCAAGGCTTGGTATTCTTCGTCAGACCCAAGTGGAGAGATGGCCCGTATCCGCGCCACCGCACCGAGCAATTGATCGCGATGGCTCCGCGCAATTTCGATCGCCTCGTCAACATCCAGTTCCCGCTGCTGGGTCGCAGTGCCGGTCATCCAGCGCCTGGTCTCCTTCCTGCGATAAATGCCAAACTTGAGCGCGCTTCCTCCAGCGATGCTTCCGAAGATCGCTGGAAACTCCTCATCGTCCTTGAATTCGAGCCAATACACAACGCTGTCTCGACTGCTGTGATCGTGTAAGTGATCGAGCAGGGCCTGACCGTCCGTCTCTGCGAGCCGCTCAGGACCGTGGCGCGCCGCGAATCGTGCGTAATAAGCGTCTAACTCGATTTGTGATCGCACGTCGCCACGGTCGACGAGTCGCTCGAATTGATCACGGATGTGCTTCGAGATTCTTGGATCGAGGAGCATGGCATCGGCAGGATTCATCATTCACCCTCAAAGGACGTCAGCGGATTCACTCGCCAATCCCGAAGTGCTCGATCATTTTCTCGATCGTAAAGCGACTCCGCATTCGGGTGACTGTATTCTGATTGGCATACATGCCCGTTACCCAGAATGCGTCGCTGACAGGCAGCGACACTTGCCAGGCGACACGAACAAGGTATTCACACGATTCTGGGTCGGCGGCGTTCCGCCCCATGTCCGGCGCCTTCAGCGGCGCATCGAGAACGGGGACTCGATCCCCGTTCACCGGCACCATGAATTCGGTGACCGGCTTCACCGCTTCTGTGACGGTCGCCACACCGACATAGCCCTTGGAGCGGATACACGCGAAGACCCGGGCACCGGTAAAGAGCATCCCGAGCGTGTTGCTGTACCACCGACCCCCACCTCCGGAGATAAAGCCGTACTCCACCATGTCCGCCCACGAACGGTCCTCCCCGACGCCGATCGAGGCATAGAAATCCTGTCCGTTCCATGGCTGACGTTCGGACTTGCGCGCATGTGAATTCGCTTCGGCCTCGTCCGGTGAAATCAGCCATGTGCGGGCAAGATACTGACGATCGCCGTCTTGAAAGAGACGAAAGAAGGCGACGTTAATCGGAACGCCATGTTCTTCAGCAAGATATCCGATGATCCGTTCGGTGCTCGGATCCAAGTCCGTCGACACGACCAAAATCCGATGGCCACGGTCTAGCTCCTCTGGCGGAGTGGCGTGGAACGCATGGCCATAACCGGCCTCCAGCGCCTCGCCACCATGCTGCTCGGCATAAATGCGCTCGATGTCTTCGTATGAGAGTGTCCGCACCCACGAGGCGTAGTCGAGGCCCTGCGCGACGACATCACGTGGCGTTCGATCCCGCTTCAGTTCGATGATGACGAGATCGCCCTCCTCGTCAATGGCCAGCAGATCGATCCGTTTGTTGAATGCCGTGACGACCTGTCGACCGACGAGCATGAGGCCCGCATCGATGATCGACAGATCGTTCGCAATATAGCTCTCGAGGCGATTCTCTGTCTCGGTCGAGCTAAAGCTGACGGGAATCGGCTTGTCCCCGAGGCGCCAGAGGCCAAATTCGACTGGCATCGTTCTCTCCGTGTGCTGACCGCAACCTCATGGCGGTGGTGAAGGGATTTCGTAGTGCCGTCCCAAGTTGGCCAACGAGGCTGCACGATACAGCGTGTGCCTTAACTGAAACCACCCTCCCCCGCCACCCCCAACCACCCATCCGGCTCCAACCAAAGCGCTCGCCCCTCCGCCGCCAGCCCGACCGGGTCCACGAACAGTGCCAGCTCGGGCGATCGCTTTCCCGTCGGCAGCACCACGCGAAGTATCCCGAACCCTGCGCGTGCCCCAGTCGCCACAGCATGCTGGCGCCGGCTCAGATGGAACTGGTCTTTCAGCCGCCGCCCCGTCTTCACCTCGACGAAGAGCGTCCGGTCCTCGTCCGGCAACCACGCTAGAAGATCAAAGCCAAACGCGTCGCTGCCGAAGTCGCCCGAGATCTGAATGAGGTCCGCCAAGTTCTCCAAGAGCTCATCTTCATCCAGATCGGCCTGCCCAAGCGCCGCCACCGCGCCGTCGAATTGGCCCCGCAACGACTCGTCGAGCGTCCACGTATCCAGCCGCTCACGGAGTCTTCCAACCACCTCACGGAATCTCGTCCGGTCTTCCGCGTAAAGTGCCACGAGCGGCGTCGCGGCCCAGGCAAAGGCCACGTCCTCGCCCTGCTCGCCCATTCGCCCAAGACGCTTCCGCTCGTGCTCGTCGTCCTGCACGGCGCCACGTCGGATCAATCGTCCGCCTGTCGGCCCCTCCTCGGCCTCCGACGTTCCATATTCACTGCTCTCGCCGTCATCCGCTTGCCCCGTTGGATCCGGTAGATCCGACTCCTCGGGAATACGACCTCCGTTCTCGCTCAACAGGCCCCGTATCGCGCCTTCATCGTCACCGGAGCCCCCATCACCCTCAGGCGCCACTTTCGCGCCAAGCGAGATATCCCGATGAGTCCGAAACGCGTCGTGAACCCGCTTCGACCGCTTCCGACTCCGATCATCGAGGACGCGACGCACGAACGGCAGCATCTCGTCCAGATCGGTCCGGCGGAGCAGCTCGCCCACAGCAGGCAGGGCATCAGCGCCTTCCTCTAACCATCGATCCACGACGCTTCGAGCGACGCTCGTGGCCAGCCGACCACGCTCGTGAAGCCACTCGGCGAACGCGGTCTCGAGCCGCCCGTCCTCCGGGCAGGCGATCTGATCCCGGATGTCATCCGCGATGAGCCGGACCCGTGCATATTGTCGATCGTATGGATCGAGCACCACGGCGACCATGATCGGGCGCAGCCGGCGACGCAAGTCGCCGAAGCGCTTGTAGCGTTCCTGTCTGCGCTCCTCCGGCGTCGTCGCCTCTCGCGCCAAGCCCTCGAGCGCTTCGGCGGTGCGGTTCACGGAGTCCGCCGCGAAGCGCAAGTAGTCGCTCTGCCCTTCGTCGAACGTAGGCGGTCGCAGGCCCGAGCCGTGTCGCTCCAAGAGTGCAGCCAGCGCCGCGAGCAACTCATCGTCCGTCACCCTGACCCGAGCGTTCATCGCCGGTGGACAGCTCGTCGCCTCCTCCACCGCCAGCTTCGCATCCGGGCCGTCCATTCCGTTGGCCCGCAACACGCCGACGAGCGCATCGCGGTGGCGCCGCTCCAGGCCGCGCAGTCGTTCGCGATGGTGATGTAGCACGATGACGCCGAGGCCTGCTGCGGAGAGCCGTTCGGAGAGTCCCGCGAGGGAGACGCCGCCGTCTTCAAGGCCCGCCAGCGGTCCGGACGGTCTTCCGTCGCGCAACGCGTCACGCGAGAGGAGCTCCGGGGTAACGCCGAGCGCCACGCCGATCAGGCTGGATTCATCGCCGTCGAACGACGCGGCGAACGACCGCCACCGCGTCATCGGATCGCCGATGTCCGGAGTCTCGTCCGGATCGCCGACTCGCTCAACCCCCGCCGTTCGCAGCGCGTCGCACCCCGCGAGCGCCCGCCACATGCCGACGAGATCCCGCCACATGCGCTCGTGTTGATGGCCAAGATATTCTTCGGCCCGCTGGACATCATCGCGCGTGACCCCCTTCGGCTCCAAGTATCGCAGACGGGCCTCAAGATCGTCCTGTTCCAGGAGAATCTGGAACACGAACTCATACTCCGTCCCGGCGAGCACCCGGCTCAAGTCGCGCGCCAGGCGCGGCACGACCGCGCCAAGGTCCGGCTCGAGCGCGTGATCGAAGAAGAGGACGGGATCCGCGTCATCCGCCAAGTACGCGTCGCCGCCCCGCTCCCGGCCCACCGTATGAGCCCCAAGATCCTCGCGGCCCGCCACTTCGTAATAGATCGCAAGATCCTTGCAGTGCACGAATCGAATCCTTCGGAATTTCTCGAGGCGCTCCGCCAACGTCTCGCTGTTCAACTCCACCGGCCGGCCACCGCCTGGCACGTAGCGGGTCATGAGGGCCACAAGCGTCGGCAGCACGGGCTCCAGCAAGGCGTGGACGCCCTCCGAGACATCGCGCTCGCCCGACTTCTCGGGCTGAGCCAGAACCTTGAACCGGCTCGCGCCAAGCATTCGCGCAAGGACTTGGCCAAGATCGTCCACCACCGCGAACGGCGCGTCCTGCTGGAAGAGCGTGCGGGCATAGGTATCGGATCCATCGTCGACCAACGCTTCATCGGCCGGGAGGTATTCCAGACGGCGATCGCGTTCGCATAAGACAGGAAGCCGCTTCATCCGCTCCCAATCGTCCTTCGTGATCCGATCGTCAAACCCTTCACCCGCGTCAAGGCGTTCGCGGCGCTGCGCGGCGGGAACGGTTCCAGCGGCCCGCGCCGTGATATCCTGGAGCGCCTTGATGAGCAATTGGTGCACGCCACGGAAGGCGGTGGCGACGTGCACATCCTCCAGCGCCGTCTGCAGCTCCGGGTCTTTCTCGAACCGCTGGGCCAACGCTTCTAGCAGGTCGAGGTAGCGGCTCGCGGGTGCGTTCCCGAGCGTCGGGACCCCGAGGTCTTCGAAGATGTGCAACGCATGCGGTGAGTCCTCGCGTACATGCGGCACGAATTGAAGAGGACTGGTGCGCATCCCCTCGAGGGAGGGCGGATCGGGCACGCGCCAGAGTCGGCTCGGGGCCGCCATCGCGTCGGCCCTTCGATCGTCCGGCACGTACCACGGCGTAGTCCCCAGCCACGCTTGAAGTGCCGATGGGGCGAGTGAGCTCCCATTGGTTTCTAGGATGCTCCGATGGGACGCATTCTGGCTCTTGCAGCCTCGGCAATACAGCTCCGAGCGTTCGAGGCGGTCGAAGAACCCGCGCCAACTCGCCTCGAGGACGCTGAGGAGCGCTCGGCCCTGGTCGCCGTCGGTCATCAGGCGATCGGGATCTCGCGCCCACCATGTCGACTTGATCCGCGTATTCGAGTGCCGATACGTGCGCTCTCGCGCAAAGGCATTCGCTGGCCCGCGCTCGATGTCTTCGACAAGGCGCTCACCTTCAGGCACAAGCGTCGCCAGCCGTTTGAGCGGCCAGATCGTCCCGGGAGCGTTCTGTTCGAGCGCCGGCACGTGACCGAGCGGCAGAGTCTCCCAGACGCCCGCCATCCTCAAGAAGGCATGGACCAGCGCGCGGGACTCCGCCGACGCCTCGCCCTCGGGCAATCGCCCGTCCTCGCGCGCTGATTCGAGCGGTTCGCGACGCTCACCTTCCAGACGCATGGCGATCTCTTCGGCGCCGAGATACGCCACCATGACATCCGGTGCCGCGATCGGCGCGGCCGATGGCGGATCGAGCGCGCCCAGCGCCGCGTATTGCGGACCCCATGAATCCGTGAATCGCATATCATCGCCCGCCCGCAGGCTCCCATCCGCGCACGGCAGATGTATCCGGGTCAACGCTTCGCGGGCGGCGCTGACCGCGGTTTCCTCATCGGCACGCGGGAAACCGGCGAAGAAGCGCTCCGGGCGCAGCACGTGGCCCGCCTCGACGTTGTCGATGACCGACCACACCCTCAGCCCTCGGCGGCAGAGGATCATGAGGATGAAGCGGGCGACCTCGGCGCAGCCATCGCGGCCAAGCGCCTCGTAGTCCACGTCCACCAGTCGGCGGAGCACTTCGTTCGTGTCGTATGCCCTGACGTCCAGAACATCTTCCACGAACGCGCGCCGGTGGCTCTGCGTTGCGTCGTCCAACACGGAAGCGTCCAGGAATCGGAGCCGGAGAGCATTCGGAGGCGCCCAGTCCAAGGCTTCGCCGGCACTCCGGTGATAGATCCTCACCTCGTGTCGAGAACGCTCTTGCTCCTCCGCCGTCTGACCACCCGCCTTCCTTCGATATGGGAGCGGCTCGACCTTAAGCCCTGAATCGACCGTCGGGCAGGGAAGCAGGCCGACGCGAGGCCCGTCCCCGTCCGGGCGATAACGGTCGATAATCGCTTCAGGCGCGATGTCGGCGCTCGCGGCGATGTCATCGATCAGATCGTAGAGCGCGCCGAATCGACGTGGGTCCGCACACGCGCTCATCACGTCCGTGTCGAGCAGGTCCTGAAGCTCGTCGATGCCGAATGGCGCCAGCCCGAGGGCATCCTCGACGGTCGCGAAGCCGGCTTGATCTCGGGCTTCGGACGACACGAGCGCCGGCTCGATCCCCGCCAGATCGGCGCCGAAGACGACTTCAGCCGACGATGAATGCTCTCCGCCCCGCGTATCGGACGGCCGGCGCCACTGACCGTCCGCGCACGGAATGCACGGTCGCTCGACCAGCCGCTCGATCATCCGCTCACGGAAACTTCCGACGAGCTCGCGCTCGCTGGCGTGCGGGACGAGGAGCATCGGCACGGCGGAGGTCGCGTCAAGCGATCCGTCCAGGCACGCGCCGAGCACGGAGCCGTCTCCGTAGATCCCTTCACCCGTCAAGACCTCGGCGATCGCATCGAGTAGCGCCAGGTTGAGCTGTGGATGATCGGGACTGAACTTCGTGCGGCCGGGGTCCACCTCGAATTCCGCGTGCACGAGGAGCGGCAGGACTTCGCCCTCGTCGACGATCGGGTAGTAGTTGAAGAGCGGCCATGCCTCGTGTGGGACGACGCGGGTACCCTCGATGGGGACAGCCACCTGGACCTGCCGGAGCTCACGCTCGCCGTCGGGCAATTCGACGTCCACGTCCCGCTCGAACAATCGATAGACCTGCGCCCCGTCGAGGTGCTCGGCGATCCCGTGGGACGTGAGCGTCACGTGCCCGGCGCCCCGATCGCGTGCCGCGTCGATCGACCAACGATCCGCCGTGTCGCCGCTTTCGTCCTCAACCTCGACGCGCGCCAGAACACCCAGAAATAGGAGCTTCTCGGGCACGATGTCATCCCGCAGCCGGGCGCGCACCTCGTCGAGCCCCTCTCGATCCAACGGCAGACGGATGACGGTGTCGAACCCCTCGTCGTCGAGCAGCCGGTCGATCTCCGACGGGGGTTCGTCCACCCACAGCGGGAACAACATGACGGGCAGCCGATCCAACAACATCGCCGTGCCGACCCCACGCTCGCCGACGCTCCGAACCAGGCTGGACGAAGCGAGCGCACGGCCGCCCTGGTCTTGCTCGAACCACTCCCGCTCGTCCGCGCTGAGCAAGCCGCGGAGCGCTGATTCGTCCGCTGCGGCGGCGGCGGCGCACAGCGACCGGATCCTCGGCGCCCCAAACTCGACGGCCAGCCGTCCGCCGTCCCGCGTCCGCCCAAAGACCTGCGGCCGCTGCGAGACGCGAAGGACACTCTTGAAGCCGATCCCCTTGCGCCCGATGAGCCGCGGCCCTTCAGAGGGCTCCGCACCGCCTTTCCGCGATTGCCCGATGCCCGTGATCGCCTCGTACCCGTCGCGATCGAACGGCGCACCATCGTTCGCGACGATCAGCGCGTCGATCGTCAGAAGAAAGAGCGCGCGAGGTGACTCGTGGTCGCCGCGCGCGGCGGCGTCACGCGCGTTCTGAAGCAGCTCGAAGAGGAATCGATCCGAGTAGACCTGGCGAGTGCTGTCTTCCGCGCCGCGGACGTCGGTGAGCACCTTGGCCTGATTATCGAGCAATGCGCGCAGGGTGTCGCGGAAGACCTGGCTTTGGTCAGGAGGGGCCGCGGTGGTCAGGTGGTCGGCGCTTTCGCGCATGCCTTGAGCCTTTCGCCGGATAGGGGCGGGTCATGGGTCGTGGCGGGCGTAGGGTATTGGAGCAATCGTCTCGAAGAGAACTCGAAAGCCCTCACTTATCGAAGGAACACTTCGTCAGCGTGCCGCTCGAGGAATTCTCGCGACGGCCATTCCGCTTCATCCTTGGGAGGCTCAATCGTGCGCCCATTCATCGGATAATACGGCTCGCCATTGTTCCAATCGGTCTTGAGTCGGCCGCTCACCTCGAAGCGATGATCGGGCGTCACCGTGACGTAGCCACGGTCGTAAAGACGGTGGATGTCCGATCGCAGCAGCAAGCCGTTGTCGATCCGGTGAACGCCTCCCAAACTCACAGGAAGAATATGGGCTGCTTCAAGTGCGGGAAGGGCCCGTTCGCCCGAGACCGCGCAGCGTCGGTGGTACGCATCGGTGATGGCCACGCGGAAGGTCCCTTGGCCAAGCCGGTGACGCGTCATGCGTGGTGCGCCGTACATTTCATCGGTCTCAACGACTCTCTCGTGTACGGCCGGAATCCTCGGCAACCGCTCCATCACTTGCGACCAAAGGTGCGCGCCCTCCGCCTCGCCATCATCATAGGTCTTGCCTTGGACGATGTTGGGCGCAAAACCGGCTGGTGCAGGAATCCATTCGGCCCGGGGAAAGAAGAACGGGTCCCTCAGGATCACGCACCCAATATTGATCTGCTGTCCGGGAACATGATTCCGGCGATAGCCGACGATGCGCCGATAGAATTCCAGATACTCCGCCACCCCGTTCTTCTCTTCGAACGCCTCCCACGCTAGCTCGATTGGCAGGATCGACTCGCGGGCGAGGAAGCCTCCGCCGACGATGAAGTTCTTCGGTGCGTGAAGCTTGAAGAGAAATGGCTCGTCTCGACCGATCGCGCGGAAGTGCTGCGTCCCGCCCGGCCGCCAGAAGTTCACTTCGTCCGGTGGCGGGCGCATCGCGCTCAGGTGAAGGAACCATCGTTCGTCCGTGATGCCCACGTAGATCCGCATCGCGCTCACCCACGTCGCAAGATAGAATCGCGGAGCCCGATAACGCCGATGAGGGCTCCAGGCGCTTCGCTCGAACCACTGCGATCACTATGAGCGTTTTCGTCTCGGCGCGCCAGCCGGCCCAACACTTCCACACGCCTCTCCCCTGCATCCAAGGAGCCAACCCCATGTCCCTCATCTCCCGCGCACTCGGCGTCGCCTCCGGCGTCGACGTCACCAAGCTCCAAGCCGAATTCGCCCCCTTCATGGCCGAAGGCGAGGAACTACAAGCCGCCTACAAGGTCATGCGAGACATGTTCGTCTTCACCGATCGCCGTCTCATCCTCGTCGACCGCCAGGGGATGACCGGCCACAAGGTCGAGTACATGACGATCCCCTACACAAGCATCGTCCGCTTCTCGAAGGAGAGCGCCGGGATGCTCGACCTCGACGCGGAGATCAAGCTCTGGATCAAGGGCGAGCACGCGCCGATCGTGAAAGAGTTCCGGAAGGACGGGGCCGTCAATGACGTGTATCGGCTGCTCAGCCAGGCGGTGCTGGGATCGTAGTCCTCGCTCTCACCCCCGGCCCCCTCTCCCACGGAGTGGGCGGGGGTGTCGGTTCCCGCAGATTGACGATATCCTATGGATTCGCCCATTGAATTGGAAGGATGACCGACGATGACCATGCACGCTGATTCGGCGTCGGCCTCGATGCCCGCCGCCTCCGGCTCGCCGCCGATCAAGGGCTACGGCGCCGGCGATCCCGCCCTGGCCGCGTACGTCGAGGCGGTCTTCGCCCCCGAGGACGACGTCCTGCGCGCCGCCCGCGAGCGCTCCGAGGCCGCCGGCCTACCACTCATCCACGTCGGCGCGATGGACGCCCGCCACCTCGAGGTCGTCGCGCGCGCCGTCGGGGCGGCGAAGGCGGTAGAGGTCGGCACGCTCGGCGGCTACTCCGGCATCGCCATCGCGCGCGGCCTGGCGCCCGGCGGGCACCTCTGGACGCTCGAGCTCGAGCCGGAGCGCGCCGAGCTGGCGCGGACGAACTTCGCGGCGGCCGGCGTCGCCGACCGCGTGACCGTAGTCGTCGGCCCGGCGCTGGACAACCTGCCGGCGTTGGCGGCCCGCGGGCCGTTCGATCTCGTGTTCATCGACGCCGACAAGGGCGGTTACGGCGCCTACCTCGATTGGGCGGCGGACAACCTGCGCCCGGGCGGCGTCGTCCTCGGCGACAACGCGTTCGCGTGGGGCGGCGTCGTAGGCGCTGATCCGCCGAGCGAGGATGCGGCGGCGATCCGGGCGTTCAACGCGCGACTGGCGGGGGACGGGCGGTGGCGGGCGACGATGTGGCCGACGGCGGAGGGGTTGGCGATGGGGGTGCGGGTGTGAGCGGGAGGTGATTGCCCGGGCGAGGCGAGTGACTAGACTGCCGATGTGCCGGCCGGAACGTACACCGACCTGCTGATGACCGACGGGTGGAACCCGCTCGATCCCGGCGTGACCGAGCGGAAGTACTTCGCCAGAGGCGCGGATCCGGCGCGCTTCGCGCGGCGGCGGGTGGTACGCGGATGCGTCAGGGGCGCGCTCATACTGCCCAGGCGCATATCATCCGGACGATCCGGCGATTCGATCTTGGGATGCGGGTGGTGGTGTGGGCCTCAGGTCCTTGAGGCAAGGTCCGCTTGAGCACCGCCCTCGCCATGGCTACCCGTCACCTTCTCCACCACGCTGCACCACCCGAATCACCACAAACTCCGCCGGCTTCATCGGCGCAAACCCGACCATGATGTTCACGATCCCCCGCTCCCGATCATCCTCAGTGATCGTCTCAGCATCACACTTCACGAAGAACGCGTCCCTGGGCGTAGCCCCCGCAAACGCACCGTCTCGGAAGAGCTCTTGCATGAACGCGCCGACGCTCGTTCGGACCTGCGCCCACAACGGCTCGTCGTTCGGCTCGAACACGACCCACGCTGTGCCGCGTAACACGCTCTCCTCGATGAAGAGCGCCAGCCGTCGGACCGGCACGTACTTGTATTCGTCGCCCAACGCGTCCGCGCCACGCAGCGTACGGGCGCCCCACACCACGGGACCAAACATCGGGAATTCGCGCAGGCAATTGATGCCCCGCCGGTTCAGCTCGCCGTTCTCCCCGTCGTTGAGATCCACCGACAAACCACTGGCCCCGAACAGCGCAGCATCGGTACCGGCCGGCGCCTTCCAGACCCCTCGCGTTCGATCCGTTCGCGCCATCACGCCCGCGACCATCCCGCAGGGGACGAACGTGCCCGGACGGTTTTCGTCCAGCGGATCGTGAGACTTGACCCGGGGGAAGTAGAGCGCGGCGTTTCGTGCGGTTGAGTCGCCCAGGCTGAGAACCGCGCTGGGAGGCCCATCGCTCGAGGCACCGGCGTCCGGCGTGCCGCCGATCCCACGGATGGCGTCCCTGCTCGAGGCCCACGTCGCCGGCGGATCCACGATCAACATGGCGCGCCGCTCCACGCAATACGTGAGGGCCGCGTCGTAGATCGCTGGGGCCGTCGTCGCATCGCGGGCATCGGGCGGGATACACATCAGGTTGAGGAGATCGGCATCTTCGAGCGCGTAGAGCCCCGTCTTCCGCTCCCGATCGCCGATCAACTCATCCGGCGAACCAAGCGCCGGATCACCACTCGCCACCAGCACCAACCCGTTGGCATCGATTCGCGCCGTATGCTCGCGCGCTCCCGGATACACGCGCACGATGATCGCGTCGGTGCCACCGTTCTGGAAGAAGTCGCGCACGGCATGCGGCAGTGGAGAGCCGGACCACAAGCCTCCGAACGTTCGCTCAAACATCCCGAAGCTGTTGAGCGCGACCGGCGTATCGATCGGCCCACGCTCGGTACGGCCGACGAACGCGGTGATCGACGTCGGGACGCCCAAGATCATATGCGTCCCACTAGGTGTCTCATCGATGTAGACCCCAGGGTACGTCGGTGTTCTTGGCATGCGCTGCCTCCCAAACGCACAATGCGCGCCAGGATCGCTCCGGGTCAAGCGGCAGCTTATCGCGCCGTGGATTGATATGGTGTGCACGATCTCGCCGCCAGCCGCCGTTCATCTCAGATGACCATCTCGACACCCCGTCTCGAGCACACCGCTTGCCGGACCCGTTCGGCCGAGCACCGCCGAGCACCGCCGAGCACCGCTCAGCACCAAGGGAGAGCCGCATGGCCCATCAACAACTCGAAGCCATCGACCCGCGCGCAGCGTTCCGAGCCCCGGTCCAAAGCGACGCCGACTCGACACGCTCCGCCGTGGCATCCCAGGCTGCCTTCCTCCTCTCCGCGCGGGCCGGCGTCCTTGGCTGGCACGATACCGTCTCGGAGCTACGTGAGGAGGCGAAGGGAACCGACTTCACCCTGCCCGCGCTCGAGCCACTCGAGCGGGATCACCGACTGACCGTCGCCCAGGCACACCGACCGCTCGGAGTCTCCGCAAGCGAGCTCGCGCAGGAAGACACGCCGGATCTTAGGAGAGAGCAGTCGGCGGCCGTCGACGCGATCTACGAGCGGCCATCGACCGAGAACGCCGCCGCGCTCTTCGAGGCATCGTTGTACAGTCCGCATCCGCTGGTACGCGTGGCCGCCGCGGCCGGAGCGCGCGAGACGACACGCTCGCGCGAGCGCATCCTCCAGATCCTCGTGGAGGAATCCGCGTCAAGCGACCCGGATGTCGCGTCGTTGGCCCGTGAAGCGTTGGCGCAGATACAGCCCGCGCACCCCGCCCTGGCACGATATGTTATCAAGCGACCCGTGTACGCCAAGCGGAATCGGAAGTCGAACACGGCCGTGCTCACGCATGGCACCGCGTCGAAGGACGCGGATTGGTATAAGCCGGGCGGCGACTTCTACACCGCCCTCGTCAACGATGGCACCATCGGCACCGTACATGACAGGAGCTTCACGTGGACCGGGCTGTACAATCACAAGCAGCGTTTGCTCGCCGCCTCCGATCTCAAGACGTGGATCCCGAATCAGGGCCTCACCGTGCCGCACTTTTTCGCCCACAGCCACGGTGCGACCGTCGCCAACCTGGCGACACAGAACGGCGTGAAGTTCGATCGCCTCGTCTGGTTGGCTTGGCCCGTGCACACGGCGTGGGCGGTGGACTTCTCGAACGTCAAACGGGTCATCGACGTCCGCGTGAAGCTGGACCTCACGATCATCCTGGATCGGGGCGGGCAGCGCTTCCACACGCCGTCTCCCAAGTACGAGGAGCACGTGAACGGGTGGTTCTTGCACTCGTACCCGCGCGATCCTGAGTATTGGGACACATACGATCTCTGGAGCACGCTCGCGTGATTTCAAAGGCAGTCGAACTTCTGAGCGCGCTGTGGCTGATCGGCCTCGGCTTCGTCTGGCGGCTTTTCGGCTTCAGGCCGGCTGGACGCGCCTTGCTCCGAGCCGCGGACAGGTCGAACGAACAGGACCGGGTGCTCGCCGTGATATCGCTCGTGAAAGCGGGCTCGCGGACGATCGATCTGGCCGAGAGCCGATTCCGAGATGGCCGAATGTCGCCGCAAGCCATTGACGTCGTCGCCAGCATCGAACACCCACGCACGCGCCCCCTCCTGGAGGATGTCGCCCGCGGCGACGGCCCGACGGCCGTGGCCGCCGCGGAGGCACTTGTGCAGCTCGATAAGGCCGACGAGATGACGCGGGGCGGGGCGTAAGAAAGACCGTCGCCCGTTTGGGTGCGACTCCGCCTGACGCTCGCGATCCACCACCCCCGGCCACCGCACGACGACGCCTCCGAGCCCCTCGACGCCCAGGCCGAACTGGATCGGCTTCCATCCGCACCCGCGATGCCGCGAGGCACGTGCCCTATAATCAGGCCACGCCATTCGGAAAGTGA
>JBCLES010000044.1:0-25100 GCA_038913135.1 Anaerolineae bacterium
GCTACGATGTGTACGTTGATGGTACTGCCCAAGATTTAGTCCTCGCCTGGAGAGGATCGGTGGAATTCAAGGACTACTATGCCACTCTCGGCGTCCCTCGCGGTGCCGATGCCAAGTCGATAAAGAGCGCTTATCGCAAGCTCGCGCGAACGCATCATCCCGATGTAAACCCTGGAGATCAAGCTTCCGAGGATCGTTTCAAGTCTATCGCCGAGGCATACGAGGTCCTCGGCGATCCGGAGAAGCGCGCGCGCTACGACGAATTGGGTACGGCATATCGACGGCATCAACGTTCCGGCGGCGGTGGTTTCGATTGGAACGAGTGGAGCGGCCAGCCGACAGGCGCCACGAGCCATCGCACGCTCACGCCCGAGGAGTTGGAGGGCCTATTTGGTGGCGGAGGCGGCTTCTCGGACTTCTTCGAAACTCTTTTCGGCGGGATAGGGGAAGCGCAAAGTCCTGGCAAGCGTGCGCAGATTCGGACCAAGGGTCGAAGTGTGCAACATCCGGTTCGCATTACGCTGGACGAGGCGTTTCACGGCGCACGTCGGCTACTTTCGATCGACGGACGCCGGATCGAGGCCTCGATCCCGCCGGGCGTGCGCGACGGATCGAAGGTCCGAATTCGCGGTCAGGGTGAGCAGGGCCGCGGCGGTGGAGATGCAGGCGACCTCATCCTCGTGGTCGAAGTCGCGCCGCATTCGCGCTTCGCCAGGCGTGGAGATGATCTGCGCGAGGAGGTGAGCGTCCCACTGTACACCGCAATGCTCGGCGGCGAGATCGACGTGCCCACTTTCAGCGGGCCGGTTCATCTGACTATCCCGGCGGAGACCGCAAACGGCAGGCACATTCGGCTCAAGGGAAAGGGCATGCCACGGTTGCAGGACAGCGGGAAGCGCGGCGACCTGATCGCGACGGTAAACGTGGACCTGCCGACCGACCTCAGCGCCGACGAGCGCCGGCTGTTCGAGGAGTTGCGTGGCATGCGCGCTTCTGAGGGAGATCGGTCGCTCCCGACGGGCGCCTAGGGGAGTGGCTCCAGCGGGCGATCGCCCGGCGGGCCTCCACCGCCGCTCTTGCAATGCCTGTACTCCTCGGTCGCACGGTGAATCGCAGGGATGGCATCAGGATTGGCGCCATCGTAATAGCGACTCGGACGACCCGCCACGAGGATCAGGAGTCCAGCGTCCGCGCCTGGTCCAATGCCGATGGTAAACACAGTCGCCGCAGCCTGAGCCCGCCAAGCCGCATCTCGGATGGCGCCCGGCGGAGCGTCCGGATTTCGGCCAGAGCTCAAGACGACGATGACCGGCTTCCGATCCAACAATGAGCGCGAAGATTCAAGCTCGGTGACCGCCGCGCCGAGCGCGATGTCGAGGCGCGATGACGTCTGCGGCCGAATTCTGTCGATGGCCGCATGGATCGCGGCAAAGTCGTCCGAAAGACCGGTCAAGCGCAGTGGGGCATCTGGGCCGACCGCATAGATCGAAGCTCGATCGCCTGGCGGCATAGTCGAAACAAATTCGCGTGCAAGGTCGACAGCGCTCGAGGAGGCAACGCCGAACACGGTGGCGGAGCCGGCCACGTTCACGTAGTCGACGACTAGTACCGTGTCGACCGGGCGTCTGTGCGATGGGCAGTCGAAGAACGCAATGGGTAAGTACGCCGAAGGGTGAATCCGTAGAGCTGTTGGGACTCGCGTTGCGGGCGTCGAAGGCCTCGCAGTTGCTTCTCCACCTGGAAGCGGCGTTGAGCTTGGCGGCGGTGTCGCACTTGGCGCAACCGGTGCCGGAGCGCAGATCTCTACGTTCAAGGTGGTCGTCGGGACCTCGATCGAACCTGTGAGACCGCGTGTATCTACAAAACGAGATTCTATCGGCGACAGGGCGATCGGGCCGGTTACGCGAGGTCCGACATCGTAGCCGAGTTGGAATTCGCCGGTTTCCGGATCCGCTGGTGAAAACGTCAACGTCCTCGCGGTTGGATCGTAGTCAGCCGACGGCCAGGCGCTAGCGAGCCGGTAGTCTACGTCCGATGGGATGTGCTCGACGATCGACTGTGAGCGTAGCCGGACGTTTCGCGCCGCTGTCGTCTCGCTATCGAAGTGGAGCGCCAACCTGCTTGCATCGCGAACGTCAAAGGCGAGCCTAGTCTCGGACGCGATCTCCCTGAGTGCGCCGCAATTCGGCGGATAGAAGGTCTGGGCGCACATCGAGATGATCTGCACGCCGCGACTGCTCGCAGATCGGGCAGGTCCGAGCGAATCCTCGGGTCTTGCATCCTGCCCACCGTCGGAGAAGATGACCATGTATTCGAGCGGTCGCTGCGTTGCCCTACTTGCGCTCTTCGACAGTTCCAGATCGGCGACACGAATTGCCCGAGGAAGGTTGTCGCCACTCTCCGACCTCAACGAGTTGATCCGGCCGATGATGAGCGACCGCTTGTTGGTCGGTGACAGTAGGGTTCTGGCCTCACGTCCGTGAGTGACGATGCCGACTTGCGTGTCCGGGTTGCCGTCGAGGTCCAGCGACGACACGAGCGCGCTCGCGGCGCGCTGTGCCGCATCGAGCGGTGAGCCGAACATCGATGCCGAGATATCCATGTTCAGCATGATGATCATCGGGACGGAGTTGCATCTCGATCGGACAGTGACGGAGACAGCCGCGGTTTGACATAGCTGAACACTGGCCGGAAGGACCGTCCTCTCGGAGAAGAGCCCTCCGGTCACCGCGTCTCTATCAACGCAGCTGCTAGTATCGATACGCTGCTCCGACGGCGCGGCGAAACCGGAGTTTGCGCTCGACAACATCGGACCAAGAATGCCATTAAGAACGAAGATGGCGCCGATCCCTGCGAACGTCCGCCTGCGCCGAACGAATATAGAGGCAGTCCCCGAGTCAAGCCGTGCGAAGGTGCCGACCTCGGCGATCAAATTTCCGTCTCTGCATATGCCTTCGGTGTCGGTGTATCTGCCGCGACTGCACGCGCGATCGCGCCAGCCGAAGTCTCCGGAGGCGGATGCGACACGTGGTGGACGGGCGGCCTGATTCATGGACGATCGGGGATCCGTAAGGTCGGAGACTCGCACGGGATGAGTTCGCTGATCTCGCGATAAATTGCTGCCAAGGCGTCCGCATCATCCGCTGGGAAGTAACGCGACGGAGACCCGGCAACATCGGAAAGTAATGCGGGATCGACGTCGGGTCCGACGCCTATCGCGAAGATGGTCGCAACCGCGTTGGCGCGCGCGGCGGCTTCGCGCACCGCTTCAGCTGTGGTGTTGGACGGCAGGCCATCAGTCATGAGGATAACGATAGGCCTATGTTCAGAGTCATGTCGAGCTGACCCCAGTTCATCCGCGGCCGCATCAAGTGCGAGGTCTATTCTGGTGAAAGGCTCGGTGACGATCGCTTCTACCGCGGAGACGAGCGCTGCGCGATCCTCGGTGAGCGAAGCGTGCCGAACCACGGTGTCGTTGAAGGCGAAAATGGCGCTGCGATCACCGGGTCGCATCAAATCGATGAACGCCAGTGCACCTTCTTTGGTCGCGTCGATCTTGGTGCGTCCGCTGGCGGTTTCGCCTCGCATGCTGGTCGATGCGTCGATCAACAGCACGGTGTCGGCAGGTCGAACCGACTCGACGCACCGCCACGGATTCAGGATTGGCAGGTAGATCGGAACCAGAACTGGCTCAGGAGTATCGGTCGCGGTCGGCGTATTCGTAGTGGTGTCGGTCGGAGTCAGCGTTGGGGTTGGGGTATGAGTCGGCGTGTTCGTGTCCGTCGGGGTCGGTGTGAAAGCGCTCGGGCATTCACTCGAAACTGTGAGAACGGCGGTTGGAACCTCGATTAGGCCGATCGAATCGCGTGTATCACGAAAGCTGGTCACGTTCTCCGCAAACGTGTAAGTGGTGACACCGGTCGCGCGAACGAGATAACCGACTTCAAGCCCTTCTCGTCCGACAAAGCTGGACGTCCATTTCAGGGTGCGATCGGCAGGGTCAAATTCGGCGGCTGGGATGGCGCTGTCCGGGACATAGTTGATGCCCTCCGGCAGCGTTTCTTCGACCTCGACGGCGCGCAAGTTGATATCTCGGACTTCCTCAGCGATCTCAGTGAAGATTCTCCGCAATCCGCTCGTGTCGCGCTCTCGGAAGAAGAATCGTGGTTCGCTTGCCACGTCGCGCATAGCTCCGCAGTCACCGAGGCCGTTGTCAAGGCAGACCGAGACGACGATGATGCCCGCTGCACGCGCTGCGCGCGCGGGACCTATGGCGTTGGCCGGCGGATAAGTCTGGCCTCCGTCGGAAAGGACGATCATGACGGTTACTGGTGGCGGATCCTCCCCTCGGGACTCGCGCACGAGTTCGTTGCGGGCGTCGTCGATCGACTTAGGGAGGTTGTCCTCGCCGCCTGCACTGAGGGCGTTGATCGCTCCGCGAACACGGCCCTCATTTTCAGTCATTCGTAGTGTAATTCGGGGCGGATCGCCGTGGACGATCATCCCGACTTTGGTGCCGGTGCTGTCCGACATCCCGAGGGCGTCGACCATCGCGAGCGCCGCGTTCTTGGCGTCTTCGATCGGGCGACCGATCATGGAGCCCGAGATGTCGATGTTGATCATCACATAAATTGGAACGGCGTCACAAGAGGCACGCAAAGTCAGCGAGACCCCTGTGGTCTCACATAGCATGATGTCCGCCGTCGGGGTGATCGAACGGGTGGAAAGGAGCGTTCCGGTCAAAGAGTCTCGATCGGCGCAACTGCTTTCTCCGCTGCCCTGAACCGAAGGCAGTGCATCAACGCTTGTGCTCAAGAAAGGCGCAAGCCCGATGACTAGCCCTGCGAGCGCGAAGAAGCCAGCAAGAGCGGCGGGCGTCTGGGACAATCGGCGCATGATATAGAACCTCCGGGACTCCTCCCGCGCATGATCTCTTGATCCGCGGGAACAATTTATATCTTAAACACTGTCAGACGATCGAATCGGTCAAGTGGTGTCAAGCCGAACAGCGCAGGGGCGATCCGTGCTGCGGCTCTCGGTCCGAAGCAGGCCCGCGTCTCGGCGCCTGAAGTCAAGCGGCACTCCGCGTGCCGGGATGCTAAACTCCCGTCGCATCATCGCTCCGGCTCCGTCGGGCGAAGACCTGTGTTGCCGATGCCGAGAAAGCCGCCGACAGCCGCACGGGAACGCCAAGTTCGTGAGGATTTGGATGGACGAAAACTCTGACGATATCCCCATTGAACCGGAGGGAGGCGAAGACATCCGCTCTGGGGTGGGAGTGGGCGAACCGGCGACGGATATCGGCTCAGAAGAGACCTTGCTTGAGGCTCTGCGGAGCGGCGACGAAGATGCCTTCGCGGCGATTGTGGATAGCCATCATGGCTCGATGATCCGCATCGCTCGGCTCTATGTCGCGGACGACGCGACCGCTGAAGAAGTGGCCCAGGAAGCATGGTTGGCCGTCCTGAAAGGCATCGACCGCTTCGAGGGCCGAAGCGCTCTGCGCACGTGGATCTTTCGAATCGTCTCGAACCTGGCCAAGACCCGAGGCGTCCGAGAACGGCGCAGCGTCCCCTTCTCCGTTTTGATCGGCGACGACATCGACGGTGTCGACGGCATGGCGCCTGAAGACCGCTTCTTCCCGCCGGACGATCCGGATCGCGCCGGCCGCTGGATCACATATCCCGAAGGTTGGGGCGATCAAGAGGAACGAATGCTGTCCGCAGAGGCGCGCGAAGTGGCTGAGGCGGCGATCCAGGCTCTGCCGCCAAGGCAGCGGATTGCGATCACTCTCAGAGACGTCGAAGGCATGGATTCCGACTATGTTCGTAACGAACTCGATATCAGTGCGACCAACCAGCGGGTGCTCCTACATCGAGCGAGGACAACGGTACGCGCCGAACTCGAACGATATTTCGCTGGCGAAGGTTGATACGGGTGGGGATCAACGCAATGGACAAGCACGGTCAGGACGAGCAATCGATAAGCTTCACATGTCGCGAGCTCACCCAACTCATCACTGATTATTGGGAGGGTGCGCTCTCGCCGGCGGACGCGGCCAGCTTCGAGCACCATATGTCGCAGTGCGGCCCGTGCGAGGACTACGTCGAACAGGTGCGCATCGCCACCCTCACTGTAGGGTCCTTGCGCGACTACGATGTTCCCGAAAGCACGCGCACGGCCCTCTTCGAGATGTTCAGGGCTTGGAAGTCGGGGCGCAACCAAGCGGTGTGAGCAAGGAGCAGTCGATCGATCTTCACCCGATCGACCTTCACCCACACGGCTTGATCGATGGCTGCGACAACAGCGGATTCGGCAGAGTCGTAGCGCACGAGAAAACGGCCCTTGGATGCGAAAGGGCCGTTTCTCTAGACCGATCTCGAAACCGACTTCTAGCCGATATCGCAGCCGATATCGTGCTTTGCCTTAGGTACCGGTGGAGGGACTCGAACCCACAACCAACGGATTAAGAGTCCGCTGCTCTACCAATTGAGCTACACCGGCGGGACGATTTTACAAAAAGCCGACCGCGAGTCAAGATCGCATCGTCGCCGTCTTCCGGCTTCTATCTCAGGTGCTATACTCTTCGTTGTGTCTGGTGATCGGCTCGAAATTCCAAACTCAAGCTGTTCGAAAGAGATCACCACAAGCACTCCGCCATACGCGCATTGACACGCGTGCGAGAATCGAGAGGTGAGTAATTTTGGGATCACTCGGACCCATGGAGCTGACGATCATCTTGGTCATCGTCCTCGTCGTCTTCGGCGCGGGCAAGATCAGCGAAGTTGGCGGCGCGCTCGGCAGGGGCATTCGCGAGTTCCGGAAGGCTTCTGACGGCACGTATGAGGAAGACAAGCAGGGTACAGGGACGGCCGAGGCGAAGTAGGGCCGCGTTCGGTAGATTCGCGTCGGATTCCTATGCGGTAAGCATTCCGCCCTCCGGCTCCCCCGATAGTCCCAACCCCGCGAGCGCAATTCGCATATCATCGGGCAGAGGCGCTGTGAACGTCACGCGCTCGCCCGTCAGCGGGTGGTCGAAGGTGATGCGCCAAGCATGTAGCGCCGTTCGGCCGATTCGCCGGCTCGCCCGGCCATAGGTCGGATCGCCGAGCACCGGATGGCCGATCGCCTTCAGATGGACCCGAATCTGGTGAGTCCGGCCGCTTTCCGGGCGCAATTCGAGCCAGCTGACTTCCCCGGAAGTATCTATCACCCGATACGTCGTGCGTGACGGACGGCCGTCCGGAACTGCCGCCATCCTTTGTCTACGCTTGGGATCGCGAGCGATCGGAGCGTCGATCACGCCCGCGGGCGGAGTCACCCGGCCACGCGCCAGCGCGAGATACACCTTTTCCACCAACCGATCGGCGAAGGCCGAAATCAAGAATTCTGCGGCCGCCTCCGTGCGCGCAACGACGATCACACCGCTGGTGTCGCGATCGAGTCGATGCACGATGCCCGGACGCGGTCCGTCGAAGGTTGAGGCAAGCTCCGGGTAGCGTGCGACGAGCGCGTTGACCAAAGTGTCGTCCGCGTGGCCGGCAGCCGGATGGACGACTCGGCCCGGAGCCTTGTTGATGACTAATAGCGCTTCGTCCGCGTGGATTACATCGAGTTCCAGGCCCGGTGCGGCCACCAGCCCGTCATCGGAGATTCCACCCGCAGATAGTGGCAGCGTCACGACATCGCCAGCGCTCAATCGAGTCGCTGGGCGCACGCCGTGCCCGTCGATCCTGACTTCGCCGCTCGCGATCAAACGCTGTATCTCGGCACGCGAGAACTCACCGAGCGCTTCGGAAAGTGCGCGATCCACACGTTGGCCCGCCAACTCTTCGTCGATCGTGATGCTCTGTCGACCTTGCTCCACTTGCCGGCTCAGGTGTTCAGCTCCGGCTCCGGATCGACACCGAGCCGTGCATCGGCGCGCAACCTCTCGCTTTCGGCTCGGCCTTCGAGCCAGAGGCCCCATGCCAAGATCGCCACGCCGACCGATATCGCGCTGTCCGCCACGTTGAACACCGGCCACACCTGAAAGTCGAGAAAATCCGTCACCCAGCCCTGGCGAATACGATCGATGGCGTTGCCGAGCGCTCCGCCGACCTGCAGTCCCAGCGCTACGCGCATCAGGCGAGCCTCGGGCTCCAGACGCCACTGCCAGATTACCAATATCATAGTGACGACCAGCGCCAGGGCCAGGAACACCATGCTGTTGCCTTGGCCAAGTCCGAAGGCCATGCCCGTGTTGTGGACGTGCGTGAAGGTAAAGATGTTCGAAATCGGGTGCTCCGGCCCCGGCCACCGTGCGCCTTCGGGCAGGCGCTCCGCGATCGCGCGCTTAGTCACCTGATCGAACGCGAGTACCGCCATGGCGGTCACTGCGAACAAGAGCGCTCCCTGAGCGCGCGAAGGAACTGATCGCCGGACCGGCCTTTTCGATTCGGCCGCTAAGCCCCGTTCGCTGATGGTCATCGTGTGCTCCTCCGGCAGTTCCCTGCGTATTTCTTGGCGCGTCTCGCTGTCGGACTGTGCAATCCGCCTCGGATCAGGCGCATAGTATAATCGGTGCATCAAAGCGCTTACCATAGCCGGGGCTGAAGAGATCCCGACGAGGAGATTGGTCCTATGAACTTCCGCGCGATAGTTCTACTCGCCGTCCTCGCGTTGCTCGCCTTGTTCGGTGCACAGAACTGGACTCAGATCACTACTGTTCCCGAACCTGGCGCCGGAGCCCGCTTTCTGTGGATCGACTTGCCCGTCACTCCTTCACTCGTGCTCTTCGGAACCGTCTTCGGGATCACCGCGCTCTACTCGCTTCTAGCGGCCCAAATGAGAACGTCGGGTCTGATCGAGTCGCGGCGATACTCCAAGGAGGTAGATCAGGCACGCAGGCTGGCGGACGAGGCGGAGGCTTCGCGCTTCGAACTGCTTCGCGGCGAATTGGAGGCTGACAGAGGCGCGTTCGACGAACTCTTGAAGATGGAAGGAGAGCTTACTCGGGCGAAGATCGACGCGTTGACCGGGGCGCTTGGTGCGAATGGAGGCTCCGCCGCGCCGACCCAAGCGCCGGCCGGCGAATCGACGGACGAAAGTCATTGACGCTTGCCGCCGTTCACACCGCGGCAGGTCCGTGTTCGATCGGATTGCTCTTCTGGCGCTCGTAATCCTCGCCGCGCTGTTTTCCGTTCCCTGGGTCCCAACACCGTCCGCGCTAGCCCAGGACCCGCCGCCGGAAGGCGAGGCGACAATCGAAACCCCGGCGCCAACCCCGACAGGTACGCGCCGCCCGACCAGAACACCGCGCGCAACGATGACTCCCACGGCCACCCCCCTGCCGGCCGGAGCGCTGCGCTTGGTGCTGGCGCTGGACCCAGCATCGCCAGGAGATGTTGCAGCCCCGATCTCGGTTGGCGAGCCCTTCAGGGCGAGCGTGAGGTTGTTCAATGTAGACTCACTGCCCGCACTTGATCTGATGCTCGAGATCGTGCTTCCAGCGGCGCTGTTGGCGGACGACGTCAGAGCCGCGCGCGGTGAGATTACACGGGACGAAGATGTTGTCCGCTGGTACCTTCCCGCATTGGAACCGGCGAGCGAGGTCACACTCAAAGTGGTCGGGGTGGCAGGAAGCGAAGCCGGGGGGTTGCGCGGCCAACCGCTGTGCGTGCTTCTCCTGTCGCGCGCTGCTCCGATCGAACACTGTCTCGAGATACGCGTCGCGCCGCAACAGACTCTGCCCGGCGCACCTGCTGCGTCCGGCGAGATCGACTTCCTAGCGCTGCCGACCGCCGAGACCGGAGTCGGCCTGAGCGATGTTCTTGCGGAGACGCCACGCGTCCTCGCGGGATGGGGACTACTCGCACTTGGTCTCGGCGTTCTCGGCTTGTGGGCAGGTGTATCGATGCGAGGGCGCGATGCCGCGTAATAGCGCCCCTCCATCGCAACAGGAGTACCCGTGACCAACAAGAGCGCGACCGTCACCCATCTGGATGGCCTGACCTTCGATGTGGAGATGGGCGGCCATCACATCATGATCGATACGAAGCCGCCGGGCGGCGACGGGCGGGGGCCGTCGCCCATGGACCTGCTCCTTGCAAGTCTGGCCGGCTGCACGGCCTTCGACATCGTTTCGATTCTGAAGAAGTCACGCCAACCGATGACGGGCTTGAGCGTGCGGGCCGAGGGGACGAGAGCTGAAGATCACCCTCGACGCTACACGCATATCACGCTCACCTACACGGTCCATGGCGACGTGGACGAACGGGCGCTCAAGCGAGCGATAGAGCTATCGGAGGAGAAGTATTGTTCCGTGTCCGGTAGCCTGACGCATGGTGTCGAGATCGAGACTAGGATCGAGCGCGCCGCAGACGTCGGAAAGCAATCGGCAGATAACGGGTGATCGGCCGGCAGTGGAGTAGCGGATTCGAGCCTTCCGCCGGTTTCCGCGAGGACTTACGACCCGCTGAGGATCAGGAAGACGTCGTAGAGCGCATGCGTCCATGCGACGATTCCGAAGCCGCGCACGACGAGGATGATGCTGAACGCCAACCCGCCGATGAAACGGAAAATGAATGATCCGAGTTCCGGAGTGTCACCGAGAGGCCCCAAGTAATGAGCTGCGCTGAAGAACAGGCTTGACGCGATCACCGCAGCCACGGTTGCGGTTGGGCGCTTGATTCGACGTGTGGCGACCAAGAGGGCGATTAACGCAGGGATCAGAAGCACTCGGAAGAAGAGTTCTTCGTAAAGTCCGGCGCCCAGCGACAGCACTAGTCGCTGAACCATACCCAGTCGGACTTCCGCCTGAGCGGCCACGACGAGCGGCACGCCGAGGACACCGAACCCATCCGCGGCGAGGGGCGAGAGCACCGCGCTCGTCAAGCCACCGATTATGGTGCCAAATGCGGCGGCCAGAGCGGCGCTCTCGAGCAGCATCCGGCCGAAATACTGTCCATGAATCGGAACCGGCCGCGTGCGCCGTTCCCTGAGGACGACGAGAGTTCCGGCGGCGACGAGGAGCGCCGAAAGCGCGATAGTGGCTTCGAAGCCCGAAGCTCTGAGCAATCCACGAAGCCAAAGGTCCGCGGCGTTCCGCACGTGGAAGCGCTCGCCGACGTTGATCAACGCTACCGCGATCTCGTAGAGTGCCAGAAGCGGCAAGGCGAAGAGCAGACTGTATGTATTTGTGCGCGAGAGCGCGAAGTATGAATCGAGCGGAACCGAGATCCGATCGGATAGGCGAGTTGAGATCAAGGACACGGAATGGAGTGCGCTATCTCACGATAGATCCGTGAAAGCTCGGAGGGATCGGGAGCATGATAAAAACGCCGTGGCGTGCTGATCAGCTCCAGCAGATCGCGATCGATTTCGGTTCCGAGGCCTACCGAGTAAGTCGCGGCACCGATGACCTCCAACTCGGCTGCTGCTCTGAGCACGCTTCCTGTTGGGCCGCTGTGCGCGCCGTCCGAGAGGAGGACCACGGCAGCCCGATTGGACGTCGACCGGCGCGGTCCGAGAAGCTCGCCGATCGCAGTCTCGAGCGCGCGGTCGATGCGTGTTCCCCGGCCTACCGCGAGAGCGCCGATGGCGTTGTTGAGATCTACGATACTGCCGGTGAGATTCGCTCCGACCCGAGCAACGTCGTCAAAGCTGATCACGGATGCTTGATCGCGCCTTAGATCCAACTGTCTGACGAACGTGCGAGCGGCCCCTTTTGCTTGTTCGAGTTTCTCGCCCTCCATGCTCGCCGAAGTGTCGATCAACAAGATGACATCCGCGCCCTGATCTATCTTGAAACAACTTCCCTTTGACGCGATCGGCATGAAGATCGGCTCGGGCGCCGACGTCGGCTCGATGGTCGGGGTCGGTGGGAGTGGGGTCGGAGTGACCACGCACACGGTGGGGACGGGGAAGACGAAGCGTCGGCGCACGCCGTCGGAGTCCGTGTATTCGGCCGAAGTACGCTCATTCGTCGCGGTGCAGCCTAGATCCTTCGGGCGGACGGCATAGGTCAGCGTGATCCCGCCTGAAGGGAGAATTGAGCGCCCCCAGCGCAGAACATTGCCTGAAACGAGCGCCGGCGGCGCAGCGGTGTCGCGTAGAAACGTCACGCGGTCCGAGACGACGTCTTCGATGATCACGTTGCCGGCGATGCTGTCGAGCACAACGCGCAGGATCTCGCGATATATCGGGAAGAGTTCTACCGGCGTCGGGGCAAGGAAGAGCCGCGAACCGGTACCCGCGATCGCGCTCAGCGCGTCCCGATCCACCTCGTCCCCGAGACCAACGACGTAAACCTGCGCTCCCCAGGCCCGTGCGGCATTCGCGATGGCGGTCGGATCGGTGCCATCCGCATTGTGGCGCCCGTCCGTCAAGAGCACGATCACCGGGAGGGCATCGCTCCGGCCGAACCGCTCGAGGTTTTCACGCGAGCGTTCGATGGCGGCAGTAATGTTCGTGCCGCCCTCCGGCACAAGCGATTCGAGAGCTCCGAGCACCGTCGTGACGCTGTCGGTCAGCGGGACGTCGATCGACGCGTCGGCGGCGAAGGTCGCAAGCCCGAGACGGTGATACCGAACATCGAGCAATTCCGCGAAAGAGCTTGCCGACGCCCTTGCTGCCGCGATCGGCGCGCCGATCATCGAACCTGAGCGATCGATCGCGAGCACGATGTCGGCACCTATCACCTTTGAGGTCGTCGGGCACTCCGCATCTAGCGTGATGCTGATGTCGGCGGCCTCGCCCGGAAGGAGCGTCGATGGAATGGCGGTCATTCCGCCGTCCAGGCGACACACGGCGCCGGATGGGGTCGGCGGTGCGGTCGGTGTTGACGACGGCCCAGGGGTGTTAGGCACTCCGGCCGCCGGACCGAAGACGTGTATCTGCCGGCGCTCTGAATCCGCGATATAGACCTCTTGCGCGGGCCCGAGGGCGATATCCGAACCGTAAAGGGCGACTCCACCGGCCAACTCCGGCTGCCATCGCGCAACGAGATTTGCACCTCTCGCATCGTGAATCTCGACGAAGCCATCACCCATCAGGCCGGCGAGAAGCGTTGATCCGTCGCTTGCGAGACCGGCGGCGAGACGGCGGGGGCCCGAAAGGAGACCAGCCGACCATTCGACGGAAGCATCGGGCCCTAGGGTCCAACCCTGGATCCGCGCGGCGACGAGGTCGGAAGTGAAGAGCATTCCGCCGCCGACCGCGGCATCGCTCGGCCAAAGCGAGACGCCATCGAGCGAATGCAGGACGCGCACCGGTGCGCCCGTTGTCGAATCAAACGCCGCAATGGCGCGCTCGCTAGGCCGCGTGGCATAAACGACGCCGGGACCGGCCGCGAGCCGTCCGCCGAACCGGCAATCGCACGGTGTGGTCCAGATCGGGGTTTCGACGTCGCCATTGGCCAGCCGCATCACGCGACCGTCGCGCGTCGAAACGAAGCGCGCCGAACCTTCGCCCGCGGCGATGTCGATCGCGCCGTCCGGAGTTCCTCCGACCAGCTCGACTTCACCGGACTCATCGAAGCGGAGGATGCGCGAGTTGCGCCCGTCGAGGACTATCAATCCGCCGTCGTCGTCCGAGTCGATCATCATAGGGGCGTCGACGCTGATGTGTGGGGGGCCAGGCGTGTATCGATCAATGGTGCGCCGTCCGACGAGCGGTCGGTGACGTTCAGGTCCGGCCGCTGAACGAAGATGGACGACCCTGAAGCGGTCGGAGCCCGTGGTCAGGGCTACGCCGTCGAAGGCGGCGTCGAGCGCCCATGGCCATTGGCCGGCCGGGATAGGCGGGGCTTGCAGCGACGCTGCCGAGCGAGTTGTGGTCTTGCCGGCTTCGAAGGTGACGAGCAATGGCACACCCGGATCAGGATCGCTCGGGTCGTCCGGGCGCACTAGGGCATGCACCGCGCCGCTCGGGTCGGCGGCGACCGCGATCGGCTCTCCCGATGGGACGGCGAGGGCTTCGAGGAATCTGCCGTCTAATCCGATCACCTCGAGCTCGGTGGAGTCGGCACGCACGAAGACGAGACGGTCGTCGTGAGTCGCCGTGATCCGAAGCACATCGGGGCGGCCGATGTCTAGATCGATCCAGCCGTCAACAACGCCGGCCGGCAACCGAAGTCGCAAGATTTCGTTGTCCCCGAGCACGAACAGATCTCCGCTCGCTTCGTGAATGGCCAGGTCCTTGGCCGCCCGGACCGCGGTGCCTATCCAAAGAAGAGGGCGCGCGACGTCGCCGTCGAGCGTCCGGGAGTCGAGGAAGAGGCCGCGTTCGGTGAAATCAGGATCCACGTCGTGGCGCGACCAGACAATGTACATCAGGTCGCGGGCCCCGTCCGCGGCGACCGCAGTCGGCACGAAGATCGCTTCGGACGAACGCTCGATCGGCGGGTGTGCGATCCGTCGGGTCAGCCTGCCGAAGCTATCGAAGAGGAGGACTTCGTTATGCAATCCGTCGACAGCGTATAACCGACCGCCTGCGGCGAGCGCGACATCCACGGGTTCGGCTGGTGCCTCGGGGAGCGCCCAAGAATCGAGAAGCTGGAATGGCTCGCCTGTATCAACGGCGGACCGAGCGGCCGACGGCAGGGCTGCACATGCCATCACCGCCATGATTCCAAGCAGGACCGCGCGCATGCTGCGTGCCGCGGCGAAGAGTGAGCGCTCGCGCATCTTGACCACAGGTTACCTTTTTGTTACGAGAAACGCAATTCGCGTCGACTGACCGAGCACGCGATGGCGGATGAAGCCCGGTCCTGATATCTTCGTTAGGCCTTCACGTCGAGCAAAGCGACTATCCAGAAAGTCTAGACGCTCGGGATGGTCGAGTGGGTATGAAAGCGTTTAATTATGGTGGCTTCCCGGATTGTCGGGTGCTCTTACTGATCCATGGTAACCGGCTTCAGGGCGCCGATCTTCCGGCACGATCCGGGCGGGTGCAGAGGTCGCACTCCGGTTGATGAAGCCGGGGAAGGAAGGCGGTGAAGAAGTCGCGCTCTACAACGCCGATCATTGAATTGCCAAGATCGAAAGTGCCGACCCCGCCTCGCGTATCCGTAAATTGCGCGATGCCGCCGAATTCCGAATCCCGAATGGGTTGCGTTCCTGAGCGACGTGCTGCGAGCGCATATGACACATGGAGCGTGCGTCGGCCGTAGGCGTCAATCCGCCAATCGAGCGTGTGGCCGGTTGGATCGTAGTTCGCTCCGCCCGGATCAGGCGAGCCGGCCTTGAAGTCGAAGCCCGCTCCGAGCCGCTCATGCACCGCGACATGCCTCACCCGAAGCTCGCTTGCCCACGCCTCGGAAACAACGAAGCCCGAAATGTCACGCCAATCCTCCATACGATGGACGCGACCTGCGTCCACGAGATCGTGAACACAGGACTTTCGGCAAGTCTCTGAAAGACAGACAATTTCCGACTCTATTCCGAGCATCGAGGCCGCTGATATCGCCCGTCGTGCGTCTTCGCAGGCTATCTCGGGATCATTCGAGCGCTCGATAGAGCTCGGATCAACGAGGACGAGGATCAATTCGTGTGGGGGATCGGCGCCGGCATGATCTCCCCTGATTCGCACGAGTTGATCAGCTGCCCGGACGAGTGCATCGCCTAAGGCCGACTCGCGGCTCCTCGGAGGCTCCATGCCCTTGCCGAGCAGTTCCAAGCACGCTCGAAGTACGTCGGAATCTCCGGTCGGCTCGCACAGCGTCTCGACCATGTTAGCGAATTCGATTGCGCCGATGCGTACTTTGTGGTTGAGGTCGAGTCGAACCCGCTCGCCCAGCGCTCGCACTGCCGGCGCTATCCAAGCCGCTGTACCGCTGGGCATGATTGAGCCCGCGTCGGCGACGATCGCTAGATGGAATGGCCTGATCGGAGCGATGCAATCGAATCTGGCGCGCGTGACTACCGACAGCTCTTCTCGCAAACGCATCAAGCTTGTCGACGGTGCGGAACTGGCCCGTGCACTGCATTTGGAGTCGAGTTCTTCCGCCGCGTCGGCGTCGGGTCCGTCGGAGCCGATCAACGCCAAAACGAGCGAGAGCGCTACGACCACGCCAACATGCGTGCCGGGCACTCGCCAACGCAGCGCTTCAATCGGTTTCACTGTGACGGGGCGCTCCACCTGATAGCCGGTGCGGAAACAACGGTGCTCCGGCACGTCTCCGACCCTGAACGACCGGCGTGGGGTCCGGTGGACTCACCAACGATTGTACGAAGGGCTGTAGCCGCGGTCAACCGAAGCTCGATGAGGTGACAAAATGATTAAGGAACGATACACTGTGGATTACGATTCTCGCCGCGGACCATTGGAACCAATGTCCGGCGGCGTCGAGTCCCCGCCATTGGATGTCAGGGCGTCGGGTTCTTTTTAGGAGGTGTCAGGTGCACGTGATACTCCGCTCGACCACACTTTCGGCCGTCGCGGCCGTGATCGTTTTGTGGTCAGCCGTCTGGGCGGCTGCCACTGTTCTCGGCGCGCCGGCGATCGCGCCCGATCCGGGCCGCTACTCCGGTGAGGTCACGTATTACGATGCCCCGGCCTCCGAAGGGATGGTGGTCAGCGTCCATCTGGCGGACTCGACGGTGATCACGACGACCGTCGTCACGACCGACGGCGAAGGCGACAGAGTATACGAAGTCCTCGTGCCCGCCGATGATCCGGACACGGTCGAGATCGAAGGCCCCGCCGACGGCGAGATCATTTCCTTCCGAGTCAACGGAGTGCCGGCGGATCAGACCGAAGGTTTCGATCCTGGAGAGGATCGAAACCTCGATCTTGTCGTATCTAGGATCGAGCTCTGTGTCGGGGTCTTCGAGGATCTCGACCGGGACGCCGCCCACGATCCGGGCGAACCATGGATACCCGGATTCTTGATCGCGATAGATCAATTCTTCAACGTGATCACCTATCCGACCGATGGTTCTGAGCCGTATTGCGCGCTTTACGATCCTCTCGACACGATCATACGGGTGCAAACCCCGGCCGGCGGATATGTCCCGCTCAACCCTTCTTCGGGCGTGATCGCCATAAGTCAGCACGAAGGCGTCTTCTACGCGCGATTCCCTTTCGTGCGCTCACCGATCGGAGGCGCCACGCCTACGGGCACCTTGTCGCCCACCACGCTCCCCGCCACGCCGACAATGACGCCGGAGGTCTTCCCTGGACCGACCGGTGTCACCCCGCTTCCCACTGAAACGTTCACCCCGACGTCGACGCCGACACCCTCCAACACGCCGACCGAAACTAATACTCCTTTGCCGACATCGACCCCGAGCCCGACTGATACACCTGGTCCGACTTTGACGCCGTCCGAGACACCGGTCCCGTCGGCGACGCCGACTGCGAGCGATACGCGGACGCCGACGCCGACGGCCACCCCGTCGCCGACTGCGACTTCGACCCCAAGCACGCGGGCTGAGATCGTCGTGAACAGTCCGGCGGATCCCGGTACTTTGGGCGACGACTTGCTCACGCTGCGAGAAGCCATGCGGCTGGCGGTGGGCGATCTCACGGTGGCGGAACTCGGCCTCAGTGAAGCCGATTTGGTCGCCGGTAATCCCGGGGTGGGCTCGAGCGATACGATCATCTTCGATCCGACCGTTTTTCCGCCCGGGGTTCCTGTTGTGATCAACGTCAAGCCGCCCGCGGACGTGCCAGGTCCCACGGCCACTCCGCCGGCGCCGGGCGACGATCCGCCGAGCCCGCCCAGACCGAGCCTGCCGGCTCTTTCCACTGGCGGCGACGTTATCGCCGGCAACGGGCACCGGGTTGTTTTGACGGCCGAGATCGGGCCCGTGATGGCCAGTGCCCTGGCCGCTATGTTCGACGGCATCGTCATCACATCCAAAAACAACGCGGTCCGTGGTCTCGAGATCCGTGGCTTCAAGAACGGCGTAACGGTGATGGGCGCCGCTACGGGAAACGTCCTGGGAGGCGCAGCGCCGGGCGAAGGTATGATCATCGTGGACAACATTGCGGGCATCGTGTTGCGCGGCGAAGGGGTCGCGCGCACCTATGTATACGGTAACCGGATCGGCGTCGAGGCCTCCGGATCGTCGGGCAGCGGAAACGCGACGTACGGCATCTTGGTCGCGGAAGGGTCGCGCGCGAATCTCATCGGCGAAATTGGTGCCGGCAACGTGATCGGGTCGAACTTCCTCAACGGCGTCGCGATCCTCGGGGCAGGCACGCGTGACAACGTGATCCAAGGTAATCGTATCGGCACGAATTCCGTTGGGACGCAGCCCTTGCCCAACGGCATCGGCGTGGTCATTGGCGCCGGCGCAAACGGCAATTTGATCGGAGGCGCGGGGGCAAGCGGCAATCTGATCAGCGGCAATTCCGGTGTAGGGCTGTGGATTCACTCGCCGGGCACCGTGTTCAACCTTGCCCAAGGCAATACGATCGGCGCGACCTTGGATCGCTCGGCTCCACTTCCGAACGGCGGCGATGGCATTTTGATCCAAAATGGTGCGAACGGCTCGTTCATCGGGGGAACCGATTCGACGACGGCCAACGCGATCATGTTCAACGGCGAAGCCGGAGTGCGGATGAGCGGCGCGACGACGCGCTCCAACACTCTGCGCCGCAACATCATCACGCGCAACGCAGGCAAGGGAATCGTCTTGGAGGGCGGTGCAAACGACGGGATAACTACACCGATCCTGGAGGGCTTCGACCCGTTCATCATCCAAGGCATCGCGCCTCCGAACAGCTTGCTGGATGTCTTTTCCGACCCGGAGGACGAAGGTGAACTTTGGGAGCTCACGGTCCGCGCTGGTCTCGACGGTTTCTTCCGCATTGAGAACGCACGTGGCTTCACGGGGCCAAACCTGACGATTGTCGCGACGGACGGAGCGGGCAACAGCTCGGAGTTCAGCCGGGTCGGCGCCATTCCGCCTACCGCGACACCACCGCCGGATTTCGGCGAACCGCAGCTGCATCTGCCTTACGTTACCAAGGGCCATGTGCTCTTCGGTTCGCTCACGATCCAGCCATCCAATCAGACCGTCGGGATGGGCGATATCCGCACGCTCGACGTTGTGGTCTCGGACGTACGCGACCTTTTCGGAATGCAGCTGACTATCGCCTATGACCCTGAACTCCTCCAGATCATCGACGCCAATCCGGCGGTACCAGGGGTTCAGATCGAGAGAGGGCCGTTCCCGGATTCGTCGACGATATTCCTTGCGGAAAACTCGGTCGACGAAAGCGCGGGCCGCATTTTCTACTCATTCACCCTGATCGACGAAGCCGCGGTCAGCGGCACCGGCGTCGTCGTTCGCATCCGTGTTCGAGCCCGCGCGCCGGGCAGGGCTGAGCTTAACTTCCTCGAATCGATGTTGTCGAACCCGCTCGCGCAGCCGATCTCGGCACGTCTCCGTGGGGCGGTGATCAACATACTCGGGCCGGCGACCGGCACTCCGGTCACGCCTACGGCCGTTCCGCCGACGCCGGTCCCGCCGACGAACACCCCGGTGCCGACGAACACCCCAGTGCCGACCAGCACGCTGGTGCCGAGTGATACGCCGCCACCGACCAACACGCCGGTGCCGACGTTCACGCCTGTTCCGACGAACACTCCGGTTCCGTCGAACACGCCACCACCGAGCGGCACGCCGCCGCCTGCGACGGAAACGCCGATCCCGTCGAACACTCCGATCCCGTCCGACACGCCGATTCCGTCTAACACTCCGATCCCATCGAACACACCGATCCCGTCAGACACTCCGATCCCATCGGAGACGCCGATCCCATCTCTAACACCGACTCCGAGCAACACACCGCCCGCATCGGTGACGCCGGGACCGAGCGACACGCCCACTGCGACGCGGACCCCGGGCCCGACGTCGACGCCGATGCCAGGCGTGACTCCTCCTTCCGACGGCTGTGATCGCTCACTTATCGACGGTGGATTCGAGACCGGCGTCGGCTGGACGTTGCGTGGGGGTCAAGTGCCGCGCTACACCACGGCGATGGGCCATGGTGGACACCGGAGCATCGTCCTGGGGATACTGCCGGACGAGCCGAACCGCTTCGCCTATTCGACGGTTTGGCAGTCAGTGAACGTGCCGGAGGACGCCTCGGAACTGACCGTTGCGGCCTGGACTTTCCAGGAGGCGCAAGCAGGCGGTGGTCCGGATCGACAGCTCATGCTGGTATACGACATCGACCCGCTGCTCAATGGAAGCGGCCAGCGATCACCGATCGCTTACGTATTCGGAGAACGATCGGACGCCAAAGCCTGGCAGCGCAGGACGAAGACGATCGACGTGACCGACTATCGCGGCGAAACCCTCTGGTTGTATTCGACGGTTCTCAATGACGGTCTAGGCGGGCGGGTATGGATGTTCCTGGACGATCTCGAGATGGTGTTCTGCCCATGAGCCATGCCGGGGCGCCGGCCGCAGCCGCATACCGGTCGAGGCCCAAGGCCCTCCTTCTGGCGCTGACTTTAGGCGGACTCTGCCTTGCCGGTCCCTTTTCGATCGCGAAGTCAGCCGAAATCGGACTGTTCGATCGCCCCGGCCGCGACTTTCGGTCGGCCGAATTGCCTCACGGCAGCGGCATCGTTGCCGTTGCCGAAGGCTACGGGATCGAGAAGTCCGTGCTCTACGTCGACGATGACGCGGGCTGCTCAGGCCTTACACCGTGCTTTGCTTCGATCGCCGCGGCCGCTGCGGCCGCGGTAAGCGGTGACGAAATCCGGATAGCTGCCGGTCACTATGCCGAATCCGTGATCGTGACCGATAAGGCGCTGCGATTCCAAGGGCCAGCTGCTGCTGCCGACGCAGGCTCCGCCGCGATTTGGGCGCCTCCGGGCGCCAGCGAATTTGCACTGCTCGTCGATGCTCGGAACGCCGATATCACGGAGACCGTTGTTTCCGGCCTTCGCTTCCTGGGTGGCACCACGGGGGTATACATCAGCGGCCGCCGTCCAAGCTCTCCGTTCGGCCCGCCGCCGGGCAGACCGGGGAGCGCGACTGAGACGGACGTCGGGATCGGGAACGTCTTGAACTCTCGCTTCGAAGGGCAGAGCGATGCCGCGATAGTCGTGCGATGGGTGGAGGATGTTCGGATCGAAGCCGTGAATGTTGCTGGAGCAGTTGTGGATGCCGTGCGCGCGGTCGATGGCGATCAACTCACCTTGCTCGGCTCGAGTCTCGGTGGGGCGGGCACATGTGTCAGGTTGATCGAGACGCGGCCCGCTGGATCGCGTGGCGGAGTTCCACGGTTGGGAGGAGATCTCGACCGCTCCAATGATCTCTCCGGATGCACCGCTTTGGCCGTCGCGCTCGAGAATCGCAGCGGCGATCCGACGAAGACGAGCGACGTTGAAGCGGCCTCGAATCGTTGGGGAAGCGCGTGGGAGCTGGGAATCGAGGCCCGAATCCTCGACTCGCTGGACGTACCGGATGTAGGTCGGGTACGCTGGCGGCCCGCGGTCGATGCGCCAAGCGAGGTCTACTTTGAGATAATGCCGAGCGCCCTTGTGGCCGATGGTGTGTCGCGCGGCAGTGTCGATGTGTCGGTCGACGACGGCGCGGGAATGCCGGTCGAAGACGGCGTAATCGTGGCCATTACTACGGACTCCGGACGCCTTGATCGATCTGGGGCTCGTTCGCAAGCAGAGGGTCCCGATGTTGTCGCCGCGGGCGAGTGGGAGCTTGTCGGCGACATGGACTTCGGCCAGTTCGAAGGCGGCGGCTATATTCGCTCAAATCAAGTCGGGGCATCGCTCGTCTGGACCTTCGAATCGCCGGCCGTCGTTGCGCGTTTAGGCGCGCAGCCGATAGAAGAGGCGATAGTACAGGTTCAGGTCGACGATCGAACGCCGGTGGCGGTGGGATTGATCGGCAACGAGTTACTATGGATCGATCACATGCTGGCGTCGGATCTTGGGGCGGGGCCGCATACGATCACGATGACCGTCGCCGCTGGAACGGTGGCTGTGGACGCCTTCGGGGCGGGCTGGCCGACCGTTGGGGGCGTCGTGCACGCCGAACTGACAGCGCCGACGACCATCGGCGTGGCATCGCTCCGCGCGGATGCGTGGGGCGCCGGCGGGCGGGTCGGCGCCGATGCGGCGTTGGCCCTCGTCCCAGGACCGCCGGCCGCGATGAGCGTGACGCTTGGCGCAACCACGCTCGGTGCCGGTGGTGCGACGACCGGAGTCGTCGTCAGGGCGAGCGACGCTCTCGGGCGTCCGGTGCGCGACGGAACGCCTGTGACGATCAGCGCGACTCTCGGCTCTGTCATTCCGACGGAGACCACCTTCACCGCGGGCGTCGCAACTGCCGTGTTCACGAGCGGCGCTCTGCTCGGCGATGCTCGGGTTACGGCGACAGCGGAGGGCGTGTCGGGACCGATTAGAGCGACAGCCGGACTTAGGATCCTCCCGGGACCTCCGGCGTCGATCTCGCTCGAAGTCGAACGGGAGACAATGACGGCCAATAGCCGTGATTCAGCGCGGATTATTGCGCGAGTCCGAGATGCCCTCGGCAATCCGGTCCGGGATGGAACACCGATGGTGCTGACGACCAGCCTTGGTGCGCTCGAAGGGCTTAGCACTGTAACCGTCGGCGGGGTGGTAAGCGCAGTCCTTCGAGCGGGCGCGGTGGCCGGAACCTCAGCAATCGTAGCCCGGGACCCGTCCGGCTCGGCACCAATCGCAAGCAAGGCCGTCGAACTGGTCGCTCCGGATCTGTGGATCACGAAGCGAGTAGAGCCGATCGGTGTGGTTGTGCCCGGCGAGGTAGTAACCTTCACGGTCACCTACGGAAATCGCGGTCCGGGCTCGGTTTACGACGTCGTGATCGACGAGCTGATGCCGGAGGGAATAGTCTCGGCTTCGCTTTCGGTCAGCGGCCCAACGTTGAGTGTCCGGGATGGTCCACAGTACATCTTCGATATAGAGCGACTACGACCGGGCCAAAGCGGCGAGATTCAAGTACGCGGCCGGATCGATCCGGCGCGACGGTGGAATCGGACCACACTGGTGAACACTGCGCGGATCCATGCGCCAACCGCCGCCGAGGCGACGGCGGGGGATAACACGTCGGAGACCGCTTTGACCGTTGAACCGGCGGCCGTCTATTCGGTGACGCTGAGCGCTCCGACTTCGCTACCGGTCGGCGGCGCCACGGGGGTGCTTTCGGTCCGCGTCTTCGACAGATTCGGGAACAACGCCATCGATGGAACGCCGGTCAATTTCTCCACCGATTTCGGGACGATAGAGCCATCCCTGACAACAACTGTCGGAGGTCGCGCGAGCGCCACATTCTCGACGGGAACTGTGTCCGGCGTTGCCTTCGTACAGGTCCTGTCGCTTGAAGGTCGCGGAGACTCAAAGCGCATCTCGATAACTCCTGGTCCTGTCAACGGCATGACATTGATCAGTTCGCACGAGCGCCTGCCGGTCGCAGGCGGGCGCGCTGAACTCATCGCCTCTTTAGCTGATCAATTCGGCAATCCGGTCTCGGATACGCTCGTGATCTTCTCGACCGATCTGGGCACGGTCGGCCCTGGTGCTGTCTTCTCGAACGACCGGGGCGTGGTTACTTCGACCCTTGTCGCCGGTATACGTATCGGCATCGCGAGCGTGGAGTCGCGGGTCGGGACGCTGGCGCGCGGCCTCAGGATCCCGTTCGATCCAGGCCCGCCCGCTCGGCTGGAGATCCTGCCACTGGCTAGAGCTTTGGAGATTGGCCGCTCTGTACAGGTTTCGGCTCGCTTGAGCGACGAATTCGACAATCCGATCGCCGGCGTCGACGTTTCGTTCGCATTCGACCTCGGTGATCTCACTCCCAGCAGCTCCAGGACCAGCGGTAACGGCATCGCGAGAAGCACCCTTAGGCCGCTGGAAGTCGGAAGGGGTCGGATTCTTGCCCTGAGCGGCGCGCTCGACGCCTCGCTGGATGTCGAGGTACGGCGGCCGATGATCCTTCTGCCGTACTTGTTCACGCCGGGTTCACGCCGCTAACGATCGCCTTGATCGGCGTGGGCTCGTCCGTGGCGGATCCATGCAGATTCGGACTTTTCTGACGGACCTCCAGACGGGTTGCGACACGCACATGAGCATTCGATAACCGTCATGTAAAAATCCGATGACTGACCCCGTATCCCAGCTATCCATTTTACGTTGTTTTAACGCGGCGGGAAGAGTCAGTCCGTCCGAAGTTGCTGTTTTTGGGCCATAGCACCACCTAGATTGAGGTCGCAGCTTGCGCGCGACACCAGTCCCTGCACCCATATACGCCACAAGAACCGCTCGAGGGAGGCTGTTCATGTCTTTGAAGCCGTTACGCCCGTTCGTACTGTGCGGGACACTCGCACTCGTGATCGGACTCTCTGCTGCGCATGCGACGCGCGCCCAAGAAGGCGGTGGGCCCTCGGCCGACGATCGGGGTGTCAACGATCTCTTGGCGCTCAAACTGCGGCCGCTTCGCTTCGTTGAGAACGCTGGACAGTGGGATGTAGAAGCTCTCTTCCGCGCCGACGCTAGCGACCTAGAGGTTTACTTCACGCGCGACGGCCTGAGGTATGTCGCCTTCGCGGAAGCGGGTGGACCTTTCATCGACGGGACCGAACCTCCGGTCGACGGCGAGGAAGCAACCCCCCTGATGGACGAGGAAGCTGACACAACGACGCAGTTCCACGTCGTGAAGACGAGCTTCGTCGGCGTTGAGGCGGACCCGGTCGTCGAAAGCGGCGAGGCGCTTCCCGGGGTGAACAACTACATCTTCGGCGGAGATGTAGGCAGCGCGACCGGCGCGAAGAGCTTTGACTCCCTCGCCTATCGTGACGTGTGGCCGGGAGTCGACGTCCACTACACCCAGCCCGACGTCGAGTTCGGCGTCGTGAAGAGCACGTTCGAGTTGGATGCCGGCATCACGCCCGACGTCATCGGCATCGATTACGAAGGCGCGGACGCGCTCTGGATCCGCGACGATGGAACGCTTGTCATCGAGACTCGCTTCGGGCCGATCCTCGAGCAGGCCCCGGTCGCGTGGCAGGAGATCGAAGTTGCGACAGGCGAAACGACCCAGATAAAGCGTGCCGCCCGCTTCGTCCTTGACGGCACTCAGGTCGGTTTCGACGTG
>JBCLES010000045.1:0-24644 GCA_038913135.1 Anaerolineae bacterium
CCATATTGTCATCGTCGAAGTGGGCCAATCCTCGGAAGGCCATCTCGGTGCCGACTTCCGTGCCGCCCTTGACGCGCACCAGGTAACGAACCTCGACCATTCCGCCGACCGGGATGACCCCGTTCCACGTGACGCCGAAAGCCGTTGCCCGGCAATCGCCTCCGCCCGTGATCACGACGCATGAGCCAACCTCAGGCTCGACGTCGGGCGGGAGCATCGCATCAAACTCGGGCCCTTCGTTATTCCACTGCGGCGTGTAGGCTTCGGCGCCCGTGTTCCCAAATGCCTCGAGGATCTCCATCATGTCGCCGGCGGCTACGCATTCCTCGTCCGCGGCGGTCGACATGCCGGTCCAGACGGTCAGGTCGGTAACAGTTGCCGCAAGTCCAACGTCGACCATCGCCAGCGACGCCGCGCCGATCGGGTCGCCATCATGCAATACGCGCGGCATATCCACGACGACATCGGCTCCGGCCAGGACATCGGTCTGGATCGTCCCGCCGTGGTTTGCCGAATCCGGGTCCGGCAGACAGGCGTCCGAAGTCAGCGACGTGATCGTGCTAGCCAGCGGATCGCCCACGCATGTCCCCGCGCTGCACTGCGCTGTGAGCGCAACGTCCACGACCACATCGAAGCTGAGTGTACTCGACGGTCCGGCGATGCACGGATCGGGCGCACCGAGCGCACCGAGTTCACATGTGACGACGGAGTCCTCGGCTGAGCAACTCGCACCGCTCGCCGATGCAAACTTCACATCGGGGTCGAGCGCAAACTCGAGGACTGCATTCGGCGCCGCCGAAGGACCAAGGTTCTCGACATCGATCGAATAGGTCAGTTGGTGCCCCGCGATCACCGGCTCCGGGGCGGAGACTATCGTCGCGGCAAGGTCAGCGCGCGACTCGACCACCGGCTCGATGTCGGCCGCGTTGTTCGACTTATGCAGACTCGACTCGAGTGTTGAGGAGCCGACGTCGAGCGAGAACCCGGGAGCGCTGTCGCATTCTAGGTCCGGACATGGCCGGACCGTGATCGTCGCCTGACGCGCCGCACCGACCGCGGTCTAACCTGGCCACTCGCACTCCACGCGCTCGGGGTCGCCGGACACCAGCGCACAGGTCCCGCCGGCGCCGGGATCGGTCTCGACGAATTCGACTCCAGACGGCAGGTCGAGTTCGAGACGCAACGCATCGGCATCGTAAGGGCCGACATTCCGCGCCGTCACGACGAGATCGAGCGGGCTGCCGGCTATCGCATCGCCCGTGACCTCAAGCTCAGCGACTATATCCGCCCGCGTGACGACCTTGAACGCGTCCTCATGCAGCTCGGCCCCGATGTCAGTGTTACGGCGGATGACATCAGATAAGGTTGTAGCCTCGATCTCCGCGAGGTCGACGCCGCGGCGAGTCCGGCTTGTCGATCCGGATCCGACGTCATGTCCGAGAAGCTCGTCACCGGGGGCAGTCCGTAACTGATCCGGGCCTGCGCATAGCTTCCAATACCGTGGTCGCGGCCGCGTTGGATGTTGAGAGAAGGGAGGTCGAGACCGCCAGCGCCAGGCGCGCCGAACAAGAAATTTCGCACCGCGTCAACAACCTTCGGATCGAACGTCTGCGACGGTTCCATCACGAGTCCGCGCAAAATCGGGTCGATGCCGCCCTCGGCGCTAATCCGCCATGGCGAGAAGAAGGCACTCTTCAGCGGCAGGTCTCCGCCCGGGATCTCCGCTCCGCTCGCGTCGCGGCGAAATAGCTCCTCCGGCAATAGACTGTGCCCGAATCGGAATGCGCTCGTCGAGAAGAAGTTGGCGACCCCCGCATCGCACGTCGAGTCGTAGCCGCCGTATGGCGGGAGGCCGCTCGGGCCGAGCAAGTTCGGAAGAAAGTCGTCATAGGTGATCTTCTGGACGATCGCGCCGACCTCCGCCCGAGCGAGTTCGTAGATTTCGTCGTCGGACAGCCCGAGTCCGGCGAGCGAATCGGCAATCCGATTGTGCTCGCGCACAAAGAGCGTGTGGATTGCGATCAGGCCGACCTGTTCGTTGACACGAACGTCGCCGGCTAAGAAGAGCGTCGGCGACGGTCCGCCTCCGTTCGGCAAACCGGCAGTGTTGAACGGCAGCAGATCGCCCGGGCTCGTCTTCAGGCGCCCCGTCCCGTCGAGAGTGCGAAGCGCGTCGGCGCGAAGAGCGTCCGAGCCGTAGACCATCGAGCCGTCGATCCAGGCGGTGATCTCATTGACCTGCTGCCTCGGATTCGCCACGTCCGTTCCGGTAGTGGGGTCGTAATGCGATCGATTGAGCGCGATCACGCTGCCGGGCGGGAAGTGCAGATCGCCCGGTGGCACGAAGATCGGAAAAGGTTCGCTGGGGATATGGCGGTCGGTCAGACTGAGATCGTGATCGACGAATTGGCCCCATTGCCATACGAATCCGGAGGCGAACAACGGATTCGGCATCGACTCGCTCTGTGCGGAGACCAGGTTGCTGATGGTCCGCGGGTTCGGCCGATCAGCGCCCGCAGGCGCCGAGATTCCGTCCGCGTACATCGCGTCGGTCTTCCGGAGCAACCGGACACCGGCCGTCCCCCACGTCGGGTTGAGGACGTTGTTATCGCTGCCGTCGATGCTGCGGAACGGTGGGGGAAGGCGGTGCGGCAGCTACGTCGAGAGCGGCTCCGTCGAGGCCGAGCAGCCCTATTAGGGCGGCTGAGAAGGCGATGGCGGATCTGATGACGAGCGGTCGGATCAGGGCGCTGGTTGGCATGGATTAATCGTTCACCGGTAAAAGTCCAAGCCGATAGGGGTTCGGTGAGCCGACCAGTTCAACCGCGATCCGCCGGATCGAGATTCGGTGCGGTCCAGATCACGGATGTCTTGACCCAGCAGGTTGCGCTTCCTACAATCTCGAAGCGCTCTCTCACGGCCTCGACCTACCAGCAGGCCGGCCGATGCGCGCAGCCGACACTCACCATTCGCGAGAGGAGGAGCACCCCGACCGTGAGCACACATCTCAAGGTCAACGATCGTGCGCCGCAGTTCGAGCTTATTGACGGCACCGGCGAGACCCACCGTTTGAGAGACTACAAAGGCCAGCCAGTCGTCCTTGCCTTCTACCCGATGGACTTCAGCGGGGTATGCACGGAAGAGCACGCTTGCATCATGGACGCGATGACTCGGTTGAACCGCCTTGAAGCGCAGGTTCTGGGCATAAGCGTCGACCACAAGAATGCGCACAGGGCCTTTGCCGAAAAGGAGGGCATCGAGTATCCGCTCCTCGCCGACTTCCATCCCAAAGGGAAAGTCGGCCGCCTTTACGGCGTGTACCTTGATGAAAATGGGTACAACGCTCGGACTACTTTCGTCATAGATCCCGAAGGCCGGATCAGCTTCATTCAAGAGAACGCGACCCCCGAGGTCCCCGAACTCGAGGACATCCTCGAGGCAGTTGAAGAGGCGACTTGATCTGAGCCGGCGCTGACCAGGCTTTCAAGGTCGATGCCGCGCAGGACACCGCCAAGCGCTGGACCGGCTCATCAGTTTCGAGTACTTCGACCCCCCCTCTAAAAGGAGTTCCTGCCATGGCCCACAACCTCCCCGATCTCCCATACGCGTTCGACGCCCTGGAACCGCACATCGATGCCCGCACCATGGAAATTCACCACGGCAAGCACCACGCCGCTTACGTCAGCAACCTCAACAGTGCGCTAGAGGGCCACTCGAGTCTCGATTCGAAGGCCATCGGCGATCTCCTGCGCGGCATCGACTCCGTGCCCGAATCGATCCGGACAGCCGTAAGGAATAACGGCGGCGGCCACGCTAACCATTCGCTCTTCTGGCGCACGATGAGCCCGAATGGCGGCGGCGCGCCTGGCGGCGATCTCGCTGCGGCGATCGACACGGCTTTCGGCAGCTTCGACGCGTTCAAGGAAACGTTCGCAAAGAACGGCATGACGCGCTTCGGAAGCGGTTGGTCGTGGCTGACAGTCGACGGATCCGGCTCGCTCGCCGCGATCAGCACGGCGAACCAGGACAGCCCGTACATGGACGGACATACGCCCTTGGTCGGCTGCGACGTCTGGGAGCACGCATACTACCTGCAATACCAGAATCGCCGCGGCGACTACCTCGCCGCCTGGTGGAACGTCGTCGATTGGAACGCCGTCGCAGCGAACTACGCCAAAGCGATCGGCTAGCTCACTCCGATCACCCACCAAGGACGCGCAGCATGGCGGTCGAAATCAAGATGCCTCAGCTCGGCGAATCGGTGCATGAAGGGACCATCGGCAAGTGGCTTCGCGCCGAGGGCGATTCGGTCGAGAAGTACGAACCGCTGCTCGAGGTAATCACCGACAAGGTCGATACCGAGATAACCGCCAGCCACAGCGGCACCATTCTGAAGATCGTGGTGCCCGAAGGCGAAACGGTTCAGGTGGGGACCGTGCTCGCTTTTATCGGCGAGGCGGGCGAAGCGCTCGAATTCACCGACGCTACATCGACCGGGCCGGTCGCTGCAGCGTTGGACGGCACGGGCGCGACGCCTCCGATCGAGCGCGGCCTCGATGTGGCCGGACCGGCATCGGAATCGCTGTCGCGACCATCCGAGGTTGAGTCCGCGCCGGGCGAGGCGGATCCAAGCGCGGACGCGGGGACACCTCGCGTCTCGCCTGTCGCCGCACGGGTCGCTGCGGACCATGACGTCGATCCGTCGTCCGTCGTAGGCACGGGCCGAGGCGGCCAGGTCACACGTCAAGACGTCGAACGCTACGTGACCGCCGCCGCGGACTCCGGCGCGGACTCCGGCGACCCCGTCGCTTCCGGATCAGCCGCTCCAGGAGAATCAGCCGCTCAAGGACCTAGCGACGACATCGGGTTCATCTCGCCGCGCGTCGCCCGCCTCGCCGCTCAACACGGAGTCAACCTGCGCCTGGTCAACGGCTCAGGCCGCGACGGACGAATATCGTCGCGTGACGTCGAGGCCTACGTGGCATCTTCGCCGACCACATCGGCGGTGTCGACCGCACCTCTCGGGACTGGGGCCAAGCTTTCGCAGGCGTCCGAGGTCCCAGCATCGCAGGCGTCCGGCGTTCCGGCCGCACCGGAGCGGCAGATGCCGCCTGCAACGAAGTCCGGCCGGTCGACCGAACTCGTCGACGAAATCCTCTCGCTTTCGCCGATGAGACGGGCGATCGCGGCCCACATGGTCAATTCGGTGCGGACTTCGCCGCATGTCACCACCGTGCACGAAGTCGACATGTCGATTGCCATGGCGGCGTATCGCGCTGAGCGCGACGCCTTCGCCGAACGCGGCGTACGGCTGACAATCACGGCGATCATCATCGACGCCGTTGCGCGCGCGATCGCCCAGCATCCGTTGACCAACAGCTCGTGGACCGACGCTGGGATCAAGCTTCATCGCGAGATCAACATCGGCATGGCGGTCGCCGTCCCAGATGGTCTGATCGTGCCTGTCATTCGCAACGCGGACGAAAAGAGCCTTGTCGGCATTGCGCGCGACGTCAGCGATCTTGCCGAGCGCGCCCGCGACAAGAAGCTCGTCGTGGACGACGTCCAGGGCGGGACGTTCACGATCACCAATTACGGCACGCTGGGCAGCCTCTTCGGCACGCCGGTCATCAACCAACCGCAGTGCGCCATCATGGGCGCCGGCACGATCAAGAAGCGGGTCGTGGTCATGGAGAGCGATGCGGGCGATACGATCGCCATTCGGCCGATGATGTATCTCGCGCTGACCTTCGACCATCGAATCCTGGACGGCGCAACGGCCGATCCGTTCATGCAGAGCGTGATCGAGAATCTCGAGCACTACGAAATCCGCTGAACGAAGTCTGCCTTCCGGTCTAGCCGATGAGCCGATCGAGCGTCGCCGGGGCCATCGGTCAATGAAGTCCGTCCGGGCTTGGGCCGCTGCAACGGGCATCGCGCTCGCCCTGCTTGTCGTAGCGGCACCGTTTGTCCCGCATGGCGCCCAACCCGCCGATGCCGGCGAGTTCCAGCTTGTGGCGCGCGAGTTAGGCATCGCTCATCCGCCAGGATATCCCGCGTACACGATGTCGGCTCACATCTTCGGCCGGATCGTTGGTGCGCTCCTGCCTGACCAAGTCTCCCCAGCCCTCAAGTGGCCCTTTGCGGTCAACCTCTTCAGCACCGCGCTCGCGCTGGCCACTCTTGCCGTCGTCGCACTTGCGGGCCGCGTGGTAGGAGGCTCGTGGAAGGGCGCTCTAATCGCCGTCGCGATAGTTGTCACATGCCCAACCTTCATCTCGCTCGCGCTTGTCGCCAACGTCCGTATGGCGACCGCCTTGCTGACGGCAGTCGTCTTACTCTTCGCGCTGAGGACTCTCGAGAGCAATCGGACCGGGCAGGCGCAGGGCCTAGTTGGTCTCGGCATCGCTTTCGGACTCGCTGCCGGCCACCATCCTTCGCTTCTATTCCTTGCGCCACCCATCGGTCTTGCCCTGGGGGTGGGCGGCGTGCTCAATCGGCAATCCACAATTCCCATCCTGCGCGCGTCAGCAGCCGCCGCAGTGGCGTGGTTTGTACCCCAGCTCTACCTTCCTATTCGGGACGCGTCCGGCGCCGTTCTCGGCCCAGGCGATCTAACCGAAGGCGCAGCACTGTGGCGATTCGTGACGGGAACGGCTTTTAGGAGCGACCTGCTGGGCGCCTCGCACGCGGGCCATCTCCTGGATAGGACAAGGGTCGTCTTTGACGTTCACGTTCTCCAATTTGGGGTGATCGGCCTGACGCTCGCGGGCATCGGGCTATGGCGATCCTTCGACAAGAAGCGCCGGCCGGCTGCGATCCTGCTGGGCGGCTCAGCGGCGGTAATCGTAGCACTGGCGATCGTGTACCGCGCCCCGCAAACGGTTGAGTACTTGATGCCGGCGTATGTGGCGATAGCCATCCTCGCCAGCGCTTCGGCCGGAGCCTTAGTTGAATGGATCGAAACCTGGACCGCCCGGATCGCAGACTGGGATCGCGCGGCGAACGGGCTTGCGAAGAACAGCTCCACCTCCGCCTTTTCACGCCTGTTCGTCGGAGTCGTGGTCATCGCCGTGTTCGCGCGCGCCGTGTTCGCCGGTCTGCCCGGCGCGGCGCACGAAGCTGTGTCGCGAATCGATCCGATCATCGATCGCACGCTCGCGGTTGCGACGTGCGCTTCTGACGCTACGGGCAGTTCTACCCAAACGAGCGCGAGACCGACGACCATCCTCGCCGCTTGGCACTGGGCCACGCCGCTCTGGCTCGCCGCCGACAAGGATTCGACGAACGACATACGTTATGTCGCGCCGGACTGGGAGACCGGCGATTCGATCGGCGTCACGTGGCAAAAGCAGCTTGACCTGTCGGCCGCGAACGGACCGGTCATATTGACGAATCGCACGCGGGAGATCATCGATTCCGACCGCCCCCTGTGGCCCATCCGGAACACCCCGTTCTGGAGCGATACTCCGAACGGAGGGTGCGAGTCCGGCGAAGTCGCGGACATCGGTCTAACGGAGGTCGCCAAGTCGCCGACCTTGCTTCGTAGCGCGAGTATCGCATCCGGCGGCGCCGTCGCCCTGGACGCGGAGCACACCACAATTGTGCGGCGCGGCGACTTTGCGGAGGCGTGGATCGAGTTCTCCACTCCGGATGCTACGCCTCTGACCGCGCCGCTCTCCATCAGCGTCCGTTTGGTGGACCCGGACGGCGGCGACTTGTGGGCCCAAGCCGATCGCACTCTCAGCGCCGCCCGCTGGAACGACGATCGCGGCGTCGCCTTGCAGCTACAGCTCATCCCCTTCGCGGGCGAAGTGCCCGATACGCTCGATGCGCGGATCGGGCTCTATCAAGACGCCCCTGATGGCCTCCTGCCCGTGCCCTGGTCCGATGGAAGTGAGAGCGTTTCGATCGGCTCGGTCGAGACAGATGGTTGGTCCCGGCCCGTACCGCGGCAGGGGTCCATTCCCTTCGGCGATGCGATGCTGCTCGAATCGAGCGCCGTGTCGGTCGAAGGTGGCGAGATCCGCGTCGAATTGGTCTGGCGTGCCATACACGCATATCGATCCGACTATACGATCTCGGTCCACGTCGAGGGCCAGGGGTGGCGAAGTCAGCACGACGGTACGCCCGCGCTTGGCGCCATCCCAACGCTCAAGTGGCTGCTGGGCTGGCGAGTACGCGACCTTCATTCGATCGAACTTCCTCCCGACGCGGCGACCGATGCGCCGGTTATCGTCAGCGTCGCCGTTTACGACGCCTTCTCTCTGGAGTCGCTCCCGGTGACCGACGCCGCTCGAGTGCGTGCCGGCGAGGGCGAGCGAGCGACGATCTATCAGGGCACGCTCAAGGAGTGACATCGGTTCGGGCTAGGAGCGATCTCACTTCGGACTATTCAGGGTCCCTATCTGATTCCGAGGCTTGTGCCGTGATCGACACCGAGCTCACGCGCCCGCTGCCCAGCTCAATCTGATCACCATGGGCTTCGTAGAGCACGATCTCCAAGCGATAGTTGTCGCCCGCTTCCAGCCCTTCCGGCAGGACGAGCCAGCGCCGGTCATGGATGAGCTGGCCAGCGTGCCAAGTGGTCGGCGGCGTCATACCGTACAACGGAACTTGGTCGACCTGGACCGGGCCGCCTTCTTCGTCCGTCACCGCTTCGTCCCCTGATGGCGGGAGGAGTCGCACGGAAGTCTTGTAGTCGACTGTCGGTGAATCCTCGACCTCCCACAGCAGGCGCACTTCCAGCGAACGGCCGTCCTGAACCGATTGGACGCTATGCAGCACTACCCCTTCCGCACGTAGTATGGGCGTCGATGGCAGGCTCTCCCTGAAGCGATCCCTTCCGCGCACGCGCACCGGACCAAGATAGACCTCCCCGATCTGCGTCCCCGATTGACTCTCGGCTGGAACGTCGGCGCTGCTGTCGGTCTCATCCACGTCTATCTCGGCGCCGCTGTCGCCAACCTCGCCAACGTCGTCCGCATGTCTGCGTACCCTAATTCGCACGAAGTAAAGGCCCGACGGCGTCTCCTCAGGTACCTGGAGCTCGTGCGCTCCGCCGTCGACCATCGTTCGTTCCGCTATAGCGCGAACATCGGGCGCGCCGAAGCCCGGTTGCGCCGCAACCGGCGAAACGAGCGCGGTCTCGACCATCCTGCCCTCGGTTTCGCCCGTCCAATCGAGGCCGACCATGAGGCCGCCGCCCGCCTCTATCCAAGGCGCGGCTCCGTCCTCCGTCCCGCTCGCACCATCGTCCAGTCTGGCGGCTGTAAGAAGCGAATCTCCGAAAGACACGCCGCCCGGATTGGAGTGTGGGTAAGGGGCGCGGGGCCAATCGACCGTTCGCGGACCGCCCGCGTCATCGCCATCCGGGAGGAGCCATGCGACAGCGACGCAAGCCGCGATCGCAGCGGCGACCACGACCACGCGCAGCCACAGCCCTCGGCCGCGCTCGAGCGAGTGGATGGCTAGCAACACTAGCAACGACAAGAGCGAAACGACCTCGGCCGCGGCGCGGATGACGCTTCGTCCCAAGCGGATCTCAACCGTATGCCGGCCCGGCGGCACGGAAGCGACGATCCAACCGGTGCCGGGCGCCGGACGGGTCGCTTGGACTTCCTGTTCGTCGATTGTCGCCTGCCAACCCGGAAACCACAAGGTCGGAAATGCGACCTCCGCCGCCGCGTCGCCGCTGACCTCGATCTGCCACAACCGCCATGCAGCGCCACTGCGCAAAGGCACCGCTGAATCCAGCCGGCCGGCTAGGCTTCTCGGATGTGCTATCCCACCTTCGATCAGATAGGCGCTGCTCCGTGGCCGCGGTTCCACATCGACAGGCAGGTATTCGTTTCTAACCGTCGTCCCGATGTTCCCGCTAAACAGCTCGAAGGCCATTTGATCCGCGACCGTGACAGTGCCGACCGGAAGCGGCTCGACGATGAGATCAGCCATCGCGGACAAAGCGAGCGCCGCGCCTAAGAGAAGCGCGAGCGGGCCGCCGAACAACGGCCGGCTAAGCCGCGCAGCGATCCAAGGTGCCAGGGGCGCGGTGAGCATGGCCAACGCGAGCGCGGACACGCCGAGCCAACGCCACGGGAATTGCGCATAACTCAGCAGCGGCAGTACCGACCAAAGCGGTCGTGAGAGCGGGGTGGCCATCAGGATGGTTAGAATCGCTGCTGCGGCCCAGAATACAGCCGTCGAGCGCTTCCGCCGGGATGTGAGCCATGCGAGTCCGCCAGCGACCGCGAGCAGCATCTGGGCAAGGCCGAGCCGGCTCGGCGCGCTGCTCTCGGAGTCAAAGTCGAAGGCAGGACCGAGATCGAATAGATTGACCCCGCGGAAATGATTCACATAATTGAAATGGCCGCCGAGCGCGTTACCCAATTGCACGGCTTCGCACTCCAAGAGGGCGGGCGCCCAGAACCAGGCAGCTAGCCCGCTGCCGAGGACGAAGCCGGCGGCTATCGCGGCGCTTGGGCGCCTTGAAGCTCGCAGCCATGGCCACGTCCGCCATTCGAGCCTTCGCATTACGGAGCGCGCCATCGACGGCAAGGCCCGCCACCCGATCCCAGTTGGCGTCGCCTCCGCATCGCGCTCAGGCCGGCGGCCATCTATACCCCCCGCTGGGCGCCGCAGGTCCGGCATGGCCTGCCAGAGCCCGTAAGCCAATGCGAGCGGTGCGAAGATGAGCGCCGATATGTTGTGGCTTATCCCCAGAAGGGCGACGACAATAGCGAGCATCGCGATACGTCGCGATGACGGCGCGGCGGCGACGCGGCGGATGGCGATCAACAGCCACGGGAATACGGCATATGCCGCCAACTCGGATAGAGCATCGCCTCGGGCATAGACGTTGACCAGGTGATAAGGCGCAAAAGTGTACGCCGCGGCGGCGAGGAGGCCCGCGCCACGTCCGGCATTGATTGGCGACACTTTGCGAGAAACTCCGCTCGACATTCCGCGCGACACTTTGCGAGACACTCCGCCCGACACTCCGCCCGACATTCCGCGCGACACTCCGCTCAACATTCCGCGAGACACTTCGCCCGACACGTGGCTCGTCTCGTTGCTCGACTCACTGCCCGATCCGCTCCCGCCCCATTCCCCGCGAGCGAGTCGCGCGGCTCCTAATGCCGCGACGATGAAGCACAGGCCGGTCGTCACCTTGATCGCGCCGACTACCCCCCCCCCCCCAGCGCCGCGATTGTGCCTGCGACAAGCCATGCCAGCGGCGCATAGTAGTTCCAGAACGGATAGCCGAGCCCATATGCGGCATCGGGCATCCACCGCGGAGGAATGTGTCCTTCGGCAAGCGCGGCAGCCATCTGATGGGTCCGCTGGAGCAGGAAAGCGCTGTCCCCCGCGGCGCGCGTCGAGATGATTCCGGGCGCCACGAGCAGCGGTGTCAGTGCGAGGACCGCTAGGAAGATGATGGTCCCCGGCGAGACCGCCGAAACCAGATAGCCACCGAGACGGGCGATGGTGCGTTGAATCGCAACGATCACGTTCATTGTTATGCCTCAGGGTCCGATCTTCCGCCCGGCCCGCTTTCCATGTCGCTATCTTGGCTGCTTTCCGTGTCCCCTCGCATCCCAAAGATCAGACCGGCGAAGAAGAGGGCTCCTGCGAGCGCGACGAAGGCGAGGTTTTCCGCTACGACGTCCGCAAAACCGATAGTGGGGAGGTCTTCGGAGTCGAATTCAAATGTCTCAGGATCAGGACCAGCCGCGACACGCGTCGATGCTGCCGCCAGAGTCGCGGCCGCGCCAATGATCGTCCCACTTTCAGGGTTGAACGGATTCTCGTCGTCGCTAACGATGCCTCGTGCCGTCGCCGTAGCATACAGCCCGGCCGCCGTATCGGTCGCTGCGTCGGGTGAGGGCGGTGTGGCGAGCACCGCTGAGACGCTCGGATCTCGGATCGGATCGGGTGTCGAATCGGCGAGCCCAAGCACGAGCAAGCACAGCCCATCCCAGCGCGAGACATTGTTCGGGAGAATGCGCAAGGGTTGGCCGCGGGTGAAAAGCGTGACGATGGGACCCTGTACCGTGACTTCAAGCCGGTGCTCAATCCAAGTGTCCGTCGTGGTTATGGGCTGCGACCATATGATCTGCGTCGCGCCGGCGTCCGTCCCGCCGAAGGGGTCGATGCCGATCGCCGTAGCATATGTGCCGGGCGGCTCAGACGCCTCCGGACGCAGCCCCAGGCTAGCCCATGCAGACGACCAGGCAAGCGCCCTAACCCAGACGTCGCGGCCGACATCCACTTGCTGCAACACACCGCCGGTGTGAGTCGAGTGCAAGGTTCCTTGCTCGAGACTCCACAATCCTGCGCCGACGAACGCCGGGTCCCGAATCGGGCGATAAGACGGGGGATAATTCAGCCCGTCGATCCCCGGCAGACGTTCGAACCACTCCTCCCAACCGTTGGGAAGAACGACGTCGGGTCGGCCGCGGCGAGCAAAACCTTCTTCGAAGCCGGGATCGATCAAGCGGTTGCCCGGGCACAGCTGGATCGTAGCGACCGCGGCAAAGGCCGATGAAACGCCGAAGCGGACGGGTTCGCCAAGGCGCAACGCCGCCGGCGACGTTCCTAAGGCAGCTGCGGCCGTAGCGACGAAAACAGCACCCGCCACCAAGGCGACAAGCAAGTGCGGGATCGCATTAGCGTTGGGACCGGGTCGCCCAGCTTGTGCACGGCAGCGCCTGCACGGTTGCGCCATGAACATCGCGATGAACGTCCCCGATTCGAGCGGCGGGCACGCACCGGCCCGCGAGCGGCGCTGATTATACCGGCTCATCGGGCGAGCGTCTCTGGCCAGACAAGGATCTCGGAGTCGAGGGGCTCGCCGTCGGCGTCGTAGAGCTGCAACGGTTCGGTCGATGGCCATAAGTACATGCCGACATAAATGCGATCGTGCGCGGCATCCAACCCGCCTGGGACGACTAGAGTACGGATCTCCGTGACGTCGCGGCCCATCTCCCACCGCTCGACGGGATAGATCCCGAAGCCCAGCGGAGCGTCGGATCCTGCGAGTTGTCCCTTGGGTTCGCGGACATGGACGAACAGCGTCAGTCCTTCCGGAATGTTTCCGTCCCGGATCCAACGGGTGGAGACCGAAACGACCGTGTCCTCGTCGGCATCGGCCGCATCGTCGATGTCGGTCTCGGCCTCGACGAAGCGGAGCCCGTGTGCCGACGTTTGGGCGGGCAATTCCGAACTCGTCGCCGGCAGCGCTCCGACTCGGAGCCACATCGTCCGCGCGCTCTCCGCGAGGTCCCCGCGCTCTGGCGAGCCTGCCGACAGTACCAAGCGGGTATCAGGCGCAAGTTGCGACCATAGCTGGTCGAGATCGAGATCCGCCGGGGCGACATATGCGACTCCGGGTCGAATCAGGATCGGATCATACGGATCGATGAGAGTCAGGCGCTCGATGGGAACCAGAAAGGGAATCGCGGGCCAGCCGTCCCGAAGCCTGCGGTCGAGCCAGACGGCCGGCGCTTCGCCGAGATCATTTTCCGTCGCCCGCCCGGTCCAACCGCCGCGCCAGCCTACGCCAAGATCGGTGTTGACCGCGCGCGCCAAATCGGTCGCGGCGCCTTCGAACGCGAAGTAGACCTGCTCGTCGCTTGAAGACGTAAAGAATATGTGCCTGCCGCTCGCGATGAGCTCGACAAAGATCGTGATCGCGAGCAGCACTGCGGTTATCGCCGAGGCGGTTGGCCAGCCCCGGACTCCGCTCCGGCCGACACTGGCTTCGAAGAATCGACCAAGCACCCCGGCACCGACTGCCGCAACAAGAATCCCGATTGGCAGAGCGCCCGCCGCACGCAGGAAGTGCGGCGCATCCTCGGCGAGCGCTGTCGGCAAGAGGGTCACGCAGATCGCCGCCAGGAGAGTCCGTGCGTAAAGTCGGCGACGACCGGCCCGCCCGAGCGAGATAAGCACCGTCCACACTATGCCCAAGACCCAGAGTATCGCCGCGGGCAGACCGAACGCCGGGCGGCCCGAGGGAGGAAGGTTCGAAGGTGGACGGCTCAAATTCGAGCCGATCGTGGTCGAGTCGCCGGGGGTCGTATCGTAGGAGGTCGGGTCGCCGGGGGTCGAACTTCTTCCGGCCGGTCGAGTCACGATGTTGTGTCGCGGTATCGAGTCGCCGCGCACTATAGACAGTCCTGCGGCGGCCGCGGCGCTTTCGAGCACGGGACGGATTAGGAGTGCTCGACCTTGCTGGTCCGAGGATTGGCCGCTCTCGTCGACAGCCCCGGCCGGCGGCGTGTCACGCAGAATCGAGACCTGGGACGCCCGGCCGATCAGGCCGCCTGGCGTGTTGACGAGGGTCATGAGCAGCGGCGCGGAGGTCATCATCGCGCCGACAAGCCAGATCGCCATCGTCCTGCTGAGACGAGACCGTTGCGGAGGACCATCGGATTGTGAGCGCCGAGTGCCGGCTCTCCGCGAGGTTGGCCATTGGTCGGCGACAAGCAAGGTTTGCCGTGCGTCGACGCTAAGCGAGGATCGCCGTGAGCCTGTGCTAGGCAAGGTTCGCCGCGAGCCAGCGCTCGGCAAGCCACCGCGGGATGCGGGCATCGTCGGCACCGACCTGCCCCTCCTAGATGTCTCCGCCCAAAGGAACAGCGCCGCGGCGAGCGCCAACAGCGGCAGGGTGCGCGCCGCTGTGTACGTGTACATGGTCAAGCCGGCGAGCGCGCCGGCGAGCGCGATCGGCCGGGTGCCCTGCCGGCCGGACGCCCGGAGCAATGCGGCGACGGCAAGCAGCAGCGCCGCCGGCAGGAGAGATGCCCTCAATCCGGTCCGGCCTAGGATGACCGCCCAAGGCAGGACCGCCATCAGCCAGGATGCGTAAGCTCCGGCGCGGCGTCCGGCGATTGCGGCGCCTATCGGGTAGATCGCGGCGGTCGCGATCGCTCCGGCCAGAGCGGCGGGCAATCGGACCGCGGCCAGCGTCGGACCCAACAGCGCGATGAACGGCGTCACGAGCCAGATGAAAAGCGGTTCGCGGCCGTTGTTCGCCGAATACCAGAGCTGAGGGCCGTCTAGAAGTGTTCGCAGGGCGTCGAGACCATACCACGCTTCGTCGCGATACAGACCGGGCGGGAATCCATCGCCGGGGAGGCGCAGTAAGAGGGCCGCGACTACCGCGAGAACGACCGATGCGCGCGCCATGCCGAGCGCTCTATTGTTTTCGACGCCGCCGGAGCCTAGGCTATCGAGCGCTTCCGCACTCGCGAGGTCGCCGGAGACTAAGTTGCCGAGCGCTTCCGCACTCGCAAGGTCGCCGGAGACTAAGTTGCCGAGCGCTTCCGCCCTCGCGAGGTCGCCGTCATGTGATCCGCGAATTGAGCCTTCTCGGTGCCGGCCGAATTGCGATTGCCGCGCGCTCTTGATCCGGAGGATCGCGGCGTCGGCGGATGTCGCGTGGGCTCGTCTAAGAATCGCCATGGGCGGTCGGCGAGTATAGCACCCAAAGCGGCGTGCACTTCGGAACGTGGCCGGCTGGGAGTGATTGGGCGCATACTCCAGCCTAGAAAGGATGCGGAATGAAAGTCGTCACTTCGGAAGAGATGCAGGCGATAGAACGGGCCGCGGACAGGGATGGGCTTACCTTCGACGAGATGATGCGCCGCGCCGGAGCAGCCACTGCGCGCGAGGCGGCAGCAATTGCGCCACCCGAATCGACCGTTCTAGTTATCTGCGGACCCGGCAATAACGGCGGCGACGGCCTGGTCGCCGCTCGGATACTTCAGGTTGAGGGCGCCGACGCTAGGGCGATCGTCTGGGGACGCCAACCCGACGACCTGCTCGATTCGGCGAAAGCCGCGGGCGTGGAGATCCTCGACTTTCCGCAAGAAGGCCCGATCCCCGAAGCTCTCCACACCGCGGCGCGGCGATGGATCGACTCAGCGGGAGTCTTGATCGACGCGCTATTCGGCACTGGGCTGAGCCGCCCGATCGATGGCGTACCAGCCGAGCTTCTCCGGCTCGCCGGATCCGGACGTGCCATGCGCCGTGTCGTCGCCGTCGACGTGCCGAGCGGCATGAACGCCGACACGGGCGCTGTCGATCCCCTCACGTTGCGGGCCGATGTGACGATCGCATTCGGATTTCCCAAGGTCGGGCATCTGTTCATGCCAGGCGCGGAACGTACCGGCCGGCTGGTGGTCGATCCTATCGGCATTCAAGGGCGCTACGCGGACTCGGTCGACGTCGAGATGATCACAGGGGGTCTCGTGAGCGCTGCCCTGCCGCGCCGTCCGGTCGACGGGCACAAGGGCACGTTTGGGCACGCGATGATCGTCGCCGGATCGTTGCGTTACACGGGCGCTGCGGGGTTGGCCGCCGAGGCGGCCTATCGCGCGGGTGCTGGCTTGGTGACGCTTGCGATCCCACGTGTAGTCCACGGTCCTATCGCGGCGCGGCTGCCAGAGGCGGTCTTCCTCCCGCTCCCTGACGATGGCGAGTCCGTCTCGCCGGACGCAGCCGAGATCGTCCGCGATGCCCTTGAAAGCGTGGACGCCGTCCTGATCGGACCGGGACTCACGACGAACGCCGGGGCGGCTGCGATACTGGACGCGGCTCTCGAGGCGGTCAGTGCGGGCGAGAGCGATACTTCTACTTCTGCGAGCGCATTGCGAGTTCGCGAGGGTGAGGGCGAGGGCGAGATCTCAACACCATCGGCCATCAAGTTGGTCATCGACGCCGACTCGCTCAGCGCGCTTGCCGCGGATCCGGAGCGCCTTTCCCGACTCCCGGCGGGCACTGTGCTTACGCCTCATCCTGGCGAGATGGCCCGTCTGACCTTGGCTGCGCCCGCGCCTGGTTGGTCGCTGAAGGGCCCGCCGACCGGGATCGAACGCTTGCACGCTGCTAAGGCGCATGCCGCTAGTTGGGGGGCGATCGTCGTACTAAAGGGCGCTAACACCGTCATCGCGAGCCCTAACGGGCAGTTCGCTATCGTTCCGTTCGCGACTAGCGCTCTCGCAACGGCCGGCACCGGGGACGTGCTGGCGGGGATCATCACGGGCCTGCTCGCAGGCGGCGCCGAACCCTTCGAAGCGGCGTGGTGCGGCGCGTGGCTCCACGGCCTATGCGGGATGCTGGTCAGGGATCAGGTCGGCGAACGCGCCGCGATGGCCGGTGACGTGCTCGCGCGGATCGGGGATGCTCTTGCCACCGTCGAACGGTCGAACACGTGACGTCCTCTACTCTGATGCCGCTGTAGCTTCGGGTTCGCGCCCTTCATGATCTCGCCCTTCCTCCGACTCACCACGTCTGACGCGATCTGCCTCGGCCGCATCGAGGCCCGCCAGAACGCGGCGGGCCGCGACGGCGAGATCCTCGTTCTCGGAGCTCGCCCGTAGCTCATCGCGCGCAGCTGCTTCGTCGCCGCGTTCAAGCGCGATCAGCGCTTTCAGGTAGTGTGCGATCTCACTGAGGTCTGGGCTTTCAATGGCCGCGTCTGCCTTGAATACGGCATCGGCGAAATCACCCTCGAGGTAGGCGCGAAGGCCCATCGCAAGCGCTGCGCTTGCAGAAGTCACGTTCGCAGTCATATCCGAAGTCACGTCGTTGGGCATCCGATATCCGATTGCCGTTCGTCAGATCTTCGGATCGTCCGGCCGGAGTTCTTCTTCTTCCGGATCCTTGAGCGCGGCGCCGGCGGCCGCCTCCAATTCGCGGCGCGCGTCTCTAGCCGCCTGCCGGCCGTCTGCGACCGCGCTTTCCACATGCTTGCGCGCGTCATCAACCCAGCTCTTGATTTGTGCTTCGCCCTTGGCGATCGCCTCTGCCGGCTGGCCGCCGCGCGGCTCTAGAAAGCGGCGCACCGCCCACAAAATAGCGACCACGATGGCGACCCGCAGAGCGAATCGTAAGATTTGGCGGATCATCCCGTTCTCCCGCCCGATCGTCGGGCACGTGCACTGCCTTTCGAAACAACATCGGCCGAACGAGCGCCGGCCGAACGGGCGCCGGCGTAGAATCGCTTTAGCTGCTGCCGCATCGGCGCCGTCGCACCGCGGACATCCGCGACCGCATCCGCGCCCGGGGTGATCACGCGCGAACTGACGTAGCCGAAGGTGTCGCTCAGTCCATCGATCAGCCTCCGAACGGAAGCGACGATCGGCTCGGAGTCGCCATAGATTGCCTTCGCGAGGCGCCACAGCTGCCAGCCTACCATCGCCATGAAGGCCGCGGTGACGAAGAGGGCAAGCGCCGCCAGAAAGACCATGACATCGCGCAGTACTACATGCCACGGACCGATCATGCTCGCGCCTCCGCTGCTCGTGGACGGCCCATCATGGCAAAGTCCATACTCAGGACGTCTAGTGAAGTCGCAATATAGCACACCAGAGCGCGCTTAGATTCGCGGTCCGAGACCTGATTCCGAAGGATCTCGCTGTCGGTTGAGCGCAGGCTGCCTTGCTCATCCACGGCGTCGGCGCACATTGTCCGGCGGCGATTTGGCCGCCACGGACGCCGAATCGCGGTCGACCAGGTCCTTTTTGGAGACCTTCGGCGCGCGCAGGCGTTCTATGAAGCCGGCGATCACCAGAGCCGCGAACGCCCCGGCGAGGCCGTGAAGCAAGTGCACCGAACCTACTGTGCCAAACGATACGCCGCTCCAGCGTGCAAACGCCTCCCCGCCGGTGAAGCCGAGCAAGCCGGCCAGAAGTGAGAGGCCGAGCCCTCGTCGCCCTTGGCCGAAAAGCGCGTGATAGACCAGTCCGCACAGCAAGCTTACGATTATGCTCAGCGCGAAACCGGGGGTTATCGCGACGGGCCACGCCGCACCAGGATCGCCCGGCATCAGGTCTGCGAGGACGAAACGATGAGGCCCCCGCCGAGTACCTCATCGCCCGTGTAAACAACGAGGCCTTGGCCCGGAGTGGGCGCTCGGACGGGAGAGTCGAAGCGCACCGCGATGCCGCCTGTTTCGCTAAGCGCCAAGCTTGCCGGCGCGGGAAAGGCGCGATAGCGGATCTGGGCTTCCACCCGCACTGGCCACGGTCCGCGCGGAGGCTCGCCTGCGATCCAATGGAAGTCCGCGGTGATGGCCTCCTGCCGCATGAGGCTCGAATCGTCACCGACGACCAGTGCGTTACGCGCTTCGTCGCTGTCGACCACGTATGTCGGATGACCGAGCGCGACGCCGAGCCCGCGCCGCTGGCCCAGCGTGTAAAGCGGAAGCCCTTCATGGCGTCCGACAATCCGGCCGTCGCGATCCTCGATCGGTCCAGGGCTAGCGGCGCCCTCCGGCAGATGCCGACCCAGAAAGCCGGAAACGCCGCCATCTCCGACCCAGCAGAGGTCAACGGAATCCGGCCGAGCGGCAACCGGTAGGCCAAAATCAGCTGCCAGCTTTCGGACCTCGACTTTCGTCTGTCCGCCCAGCGGAAAGACCGCATGTCGAAGCTGAGCCTGACCTAGTGCGTGAAGCACGTAGGATTGGTCCTTAGTCGGGTCAACGCCGCGGTGGAGTGAGAACCGCCCATCCGGGTGCTCGACGACCTGCGCATAGTGTCCTGTCGCCAGTTTCCCCGCCCCGAGCGCAAGCGCTTGCCGCAGAAGCAGTCCAAAGCGGATCTGGGAATTACACTCAAAACACGGGTTTGGCGTCGCACCGCGCGCCGCGCGTTCGAGGTAGGGATCGACCACGTTCCGCTTGAAATCGGCTTGTATGTCGAGCACCGTGAAGGGAATGCCGAGCGCGTCGGCGACGGCGCGGGCGTCGTCGATCGCCGCGGGCGTGCAGCATCGGTTGGAGTCTGTGATGCCCGGCTCCGACCATGGCTTGAGCATCATACCGACCACCGGCCGGCCCGAATCGACCAGAAGCGCGGCGGCAACCGAACTATCGACGCCGCCGCTCATAGCGACCGCGATCGTTTCCCGGTGCTCCAATTCGGAGCTGGGGCTCAGACCGCTCAGAGTTCGGTCTGCTCCAGATTCCCGTCTTCGAGTAGCCGCCATTCGAACTCCTCGACGGCGCCTGGACCGCCGAGCGAGTCGATCTCCCGGCCGTTCAACGTCACCTTGGTGTGCCCGGCGCTGCCGGTTCTTACGGTCACGCGACTATCAGCTTCGAAGCGCTTAGTCTCGCCGTTGCGGAGAAAACCGATGTAGGGTTCGTCCTCGTCGGCGCGGACGCGGAGCCAGACGTCACCCTCACTGGCCTCGATATCGAGAACGATGCCGGCCGATTGGGTTGGCGACGGTTTTGGCGTGTTAGTGGAAATAGGCCGCGCCGTTTGCCGGGGTAGAGGTGAAGCTGTTGAACCTGCCGCGAGCCGCGCCGTGGAAGCCGCTTCCGGGCCGGCTTCAGGTTCGGACGCAACTGGATCGTTCGGATCCACAATTCCTGAAACCTGGGGAAGTATCTGAGTCGCGACCATCCACCCAAACAGGGCCACCGCTACCAGGAGCACCGCTCCCGACAAGAGTAGCTCGAAGCTAAGCCGGGTTTCACGCACAAGTGGCTGCGAGATGAGCTGCGGTTCACGCTGACGGGCTTCGCTTGGTCTTTCCGAGATGTACATCCGGCCGATGCTGGCCTGGCTGATTCCCAGAATCTTGGCGTAACTGTTGAGGAGCCCACGCGTGTACACCCCAGGCGGCAGTAAGTCCCATTCGCCGGCCTCGATCGCTTCAAGGTACCCGCGGCGGATACGCGTCCGCTGCGCGATCTCGTCGAGCGAAAGGCCTTGCTCCTCGCGGTGTCGCTGGAGGAAGGCGCCAAGTTCAGACAACGCCATGCTCTGTTCCCGCTCCATGAATGCCGCACTTGAGCGCGGCGTAAGCTTCTGGTAGTCGACACCGAGATTATGACGGCCGCGAGAAGGTGGTGCCAACCGACGGCCTAGAACAACGAGCGGCGGGGACCCGAGAGCCCCCGCCGCCCGGTTTATGCCAACGGACCGAATTTATTTGACCGCGACCTTAGCCCCGGCCTCTTCCAGCACCTTAACTGCAGCCTCGGCTTCGTCCTTGGTGACTGCTGTAAGGATGTTCGTCGGAGCGCTCTCGACCACGTCCTTTGCCTCTTTCAGGCCCAGGGTGGGATTCACTTCGCGGACAGCCTTGATCACCTTGATCTTCTGAGCCCCAACATCCTCGAGCACGAGGTCGAACTCCACCTGATCCGCGACGGCAACCGCTTCGCCGCCACCCGAAGGCATAGCGCCCATCATCACGGGCGCGGCCGCGGAAACACCCCATGCCTCTTCGAGCATCGAGACCAGCTCAGAAGCCTCGACCAGTGTCAATCCGTCCAGTTGTTCCTTGATCTTCGCCAGATCGGCCATTATCACCACTCCGTTTAGTTGAGTCCCGGCCGTTCAACACGTGCCGGTCGATCGTTGTCGATACTCGCCGATTGGCGAGCGCTTCAGTTCGTCGTACCGCGATGTTCGCCGGCACGGTATGGGACCGCCGCGCTCGGCCGATACAGGCATGCCGGACTTCACTTCGCTGCCCCGCACTATGCCGCTTCGCTCTGAGCCGCCTCGACCTATGCCGCCTCGCCCTCGCGCACTCTTGCGCTCAGGACACCGACCAGATCGCGCATCGGAGCGGAGATGACCGTGACGAGCTGGCGCGACGGTGCGCTGATCGTCCCGAGGAGGATCGCCAGCTGCTCTTCGCGCGAAGGCAGCTTGGAAAGCACCTCGACGCCAGCGGCGGTGATCAGCGATTCGCCAAGATATCCGCCGCGGATCTCGAGAATCTCGGTGTCCTTCGCAACTTTGAAGAGCACCTTCGTCGGCGAAGACAGATCGTCCCCGAGAACGGCGATCGCGGTCGGGCCTCTCAGCAGTTCCGGATCAGGCGCTTCGCGTCCAGCCGCTTCGAAAACGCGGCTGAGCAGCGAATTCTTCACGACATGGAACGTGGCGCCCGACTCGCGAAGCTTTCCGCGAAGGTCGCTCAGCTGATCGACATCGAGTCCGCGATAGTGCGTGAACACAATGCCCTGTGCGCTTTCGAAGCGCTCGACGAGGCCGGCGATGATGACCTCTTTGCGCTTGCGTGATAATGCCACCTCGCTACACCCTCCTCTTCCGGGCCAATTGGCCCTGGACGCACGAACCCCCGTGGCCGGAGGCACACGGGGGCGAAGACCGGGTAGACCGGTCGGAAGCTCCACATGAATGCCGCCTCGGCGGGCTCCCGAAATCACTGCTTTCGGGACTTCGGTGCCTATCGGCACACCGGCTGTCTCTGGCCGCGCTTGGGTTTTCGGATTGCCGGCGCTTGGAGTGCCGCGCCGTGAAACGCGGCGGGAGTATACGTCATTCGGGCAACGGCCGCAAGAGAGTAGTTCCCAGTGTTGGACTCTGTGCCGCGCCTAAACGCGAAAGAGGGGCCGGCGGCTCCCGGCCCCTCTTGACTTCGATCGATTCGGCTCCCGTCAGTCTTCGCTTGCGGCCAGGACGGATGGAACGTCGAGCTTGATGCCGGGACCCATCGTCGTGGCCAGGGTCGCGGAGCGAAGGTAAATGCCCTTGGATCCGGTTGGACGCGCGCGCAACACCGCGTCGAGCACCGCAGCCATGTTGTCGGCAATCTGCTTGGCTTCGAAGCTGACCTTACCGACCGGCAGATGCAGGTTGGCCGTCTTGTCGATCCTGAACTCGATCCGGCCGGCTTTCATTTCCTCGACCACACGGCCGATATCCTGATCCGGCACGACCGTTCCGGCCTTCGGGCTAGGCATGAGTCCGCGCGGTCCGAGCACCGGTCCGAGCTTACCGACCACGCGCATCATTGGCTGCGTAGCGACGACGGCATCGAACTCGAGCCATCCGCCGCGGACCTTTTCAGCCAGCTCGTCGCCGCCGACATGATCCGCCCCGGCCGCTTCCGCCTTCTGAGCCGCCTCACCTTCCGCGAATACCAAAATGCGCACCGTGCGACCTGTCCCGTGTGGGAGGGACAGCACCCCACGCACCTGTTGATCGGCGTGGCGCGGATCGACGCCGAGCCTTACATGCAATTCGACGGTCTCGTCGAACTTCACGTAAGACGCATCCTTGGCCAACTCCGCGGCCTCAGCCCCCGTGTAGTACTTCTGACGATCGACCTTCTCGAATGCCGCCTGCCGCTTCTTACCCTTGATAGCCATATCAGCCCTCCACCACGTCGATGCCCATCGAGCGCGCCGTGCCCTCGATCATGCGCATAGCCATCTCGATATCGAACGCGTTGAGATCCACCATCTTCTTCTCGGCGATCTCGCGTACCTGGCTCTTCTTCACCCGGCCAACGCGATCCAAGAGCGGATTGCTCGCCCCCTTCTCCACGCGAGCCGCCCGTTTGAGGAGATCGGTTGCTGGAGGAGTCTTCGTCTCAAAGGAGAACGAGCGGTCTTGATAGACCGTGATCTCCACAGGGACGATGTCGCCGACCATGCTGGCGGTCCGCGCGTTGTATTCCTTCACGAATTGCATGATGTTCACGCCGTGCTGACCCAAGGCAGGGCCGATCGGTTGGCCCGGGGTCGCGCTGCCGGCGGGAATCTGCAGCTTGATAATCGCCATCACCTTCTGTGCCATAGTCATTCTCCCTTTACTCGCCACCGGAGGCCGGCATGCCGGCCTGACGAGCCCGATGTTCGATCGACGTACGGCGCCTCGTCCGCGCCTCCGTCCAATTCAAGCGCGCAGTGCGCGCGCAAAATCGCGCCTGAGCGCGACAGTGCCGAATGAAAATCCCGTCAGACCTTCTCCACCTGAAGGAAATCGAGCTCGACAGGCGTCTCGCGCCCGAAGAAATTGACCATCAGGCGGACCTTGCCGCGATCCATATCCAAATCGTCCACCACCCCGTGGAAATCCGTGAACGGCCCATCCACGATCCGGACGTTTTGCCCGACGCGGAACGTGACCCGGATCGTCGGTTCATCCGACTCCATCCGGCGCATGATCCGATCGACATCTTCCTTGCGGAGCGGCGTAGGGCGCATCCTATTCTCCGGATCGCCTCCGGCGCCGACGAAGCCCGTAACGGCCGGTGTGTTCCTGACCACCGACCACGAATCGTCCGTCAGGATCATTCGAACCAGCACGTAGCCGGGGAAGATCTTCCGTTCGACCGTCCGACGCTGGCCGTCCTTGATGTCCACCTCTTCCTCGATGGGCACGACGACCTGGAAAATCTGGTCGAGCATCCCCATCGACTCGATGCGGTGTTCGAGATTCTGCTTGACCTTGTTCTCGTAACCGGAATACGTGTGCACGACGAACCATTCCGCGGCATCAGGAATCTTCAGCCGCTTCTTAGGCTTAGCCTCGACTTCCGACTCCGCCACGTTCTCCGCACCGCGTTCATCGCTCATCGTGCCCTCCTACTGCCCAGCCCAGTCAAGCAGCCGCTCGAAGATGACATTTAGGATTGAATCAAACCCTGAGATGATGACCATGACCAAGGCCATCACCACCAGCACCACAACTGTCAGGTTGATCGACTCTTCGCGCTTCGGCCAAACGACCTTGCGCAGCTCGGAGCGAACCTCTTCGAGATATGTGATCACTCGGCTTCTGGTACTTTGCTCAGTCGTCGCTTCAGCCACTTCCAGACTCCAATTACATAGAACGGACGAAGGGCGACCGGTCGTCGGC
>JBCLES010000046.1:0-24551 GCA_038913135.1 Anaerolineae bacterium
CCGGACATCTCGGCGAGCGCGCGAACCGCCTGGCGGCGATCTTGGACCGAATCGGAGTCGAGCCGAGTCTTGAGCACGGGCCGCAAACGATCGATCGGTGGATCGGGGTATTGAAGTAGGATCTCGGTCGCCTCCCAACGTACGCGCTCGTCGTCCGAGTCGAGTGCGTCGAGGAGCGCGTCCTCGGCGTCGTCTTCAAGGCGCTTCAGGCTCCTGCGCGCGGCCCATCGGACCTCGAAGCGCTCATCTGCCAAAGCTCGCACGAGTGCGCGTGCGGCTTCACGTCCGATGTCAGGCAGGGATCCGAGAAGTCCAGCGGCATCGACGCTGTGCGCATGATGGGGATCAGTAGCCATGATGGAGAGTGTCTCCACGGCATCGGCCCCGATCGCGCGGAGAACGTCGACCACGAGCTCCCGATGCGAAGGATCAGCCTCGCCGTAGAACGCGACCAATGCGGCTACAGCAGGGCTACCGATCTGCGTCAGGGCGTCTGACGCCGCCTCGATCGCGGCCAGCCCTTCATCGGTAGCACTCATCGTGCCTCCCGACCCACCCCTCGCGATCGCCGCGATCAAAGCCGGCACGGCGGGGCTGCCGATACCGGCTAGCGCACCGGCCACTTCGACGCGCGTGGTCGATGATGCGCTGTCGAGCAGGGCTATGAGCGCAGGCACAGCGATCTCTCCCTGTTGGGACAGCGCTCGGCGGGCCGCGAGCCGGATCTCAGAATCGGGAACGTTGAGTTGCCGAACGAGGGGCTGAACAGTGCGATCTCCGAAGACGGCTAGCGCATCGGCCGCTCGGTCTCGCGCGTCGCGATCGTCGTCGCCGAGTGTGGAAAGGAGAGGCGCGATAGCCGCCGGATCGTGCAAACCGCCTAGCGCAGTTGCGGCGGCAGCCCGGACCGCCGCGGTGCCGTTCTGCAGCGCATCGAGGACGGGGCCGACGATACCCGTCTTCCTGACAGGTTCCCCACGTCGTACCGCGGCGAGTGCAATCGCATGCCGCCTTCGGGTTGGTTCGTCGGATTCCAACCCGATTTTCGTGAGGAGCGCGATCTGGGCTGCCTCGACCAGGCCGGGATCCGGGTCCAAGTGTTCGGAAAGCGCGAGTGCCGCGATTTGCGCATGCGACCCATCCAGCAGCCGCCTGATCATTGCCGCTGCAGGTTCAGCCTCGAAATGTGCCGACGCGAGAACAACCGCCATGCGCCACCACGGATCGTCCGCGCGCGAGGCCATCTCGATCGCGGCGTCGACGTCGTCGGCCGAGTCTGCCGCCGCGGCAAGGTAGACCTGAACGGCCGGATGGACGAAAGTGAACGTATCGTCCGTCAGCCACGACAGGAGCCCAGAACGGCCCGGATGAACCGTCAACTGGTCCCGGCTGCCGATCGCGGCATGCGCTTCGTGCATCCTGCGGGCAAGGGTGAACCACTCGGGATCCGGATCAGACTCGATGTAGTCGACAAAGCCGGCCACGATATCGTACGCGCGGATGTGTTCGCGACCTAAGTTGGCGAGGCCGGCGGCCAGCCACCCTGGCCGCGCCACGAGTGATCGTATCAGGGGCAAGCGCTCTATGACTTGTAGAAAGCCGCTGGAATCGGCGACGTCCGAATAGCCCCAGCGGCTGGCGAGCGATTCGACGCGTGCCGGATCGACGCCGGCCACTTCGTATGTGACGAAGCCGTCGAAGATGGCCGCATCCGCAATGTCGCGCGTCGCGGCTACGACGCGAATGCCGGGATACCTTCGCACGAGTTCAATTATCTTTTGCGCGACCTCTCGCAACGCTTCCGGCTCAAAGGAGTCGAGATCGTCGAAAAACACCGCGGCGTCGCCGTGCTCGAGATGTGCTTCCAGAAAGTCCCCGGAGTCGTCGAGGCCGAGGCGCTCGAGCGAGGACCTCATCTCCTGATGGAGATCGGCGTCGGCGCTTACGTCGGCCAATGGGATATAGAGGGGCAGGCGGGACACGCCGCCGGAATGCAGCGATGAGCGAACACCGGATGCGCGCGCAGTACTGGCAAGCTCAAGCGCGTGGCGCCTAAGAAGAGCGCTCTTGCCGGTTCCCTTTGGCCCGGTCAATACAAGACGCGGTTGCTCAGCGAGTGCCTCGCTTATGGAAAGTGTCGTATGATCGCCGCCCGACGCGAAGCTGCGAAGGGCCTGCTCTTCGGACCAGCGAGTGAGTCTCAGTGGGATGTACGTGTCGCCGAGGCCTACCGATCCGACGCCGGGGAGTAGGACGGAGTCAATTGACGAGGCCAATGCGTCGAGGTACGACGAATACGCTCCCCATCGCATGGCGATCTGCCATCTCGGATTGCTTGTCGGCCCAAGATGGCGTGTAACGCGAGTCCTCAAATCCGTCGCCACGTCCACCCCCTAGTCGCCGTGCCGGTCACAATCCGATTGAACGCCGACCCGAGCATTTGAACTGGCCCGTCAAACTCACGCTCCGAAAGCTGACCCGTACCATTGCTCCGCTCATAGGAAGCAAGTCCATTATGGGTTCACGGGTGACTTCGTACTCTAGCTGAGCCGTGTTTCCAAGGCAAAAACCTTGAAATGTTCCCAGAAATGAATCTTGGTCAGCGAATCGTCAGGAAATAGGAAGGTGAGGGTCAGGGGTGAGTCATGGGCGCGTTTGAATTGCTGTGTTACTATCCCGAGTAACCTCCGCCCGACCTCTCAACCCTCTCGACGGTGGCCGGGCAGGCCGCGATGAGTTCAATGGACCTGGACGCAACGCGGACAGAGGTCCGGCAGTTCGGTTAACTGCGGAGGAGACCGTCGGGAAGCCGTCGTCGATTTGATCGAGATCATGCGAAGGGGTGTCGTCCCGTGAAAGTAATGGTAGCCACCAAGGATCTGGCCGTTTTCGAAGCCCTTCAAGGGATCGACGGCCTCGAATACACCGAGGCGCTGTTCACTGGGCAGATCTACGAAGGCCTGCCCGGGGTTCAGTTGTGCATCATCGACTTCGATGATCTCGTCGAACATCCGTACAGCAATGGCATGCTGCGCGGAGTACTCTCCGATAGCGATGTACCGTTTGTTTCGAGCGAGGAGTTCCTCGCAGAGCCGGATTCCTGGCTCATGGAGGCTCGCCGACGCGGCGGCGAAGCTTCGGATCTGCCGAGCAAGCGCACGATTGCTTTCGTATCCTACTCGGGCGGAGTTGGGAAGACCGTACTTGCGATGGACACCGCGGCGCACTTCGCCCGCCGAACTCAGCTCCCGGTGTGTCTGATCGAATTTACGTATGGCGAATCGGCGGTGAGTTCCCTTGTCGGCGCCGAGGTCCCTGCGCTATTCGAGTTGTCCACGCAGCCGGACGTCGATCCTGAGGTATGGAACGGCGTCACCCTGATCACGATGGACTACGACAATGCGCGCGACTTATCGATCCAACTGCTCGGTAAGTATCTAAAGGACGTCATGCGTGAGCACGTGCTGACGGTGATCGACTCGCATTGGCCGCACGCGCTCGTAGGCGCGGTGCGCGATGAAATCGATCGGTGGTACGTGGTGGCGACTCCACGGCCGGACGCCGCTGAGAACGCAGAGAAGCTCGCCGCCGAGCTGGGTCCGAAGGCCGCGATCATTCTAAATCAAAAGGGCGGCATGATCGACTCTCTAGCAATGTCTGACCTCAAACCGGCCGTCGACCTCCCAGTTGTCAAGACGCCGGATCGCTGGGGCGGCGAGTTAGGGAAGCGAGTGCTCATGCATACTTATGGGAAGGCGACTTGGGGCGCATATGAGCCCAAAGGATTCATGTCAGGCTTCCGCAACATGTTCTCGCGTTCCAAAGACGACGCCTAACCGCCGGCAACCACCCGCTGATCGGGGGAGATTTAAACACCATGAACTCACGAACGATTATCCTCGTCCTGGCTGTCGGCCTGTTAGGAATTGGCCTTGTGCTCACTCTGGCTGAAATCTTCAGCGAGCCGCCTGTAGAGCAGCGCGTGGAAACGGCGGTCGCCAAGGTGCCGATCGACCCGTACACCGTCATCACACGGGATATGGTCGGGGTCGGAGAAGAGATCCGCGCGCGCGATGCCCGAGACCAAGCCGTCTATCCGATTGAGTCCGTTTACGGGAAAATGTCCACCGCGAGCATCGCTCCTGGAGACATATTCACAGCCTCCAATGCTCGGAATGTTGAGGACGTCCGATTCGTCAAGGACCTGAACCTTGAAATCGTCTCGTTCGCGGCAGGTATCGACCAGTTGGTGGGCGGTCAGATCCGTCCGGGCCACGTCATCAATCTTTATGGTACCGGCCGCGATGAGAACCAAGAGGAGTTCACTGTGATGATCGAGCCACGCCTCTGGGTGGTCGGGGTCCAGGCGGGCGGCGGCCCAGTGGGCGAGTCGACGGCACTGGTGAACGTCGAGACCGGCGAGCTCGAGTTAACCGCCGGCAGTCGGGAACGCCCCGCGTCATTGATCACAGTCGCAGTGCCGCCGGCCAAGGCTTTCCATATCATCGATGCTATCGCTGCCCGTAGCCTACAGCCCTATGTAACCCTCGCTGCGAATCAGACCGTGGACGCGACCTTTGCGACGCCGGTGCCCACGCAGGTGGGACTTCCGCCGGACCTCGCCCTGACGGCGACGGCGCTGTCTCTCCAGATCCAGTCTACGCAGCCTCCGCCGCCTCCGCCGACAGGGGGAGGAGGTAAGCGATGAGCGCTGTAGCACGCTACGACTACAACGAGCTAGTCAAGAGCGTCCAGGACTATTGCGTCCGGCGTGAGATCCCGGTGCCGCGCTGGCGGCGAGAGGTCAACCCGGAGGAAGAGCTAGCGTTCCACGCCAATGTCCTGCGAGCGATGAAAGAGCTTGGGTTCGATATCGCGGAGGAAGACCGACAAGCGGTCGCGCGTGAAGTCGCCAATCGAATCACGGGCATGGGCGTTCTGCAGCCCTATCTGGAGCAAGAGGGCATCGAAGAGCTGATCGTCCGAAACGGCTTTGTCCAGATAGAGCGCGAGGGCCAGATCCACGATGTCGGCGAGCTTGCTCCTGATGAGTACTTCTACAGGATGACGCGCCGTATTGCGGACCTCGAGGGCAAAGAAATCGGCGCCGAGGATCCGCAGATTAAGCTCGGTCTACCGGACGGTAGTCGCTTTACAGCAGCCATTCCGCCCCTTTCGCGAGCCGGGACGGCGATCAACATCCGGCGGTTCAGCCGGAAGAAGCTGACTTTCGAGGATTTGATCGGCTACAAGGCTCTCGATGAAGAGTCAGGTGAGTTCCTGAAAGAGGTCTCGCGCCGCATGGACAAGTCGGTCATCTTCAGCGGCCGACCAGGTGCGGGTAAGACGACCATCCTGAATGCTTTCACTCAATACCTGCCGAAGCACTGTCAGCTTTCCCTTGTCGAGACCTTTCAAGAGGTTCAGCCTCAGCTTCCGCACTTTAACCACTTGGTAGTGGAAGAAGGTCACGGCGAGGTGGGCCGTGTTGTGAACGTCGTCTTCCTCCGGATGCGCCCCGATGTGATGATCATCGGCGAGACCGTGTCCGAGGAGGCGATCGAGTTCATCATGGGGCTCAATCTGGGCATCACGGCTTTCACGACGACACATGCGCACTCAGCCCGGCTTGCAATGACCCGTATCGAGACCCTGTCCCGTGCCTCGGGCATCCCGCTTCAGGAGCGCCGCGAGATCATAGGCTCCGGCCTCGGTCTCGGCGTTCACATCCACAAGGGATACGATCCGGACAAGCAGGCGTATCGCCGCTACATGCGCGAGATGATCGCGATCAACGGTGTCACACGCACGGCCGACGGCGTCGAGTACGACTACGAGGTCATCAAGGAATGGGATCAGCGGCGTAAGACGTGGACGCCGCTTCGTGAGCCGCGCAAGTGGCGAGAGGTCTAGACCCAGGAACGGTGGTGACTCTATGAGCGGTCCGCTGATAATGCTCGTCGGCGGAGGCGGCCTTTTGGGCTACCTCGCCTACGATTGGTTGCAATATCGGATGCGACGTCGTATCCGAAGAGGTTCGCTGGATTCGGGGAGTTCGAAGTGGGTGAGCTACGACTGGCGGGTTTATGCCACGCTCGTGATCACCATAGTCCTCGTTGTCCTATACGCCCGACCGATCGATCGCATTGTCGGTGATGTAATCCCTGGTATGGAGCCGGTCGTCGAGACGACCCACTCCTATGTCGCAGCGGCGTTCATCTTCGTGATCGGGTTGGTATGGGCGTATCGACAGACCAAGAAGGAAGCGATAAGCCGCAAGAACCTGATCACAATTCAGGTCGGCGAGCTCATCCACCAATTCAAGAGTGTCTTCCGCATTCGGCCGACTGTTTTCAACGCTCTCGAGGAAGCTAATCGCAAAATCGAGCCCCCGGTCGGGCAGGCTATCGGCCACGCCGTGACTACCTTCTACGTCACCTCGCTGCCTCAGCGGGCGTTCTCAGAGCTGAAGGATAAGATTCAAGATCCATATATGGAGCAGTTCGTATACATACTCCAGCGAGGCGAGGACGCGAAGCACGAGGACATAATGAAGGCTCTCGATGGGCTCCTGCTTAGAATGCGCCGGGCGAGGGAGCTTCGGGACCAGTCCGAGGTCAACATGACGGTAATCACGGGACAAACCAGCATCATCCAACTTATCGCTGTGACGATTGTCCTTGTGGTTGGGCTCGTTCCCCTGTTCAGAGTGGCGTACGAAAATCTGCCGGGTCAGCTCCTGTTCATGGTGATCGCAGGTGTCGGCGTTGGAACGAGCTTCTACATCGAACGTAAGGCGCAGGCGCTCAGGGAAAAGGTGCTCTGATGGTTCAAGTACTCTTGCCCCTGATCTGGGCCGTGCTCTTTCTGGGCATATTGGGTTGGGCGTTCTACGAATTCGTCTTCTTCAGGTGGTGGCAGTTCAACCGCAAGCGGCGGAAGAAGATCTACTCCCAGTACCATCCGCGTCACCTCTGGCGTCGCTTACGAGGCCGGCCGGTGTTCGAGGTTACGCTCCCAACGGTCCGCGACTTCGTGTTGACTCTGCAACTTTCTCTCTCGCTGGCGGAGACGCTCGCCGGAGCGCTGCAGCAAGCTTCCCTGCAGTTCGGCGATCGTGGAGTGTTCGGCCAGCGGCTTGTCACCCGCGTCAAGAGCCAGTTGCAGGTTGAACCTGAGCAAGTCATTCAGGCGCTCGCGACCGATTTCGAATCCCCTGATCTTCAGAATCTAGCGGAGCGCCTTGAGATGGCTCACGAGGGCGGTTTGGCCTACAGCGAGGCGGTGAACACGACGCTCGACGACATCGAGGAGAAGATCAGGATCACAGTGGAGAAAGAGATCGAGCGCGCGCCGGTCATGCTGACGATCCCGATGATCGTTGGCGTGTTCTTCTCAGCGCTTGCCCTGCTGGGGTTCCCATTGCTCGTCGTCATGTTCCAGACTATGTCCGGGAGCACCGGCTGAGTCGGGCGAGCGCCATCCCACGCCCGTTGCTCGCCACGTTCGCGCGCACGACTTCATAACCTTGGGCGCTGGACGGCGGCCTGATCGGTAATTCTGATGGCAGCCTGATATGCCTAGCGCGAACAGGTTGCAGATCCTTGGCCACCCATGGTATACTGTCGGCAGGTATCCGTTTTCATCCATATATACAAGGAGTGCATCATGTTTACGAATCTTCAGGCGTTCTGGAACGACGAGTCGGGTCCGGAGCTGGTCGAGTGGGCGGTCGTTACGATCATTCTGCTCGTGGCTGCGGTAGTGCTCTACGTAGCGGTCGGCAAGGCATTGGGCGGCGTCATCTGCGCAGTCTTCTGCTGGATTGGCAAGGTCGCGAAGGGCAGCGAACTCGAGTCGCTCGACGATCGCGAGGTTTGCGACTCCATGGCCGACAAGACGGACTGCAACGAGATCTAATCCACACTTCGTTCCGACAGATCGCGGGCAGGACTCTTGGAAAAGGAGTCCTGCCCGCTTTTTTGTACCGGTCGCGGAAAACTGCGAGCGCTCTCGACTTGGCGGCATGAGTTGGGGATCTGCGTCGAAGCGGTGCCGGCTTTCCCGAGAGGATCGGAATCAAGCTGGCGCTTAGTTCGCACACCACCAGCCGTGTGGCATGTAACTTGCTTGTTCCAAGCCGATAGTTTCAAGTCAATGTAATCCTCGAAGTTCCGTGGGGTGTGTTTCCCGCGGCTTCGACTGCGGAGGTGAATGATGGGGACGAACTTGCAGGAGTTCTGGCGAGACGAATCAGGGCCGGAGATGGTCGAGTGGGCGGTTGTGACGGTTATCCTGCTCGTCGCGACCACATTTGTGATAATCCTGCTGCGCAATGAACTCATCGCGCTTTTCCAGGCCATTTTCGTGAAGTTGTCCGAGCAGCCGCCGGACTCTTGGCTCAGCCCGTAACGGAGATCACCTCGAATAGCTAAATCGAGCGAGGGACGCTGCGTGACGGGGGAGAAGACGTGGGCACACTAGACTTGCAGCAGGCCTTGTTGGGCCTCAGTGTGCTTGACGTGCTGGACTTGGGTGTGCGAGCGTTGATCATCGGCTGGATGATTTGGATCTCTATCCTCGACACTCGCGGCGGGATCATCCCGAATCGGCTGACAGGACCGGTTATGCTCGGCTTCGGCGGATTTCAGATCGCGTATGGATTGCTGACGATCTTTGTCCAGTCACTAGACAGCGAGTATTACCGGATCTTCGGGCTTCTAATCGCCTTTGCGATAATCTTCGGGATCTGGAAGCTTCACTTCATCGGTGGCGGGGATGCCAAGTTCTTGATGGCGATTTTCGCGCTCTATCCGACGATGGGGTTCGTGGCGGTTCTGGCATTCATCTTGCTGATCACCACTGTCATGTTGTTGATAGTGAACATGTGGGGTAATTCGCCCGTCGCTTTGGGCCGCCAAGTGTGGGCCAGGATTGTGACAGGCAATATGCTTCCAACACGCGAGGAGCTTGACGAGCGAGGGAAGCGATACGCATGGACTTTCGCGGTTCCTGGCATCGTCTATACATTGCTTTACTGGGATGGCCTTCGCGAGTATTCGCCGGGCTTCGAGTTCATCAGGGGGTTGTTCGTATCATGAGCCGAACGATGCTCATCAGACCATGGCGCAGGCGCTTGAACGCGCTTGTGTCGCTGTTCAGCCGCGATCGTCGTGGCGGAACGGCGGTCCAAGCGCTCGTCCTCCTGCCTGCATTCATCATCCCGATTGTTGCCTTCGTAATCGCGTGGCAGACGCTTTCAGTCAAGAGGACGCTGCATACCGCGACCTATCAGGCCGTGCGCTACCTGGCGCTTTACCCGCCTGAGGATGAACGCCGCTGGCAGCCTGTGGCCAATCAAATCATCCGTCAATCGATGCACGCCAATCAATTCGTCACACGCACGGATGTTGGCATCAGCGGATCGTCACCGCGCGGTCTCAACGTATTCGTAGACTTCGTCGATGGTGAACTTACATGTGGGAGTCACTTCATCATTTCGGCGGAGTTCGAACACGACATGCCTTCGGTCGAGCCATTTCCTTCGGGAGTGTTCTGGCTGACCGAATCGCGTGAGGGGGAAATCCTATGCGATTGATCAAGTGGTCACTGCTGGCCACACTTCGTCGGCTGCGCCAGGATCGCGCGGGCGCATCGCTTGTGCAATTCGTCGTCATCCTCCCCGTTTTTGTTTTCATCGTCTATTCGGCCTGGGCCGTCTTTAGCGTGATGATCGCACACCAGACGCTGTGCGATGCGGCGTACGAGGCGGCGCGATACCTTCAGGTTGAAGGGCCGCTCCTTCCGGAGGAGTCGATATATCCGGACGATTGGGTCGTGATAGCGGACAAGATCGCTTACGATGAAGTGGCGTCTAACAAGAGCCTGGCGCGCGCATGGCGGGACGGCGGCCGAGAGGTCGTCATTTGGCCACCGGAAATCAGGGATTCACCCGAAGAGCCCGGCGTCGTGGACGCCGACTATGTCAGGAACAACAGCTTGTTCCAAGTCAGGGTCACCGGCACCATCTCAAATCCACTCTGGGTCTTCTTCCCCGGTGACGAGGTGCCCGAAGGCGAAGACGAGGACACCGTTCCCGGCCTCAAGCTGACTTGCCAATCAACAGGGTTTTTTGAAGGACCACCGTTCAAGGCGACGGATGACCACAGCGCCGCTGGTACGGTATGTCCTCCTGGACTGCCACGCTGCACGGGTGGGCCGCGAGCGACCGATTGCATACCGCCTGGGTCCTGCCCAACGGAAACCCCGGGGTGTCCACCATGCGAAGTCCGATGATTCATTCACGGGTCTCTCGCACGGCGCCCGAGGCTGGAGGCAACACGATGCCTATTCAGATTTCAACTATCGATCGAGAAGACAGGCCAGAAGGCGCTATGCCGGGTCTGGCAGCGCGCTGGCGCGACGACGAACGCGGTACTTCCATGATCACGTCGGCTATGACGCTGCCCCTCCTGGTCGTCATAATGATCGGCTTCTTCTACACGATGATCTTTCTCTTCGTGAAATGGCAGCTCCATCAAGGTACGCAGGAAGCCGCTCAGTACATTTCCGAGTACTCACGTTACTGGCGCGTTGCTGTCAGCGAGACCCAAACCGTAAATCCCTATCTGGGTCCGAGCGGTGAATATTCCGACACTTCCGGGATGCTTCCGGAGGACTTCTACGCGCTTGAGGCAAGTCGCATAATCCAGAGCCGACTTCGCGACACGCGTTTCTATACCCCCGAGCTGATTTCAAAGACGCTCCATGTCACGGTGACCGAGCCGGCCGTAGCGATGAGTTCGCGATCGGACCCGATCATCAATGCGGGGTGGTATGAAGATCCAGGCGGCGAAGGCTTTGAATCGACGAAGCGCTACTGTTGGCCCGATGCCGATGAGCAGGGTGACTATCGGCCGATCGAGAATGTACGTTTCCTCATCCGTTCGAGCTTCAAGGTGCCGTGGTATGCACGCTTGCCTTATGTGAACGACGTGTACTCGGTTACGGTCCGAACTCGTGCTATCGGCCACATGCAATGCCCACGTTGGACAGGCAAGCCGACGCGTGACGATTACGATAAGTCGTTCTGGATGGGCCAGGAACGTCCATACCTCGGCTTCCGCAATTTCGCGACTCCCGGCTTCCCGACCATTACAGCGATTCCTCCGACGTTGACGCCGATACCACCAACCACAACAACAATAACACCGTAGTTAGGAAGAGTCGCCAGGAGGTCGTACTTGGGTCGGGCAGTTGTTTGATTCTCAGTCTGCGAAGTCATAGTGGCGCCGCGGGGAGATAGCTCCCCGCGGCGTTCTCACTTCTGGTTCCGTTTGCAGTTCAAATCAGCCGCGGATCGTGGATTCGAGCCTTGCCCGACCGACTGACTCCAACTTCGACCAATCCATTCAAATCGAAATCACCGCGGTTGGGTGATGCGGTCTCCAAATCCGACTCACCGCGCCTGCTATAATTGCAGGAATGAACGCCTTGAGCCGATTGTCCTTGTCACCCGGACCGAAAGCGCAGCCAACAGTCGCATTCCCGGCAATGCTCGATGTCGCTACCGCACTTGCCGCATGTCCAATATTCGCAGCGCTCGATCCAATCGACCGCTCGCGAATCGCCGAGCTTACCAATTTGCAGCGATTTGAGGCGGGCGAAATCATCTTTCACGAAGGCGACCCGCCGGCGTGGTTATGTATCGTCGTAGAAGGATTGGTCAAGCTTGTAAAGCACTCCGACGACGGTCGTGACATCATTCTGCATCTTGCGATGCCGCACGATATGATCGGTGGAGTATCCGCCTTTGGGCGACGGCCCCATCCATTCACCGCCTTCGCTATGCTGGATACATTGGTATTGCGATTCGCCGGCGAAGACTTTTCCGGAATCATGGACTCGCAGCCCACAGTCGCTCGGCGGACTCTCGACGACTTGATCGAGCAGCTGACTGAGGCGCACGAAATGATGAAGAGCCTCGCAGTCGAGCGGGTGGAGCGTCGCGTCGCGCTCCAGTTGATTCGGCTTGCGGCAAGAACCGGCCGTACGGTGCCGGGCGGCGTCGAGATCGACTTGTCGCTTACGCGCCGTGACCTCGCGGACATGGCCGGGACCTCTGTGGAGTCGGCCATCCGTGTGCTCAGCCGATGGCGCGTCGAAGGAGTGGTCGAAACGCCCGGAGGTCGGATAATTGTCCGTAGCCTTGCGCGTCTTGCTGAGATCGCCGGCCGCTAGGGCATTGTCCATCAAGGGCGACTCGTCGTTTCGTAGAATCCGGACCCAGGCCTGATGACCTCCCAAGGGCAGGGTGCCTGACCCGCATCATGGGCGCGCCGTACGGTCCGCGATAGAATGTGACCGTGCCGAGGAGGCCGACCCATGACCTTTGTTATCACCGAGCTGTGCACTCGCGAAGGCGACTGCGTTGACGTCTGCCCCGTCAATTGCATAGTGCCTGGCCATCCGGAAGAGGAATGGCCACTTTTCTACATCGATCCGGACATTTGCATCGACTGTGGCGCGTGCGTTCCCGTCTGTGCCCCCGAGGCCATCTTCCCGGAACTTGAAGTACCTGAGCAGCATACCGCCGATACGGAGCTGAACGCCCGATTCTTCAAAGGCGGACCTGGTTACCAAGCCGGCGTCACTCTCTATGAGATGGGCCGGACGAAGTAGACTGCGCTTAGGGGCTCTGCTCAAGATCTCCGAGCGGCCGTCGCGCAACATTGCGCCTGCCGCAGGCCGCCGGGTATACTCGCGCGTCGTTCGGGCGCGAAGCATGCGCGGGAGGTACGGTGCGCAAGGTCAACTTCATTCAGGCGGACGTCTTCACCGCGAGCCCCTTCGGCGGCAATTCGGTTGTGGTGATTCCTGATCCCGGCCCAATGTCGTCTGACGAAATGCTGCGACTTGCTCGAGGCATGAATTTCGCCGAGACCAGCTTCGTTGTGCCGCCGATTTCGCCAGAGGCAGCGTTCGGTATTCGATGCTATACACCGACGACCGAAGTGGTCTACAGCGGCCACCAGCTCATCGGAACGGCTTATGTCCTAGCTGATCTCGGACGCCTTCCGCTCAGCGGCCCTAGGACGGAAGTGATCGCCGAAGTGGGCGGAGACCTTCGACCGGTCATCCTCGAGCAGGCAGGTGGACTGATCCGCAGGGTCTCTACGGAAGTTCGGCCGGCTAGCTTCACGCACACCGTCGGCGCAGATGGGTATGGTGAGGTTGCGGCAGCCCTTTCCGTCGACCCGATGATCATTCTCAACGCTGGACTGCCGATGCAATTGGTTACAACGGGCCTGGCATGCCTCGTTGTACCAATGAGTTCATTGAGTGCGCTGCGCGATCTGATGCCACTCGATCAAGCGCTCCACGAGATCCTTCAAGAGTTGGGCGCGGACTGCGCGCTCGCGTTTTGCAGGGACACGCTTTCGCCCGCCAATGACCTTCATGTGCGAGTCTTCGCCCCACCACTCGGTGTCACCGAGGACGCTGCGACCGGAGCCGCTAACGGTGCATTGGCGGCTTATCTCATGCGCCACGGCGAGCTCGAGGTAAGGGACGGAGCCGAACTTCGCTGCGAACAGGGCAGCGAGATGGGTCGGCCTAGCGTCATCGAGGTCTCGATCGACGGCTCGTCCGATCCGCCGACTATCCACGTCGGCGGGCGCGTGGCACTGAGCGCCGAAGGGACGATCTTCTACTAATACCAGCGGCTGTCGGCACGGCCGGTTAGTAGACCAGTGTCGGTGCCGGCTGTGAGCGCAGGTACTCTTGGAAAACGCGCTTGATCGTGAGTTCATGGCGACCCGGCGCGTCATTGCTGACTTCCCACTGTTCATCGCGAACATAACTCTGGTGAAGGTTAAGAACACAAATTCGCTCGCGCGCATTGATCGCTTGCCCTCCTCAGCCAAGGTCGAGGCCATGTCAACGCCAGCAGCCGATTCGACGATAACGACCCTATTGGTCAACGCGACAATCGCCACTATCGATATAGCCGATGCCCAAGGTGATGGCCCGCTTGCTGGCCCTCGTCAGGGTGACCTTGGTCTTGTTGCCGATGGTGCCGTTGCCATTCGTGGTTCTGCCATCGTCGGCATCGGAGCGCGTGAATCACTGCTCGGCTCGATAACCGCGACTGAGCCCGAGCTCGAAGATGTTCGGGAGATCGATCTCGGGGGCCGGCTTGTCGTACCGGGATTCGTCGACGCGCACACTCACATCGTGTGGGCTGGCGACCGCGCTGAAGAATTCGAGCGGAGGATTGGTGGAGCAAGCTATCTCGAGATTATGGCGACTGGCGGGGGGATTGCATCGACGGTGCGGGCCACGCGCGCGGCAGACGACGAGCTCCTGATTGCCGGAGTGCTCGCGCGTCTCGACGCTCTGATGGCGTACGGAGCAACGACTGTCGAAGTCAAGACGGGCTACGGGCTCACGGTGGAAGAAGAATTGCGCCAACTCCGAGTAATCAAAGAAGCAGATCGCCGTCATCCGGTCAACGTGGTCCCAACTTTTCTGGGCGCCCACGCGCTACCTGTTGAGTACCAGGCAACAGGCCGACGACCCCTGTATGTCGACCTCATCATCGAAGAGATGCTGCCCGCTGTTATCAAAGAATTCCCAGCCGTGTTCTGCGATGTCTTTTGCGACGAAGGCGCCTTCACGCTCGATGAGACGAAGAGAATCCTTGGGGCGGCAGCAGCCTTGGGCCTGCGTACGAAAGTGCACAGCGACGAATTTGCCAATCTAGGTTGCACGGCGCTTGCCGCCGAAACAGGTGCAGTGAGCGCCGATCACCTCGTTGTCACGACAACGGCCGAAATGGAAGCGATGGCGCGTGCCGGTACGGTCGCCGTCGTCCTACCCGGAACAACGATCGGCTTGGGTTCCACTTCCTTTGCCAACGCCCGAGAAATGGTGGCGCGCGGTGTGCCTGTCGCGCTTGGCAGCGACTTCAATCCGGGGACATGTCCGTGCCCGAACCTGCCGTTGATCGCCGCAATTGCATCTCGATACTGCGGGCTCGAACCGGCACAAGCGTTGGTGGCGCTCACGCGCAATTCTGCGGCGGCGCTCCGCGTTGGGAGCCGTGCCGGCAGGATTTCACTAGGGCGACCGGCCGACCTTGTTGTCTTGGATACCGACGACTATCGCGACCTATGCTATCGCTTCGGCGGCAATCCCGTTTCGGGAGTCATGATCGGCGGTCAGTGGACGCTCGATCCGTTCTAGAATCGATCGGCGCCGGAGTCGTTGGTCACTCGAACTGGTTTCCGCCTCGTTGGAAATGTCGGGCAATGATGGCGCCTCGGTAGCCGAACCTGACGGATTCAGAGTGGCGTCATACCAGCTCATCCGTTGGTCCATAAGGCAAATTGGCCGGTGCACGCGCTGCCGGCTCCAAGTTGCTCTCCAGTCCACCCTATTGAGCCCCGCCAATATATGGCAGTATGAGCGCCAATACCATGCTGATCGAAATGAAGATCCCTAGGACCATCATCGCCTTCTCGCTCGTCGTTCGCTTCCTTCGCCGCTTTACGCGTGCCATCTTCGCCTCCGCCCACCCCTACGGCCGCACCGATCGCGCGGCCAACCCGAATATTCTAGTCGGCCACTCAGCGGTGGCAAGCCCGTGCGGTTCCCATGAACAAGGGTCGTGCTTAATCTCCAATCTACCGTATCATCCGAGGGCGGTGCGCGTCATTATCCTCCGACGGCGCAAGGCATGTTGCCAACTGCTCTACTTCGAGGATTCGAACAATCGAACGCGATCTCTTGCTCCGTGATGGTGGATCGCATTCTTCGCTTCGCCTTCACACCCCCTCTCCGGCAGCGGTCGCTCCCTTGCCGGAACTTTCGGAGGCAGTCCATGATGCAGCCCAGGCGCGCCTTTCACGGCGCCAAGTTCACGCAGTGCGCAGCGTCGATCTTACTTGCACTAGCTGCGGTCCTCCTCGCCGCGCAGAGTGCTGAAGCGCAGCGCTATCCGCCGATCGGCGGAGGTGGGTCCAGCGGCGTCAATCCCAATAGCCAGCTCGACTGCCAAGTACACCTGCCGATCCTCAGCTTCCTCGGCCAGGATGACCTTTGTTCATCGTGGATCCAGGTGCAGAACGTCGGATGCGAATACAACAAGGCTGCGCTTGTCGCATGGGGTGAGCCTGGGTTCTGCCCACCGCAATCCGCGGGCCCGCTCAAAGTCGAGTGCTCCGGGCTCCTCCGGCCGGGCAGCACTTGGAATTTCTTCGGAGCACAGGTGCCCGGAGGTGCGAAGAGCGGAATCGTTTTCAAGTTCAGCGCGCGCCAGCTTCACGATATCGGGGTCGATCTCGGCTTCGACGACGTCGTGGCTGACTACATGTGCGAGTCGCTCTTCTTCGGCGTCGTCGGCGACGCGGATGATTATCGGCGATTCAAGAAGGCATACAACGAGGGGCTGACTTTCGCAGGGGTGCCTATGGATCGCGCCCGCGGCAAGGGATTTCTAGCCGTCGACGTCCTGCGCACATGCCCCGGCGACCTGACGCCGGGGGTGCCTGTGACCAGCAAGTACAATGGTATCGCCGGCAGCCACCTTGGGACATTCGACCCGGTTTTCGGCGGATTCGGTTACTACGTGCCGCTCGTCTACGCCGATAAGGCCGGATTCAACACCATTATCTACGTGCAGAACGGCGGCCTAGAGTGCTCATCGCTCGAGATCTGGTTCAAGGCACAGGACGACTGCCTCCGCGCCCGGATCTGCGATGTCGCGACATTGGCGCCGGGGGAGACGATTCAGCTGGACGCTTCCGATTGTGTGGGTCCCGGCTTCCAAGGCAACGCGTGGGTGCGTTCGAGCGAACCGATGGGCATCGCGGTCGATGTTATCGGGCGCGATCTCTTGATGACCTATATCGGTGAGCCGTCCGAGATCAACTACACCTATGATCCTGGTTCCGCCTACTCGACGCCGGGCAACCAGGTGGCGTTCGGACCCCTTACGTACAGCGAGTATCAGGGTTGGGACACCGGCATCCAGGTCCAGAACCTGAGCGCCGTAACGGCTGCCAAGGTCAAAGTCTACTTCCTCGATCGCTCGGGCGGCGTTATCGCGACGGTCGTGGACTGGATTTGTCCGCGCGGTAGCCAGACGTTCTTCCTTCCGGTTATATTCGACCTGCCTGGGGTCTGGGTCGGCAGCACCCGCGTCGAAAGTCAGGAGTGGATAACTCCCGGTGCGCCGCGTGTTGCGCCGCCGAACATCGTTGGTGTGGTATCGCTTATTAAATACAGCGATGCGGCGCGCACCGATGCGACGGAAGCCATCGCCTACAATCTGCTACCCGAGCACAAGGTGTTTGACTGGCAAATCGCTCCGGGAACGCGGGGCGGACTTGAGAGCGGCATTGGCCTGATCGCTATCCCGAGCCTACTCAAGGACCGACGTTCGACGGGGGTCACGAGCGAACTGGCGATCACGAACGTCGTGCCCAAACCCGGCTTCACCGATTTCGTGATCTACTTCTATGACCAGAACGGCCTATTGGATTACGTTTGCGAGAAGCTGAACGAGAAGCAGGTCGAGTACATCGATCTGGCGAAATGGGGATATATCAACAGCGGCTACAAGGGCAGCGCGATCATTTCCGCGGTCTTCTGGGAACATGATGTCTTCGATCCGGCGGGCCGCTTCGAAAGGAACCTGGTAGGTCTTTCCGCGCTCTCAATCGAGCGGAGCGGCGCAACTCTCGGTGAGGACGTCCCTGGCGACGAGGCGGCTGGAGCGCGGGGTATCCCGTTCTCGCTCGCACAGGTTCATGGCGAGCGATGTCCGTTCACGTTCGCCTTTGCATTCCCGCCGGCCTGCCCGGGCGTGCCGATCGCACGCGGCGATCCATACTCCTGCCCTGACACCTATTCAGTATCGTGCACGGATTGTCCGGTCATCATCCCGGAGGGGGGTAACGTGCTAACGCGCGTCAACGTTGCCGTTCCAGCTAACTGTCGCGTGAGCGACATCGACGTTCGCCTTGACATCCAGCACACGAACGACGGCGATATCGCGCTCTCCTTGGCACACGGCAAGATCCCGCCGAGCGCACTCAACTTCAAGCCGCTCTTCGCGAATATCTGCGGCGCATCGGACAACATTCAGGCTGTGCTCGACGACGACGCGCCTTCTGCGATCGGCAGTGTGTGTCCCCCGGCGGGCTTCTTCCGTTATCGGTCGCAGGGCGGGACTCTCGAAGACTTCGAAGGCGAGTTCGGGCTAGGCGAGTGGATTTTGCGTGCGGCGGATACGGCGAATGTCGGGGCGTCCGGCAGAATCCTCGATTACACCCTTGAGTTCGAGCTGCAGAGCGTGTTCGCACCTTAGTTAATGCGATAACCTGACGGATCGCACTTTGGGATGGGTCCGATCGAGTTGATGAGCAACGCTGAGCGGGGAGGGGCCATGTGCCCCTTCCCGCTCTTTCTGCAGGTACTGTCCGGGCGTATCCCGACCACTAATGCCGCGTCGACCAATATCGAACGCGGGCCGATCGCCCGCTTTTGGTTTGGGTTGCATCTCGTTCGTTGGCCTTGGAGTCTCGACCAACGAAGACATTGGAGCTCCTAAAGATGTTCGACTCAAGATTGACGCGGCGTCGTCTCGCTTTGGGCGGGATTTCGGTCATCGCAGCTGTCGTCGCCGTGCTGTCAATCGCGACATCGGTGCGTGCGCAGTCTCCCGTCGCCGTGGCAGCCGAATGGCAGAGCGCCAGTATCCCTTGCGTAACGGGTGAAGGCAACATCATCTTCGAGATCACTAACGACACAGGGCGCATCAACGTTTTCACCGGCCGGATCGATTTCAGCAACAACGTAACGGCCGTCGGATGCAAGATCGACGCCGATGGGACCTGCGCTGTGCCGGGCGGTCTTTACGACGTCGCGGTCCAGGTTACTCTCGATCCGGGTGAGGTGGCCACGCTGATGGTCCGGGTGGACTTCGGCGGTGGCGCCTCGAATGGTGAGATAGTGGGCTGGCGTGCTGAGCTGAGCTCCTGACCTTCCGCGGTCCGGCCAACGGCGAGCTTCAAGTGGTTTGCGAGCGCGGTGTTTCTCCGAACGATCAATTGGGTTGCCAAGTGCATCTGCCCATCCTGGACTTCCTGGGCCAGGATGATCTGTGTGAGTCTTGGATCGAGGTTCAGTATCTCGGCTGTGACTTTGCGAAGGCGTCTTTGGTCACTTGGGGTGAGCCGGGTTTCTGCCCCCCACAGGCGGCGGGCCCGCTGAAAGTCGAGTGCACTGGGCTCCTGAAGCCAGGCAGTTCATGGAATCTGCTCGGAGCACAGATCCCGAACGGATCGAAGTCGGGAATTCTGTTCAAGTGGACCGCGCGACAGTTGTCGGAGATCGGGGTTGATCTCGGATTCGACGACGTTGTTGCGGATTACATGTGCGAAACGCTCTTCTTCGGCGTCGTCGGTGACGCGGACGACTATCGCCGCTTCAAAAAGGCATACAACGAGGGTTTCGACTTCGGCGGCGTTCCAATGGATCGCGCGATGGGCGATGGTCTTCTCGCGGTAGACGTTCATCGAACGTGCCCAGGCGATGTAACACCGGGTGTCGAAGTGACCTCGAAATACAATGGGGTCGCGGGGACGCACCTCGGCGTCTATGACCCTGTCTTCGGCGGCTACGGTTTCTATGTGCCACTTGCTTATGCGGACAAGGCCGGCTTCAGTTCGATCATCTACGTCCAAAACGGCGGCCTCGAGTGCTCGAGCGTCGAGGTCTGGTTCCAGGAGCAGGACAACTGCTTGAGGGCAACGATCTGCGACATTGCAACGCTTGCGCCGGGTGAGACCTACCAGTTGGACGCCAACGATTGCGTCGGCCCGGACTTCCAGGGCAGCGCGTGGCTCCGCACCAGCCAGCCGATGGGTATCGCGGTGGACATTGTCGGACGCGACATCCTCATGACCTACGTGGCTGAGCCGTCGGAGATCAATTACACCTTCGACCCGACCAACGCGCTATTCACGGCCGGCAATCAGCTAGGCTTCGCGCCTCTTGTCTACTCAGAGTACCAGGGTTGGGACTCCGCGATTCAGGTTCAGAACTTGTCGGGCGTCGTCGCGGCCAAGGTCAAGGTGTACTTCCTTGATCGCAGCGGCGGCATCATCACAACGCTTGTCGATTGGGTGTGCCCGCGTGGGAGCCAGACGTTCTTCCTTCCTGTGATGGCTACGCTGCCGGGAAGTTGGGTCGGAAGTGCGCGCATCGAGAGCCAAGAATGGATCAGCCCGGGCAGTCCGCTCGTCGAGCCGCCGAATGTTGTCGCTATCGCGACGCTGATGAAGTACGACGACGCGGCGCGCACGACCGCCACCCAAGGCATCGCGTACAACTTGCTTCCAGAGCACAAGATCTACCTGTGGCAGATAGGTCACGCGAGCGGTGGAGTAGAAAGCGGCGTCGGCCTCGTGGCGATCCCATCGTTGCTCAAGGACCTAGATGGCACAGGTCTGACTAGCGAGGTAGCGATCACCAATGTGGTTCCCAAACCGGGCTTCACGGACTTCGTCGTCTACATTTTCGACCAGAACGGTCTGCTTGACTACATCTGCGAGAAGCTGAATCAGAAGCAGGTCGAGTACATCGATCTTCAGATCTGGGGCTACGTGAACCCAGGGTTCAAGGGAAGCGCGATCATTTCGGCGATCTTCTGGGAACACGACGTTTTCGACGAGCGGGGCGGGTTCTTGCGCAACGTGGTCGGACTCGGCGCGGTGGCAATCGAGCGCAACGGCACGCGACTTGGCGAAGATGCGCCGGGTGACGAAGCAGCTGGAGCGCGCGGAATTCCGTTTGAGCAGGATCTCGAAGGCGACTTCGAGTTCTGCCCGATGGGACCGCTGCCGCTCTGCCCCGGCGTACCGTTGGTGCGCGATCTTGATGGCTGCCCGCCGGAGGCGACGTTCGTCTGCAACAACTGTCCGCAGTTGATTCCGCTCACTGGCACGGCAGGCCCGATGAATCCCGCGTTTATCAACGTTTCAATTCCCGGAACATGCACCATCGAAGACATCGACGTGACCCTTGATCTGAACCATACGTGGATCGGAGACCTGGACGTCGACTTGACGAGTCCTGAAGGGACGCCTAGCGAACTCTTCAACGCGATATGCGGGAACTTCGACAACCTGATGGCTATCGTGGACGATGACGCGGCGACGCCGATCGGCAGCGTATGTTCGCCGCTGGACTTCCAGCGCTATACTACGCAGACCGGCTTCGGCCTCGACATCTTCGATGGCGAGATTGCAAACGGTACATGGCAGCTCGACATCAACGACCTGGTAGGTGGCGATTCGGGCCAGTTGAACGATTGGGAGATAACACTACAGCTGGGGTAGAAGAGCCTCGATCAAGCCGCGCAGTCTCGAGGTGTAGAGCGGCGCAGAAATCGGAATCGATCGCCTTTCGAGGCCCGGCACAACGTGTGCCGGGCCTCGACGTTTTCACTGCTGCGGGCAATTTTCAGAGGCCGTAACTTCGGCAGCGACCTAACGTTAATCTGAGTTGAACGGCTGACTGCGCTTGATTCGCACTTCCTTATGCGTAGTCAGACAGTGCTAAGTGCAACCTCACAGATGCAGCGGGATAGAGAGGGCGTCGATGTACCGGCGATCTAACCCCGCCGGATCTGTGTGGTTGCACTTAGGCGTCTCAAATAATCAAATGACCGGCATTCGCCGTATGCGAGGAATTGAACATGATACGCAAGGTCATCGTTGCTTCTTTAGGCATTTCTGCCATTCTGGCCGCGTTTGTGATGAGCAAGCCGGAGCTGGTGAGAGCCGCTACACGCACCACCCACGCGTTGCGCGCTACATTCGAAGCCGGATTTGGCGCCGGAACGATCAGCACTGACGGCTTCGAAACCTCTGACGGATATCCTGCGGCATTCAGCATCTTGAGCGCCGCTGCGATGAACGCCGCCTTCGGTGAGACGGACTACGCGTCGACGTTCTTCAGCCCCGCCAATTGGAACTTCGTCACGGGTTCGAGCGGCGTCGACCAGAACTACTGCGCTGGATGCAACGGCTCCTTCCGATTGTCGTTCACAACCGCTTCTGAAACATGTACGGGCAGCGTGCTCGACGGTGTTTTCGGCGTTGGCTTCAATATCGAGAGCCACTCGTTCTCCGGGTCGCCGGCAGGGCCGTACTCGGCATTCGTGACGTATGGCGACGGTACGACTGAGAACTTCAACTTCCCGGCCGGCGCGAGCTTCTTCGGCATTACGTCGCCCGACCTGATCAACAACATCCACGTCGCGATCAATAACGTCCCGACGGGCAGCGGCTCGATCACAATCGACAACATGACGCTCGGCAATTCGCCGGGCGGGTGTTCCGGGGCGCCTGCGCCTACTTTCAACTTGACGAAGACCGCGAATCCAAGTCCCGCGATTGCGGGCCAGAATCTAACCTACACGGTGTCCGGGACCAACAATGGTGCCGTCTCACTCAACAACGTGGTCATCACCGACACGCTTCCCTCGAATGCCGGATTCCAGAGTTCAGCGCCCAGTGCAGGCGGGAGCTGTGTCAACCCGGCGGTCGGGACGCTAGGCGGCACCGTCGTGTGCTCATGGACGAATACGTACGCGCCCGGAACCGGTCCCAGCGTCAACATCGTAGTGGCGGTTTGTCCCGACGAAGACTGCGCTGACACGCTGACGAACACGGCGGTAGCGACATTCGATCAGGCGATTATCATCAGGTTGGATGATGCCGGAGACGTCAGTTCGGGCAGAGCATCGACCGAGTACGAATACGAGTCGCACGCAGCTGGGGAAGTCATATTCGTCGATGGGGTGCCGTTCACTGTGATGGCCCCTTCCTCAGGTCCAGATCCCGATAAGTTGACATTGCCGACTGCCAGCCAAAGCGGGTCACGCGAGGCGGCATTTTCGGCGTATGTGGCCAAGGCCTCAAGACTTGGCATTGATGTGAATCGGTCGGCACCTCGCTTGGTCGAGGTGAAGCGTGACTCGATCAGGGCACTTCTTCAAGACCCGATCCAATGCCCGTCTGACCTCGTGATTGGAAGCGATGTCGACGACGCGGATCCTACTTGGACGCGGCCAACGATAGTAGCGCCTGTCGGCTGTGAGTCCGGGTTTGGAAGCTTACCCTTCGAGACTTACACGGTGGAACTGTGCGGCACCGGCCTTCATGATCTTACTATCTCGACTTGTACCGGAACGGGGTTTGATTCTTATCTAGCGCTGTATCAGGGGTCATTCAACCCTGTGGTGCCTTGCTCTAACTTGATCCTCATCAACGATGACTCGTGCGGACTCCAGTCCGTGATCAACGCGACGGGTTTGAACGCGGGAACCTATATCGTGGTCGTGACGTTGTTCAGCGGGGATGATGGAGAGGGTGGCGGTGGAGGCGGCCCATATGAACTCACGCTGAATTCAGCTTCATGTGATCCCTTCGCTTGCGACGGTGGGGTGGACATTCCGGGATTTGCGGCCGGCCCGATCGTTTTGAATACCCCGGTCAATGCGCGATCGGACCTTTCGGTGACCAAGACCGACAGTCCGGACCCGGTGATAGCGGGCAACAACCTCACGTACACGGTCGTCGTGAGCAACGCCGGGCCGTCGAATGCGGCCGGCGTCGTGCTGGTCGATACGCTTGACCCGAACGTCTCCTACGTCTCCTCTTCGGTCAGCCCGGCCGGTCCGGTTTGTGGGCATGTGGGCGGTGTGGTGACTTGTAATCTCGGGACGATGGGCTTGGCCGGAACCGTCGAGTGCTCGACCAACTTCCCGAACATCTACACGGTGACGATCAATGTGCTCGTAAGCGATCTGACGCCATGCTCGCCCAGCCAGTGCCCGGGCAGCGAGGCGTACGGCGCGGAGCCGTTGTCGAACACGGCGACGGTCTCTACGACAAATTGTTTGCCGGATCCGAATCTTGTGAACAACACGGACATCGAGTTGACCCAGGTACGCGCGGGCGCCGACGTGCTTATCGATCCGCCGATCCTGACGAAGTTCGCGGACAGCCCGGCGTTTGCGATGGGGGGCGATGGCGCAGCCACGTCCGGAGATCGCACTTCGGGATCGAACGTGGCGACATCGGAGCGGATCGACGGGGCGGGCGGGCTCGAAGCCGGCGACGCGGCGCTCGATCTGCCGTTGCAGGATCCGGAAGAGTGTCTGGCGGCGGGCGACGAGATCCTCGTGACGCAGAACTTCTCGAACACGGGTCCGCTTGCGTTCACGCGGCAACGTGACAATCGGGGCCCTGAATTCGAATCGGTACACCCGACGCAGACCGAGGGGATCGTTGGATCCTGCGAAGTTCTGGCCGGCGGCGGCGTCTGCACCATGGACGCATCGCGGGCGCAGTGGGACGGAGAGATCCCGGTGGGCGGCAGCGTGACGCTGCAGTACCGGGTGCGGGTGAGGGGCGGTTTGTCCTTCGGGCAGATCCTGCTCTTCGTCGGCAAGGTGAATTACGACGAATTCAATG
>JBCLES010000047.1:0-23996 GCA_038913135.1 Anaerolineae bacterium
ACTCGGTACGTCGACGTTTCAACCGATGATGTCGAAGAGGCTCTCGAAACGGCGCTTCGAGCTAAGGAAGACGGTCGGCCGCTTTCGATCGCGCTACTCGGCAACGCAAGCGAGATTTTCCAAACCCTTCGAGGCGCCGGGCTGAGGCCGGAGATCGTTACGGACCAGACGCCGGCGCATGATGTTATGAGCTACGTTCCGCATCACATGACCTTTGACGCCGCCGAACGCCTGCGCAAGGAGGATCCGGCGGCATACGAGCGAGAGTCGATGGCGAGCATGGCCGAGCATGTTCGCGCAATGCTCGCATTTCAAGCTGACGGGAGCGTGGTCTTCGATTACGGCAACAACCTTCGCCAGCGCGCGTTCGATGCCGGCGTGGCTGAGGCCTTCGACTTCCCCGGCTTCGTGCCGGCGTTCATCCGCCCGCTGTTCTGCGAAGGCAAGGGCCCTTTCCGATGGGCGGCGCTTTCAGGCGACCCCGCGGACATCGATGTCACGGATCGACTTGTGGGCGAACTCTTTCCTGATGACGCCCCGCTCCAGCGTTGGCTTCGACTGGCGCGGGAACGGGTGGCGTACCAGGGGCTGCCGGCGCGGATATGTTGGCTCGGCCAGGGCGAACGCGCGAAGGCCGGTTTGGCGATCAACGCTGCCGTGGCGCGCGGCGAAATCACGGCACCAATAGTGATCGGGCGCGACCATCTGGACACGGGCTCCGTTGCCAGCCCGCGACGCGAGACCGAGGGGATGCTTGACGGCTCCGACGCGGTGAGCGACTGGCCGATTCTGAATGCGATGCTGAACGTGGCGAGCGGCGCGACCTGGGTCAGTTTTCACCATGGCGGCGGCGTCGGGATCGGTTTTTCGCAACACGCGGGCCAGGTGACGGTCGCCGACGGCACGGATAACGCGGCGCGCCGGTTGGAGCGCGTACTGACGAACGATCCTGGGATCGGTGTCCTGCGGCACGCGGACGCGGGCTACCCAACGGCCATCGAGACCGCACGGGCGAACGGGCTGCGGATTCCGATGGGGATGCGCGACTCAGGGTAAGAGGGTCAGACCAGGGTCGCCGAGTCGCCGCCTCTTACAGTGCTCCGTAGAGCGACCAGGCGACAACCGCCCCGACCGCGCTAGACAAGAGATTCACCATGTCGTTGTTGAGCCGGCGCCAGCCGCGGATCAGTTCGTTTTCAGTACCATCCGGCTCGGTCGGGCGCTCCGTCTCGCGTTGAGCGCGGGCCGAAAAGTAGATCGCTTGTTTTGTCGCGCCCAGGAAGCTATCCACCGCGGCGCTCGTCAATCCGGCGGCGGCGGAGACCGGCAGCAGTCGCAAAGCCGATGGGTCCAGCAACCGGACATCTAGAGCACCGAAGGCGATTAGATCCCGCACCATGTACAGGCTCGCGGCCGCGAGTCCGATGGTCGCCGCGCCGGCGGCAGCGGCGAGTGAGCCGATCAACGTTACTCCGCCCGATGTGCCTCGCGGGACGAGCTCGCCGGTGGTGATCAAGGTAGGCTCAGCATCGCTGAGCAGGCCGATCTCGGTGGCCCAGGTGTCGGCCGTCACGGCAGCGACGGCTCCGACGAAAGCGGCGAACACACCGGGCGATTGAGGCGCGAGCGTGCCTAGAATGGCCAGGGCAGCGGGGATACCCCCGTTGGCCAGCACCTGCCCCGCGTCGCGTCGCGAACTCTTGGCGAAGAATTCGGCCGGTCGCGCTTTTTCCTCTTCCCGCCATTTCGAAGCGACGCTGGAGGTGACGAAGAAGAGGACGATGAGCAGCCCCCACTCCGGCCCGCCGAGACCGAAGACGCACGCTCCGACGACGAGTGCGGCGGCTGCTCCGCCGGCGGTGAGCGCTTTGGTCGCCCAGCCGCCGCCCGCCATCAGCGCCGCGAGCGCGACCCCTATGGCCAGGCGAACGCCCAGATCAGCGCTTGCGTATGCCGCCCATCCGCCCCAGTCCGGCACGCTCAACTCTCCCAAACGTCGCCCACCGCTGGTCGCGCGGGCTGTTGGTTCGATTGTAACGGGGTCGCGGTGCGGCGCAAGCCGGCGCCGAAACGGATCGATTCCCTTGCTTCAATCGGGTTCCATCCGAAGTCAGGCGTTCGAGCCAAAAAAGAGGGGAGCCACCTCTCGGTGGCCCCCTCTTCTCATCGGGATCGGGATCCGATGAACGCTACGGAATGCAAAGGGTCATGCCCGCATAGATCAGATTCGGGTTGATCAGGTGGTTCACCTGCGCGAGCACATATACCGGGCTCCCGTACCAGAGGGAGATGCCGATAAGCGTCTCGCCCGGCTTCACAATGTGCGTGCTGCTGCAACCCGGCTTTGGCTTGGGATATGGGCCCGGGCTGCCGTAACCGCCGCCGGGACAGACCGTGATGCGCTGCCCTTCGTAAATGAACTCCGGGTTCACGATCCCGCTCCGCGTCGCGATACCGTACACGGAGTCGCCGGTGTTGAGAGCGATGCGATACAGGGTCTCACCGTAGGAGATTCTGTGGGTGTAACAGTGGGCGCCTGGACCAGGGCCTGGACCTGGGCCGGGTCCAGGTCCAGGATGGCCTTGGCCGTCACAGCCGGGGATCACGAGCTTCTGACCGATATAGATCCAATCAGGGTTCTTCAGGTTGTTGACGGCCAGGAAGGCCGCGACGGACATGTTATACGTTCGCGCCAACGAGTAAAGGGTGTTGCCGGCAACGACCAGATGGTGACATGTCTTGCCGGGCGGTGGCACCGGGGTGGGATCGCCGCCGGGAATGCGTGTAGGGCGTACCGTGGGTGTACTTCCGGGCACAACCGTTGGGCGGGGAGTTCGCGTCGCCTGGCCACCGTCACAGCGAACGACAAGGCGGCCATCGATTGGTGTGGCCTCGATCGGCCGTGCCGGCTGGTCCGAAAGCATAACGGATACGAAGGCGATGTCCGAAGTCCCCCCGGAGATGCCCCGGAATGTTATCTGCCCCGCGACGCCGCTGGTGCCGGGCTCCGGCGGAGAAGGATTGATAAGGGTCGCGGCATAACTGATTACGCCCGAACCGGTATCGACATTGTTGACCTGGATCAAGCCGGCGCCGCCCCCGACATCGGGAAAAGTTCCGGGCTGGATCTGTACACCGGGCTGCTCGTTGCTGGCGTCGACCACTTCCACGATCGAAGGATCGTAGCTGATTCGGAAGTCGATACCGTATAGGCCCTCGACATTGGTGACGCGGACGTCCAAGGTGATGGTCTCATCGCAGCCGATTGTTTCATCGGGCGGTGAGATGGAGACGGTCGCCCCGTTCCCTTGTTGGAGAACGTTGGCGAAGGCGTCGGAAGCAGGCGCCGCGAGCCCGAGCGCCGCCCCGATCAGCGTGAGGACCGCAAAGCGGCCACAGACGCGCGTGAGCTGGCTCATACCGGATTCCTCCTGGTGTCACGGACGCCTCGACGGTGGTCCGGGGTGGGGTCCCGCAACGCCGCGGGACGCGGTTCGAGGCGGCAAAAAAGACCGTGTGCAGGCGCGAGGATACCATAGGGAGCGGAGCAATGTCAAGACATAAGAAATCTTAAAGAAATGCCGCTACAGCACCGTTTCGATTGCAGTGACCTATCAGAGACACCGAAGACTCGGGCACGCACCTACACCACATCCGTCCTTTCCAGGCTCAGATTGAAGGCGGCGTCACGTCCCCAGTCTCATCCACCTGGGCATTCATGATCTCCTCGGTCGCCCACGGCAGGGCCCCTAGACGTTCTTCCCGGATCCAGACCTGGTTCTTCGGGTCCCAGCCATATGTCTCTTCGTCCACGTTCTTTAGCGCGAGATCAATGTGCTCAAGGGTGACCATCGCCGCCTCGACGAGAGTGTGGCCGATTTCCTTCTCAGCAAGGGTCACCGCAACCTCGTCTATGGCGGCCGATTCGTCGCCGGAGCGCTCCAGCTCCTTGATCTGTTCGGCATCGGTCGCAATCTCTTCAAGAATCAACCGGCGCTCAGCTTTGATGCGCTCCACCTGCGCCTTGATGAACGCTTTGGTGTACGGACTTGGGGTCGTGGGCTTGGGGCTCATGAAATTACCTCGTCGGGGGATGTCGTCGGGGGATGTCCTGTGAAGTGACCCGCCGATCCGCTCACGGGTTACGACTCCGCAAGCTGCCGATCTACAGCCACTTGACGACGACTTTGGAATGCGCGGGCAGGTTGGAAGGATTGAAATCGCGGCAAGAATACGGACTTTTTCGCCTTAACGCTAGCGTTGCATGCTGAAGCGTCGCGTCTCCGGGCTTACCGCTAAGCGAGCACCGCCTTGGGACTTGGCCCTCCACGATCGGTTGACCCGCTGGGTTCTGCAATCGATAATCCGACGCTCCACCTAAGGAATCGGAAATGGAACGCAGCTTAATCGTTCTGAAGCCGGACGCCGTGCAGCGCGGGCTTGTCGGCGAGATCACAGCGCGATTAGAGCGCCGCGGGCTGAAGCTGGTCGGCATGAAGATGCTTCAGGTTCCCGAGTCACTAGCCAAGGTCCACTACGCGGAACACGAGGGCAAGCCCTTTTTCCCCGGCCTTCTCGAGTACATTACCTCCAGCCCTGTCGTGGTGATGGCATTGGAGGGCCCAGGTGCTATCGCACTCATCCGCACGACCGTCGGCGTGACGAAGCCGGCCGAGGCTGCCCCGGGCACGATACGCGCGGACTTCGGGCTCGAGGTCGGCCGCAACCTCATCCACGCTTCGGCGAATTCAGAGGATGCAGCGCGCGAACTCAGCATCTGGTTCGAAGACGGGCTGCTCAGCTACGATCGCGACGTCGACACCTGGATCTTGGAATAGCGGCAGTCTGATTTCAGGGCGTCGGTCTGGTCCCGAGGCTTCGGTCCGAGCCCGAGGCTTCCGTCTCAACGAAGCGACGAAGGCAAGATACCCAATTGCCCCCGATACTTCGCCACCGTTCGACGCGCGATTCTATAGCCGCGCATCGCCAGCATTTCGGCCAATTCCGTATCGGTCAGCGGTCGGTCCTCTTTCTCGACAAGCTCGCGCAAGACATCCTGTATCGAAAGCGCTGCCTTGAAGAAGTTGGAGAAAGGGATCACCTGCCGGTTGGGCAGCATGACGTACTTGCCCGCCGTCGCTCGGCTGACGGTGGACTCGTGAAGCGATAACGCCTCCGCCACCTCGGCGCGGGTCAGTGGAATTAGTTCCCGCGGGCCGCGGCGAATGAACTCCTCCTGGCGCCGAACGACGTAAGCCGTCACGCGGCTCACCGTGCGCCGGCGCTCATCGATGTGCGAAAGAAATTGGCGCGCCCGCTCCACGTGGTCCCGGATGTGGCCCATGTCATCTTCGCTCAGGCGCGGACCATTCCCATCCGCCTTGAAATCGCCTGACTTCGCGGCTTCACGAGCGTGATCGGTACTCGAAAGCCCAAGTTCAGCGTTCTCTTCCGCAGACTTCTTTGCCCCCGTTCGGACGCCTCCTTCCTCAAGTCGCGCCACGTACCGATCGTATGATCGATCGATCGACAGCTTGTAGCGGCGCGACTCTATGACTTCGACCGTCAGCGTCCCGCGCTCGTCGCGGCGTATCACGACGTCCGGCGCCTGGCTGCCAGGCCCAGTTTGCCGCTCCCACGGCTCAAGGTCCGTCTGCTCGGCGATGGGGTAGGGTCTGAGGTGGGTACGAATGTAGTCGCGGCCCGCGACCACTTCTTCCGATGTTGAATTGAGCACGCCGGCGATGTGCGCGAAGCGTCCATGCGCCAGGTCTTCGAGATGTTCGCCGACGAGCGCCCGGGCAAGCGGGTGGCCCTGGCCGGCTTCTTCCCATCGATCGAGCTGGATGCCGAGACATTCCTCCACCGATCTGGCCCCGAGGCCCAACGGCCCTATCGATTGAAGGGCATGGAGCACCGTCTCGACACGCGCAGCATCGACTCGGAGCGAACCGGCCACCCGCTCGATGATCCGCGGGCTGAGGAAGCCACGCTCGTCGAGCTCGCCGATCAAGTATTCGCCGATCTCGATGTCGTCGTCGTCAAGCGCCACAGCGAGTTCTGCCTGAAGATGCTCCTGCAGACTGCGCTGGTCTGCGACTGTGCGGAATGCGTCGTATTCGTCCTCTTCGGCTTCAGCCACATCGTGTTGGGCGGCATCGATCATTTCGTCTCCGCTCCGACAGCGCAGACATCGACCGTTCGGCATCACGGGCTCGCCACAGCGCGGGCAGACTTCGATCTCCTTCAGATCGAGCGCCGGATTGTCCGCCGCCTCGCGCAAGATCAAGCCTTGGAGCTGCTGGCTGCTCATCTGGAGTATCTCGGTGAAGGCGATCAGGCTTGGGGAAGGCCGCATATCCATGCTCTGTCGCTGGCTCTGGCTCTGCCCCATTCCCATGCCCATACCGCCGCGCGTCATCGATCATCCTCTCCGGAGCGATCCGGTGCAGCGTGCCGCGCCCGCTCGAAGCGTTGCGGTGTGATCCCGAGCAGCTTCGCCGCTTCCAGAGCGTCGCCCTTCGCACTGCGGAGGGCTTCGGCTGCCAGTGAGCGTTCAACGCGCGCGATCACCGCTTCGAGCGAAAGACCCTCCTGCACAAGCGCTGCCGGGTCCAGGACGAGGTCAGTTCGGATCGGCGGCGCTCCGTCCAGATCCAGGTCATCCTCCGAAATCACCTCGCCGCGGGAAAGCACGACCGCCCGCTGGATGGAATTCTCGAGCTGTCGGACGTTGCCCGGCCAATCGTGCTCGAGCAGGCGCGTCATTGCCTCTTCGCTGATCTTCTTCGCCGGTCCTGATCCCGGTCGGTACTTGTCAAGGAAATGGGCGACGAGCGCCGGGATGTCGTCGCGCCTAGAACGAAGCGGCGGCATGTCGATCCGTATTACATCGAGCCGATAGTACAGATCCTCGCGGAAACGCCCGCTTGCCACCGCCGCCTCGAGATCGATATTCGTCGCCGCGATCACACGCGCGTCGACTTCGATCGTCGCCTGCCCTCCGACCCGCTCGAAGCGGCCGCTTTGGAGAACCCGCAAGAGTTTCTTCTGCGTGCTCGGCTCCATCTCGCCGATCTCGTCGAGGAAGATCGAGCCCTTGTCCGCCAGCTCGAAACGACCCTTGCGCCGGTCGATCGCCCCCGTGAAAGCGCCTTGCTCATGCCCGAAGAGCTCGCTCTCGAGTAGCGTCTCCGGCAAAGCTGCACAATTGACGCGCACCAACGGACCCCTGCGCCGGCGCGAATTCTCGTGGATCGTCTCCGCCACCAGCTCCTTACCCGTTCCCGTTTCGCCGGTGATGAGAACAGGCACGTCGCTTGACGCCACGCGCCCGACGAGCTTGTAGACCGCCTGCATCGGGCCGCTCGAGCCAACGATCTTTTCCGGCACGTCGCGCTCAGCCACCGTCTCCTGTAAGAAGCGGATCGTCTCGGTCAGCGTCCGATGGGCCAGAGCGCGCTCGACGACCAAGCGCACGGTTTCAGGCTCCAACGGCTTGACCAGATAGTCCCATGCCCCGCCCTGGACCGCGCGGATGGTACGCGAAGAGCTTGAATCCGCCGTGATCACCACTATCGGCACGGTCGAGCCAGTGGCGCGGATGCGCGCGAGCACATCCAGGCCGTCGCCGTCGGGCAGCCGCATGTCGAGCAGCATCAAGTCGGGCGAGTCGGCTTCGAAGCGCGTCATCGCCTCTTCGACCGTCCCTGCCTCAGTAACGGTCGGCGGATCGGCGAGCTCACTCAGGAACTCGCGAACCAATTCGCGGATGGCATTGTCGTCGTCGACCACGAGGATCGTCGTGTCCATGAACTCAACTCTGGAACTTTCCGAGCCCTGGCTGAACGTCCGAGCGTGTCTCGGACGCGGTCCCGGCAATAGCATGATCGATTATAGACGAGGTGCGTCGAACGCCGTTGACCATCCGCGCCATGGTATCATGCGCCGCATGCCCGACTCTCGTTCGCGGCCACGCACCATCCCACGGCGCGACCTACATGTGACTCTGGGCGGCCTGCTGGACGTCGCGATGGACGCCCTGCACGCCGACGGTGCGGCAATCTACCTCTTAGACGAAGAGGGCGATCTGGTTCTCGAGGCGGTTCAAGGCTTTCCGGAGGCGGCTTTCGGGCACCGGCTCGGCCCTGGCGAAGGGCTCGTCGGCATAGTAGCGTCCGAGGGCCGCACGCTGGTCAGTGACGACGTGCTCCTGGACCCGCGCGCCATCCGTCGCCGCCCGGACTGGGCCGGCGACAACGACAACGATTCACCCGTGCGCGCATTCCTGGGAGCACCGCTCCGCGCGGGATCCAGCGTGATCGGTGTGCTCGAACTCGCCCGCCGCCGACCCGAGCCATTCGAACTCTCTGCTCGCGGCCGGGCCTCGATCTTCTCCGATGCCGCCGGGCTCCTGATCGAACAGACACGCCTCGACGTCGAGCCTCCGCCCGCCGCGCTGGCCGCGGGCACTCCGATGGGCACCGATCCGATCGGTATCGCCACGCTTGGCGCTCAGCTCCGCTTCGAGAGCGCGGCCCCGACGTTCTGCCGCATGCTCGGCCTGTCGACCGAGGATGTTATCGGCCGGCACGCGATCAGCGTGATCCCCGCCCTAGGTCGGCCTAATGCACGCGACGTGCTCGAGGCAGCGCTCCGCGGCACGCCCGGCAATGTCGGACGCATCCGTCTGGGCGAAGATCTGGGAGAGGCATTCCATAGTTTGGCGCTCATCCCGCTCGGCGCTGCCGGATCGGGCGGCGACGGCATACTGCTCGCCCTTCAGGATGTGAGCGCCAGAGCCCGCCTCGAACGGCAGCTCAGGGCCGAAGGCGATCGGGCGCGCGAGGCGCGCGACCGGCTTCGATCGGCGATCGAAGTCATCACGCACGAGATCCGCACCCCTCTGACAAGCGTCCTCGGATTCGCCCACCTACTTCACGACCGCCCGGAGGCGGATCGCGCGAGGATCGTGTATTGGTCCTCACAAGTGATAGACAAGGCGCGTCTTATGGCCCGCCTGATGCAGGAAGTGACCGAGCTTGCGCGTGTCGGCTCCGGATTCGCGCTCACGCGCGAGCCGTTTGACCTGCCCGCCCTCGCGCGAACCGTCGCAACCGACGTAGGCTCGCGAGCGGCGAAGCATGAGATCGACGTTTGGGTGGCCGACGGAGTACCGCAGATCGTTGCCGACCCGGATCGTATCGAACAGGTGCTGGTCAACCTATTGAACAATGCGATTAAGTTCTGGCCGGCGGGCGGAAACATCGAGGTGCGGATCGTCACGGCCGAAGGCGGCGCTATCCCAGACGGACCGCTCCCGTCGGAGCCGGCGGTCGATGTCGCGGTAGTGGATCACGGCCCTGGCGTGCCGGAAGACGCGGTCGAACGCATCTTCGAGCCTTTCCAGCGACTTGTCGATGCTAGCGAGGTGGGCGGCGTGCCCGGCACCGGACTTGGCCTAGCGGTCTGCCGCGAAATCATCGAAGCGCACGGCGGTCATATAACTTATGAGCCGACGCCGGGAGGCGGCGCTACGTTTCGATTCAGGGTGCCTATTGACTCAAGTGCTGGGGTGGACGCTCGAACGAAGTTGGATTCATAAAGCCGGAGGAAGGGCCGGAGTCGAAGTCGGAGTCGAATTCGAAGCCGGAGTCGAAACCGGAGCCGGTGCGGGGACCAGCTCCAAGATCACGACCAATGCCCGGCGCGCCGCCTATGCCGAAACTCATGTTCCCACCCGTCAACCGAAAGCCTCCATGTCGCGCTCGATCGAGCACATCGACGCTGGACGCACCATCCACTCCGGCCATCTCACGCGCCGGAAGGCCATAAAGTTCGAATTCGCCAAGACGGACGCCGCGATAACCGGACCGCTTCACATCGACGAAGACCAGAACCGTATCGATTGAGATCTCTGATGGTAGAGAGAACCAATCCAGTCCGCCGTCGGGGTTGTCGGCGCTGAACCAGATCGGGAGCAAGTTGCCGTCCTGGTAAAACGCCACCCGATAATAACGCGGCCACGATTCGTCATCCCAGAAGAGTCGGAGCGTCGAGAAGTCGATCCTGGTCGGGCAGCGGACATAGATGTATGGGGTGCGGTCGGCCGGGACGATATCGACGTCGGAGGCCCATTGCGTGCCCAGGTTTCCGTCGTTCGCGAACCAACCGGGGAATCCTGCGCCTGCGGATGAGACGTGAGCCGCGCAGCCGAGCGCCATGTTCGGCGCGTCGACTCCGTAGACCTCCCATTCGCGCAGGTCGAAGCCGTCCCCGGGAGTGGAGGAGTCAACCATCCAAAGGAGTATGTAACGGCTGTCCGCGCGTGCGATGGTGATTTCTTCGTCACCGCCTCGTCCACTAGTCACAAAGTGGACGCGATGCCAATCGCCCTTTTCGCCCAGCCGGGTGTCCCAGACATAGATCGCGAAGCGCGTGGCGTAAGACTCTCCCCAGCGCAACACGAAGCTGTTGAAGGCACGTTCGGAGCCCAAATCGATCGAGGCGTATACAAGTTCGGCCGCGGGCGCATGCCATTCGCTCACCGGATCACCGTCGGTCAGATATTCCTTGATCCTGCCCGGCACATCGCCCGATGCCGTCACCGGGGCGCGAAACGCCAGGTTGTCGCGTGTCGTGATCGGAGTGGGCGCCGGCGTCGGCGTCGGGGCGCCGCAGAGCGTCGGTACGACGCTTTCAATGACGAAGTAGCGCCCGGCGCCCCCCGAACAATCCGCCCAATAGCCTTCGACACTGACTTCGCGTCCGAAAAGCGAAGGATCGAGTGAGGTCAAGGAGCGCAGGGCGATCGATGTCCCCGTCCCGCATTCGTAGAGCGCCGCATTCGACGGCGAACAGCCGACGACCAAGTTCTCGAGTCGTCCACTCAAGCTCTCGGAAGTGCCTTCCGGTGCGATCCCGCTTCCAGCCTGTCCAAGCTCCGCGACATCGCTTGGGCGCGGGAGATCCAAGTCTGCATCGACGGTCGCCCAAGAGCCCAAGACGAAGGCGATAGACGCCGCGAGCGACGCGATCAAAGGCGTTGCCCGCCGCGACAATCTTCTTCCATTTAATCCCGCGTCCATCGTCGCTCCCCCGCGCCGTCCCCTCGACGTGTTCATTCGATCAACCGTCCTCGCCACCGAGCCGCGGCACAATGAAGACTTCCGTTGTGCCCGTGGACGACGGTCCGTCTGACGGTGTGAACGAGACGGTGATGGTCACGATCAGCTTGGCAACGCCCGACATTCCGGTGTTGTCGGTGAAGATCGCTTCGGTTGGCACGTCCGAATCGGGTACATCGATGCGCCCGAAACTGGCCGACCATTGGACTTCGCCGGGCATTGCCGGTGCCGGGAGCGTCACGTGGCACATCGTCGAGCCTGCGGACTCTACCGTCTCCGGGTCACAGTATACTTCCAGGCGTGCTGGCAGAGGCAGGTCGATCCTAGGCGTGGCGGTTGGGGGGATCGTCGGTGGAGGGGGAAGCTCGGTCGGCGGGATAGCCGTCGGAGGCGCAACGGTAGGCGGTTCCGTCGGGATGGGTGGAGCCGGAGTGGCCGTCGGCATCGCGGTCGGGAGCCGCGCAGCGGTTGGGGCCCGTGCCGGCTGACCGCCTGTCAGTCGAGCAGAGGGCATACCCCCGGGCGTCGAGTTCCGAGACTCTGTGTACAACGGGGCTGACGGCGGCGCGCTTGCCGCTATAGAGCTAGCAAGTGACGCGGACACGCCCGAGACCGTCGCGAGCGTGGATGAAGGCACAGAATCCAGCGGCGAGGGCAGCGGAGGCACGATTACGATCGGACGCCCGGCGCGCAATCTTTCCCATGCCCAGGGATGTGTAGGCGCTTCGCGAAGCGCGAGCACGGCCGAGGGTTCTGACAATCGCCAAACCGCATGCCCTGTGAGGACCCCGCCTCCGCTTAGGGCGACAATTGCCTCGTCGAGCAGAGCCCGCGCGCCGCGCCATGCCATCGGCGGCAGGCCGGCCTGCGATACGATCAATTCTCGGCGGGCTGCGATCAACCAATCCACAAGCGGTGCCGCAACTAATTCACGGGGCGCGCCTGCCGCGATCGAGGCGTCGACAATCGCAAGGGCGGCCGAAATCTGATAGCTGAACTCAGCGAGCACTTCGCCCGAGACCTCCGGCGAGCCGATAGCCTCTGCTAGCCGCCTCTCGGCGAAATCGAGTCTGAGATCCATCGCTCCGCCGTCGGATGCGACTGCCAGCCGGACAGATTCAACGGAACGCTTCACGGGGTACAGCAATTCGCCGGGAAGCGCGCTCGCCGATGCGTAGGTGACACCCGCGCCGAGGCAGAGAATCACTGTCGCCGCCCCGGTGGCCATGAAGGCAGTGCTATGCCACAAGCGCCGGAAGAAGCTAGAGGGAGCGCGCCAATCGTCTCGCACCGAACGTGGCGCCGGCGCCTCTGCGAGTCGGCGGGCCAGTTCGGTCCTGAATTGAGCTGACGGGCCATGAGCCCGAGCTCCGTCACGGCTCAGTGTCGTCGCCAGATCGAGTAGCGGGGCGAGTTCGTCCGTTTCGTCCGGCATGGCGTCGAACGAAGCGCCTGCAGGCCGCGCCACTTCGCGGGCCGTTAGCCAAGAGTCCAACGCACTGACGAGTTGTGAGGTGGGCGAGCCTTCGTCCGTAATTGAGATCCCCGGCATGGAAGGCTGCGCCGTCTGTTCGGCGGTCGCTTCGAACGCGTTCAAACTCGATGGGGCGGGAGCCGCCGCGATACGAGCGCTGAGATCAGCCTTGAACGACGCCGACGGACGGTCGGCACGCGCGCCGTCGAGGCCGATGACGGCGGCGATCTCAAGGAGCGGCCGCATGATATCGGCCAGCGCGGGGTCGGGGCAGGCGGCAAGAACGGAAGCGATGTCATCGCCCACGCTCATCCGCTCGAGGCATGCCTCGAGAAGCCTTGGGTCCCCGTCCTGCCCAGCGCGCTCGCTCATCACCAGACCAGCTCGTCCTGCTCGCGGTGGAGTAGATCGCGCAAGGCGGAAAGGGCCCGGAATTGAAGTCCCCGGATCGCTCCGCGCCTCTTCCCCATCAGCTCTGCTACCTCCCCTGTCGACATGCCCTCGAAAAATCTGAGAAACAACACCTGTTGCTGCTCCTCGGTCAACCGCTCTATCGCGCTGCGCACTCGAGCGGATGAAATCAATTCTGCGAGAATCCTTTCCGGTCGTATTTCGTCCTGACTGGCCTTGTGCTCGAGTTGTCTCGACGCGTCGTCGAGTGTCACCACTTCGCGTTTGGACCTGTGATGGTCGACCACCAGATTGTGCGCGATACGAAAGAGCCACGCGCCGAACGGATGGTTGCGCCACTCGTAGTCGCCAATGGCGTCCCACGCCTTGAGAAAGGTCTGACTTGTCAGATCTTCCGCAAGGGATCGATCGGCTACTTTGTAGCTGATGTAGCGATAGATCTTGTCGACATATCGCTCATACAGCCCGCCGTACGCGGCTCGATCTCCGCCCGCCGCGCGGGCCGCGAGCCCGCGCTCAATGTCAAGGTTTTCGGCCACTTCATCTCTTTCGGTAACTGCAACTTCACCGACTACAACGCTGCCGCGCGACGCCGTGTTACGGAGGCTGTCGGCGCCGCTCATAGGTCGTACCTTGAAACGGCGCATTCGGGCGCGTGAACGAGGGGTGCTCTCGCGCCGTTGGTGGTGGCTCGCGCCGATTGGCGCGGACGGTCTGTATGAATAGGATCGATCATCGTTCCGTGCGGTCCTCGTCCGTCTGTGTGGGGGAACGCGCTGCGGCCGGCCGTTACTGGGACAGTTCGATGAGCATAGCTCGGGCAGGGCGCGGACACGCGTCGGACTTAACGGAATGAGTCCGATACTTTTGACGGGACAGTGATACGAAGTGATATGGCCAATGATGGATTCGGCTCGGAGGAGAAACTTGACGGGTTGCATCTCGTGCTTCGTGAGGCCCGACGTGCTCGCCTTGATCGCGATTGCGACGACGTTAGCTGCCGGGCTCGCCGGCGAGGCCGAAGCGCGTCCGACCGTACCCGCGGACGAGTCGCGAGATCGAGTTGTCGGGTTCGGCAGTGGGAATTTGCCACCTTTGACTGACTTGCAGTCCGTAAGCGGGAGCGATCCAGCCGGCTCCGATGGCGGTGTCGCCTCGAACAGCGCTGCCGTGGTCGTGGACATCGGAACGCTCAGTGCTGGAGCTGCCGCGCGTCTCGCCGCTCTGTTACCGGCCTGGGAAGAGCCGATCAACGCGGGCGCCACTCGTCTGACTCTGCCCCGGTCACTCGCTGAGTCCCTGGCTACCTCCGGCGAGAATAGCCGGATCACCGCGGACGCACCGGACGCACCACTCGCCTGGCCCAGTTGCATCCCGACTCTCGACCAGACCTTGTCGTGGCTCGACGCCTACGCGGCGGAGCATCCCAACTTCATCGAACTCATCGATATCGGCGACAGTTTATGCAAGCTCGAAGGCGGATGCGAGACGCCGGGAGGCGACTCGATTCCCGGCGACGACATTTACGTCGCGCGCGTCACCCGCCGTGATTCGACCGCACAGAAGAGCGGCCGACTCTTCATCGATGGCGGTCTGCATGCGCGCGAACTTTCGACCGTCACGCTTATGCAGGCGGTGATCGAGCACCTGGTCGGAGGGTACGGCAGCGATCCACAGATCACGTGGTTGTTGGACCACCGCGAGATTTACGTGGGGATCGCGAGCAACCCGGACGGGCGGCGTCTCGTCGAAATGGGCACGGAGGCGCCATATAGCGGCGGGCCGTGGTATTGGCGCAAGAACGCACGCCAGGATGCGCGGATGTGCGCCTGGCCGCCCACGATCGCGAATCAATTCGGCGTGGACCTCAATCGTAATCACGCGTTCAAGTGGACAGCGCCGGGCCACAGCCTCGATCCGTGCGACCAGACCTATCGCGGCAGCTTACCGGCATCGGAGCCTGAGATCGACGCCTACGAAGCCTTCGTGCGTTCGATCATCGACGACCAGCGCGGAGAGGCCGACACCGACGTCGCGCAGCTCGAAACAAGCGGGATGCTCATCAACTTTCACAACTACACCCCGACCGGAACGGTGCTCGTCCCATGGGGTTGGACGACCCGCAAGAGCCCGAACGACGAGGGATTGGTCGCGATAGCACAGCGCTACACACTGCTAAACGGCTACGCCTGGAGTTACTCGCTCTACCCCGTGAGCGGAAATACGCGCGATTGGGGCTATGGCGAACTCGGCATCCCGGCTTACGTCGTCGAACTCAGGGGCTCGGACTTCGTCTCGACTTGCGCCGAGATCGACCGGGTGATTGAGGACAATGTGCCCGCGGTGCTGCTGTCGCTCGGTATCTCGGATCGACCGTACGATCGAATCCGCGGGCCGGAGGTTGCTGCCATCTTGCCGCCGGCTGAGGTTGAAGCGGGCTCTCTGCTCCGGATCGACGTGCGCATCGACGCGCGCCGCGTACGTTCTACGGTGTTCGGTGCCGAGGTGATGGTGGGGCGAGCAGGCGGGACCGGCGGCGGGACGGGCGGTCCGACATGGCCGCTCCCCGCGCCGGACGCGGCCCGTGGATCCGCCCTGCCAATGTCCCCGGTCGACGGCTCTTTCGATCTCGCGATAGAAACCGGCGCAGTCGAGATCGATACGACCGGACTGGCACCGGGCGAGTATTACGCGGTCGTGCGCGCCGTCGATCCCGCGGGCCACTGGGGTCCGGAAGGCGCCATTTTCTTCACCGTCCTGGCCGACACAAGCCCAGGGCCGACCGAGACGCCGACTCCGGCGGGGACGGTCCCAACGCCTGACGCAACGCTGTCGGCAACGCCAAGTCGCGAGCCTACCGCTACCGCCACCCCGACGCTGGAGCCGACCATCGGGCCGTCGAGCACGCCTGAGCCAACATCGATCATCCGGCCCAGCGCAACCGCGACTCCGACCGAGTCGAAGCCGTGCAAGTGCGAAGTTCACTTTCCATGGGTAAGCACGATACGGTAGCGGGTTCGCCTTGGATCAATGCGCTCGGGAGGCTGCTCGCGACTCGCATGTCATAGCGCACCGCCACTCCGAACCCTTCAGACTTGAACGCCGGCATCGATATCACCACCGCGCCAACGGCTCACCCAATCGTTCGAATTCCTGGTCGCGCATGCCGACGAGGATCACCCTGCCGGCGGCATCCACCCTGAATTCACCGAACCTCGCGTCCTCGAAGACATTTGCCAGACCTTCCTGGAAGAACCACCGTTCCTGGCCGATCTCGACGTTGCCCAAACTCATCCGATAACGGACCGCGATTTCCCCGGGTGCCAGACCTTCGCCCGTCAGATCGGAGTCATCGCCTAGGCGAGAATATGTCCCAACTTTGTTGTCGTCGACGGTCAGGATCAGGACACCATCGTGGCTGAACATCCGGCTGGAAACCGCATTCGGATCGTCGCCCACGGCCTCCTCGATGTCCGTCAAGGCCGCCTGCTCGATCGCGTAATCGAGCGCCATGTAATCGCCCTGAATGAGCGAACGCGGATCAACTGGGGCCAAATCAAGCAGAAGCGGCTCACCGGACGCGATCAATTGCTCGCGCGGCACTGCGCGCCAGAGTGCAGCGCCGATGACGAGGGCGGTCCCCACCCAGATCAAGATGCGATCGGTCGTAGAATTCATCGCACGCCTCCACTCGACTCAGGAGTGGGATTCGCGCCGTCTCCCGTGACCCGCGCGTCGAATGCTCTCAGAAGCCCCCATCTCGCGGCAAGGAAAACCAATCCGCTGCCGACGAGGATTCCCGCCTTGGCCATCAGGTCGAGCTCGAGGCTGTAGTAATAGTGCACGCCGAACGCGACCAGAAAGGCAATGCTTAGGCCGAAAAGGAGGCGTTCGCGGCGGTGGACCGCGAGCACCATCAGGCCGGCGGCGGCCACGAAACCCGGCTCCGTCCAGCCCACCGCCGCCAAGATCGCCAGAGATCCAAAGGCCGCAAGCGCCAGCGGCGACGTCGGCGGCACTCCGCGCTCCCGGAGCACATCCCACGCAATCCAGAGCGAGACTACGGCCATGCCGATAGTAGTCGGCCAGCCGAGGCGCGTCAGGTCTCCCATTGGGACCAGAGCGCCCTCGAAAAGTGAGAGGCCGGCGAATAGGACGAGCCCGTACCCGACGGGCGCCCGCCATGCAGCGAGCCGCGCCGGCGGCGGACGCAACCAGAGGGCGGTCGCAGCGGTCGCGGCCGCGACGACATAGGCTTGCCGCGCGTATGGCCCGAAGCCGAGAGGGGTGTCTAGGAGCGTGAGCCAGAGTCCGGCGAGCCCAGTTGCGAGAAAGCGCTGAAGCCGGTCTGGGTAGAATACGAGGAAGAGCAACTCGAGCGCAAGAAGCGCTATGAGGGCGGCAGCCGGATTGTCCAGACCGGAGAAAGGGCCTCCTGGTCGAACGAGTTCGTCCATGCCGAAGAAGACGAACCAGCGCGCGAGTCCGGAGAGCGCCAGCGCGATCTGTTCGACGAGATCCGTTCGGACCCGACCCGCCTCACTCTTCAGGGCCACCCGCCTGAGAAGAATCGCCGCAATGGCCGTCGGGATAGCTACTACCGCAGCGTTGGACTCGGTTACGAGATCGAAGAGGGAGAGGAACCCGGCCGATAGGGTCGCGGCAACCCACGCCGCTCCGATCACAAGGACCTGCACGAACCACGGAGCATCCTGGCCTTCGCGCTCGCGAAGCGCCGTGCGCGCGGCCCCAAGGTCTGGGTCGCCGCCGAGCATGCCGAGGACGTCGGTCAGCGAGTTTCGGTCGATCATGCCCCCACCTCCTCGTCGCCATCGTCGACGGCCCGCCGGTTCTCGGCCCGCAGCCATGCCGCGAAGAGCACAGCCTGGATGGTCAGCGTTATCGCGATAAGGAGCATAGTGACCGCCACTTCGCCGTCGTTGGATGTGTCGATCACGACATCGAAAATCCAGCGCCCCAGCTCGATGTTAGCGATTACGAGCACGCTTGCAGCCGCCCCGGCCAGCAGAAAGAGATCGTGGGCCAGCCTGCCGAAGCGACGGCCCGAATATAGCGCGAAGATTCCGAGTATCGCGATAAGCCAAAGCGCTCCCGCCGGTGTCGTCAGCCAACCCAGGAGGAGCATACCCTCGACACTGCCGCCGCCTAAATCACTCCGGATCGATGGCTCGAACATCGCGATCACAGTGGCCAGCGTCAACGGCAACAGCATGGCAAGCCCGACGAGGCGCGGCACCCAGCGCGACGGGCTTCGAGCCCAACCCAAGCGCCGCTCGGCGATTTCCCAGCCCGCTAGAAGCAAGCCGTTTAGCACACCGAAAGACGTCACGGGAATCGTGAAATCCGGTTCTTCGGATGGCACCGTTGTCCACCACAGCCCAAGCGTCACGTTCATGATCACGAACAGGATCACCCAAAGCGGCGGGAAACGCGCCGTGAACACCCACGGGAGAATGAGAACGCCCCAAAGCGCGAAGAGAGTCCATTCCCGTGCCTATCTGATATGCCTGGTCCTGTATGGCGAACAGGACCCCCGCCAGCACCGCGGCTGCCGTAAGCGACAGTCTGCCCGCCAGACCGTCGAGGCCGAAGCGATGGGCAAGGCCAGCTCCGACGACAACTCCGCCACCGAGGAGCATGAAGCGGGATAGGCGGCCGAGTTCATCCCAATTGAAAGCGAAGAAGTAGATAACGCCGGCCAGGATCAGAGCGGCGCCGATGCCCAACAGCGTGTAGTCGAGGAAGCCGCGCCAAACGGCAGCGGGCGGCGAGGCCGTCGCAGCGGACCATGCGACTGCGTGCCGATCTGTCGGAAGAACACCGTCGCGGACAAGTGTATGTAGCCGCGCGTCGGTGGCTGGGCGGTCGAGCGGGTCATTGAGCCGGGATAAGTCCGCCATGGGCACGACAACCTCTCGGAGCTAGGGGGCGACGTCAAGCCGCAGTGAAAGAGCATCGTCGAGCACATGATGAGCAATTATTCATGTTTGTCAATTCCGGACGGCTCGGCGCAGTAGAAGCGACGTTCATCCCGCTCGGCACGCCATTTGCCCTCGCGACGTGCAGCCCGGACGCAGGCTCACGCGAATGATCAGCCCCGCGCCGTCAGCCACGCTAATAGGCGGTCCGACGGCCACGTGTTGATCACGTCCTCAGGCTGGACCCAGGCGCGCCGAGCCTGACCCACCCCATACTCGATGAAGTCGAAATGCTCCGGCGCATGCGCATCAGTGTTGATCGAGATCGGGATGCCGAACTCGACAGCGCGGCGGGCATAGATGTCGTTCAAGTCGAGCCGCATCGGATTGGCGTTGATCTCGAGCGCCACTCCGGACTCGACGGCTGCGGCCAGTACGGCATCCATGTCAAGATCCGCCCCCTCACGCCGGCCGAGCAGGCGGCCTGTCGGGTGGCCGATGATGTCGACATGCGGGTTCCTCACTGTCTGGAGCATCCGCTGCGTGACCTGCTCACGGCTGTGACGCAGCCCGATGTGCATCGACGCGACGACGATGTCCAGCCACGCGAGGGTTTCGTCGTCGAAGTCCAATGTACCGTCCGCCTTGATCTCGACTTCGGCCCCGTGAAGTATGATCAGCCGGTCGCCGACCTCTGCCCGCACTGCGTCGATCTCTTCGCGTTGCAACCTCACGCTTGCGGAGTCAACGCCCTGGACGATACCGAGGCTGTTCGTATGGTCGGTGATCGCGAGCACGCTCAGGCCGCGCGCGATTGCGGCATCGGCCATCTCCCTGATGCTCGCCTTGCCGTCGCTCCACGTCGAATGATTGTGAAGTTGGGACCGAATATCGGTAGCTTCGATGCCGATCGGCAGTCGACCTTCGGCCGCCGCCTGAACTTCACCGCGATCTTCGCGCAACTCAGGCCGAATGTATGGCAGGTCGAGCGCGGCGTAGACCTCTTCTTCGGTCGCACAGAGAATCTCAGTGCCGTCCTCTCGGGCAAGCGCGTGCTCGGAAAGAGATAGGCCGGCCTTCAACGAGCGCTCGCGCAGCCGGACATTGTGCTCCTTTGATCCGGTCGCGTACTGCAGGGCGGTCCCGAAGCGCTCGGGTGGATGCGCCCAGAGTTGGGCGCGAGTGCCGTCCACGAATTCCACGGACGACTTGGTCGGCCCGTGCCCGATGATCCGCCCCACGCGGCTCATGCTGACGAAAGCCTGCATTACCGGCCCAGAGTCGCCCGTCGCCACCAGAATATCGATGTCGCCGACGGTTTCGCGGCGCCGCCTCAAACTGCCGGCGAGCTCGGCGCGCTCCACTCCGCCCGCCTGGAGAAGCAGCTCGAGCAGCTCAAGCGCCGCGGGCATGGCGTCGCCTAGAAGTGCGCGGTCTGACCTGCGCGAAAGCGCCGCTATTCCTTCGAGCACTTTAGCTTCGGACCGTTCGCCCATGCCCTGTAGCGTCCGCAACTTGCCCGCTGTGGCCGCCGCCTCTAGCCCGGCCAGATCCACCACCCCAAGCGCTTCCCAGACAAGCTTCACCTTCTTCGGACCAAAATCCGGCACGGGCAGCAGACTGGCGAGGCTTGCAGGGACTTCGGCGGTCAGGCGCTCGAAATAAGCCAACTCACCCGTGTCGATAAGCTCGGCGATCTTGTCCGCGATGGCCTTGCCGACGCCGGGAATCCCCTCAAGTCCACCTTCCGCGTGAACGGCGCGCACATCGCGCCCTAAGCCGAGCAGGCTTTCAGCGGCCTTGCGGTACGCGAGCACCTTGAACCTGGACTCGCCTTTGATCTGAAGAAGGTCGGCGATCGTGGTCAGGATCGAGGCGATATCCTTGTTCGACATGCGCGTGAGTATAGCTAGGGGCGCGGGCGAAATCTCGCGCAGATTTGGTGACTGCAGGCGAAGGGTCGAGCTTCACCACAACCGGCCTATACTCCGCGCATGGTCCGATTTCCAGGCAGAAGAGCGATTGCAGGCGCGGGAGCAAAAGCGCTCGGCTTCATCGTATTGATCGCTTATGTCGAGTCCGCGGGGGCTACGTCGGATGCGCAGGGCGGCGTGACAGAAGCCGCCCTATCCGATTCCGGATCTCCGAACACGATCGAGTCGAATCGCGCGGCGACCGACGGCGCGACCGTCGTCTACCTGCCTCACCTCAACCGGCAAGGGCTACCGTTTCCCGATCGCGAACTCGCCGATCTCGCCTGGTTAGCTTGGGAGCGCTTTGCTGAGGCACATCCGCTTGAATCGATATATCCAGCCTACGATCGCGGCCCTTCGCCTGCATCGGCCAACGCGAACGTGTTAGCGGCGTGCCACGACTTTCCCGATCTGCCCGATTCGTTCGGGCCGGGCGCGCATCGCAGAGCCTGCGACGTCTGGGTGTCCGGTGCGCTAAGCCAGTTCCACGCGGCGCGGGCGTGGCGCGCGACGACTCGCGCGACAATTGCGATTGAGGGATCCGGGGATCCGTTGGCATCGCGTGAGCTCGACGGGACCGACTCGTTCAAGCCGAACTTGGGATCTGACCATTGGAATCACGGGCCGTCCGAGCGGTCGGACGGCTACTCGACCGCCGGCAGCATCGATGTCGTTACCGAGACAGCGTGGGCGCTGGCCTACTTCGACGTCCAGCTGGCCGGGATGGCCGACTTCGTTTACGGACCCGAGGATGCGCCGAGCTCCGGCCATCGCGACACCCTTGCCGCCGTATGGCAGAACCCGCAGCGGGCGGTCGACGTGGTGGTTACCGCGGACCTCCTCCACTCGATCGGGGCGCTGGATGAAGAACGACGCGCAAGCGCTCAGGAAATCCTCTCGGCTACGGCTAGGGCGTGGCGCTCGCACTTCTGGTCCGTCGGCCGGACGCCGGCTACGGACGAGGGAGTCAGGCGTCCCACCGGCATGACGACCAAGACGGCGGCCGAGGCGCCGGCCCTCAGTCTTGCGGGCCGACCTATCGTCTCAGAGTTAGCGCATCGCTTCGAGTGGTGGCCGGATCGCGGTAACTCGCCGGCCGAGGAGATGGCCTGGATGGGCGCCGGCACGCTGCTGGCCGCGCGCGTACTGGAAGACCGAATCCCCACGGTCGAGCGCCAGGGCCTCGAACTCGCCGCCCAACATTACCTGGAACTCGCGCTCAGCGACGGCCGACCGGATACCATCATGGGCGGATTCGCGCGAACCCTCAATGCGGAAACGGAAGGCGGTGCTTACGGCCAGAACTTACTCTGGCTAGAGAATCATCAGCCGGACATGCCGTCCATTCCGTACATGGGAGCGGTTTGGTACTACTTGAATGCAGCGATGCTGGCATCTCCGGCGGGAGAGGGCCGGCCATGGGACGGATTCGCCGACGCCGATGCGTGGTCTGTCATCGTAGGCTCAGCCGAAGCAACGTTTCATGGACCGCGCGGCGATCACCTTATCGACCTGCGGCCGGGCGCGCGCTTGGGCTACGAAGTAGGCGGCTATCCAGCCTGGACCATGCCGTGCGGGCGCGGCGAGACGGGCGCGCAATTCGTACGGGTGGAGCGCGAAGACACCATTCCCCCTGCGGGCGGAGTAGGTGTTGGGGTCGACTGGCCGATCTACGTCTCTGAGATCGGCCATCCTGCGGGTCTCGTAACGCTCGCCGTCGCGGCCGGGCTGGTGCACCATGCCGCGCTGCGCGGCGATGTCGCGACATGGAGCCGCTGGCGTCCGGTGGCGGTGCTCGTCTTGGAAGAGATGATCGCCAACCCGCCGCCTCTTGACCTAACGAGCTGCAATGTGGCGCCATACGTCTCGGACAACCCAGGCTATCACTGGGCTTACATGGTCGGCACAGCCACGGCGCTCAGCCTAGAAGGGTATTCGATATCGGCATGGGACTAGGCCAGGACAAAACCTTCACCTGAACACCACCATAACGAGAGCATTCGGGCGCGGGCAGGCGAATCAAAGATCGGATTCCCGGACCTACCTCAGTTCTCGCGCTTGATCACAATCTCCCGCTTGTCCTCGGCGCCGTCCGGCCGCTTGAACCACAACGTGTACTTCACTTCCTTTTCGCCGAAGCAGGCTTCTTCGGTGCCGGTCGGCTGGACGTCGCGTCGGCCGTCAGCGTTACGCTCCAGCTGCACAGCGGTAACTCCCGTCGTTTGCCAAGAGACGCTGGTGCACCGATCTTCCTTCGGGATCTCGAAGGCGCCATTGGCGGGCGTGAAAGAGATCGAGACCGCCGAGGTCGGCACAGCCGTCGGAGCGGCGGTGGCCGGCACGGTCGTCGGGCGGACGGCAGTCGGCGGCGCGATGGCGGTCGGCAGCGGGACGTCGGTCGGCACGTCGGTCGGCACGAGGACCTCGATCGTCACGTGATGCTCTTCTTCGGTGTCGCCTTCGTAGAGCACGCGCAGCGAGTACATCGTCGTGACCGCAGGGCAAACCTCGCGTTGGCCGACGTCCTCGACTGCCTCTCCATCGATGTAGACGCGCAAGGCGCCGCTGGTTTCCCAGATCAACGAAGTGCATTCGCCAGGGGCGAGCGCCAGATCATCTGCCAACAAGCGGGCGGCGGGAGCTTCGGTCAGCTCAGCGGCGACGCCTGTGGGCACGTCGACCGATTCCTCCACGGCGGTGCCGTCCGTCCCCTGCTCAACGTCGTCATCGGAAGCACCACATGCGGCAACGCCGAGTGAAAGCATAGCGATCAATGCCAGGATTACATCGGGTTGAACTCTTCGGCACATAGTGTTATCCCCCTTGATCGTCGGCAGTTCAAGTCGAAGCGTATGATAGACTCTTTGGTCTGACACGTCATGAGTTCTCGACGCTCTCACTGAAGGAGCTCAGCGATGCATGTTCAATTTTGGGGCGCAGCGCGCACCGTCACCGGTTCGATGCATCTGGTGCACGCAAACGGCCTGAATTTGCTCCTTGACTGCGGTATGTTCCATGGTCGCCGAAAGGAAGCCTTCGAGCGCAATCGCAACCTGCCTTTCGACGCAAGAGA
>JBCLES010000048.1:0-23743 GCA_038913135.1 Anaerolineae bacterium
TTGGCTCGCGCGGCTGAGTGCTCCGCCTGCACGCGCTTGAGTTCCAGGTTTAGATCCACCTGGCGGGAGACTTGCCGTTCCCTGGTCGCGGCGGCACGCAGGTCGCCCATCTGGGCATCGAGCCGTTCGCACTCCACGAGCGCGGTGCGGCGTGCTGCGGCGAGCTCGGGCGACTCGGCCATCGCAAACGTCCCCGTCACCTGAGCGGCGAGCAGCGACACGACGGTGTCCATCCATCCCTGGTACAGCGCATACAAGTTGGCACGCGGCTGGCGGGCCACGGACAGCGCACTCACGAACGCCTGCTCGGCACTCGCATTCTGCCCCGCCCCAAGGTCGGCAACAAGCTCGGCGACTACCGGCGCACCATCAAGCACCGTCGCGCCCGCCTCACCCTGCGACCAGCGCTTGTGGGCGAGCGAGAGCGCCAGCGCGTCGCCCTGCGAAACGATGAGGAACACCGGATACGGCACCGCGCGGTGGATCAACTCGGCGAGGTGGTTGGCCTGGGCGCCTGCACGCAGTACCGCGCTGAGTACCGCGATCTCAAGATACTCCCGCGCCGCGTCGCGAAGCTCCGGCACGCCGATGGTGGTCGGCTTGAGCGCGGCCAGCCAGTGAACCTCCTCGATGCCCTTGTTGATGCGGCGCTTGTCTGCGGCAGTGGGCGCACCGTTCTCCACCAGCAGCTTCTTCGGCACGCGCTGTTCGACGCGCGCGCTGGCTGGCAGGTCGAGGGCGGCGATGAGGTCGGCCGCGTTCACGGAGTGGTGCTCCCGAAGAGCTGGCCAGGTTGCGCCAGATCGGTGATGGGCACCGCCTCGACACGGTCGGCGATGGCGTAGCGCTTCGGTCCGGGATAGACGACCGCGATCTGTTCCAGTCCGAGGTCTTCGAGCGCGATCTGGATCGAGGGCGTCATGCGCGGGGCATCCACGCGTTTGCATTCGACCCCGAACAGCTTGCCCTGGCGCCGGAGCAGCAGGTCGAGCTCAGCGCCCTGGTGAGTCGCCCAGAAGGCCGCCTCGGTGTGCGCTTCGGTGGCGAGGACCTGCTCGATGGCGAACCCTTCCCACGAGGCGCCGAGCTTGGGATGGTGCAGCAGGGCGGAATGATCCTCGATACCGAGCAGTTCGTGGAGCAGCCCGGTGTCGCGCACATAGACCTTGGGGGACTTGACCTGGCGCTTGCGCAGATTGGCGTGCCACGGCTGCAACTGGCGCAGGACCAGCGCATCGGTCAGGAGGTCGAGATAGCTGCGCACGGTCGGTTCGCTCACACCCAGAGCGCGCGCCGGATCGGCGTTGTTCCAGACCTGGCCATGGTAGTGCGCCACCATGGTCCAGAAGCGCCGCAGGGCGGTGCTGGAAACCCGGACGCCCCATTGGGGCAGGTCGCGTTCGAGGATGGTGTCGATGAAGTTGCGCCGCCAGTGGACCGAAGTCTCTTCGTCGGTTGCCAGCAGGGCATCGGGGAAACCACCGCGACGCCAGAGCGCCTCGGCCGTCTCCGCACCGGTCTCGTCGAGCGCGAAGCCCCCCATGCGCACATGCTCCACCCGACCGGCAAGGCTCTCGGAGCTCTGGCGTAGCAACGCGCCCGATGCGCTGCCGAGGATGAAGAATCGGGCAGGCAGCGGGCGCCGGTCCGCCAGAACCCGCAGCAGCGGAAAGAGATCCGGGGCACGCTGAACTTCGTCGATGACCACGAGGCCCTGGAGCGGCTCGAGGACCGTCATCGGCTCCTCAAACAGCGCGCGGGTGCGCGGATCCTCCAGATCGAAGTAGGTGGACGCCGCCGGATCGAGGAGCTGTCGGGCAAGGGTGGTCTTGCCACACTGGCGTGGCCCCGTCAGCACCACCACCGGACGCCGCCCGAGCGCCGCGTGCAAGGTGTCGAGTAGGCGATCTCGGCCGAGGATCATGCCTGAAACTTACCATGATATTCTAAGTTGTCAATATGGTATTTCATGCTACTAGGTGCCATCAGCTCGCGCCGTTCAGGATCACCAGGAAAGCCACTACCTCGAAGTCGTTGATGCCGGCAAACTCGCCCTTGAGCGCGTGCGTGCCGCCCGGCGTGAACAGGCTGGCGACCGCGCGCTCCTCCGTCTTGCCAACGGCGGAGGCGTCGACGACCGCGCGCAGGCGCTGCGCGTGCTTCATGTCTTCGCCTTGCTTGGTGGCCTTGTCGAAGCGGGCGCAGGCGGCGGCGTCCGGCAAATCGCGGCCAATGCAGACGCGTTTCAGGCGATCGCCCAACGACAATAAGAAACCCGCACGGTTGCCGAACAGATGATGGAGGATGAGCGCGTAGGCCGATAAGGGCGCGCCGTGGGCTGCCAATGCCCGCAAGGCGTCAACCAACCGCTGTTTTTCGCCATCCTGCGCGGGGAGCGACGCCCAGTGCGCCTCGAACCACGAACTGAGGAGTTGCGCCTCGTCCCCGGTCTCTGACGCCTGGATGAGACTCAGTGGATTGCCGGGCGTGATACCGAGTCCGTCGGTCGTCGCGTCTAATTCGCTGACCACGACGACCACCACATGCCTGCCAAGACGAACATCATCGTGCCACCGAGAGAACAACCTGGCACTCGCGACCCGTGTGCTTCTGCGGACCTGATCGGGGGTGTGGCCAAAACCGACCGGGCACGTCGGGAGGTCCGGGCGCGGGATCTGAGTTGAGAGAGCGATTGGAGCCGGCGAGCCAGTCCATTCTTTGGGATACTTGGGATTCCTTAGAAGAACCCAGCCCACGGAGGTGAAGCATGGCCGCCGACTCCAGCTTGAGCCACCGTTTCCCGGCTGTCCGCGAAAGCGGGGTCGTTCCACGGTCACATTGACCCGCTCAAATCCGCGAAACCACCGTAATAACACCGGTCTCGGGAATGGTTCCATCGTAGGCGTTGCCGGACCGCCCCTGTCAATCATATCGCCGCCCCATGAACCACTCCCCGCTCGGCACGTCCCGATAGATCTCGCACACCAACCCACGGTGGGTCGTGACGAGCCAATAGACGCGGTGGATCTCGCCGCCTGGCGCCCACCAATCCAGGCGGGGCTCGCGGAGGTCCTCGACCGTCTCCACGCGATGGGTGACGCCGGAGAGGACGAAGGCGATCGGCTGGCCATCGCCCTGGATGCGCGCGCGGATCGGGAGGCCGCTGTCGTAGTGGCGCATGGGATGGGGGGAACGAGCGAGCGGCTGGCGAGCACCGGGACCGGGTGTGCCGGAGCGGGACCGGGTGCGCCGGAGGGTCGGGCCGACCGTCCGCGCCGCGCCGTCTACGCCGTCCCCGCCGCGTCCCCCCATGGCCGCAGGATGGCCCGCCTTTCGTGGAGCGGGGCGGCCGGGTCGAGCAGGCGGCCGGTTCGCACGACCTCGGCGCCGAAGCGGCCCTGGAGGTCGCGGAGCGCCTCTTCGACCGCCGCCTCGTCCTCGTGCTCCTTTCGGAAGAGGTCGAGCTGGCGCCCGATCGTCGGGCAGAGGCCGCGGGCCGTGAGTTCCATCCGCTCGACCGGTTCGCGCCATTCGACGGCCTTCATCAGGCCATCGACGTGCGCGAGGAGCGTGGCGGGGCGGCCCGTCGGCTCGAGGAGTTCGCGGCGGCGGGTGTCGACGTGGCCGCTTTCGAACGTGATGCGCAGACCGATCTCCGAGGCCATGCGGAACTCAGCGGCGAGCGGGCCGGCGATGCGCTCGACGAGGCGTTCGGCGTGGTGGCGCAGGCTGCGGTGGTTGGCGATGGGTTCGAGGAAGACCTGGGCCGCTTCGAGCGGCGGCTCCTCGCGCCACGGGCGGATGCGCTGGTCGTCATGGCCGTGGGCTAGCCGCCACGCGCGCAGGCCTTCGTAGCCGAAGCGCGGCAGGATGCCCCCGCTCGGCAGCCCGGCGTATTGGTGGATCTTCGTCAGGCCGAGCTGGGCGAGCCGTTGTCGGGTCGGCGCGGCGAGCGGCAGGTAGCCCGTCGCGAGTCCGCCGAGAAAGACGACCTCGCGGCCGGCGGGCAGGACCATCGCGTCGCGCCGTTCGAGGTAGCGCGTGACGATTCGGCTGGTCAGCTTGCCGTGCGCGATGCCGACGCGCGTGGCCAGGCCGGTCTCGTGCTGGACGCGGCCGAGGATCTCGTCGGCGAGCGTCGCTTCGCGGCCCGCGCGCGGCACCAGATCCGACGCGGCGAGCCAGCTGTGCTCGTAGCCCATCGGTTCGACGTCGCCCGTGAACTCGCCGAGCACCCCGAGCATCAGCGCGAAGGTATCGCGATACGCCTCCGGACGGGCGGGGCGCACCAGGAGATCTGGGCATGTCTTGCGAGCCTGGCTCACCGGCATGCCGCGAGTGACGCCGGCGCGCCGCGCGGCGGGCGAAAGATCCTGGACGAGGCGCGTGCCCGGCCCCGCCGATTCGATGACGATCGGCCGTGCCACGAGCGTCGGCTCATCGCGCAGCTCAAGCCCGATCGCTACGCTTGGCAGGTGGATACATGCGATGCGGGCCGGTGCCTCGCGCGCCGATGCCTTCCGGGGACGGGGTTGCTGCGCCGGGATCATCCGGTCTGGAGCGCTCATCCGACCCATACCTCCAGTCCCGACTCTCCGCCCTGTAGGCCCGGTGATTTGAGCACTTGAGCGCGGGTGCGCCAGCCGCGGAACACCCCGCCCCGGCGCAGGAAGCCGACTTTGAGGAGCGCGATGCGCAGCGCCGCGGCATGCGCGAGCGCCCGGTGCGGATGTTCGGGGGCCGCCAGGACGACGAGCGCCGTTTCGGAGCGGCCGAGCCGCGGGGTGACGATGCGCAGGAAGCGTTCGACGGCGCCGTCGATGTTGCCCCGAGTTCCGGCTCCCACCACGGCGTCTCCATCCAGGTCCGGCAGCGCGTCGAGCACGACGACGCCGTAGCGCCCGGCGGCGATGAGCCTGTCCGCGATAGCGAGCGCGTCGAGCGGGCGTGGCGGGCGCAGGATGAAGAGCCGGTCGAGGTCCGCCCCGCATTCGGCGAGGTGGGCTACGTCGAGCGCGCCGCTGACGTCGATCCAGGCCGCGAAGCCGCCCAGGCTTACCCCGGCCGCTGTGCGCGCAGCGATCGTCTCGCGCCCCGATGTCGGGCGCCCGATCAGCTCCGTGATCCGGCTGCGCGGGAAGCCGCCGAGCCCGGTCGCAACATCGAGCGCGGCGAAGCCGGTCGGCACCGCCGCCCACTCCGTCGGCGCGGCCCCGACACGAACGACGGGCGCGTCGAAACGGCGGTTGACGGTGGCGGCGAGGGCGGCGATAGCATCACGGCCGCCGGGCGGCGGGGAAATGGTGTATGGGATCGCCGGTGTGGTAGCCGGGGTGGTCGCAGGTGTGGTCGCCGGTGTGGTCGCAGGTGTGGTCGCCGGTGGGATAGCGGCGATAGCATCACGGCCGCCGGGCGGCGGTTGGGCAGTCCGTGGGATAGTCGGTTGGGCAGTCCGTGGGATGGCGATCGATCGAGTTGCCGACATGAGCTCGCCGCTCTTAGCGTGCGACCCGGAGGGGAGCGGTCTAATCTATGTCCGCTGGGCTGGGGGCGCCGGGTACTTGAGAGTAAGGGTCCCGATCGCCGCGACGCCCGAGGGTGGGTGGTGGGGTTGGGCGCCGCGACGACCGGGATATGGCAGAAGTGTACAGAACAAATGTTCGGATGTCAAGCGATTCGTCGACCGCAGGCTAGGCGAGGCTACAATGGGCGCATTGTCGCCCCGTGCAACCACCCCATGCGCCTGAGGAGATCACCATGCGCCAGCCACCGGCACTGCTCGCCGAGGACGCCGTAGCGACCGCGCTCGAGACACTCGACGGCTGGTCGATCGCGGAGGGCAAGCTCACCAAGACGTATGTTTTCCGCGACTTCGTCCAGGCCTTCGGCTTCATGACCGCGGCCGCGCTTTGCGCGGAACGTGCGAACCATCATCCGGAATGGTCCAACGCCTACAAAACAGTCGACATAAGCCTGACCACGCACGAGTCCGGCGGCATCACCCAGAAGGACCTCGATCTGGCGACGGAGTTCGAGCAGGTGGCCGGCGGAACCGCTCATGAATAAACGGCGTTGATCGATAGGAATTCGGTTGCCGGCGAAGCCGAGACCGCCGGCATTTCCCACCCAATCGTCCGGCAACTCAACTGAGGCGAGCCCTCATCTTCCGCGGTCGCTTCCGCTCCGACCGCGGGTATAATCGCCGCGGCTTGACCGCTCCGCGGTTTGACAGACACCAGGAGGGGACGATGACCGTCAATGTTCCGTCGCTCTTTTCGAATCTGCGCTCGACCGTCCCGACTCTTCGCGCGGCTGTATTGTTGTGCACGCTGAGCCTCCTGGCCGGGCGCGTGACGCTAGGCGGAGAGGCCGCCGTCGCTGCCAAACCGGTGCCCCGACCGCCCGTATTCTTCGTGGCCAACGAAGGCCAGCGGACGGATGAGACGCACTTCTATGCAAGCGGCGTCGACATCGAGGCCGCGTTTGATAGCACCGGTGTTACGTTCTCGCGGGCTTGGCGCCAGGCCGATTCTTCGCCCAACCCCGATGCACGCGTCTCTCGGCGTGGCCTTGTCTTCGACTCCGGATCGGGCCGTCCGTTACCGGTGGCGCCGGTCTCGACCGAGACCGTTCATTTGAAGTTCGTCGGAGCTCGCCCAAATGTGAGTCCCGAAGGCCTTGACCCGTTGCCCACGACCCTCAATTACTTCCATGGACCGCAGGATGAGTGGATCACCGGTGTTCCTACTTACGGACGCGTCATCTACTCCGACCTCTGGGACGGCATCGATCTGGAGTACGTCGGAGATGCCGGAGCGCTGAAATACAACTTCATCGTGCATCCCGGAGCCGATCCTTCTCTGATCCGCCTCGCATGGCACGACACCCAGGGCGTTCGAATCACAGGCGAAGGAGCGCTCGAGATCGCCATGCGAAGCGGCAATCTCGAGGACGGCCGGCCGGTCGCCTTTCAATCCGCCGATGTCGGCCGTGCCACGATTCCGGCCGACTTCTCTCTGGACGACAACTCATCTCATGCTGCCGACGGCGCACACGTCGTCGGTTTCGAAGTCGGACCATATGACGATGCGCGCGACTTGATCATCGATCCCGCATACCCGGTTTACGCCGGCTTCTTCGGCACATCTGCCTACGACCGAGCACTCGGTATCGCCGTCCACGAAGACGGTCATGCCTATATCACGGGCGAGACCACCGACCCCGACACCGAGGACACGGACGCCTACGTCGCCAAGATCGCGCTTGACGGCAGCGGCTACGACTACATCAGCTTTATCGGCGGCGATTGGTATGACGGCGCGTACGACATCGTTGTCGACGACGCTGGGCATGCGTACATCACGGGCCCGACGATGTCGGATGAGAGCAGCTTTCCGCTTGTGATGGGTCCGGATCTCACGTTCAATGGCGTGATGGATGTCTTGGTGGCCAAGCTGGCGCCGGATGGCGAGGATCTCATCTATGCGGGTTATCTCGGCGGCGAGCTGACCGAATTCGGCGAAGGCATCCGTGTCGACGGCGAAGGCGCAGTTTATCTGCACGGCATCGTGCTTTCGACGGAAGCCACGTTCCCCGTGAAGGTCGGCCCCGACCTCACGTTCAACGGTGAATCGGACGCCTTCGTCGCCAAGATCGCCGCCGTGCCGGATGCTGAGAATGTCGAAGATAACATCATCTATTCAGGCTACATAGGCGGCGATCGATCGGACATCACCCTCATGCAGAGTGGAACGTGGTCCATCCTTTCGAGCGGCCATATCGGATTGGACACAGATGGGGCACTCTATGTCAGCGGCCAAACCACTTCAGCAGAGGACACTTTCCCGAACGGTGACGGCTTCGGAAGCTTGCCTGGAGCGGACCAAACTTGGTCTGCCGGTTGGGACGCGTTCGTAGCCAAGGTTGTGCCTGACGGGAGCCAATTGGCCTACGCGACTTATGTGGGTGGCGAGGGAGCCGATACGGGAAAGGGGATGGTCATCGACGCGGATGGGCACGCTTACTTCACGGGCTACACGGACTCGACCGAGGCGACACTGCCGGTGACTGTCGGTCCGGATCTCACACATAACGGCGACCTGGACGGGATCGTCGGCAAGTTGGCCGTCGACGGCAGCGCCTTCGAATTCCTCGGCTACTTCGGCGGGGACGACACAGACGCCGTTGACTCGATCACTCTTGATGCCGATGGCAAAGTGCTGATCGTCGGCTACACGGAGTCACTTCCTGGTAGTTTCCCCGCGAAGAACGGGCCGGACGACACACAGAATGATCTCGAAGACGGCGCAGGCGACGCCTTTGTTGCCCGCCTTGTCGCTGATCCTTCGGCGTCGGATCTCATCGACAATGTCGACTTCGCCGGCTACATCGGCGGCGCGGCTTACGATCAAGCTTTCTGGGTCGGACTGGATGGTGATGGCGGAATCTATGTGGTCGGCGATACTGAATCAGGTGCCGAATCGTTCCCTGACGGTGGTGGACTGGCCGATCTCCCGGGGCCGTTGAAAGAGCTGCCAGGCGGCGGGGACGGGTTCGTCGTCAAGCTGGCGGTAGGTGACAGCATCCCAACGCCCGATCCGGATCCTACAATGACGCCGGGCGGCTCACACAAAATGCACATGCCGGTCGCATTGAAGAATTCGAACCTCGGCGGCTCCGAAGCGGACTTCATGGCAAGCGCTGACATCAATTTGGTGGCGGTGAGTCCGTTAGGCGCGTTGGCCCAACCAGGCGCGAGCGAACGATCGTTCGACGACTTCTGCGACTTCGTGGTCGGTTGGTCATGGGAAGAGGATGACAACTTCGACATTCGTCTGAATATCGACGAATTGGGCGTTTGCAGTTACATCATGCGGCGCCTCACAACCGGCGCTTACGGTTCATCGTCATTCGGCCAAAGCGCGCCTGAGGATTTTCTGCTCGAGACGATAGTTCGGATGGAGGGTGAGGACGGTGCGGCCGGGCTGATGTTCGGCGCATCTGAAAGCCTGGACGCGGCTTATGTGTTCGCGGTCTTCGACTCCGGACAATATGCGTTGGTCCACTTCGGTGACGAGGTTGTCTCATTGGGTTCCGGCACGACGGAGCTGAACGCGTCGGAACCGATTGCCATAGCCGTCAGGGCGCAAGGCGAAACGCTGACGCTCTTCGTCAACGGCGAACAGATTGGAGAGGTCGCTGACGCCGGTCCGCACGCGGGACGCGTTGGAACATATGTTGAAGCGAGCGGTGGCGCTTTGCCGTTCACCAACCACTTCGAATACATCCGATTCAGCGACGTCACGGCACCTTAGACATCCGATTCAGCGGCGTCCGAATTGCGAGGCATATTGCTTGACAGCCCCCAACCTTAGCCGCGCCTAGAAGAGGAGATCATGGTCTCGTTTCTCCGCGCATTTCGCCACCGTCCGTTCACGCTGTTGTGGACCGGCCAAGTAGTTTCGCGCGTCGGCGACTTTGCCTACGAGATCATCATCGCGTGGTGGGTGCTTCAGGAAACGGGCTCGGCCGCGATCATGAGCAGCGTTCTCATCGTCAGTTTCCTGCCGGTTGCCGTGTTCACCGTGATCGGCGGCGTATTTGTGGATCGCCAGCCTCGGGCCAGGGTCATGGTTGCCGCGGATATGACGCGGGCCGTTCTGGTACTCACAATGGCCTACCTGGCATACATAGATCGGTTCGAGCTTTGGGCTGTCTATGTGCTGGGGGCGGTCATCGGTAGTATCGATGCCTTCTTCCAACCGGCCTACTTTGCGCTTGTGCCCGAGATCGTGCCGGAGGAGGACCTGCCGAGCGCTAATTCGCTGTCCAGCATGAGCTTTCAGCTTGGCCGCGTTGTTGGGCCTTCGATCGGCGGCGTTCTCGTGACCCTGGGCGGAGTGACGATCGGCCTGCTGGTGAACGGGTTGTCGTTCTTGATAGGCGGATTGCTGCTCTTGCCCCTGCTCAAGGGCGCTCGCGCTCCGGAACCGGACGAAGAGGCCGAGGCCGGCTGGTGGGCGGAGTTGCGCGCCGGCGTTGATTTGGTTTGGCGGGATCCGGTCCTTAAGATCGGCACATGGGCCAACACCCTTGTTGCTGCCCTGTTAGTCGGACCCTTCATGGTCGCGCTTCCCTTTCTTGCCGCCGAGCGTTTCGGCAACGATGCGCGCACATATGGCTTTCTGCTATCGGTCTTTCCGGTCGGCTTCCTTTTGGGAAGCATTTGGGCCGGCCATCAGGCCGAATTGCGCCGACCGGGTTGGCTTTTGTTCGGCGGATCGTTCGTAGGCGCGTTGGCACTTGCCATTTTCGGGCTGGAAGTGCCCCTGAATGTGCTCGTTACGGCAGCGCTACTGAATGGAATCGCACTCGAAGTCGGTGGTTTGGCATGGACGACCGTGCTGCAGCGGCGGGTTTCGGGCGATAAGCTGGGCAGGGTTTCCAGCATCGGTGAGCTGGGCTTCTGGATCCTAACTCCGGTGGCGATGGCCGCGGCAGGCTTCTTGGCTGATCGCAGCGGACCAGGAATTACGTTCTTGGTTGGAGGGTTGGGCGCGGCCCTGGTCTCGGCCATGGCACTTCTGCACCCTGCGATCAGAAACCTTGGCAGTGAACCAGGGCCGAACGCAGGGCAAGACGGGTGACGCACCTGCCCTAACACCTTTTCGAGAGTAGGAGGCGTCGAATGAACGACGTACGAACGACGGACCAGCATGAAGACGATCCGATCCCGGAGACTGAGCCGGCAGTCGTCGAGAGTGTGGGCGCGCAGCGGCGACGGCGAATTGTCGAGGTCGATGAGATACCCACCGTTCACGATGTCGCTAGGGTAGCCGCCATCGCCGATCCGATTGTTCGGAACCTCGAGATCACCATCACCTATTCCAGACTCTCTGCGGCGCTGGCGGCACGCACCGACCCATGCAGCAACTGGTGCACCTTTGCCACCTGGGCATCGCGTCAGGCAGGTGCGACGATCCGTGGAGAGGACTTAATCGATCGACTGCAGCGGCGCCTCCACCGACCCTCCGAGGTCCAGCACCCGATTCGATCGTTATGGCGCGCGCTCCTCCGGCGGGGCATCTTTCAGCCTACGACTCCGTTGGGACGGATGGTGCGTGAGATCCACACGCCGTTCGATGCCTTCGAGCGGACGAGTGGCGCGGTGGCCCGCGGCAATCTGAAGGTGTTCGAAGAGATCGGACACCACTTCGCGCGATACCTGGCTGAGTGTGATCCCGATCAGATGCCGAACAGCCCCGACTTCGCAAAGTTCCTGGCGGGCTTACGGTCCGGCGATCCACCAGATGGCCAGGACTATCTCAAATGGGCGTTCACGCGCTATCAGCAGCAGCGGTTCGAGCTCGATCCTGCCACGCGCGCCGAGTTGATAGTGCTTGCGAATCTCGAGATCGGCCTACATGAACAGACCAGGTTGCAACCGGAGATTCGGGAATCGCTCGATGCGCCGAAAGCCACCGCGAAAGACGTGAGCGGTCGCGTCCTGAACGCGGGGCTTCCCGCCACGGGGATCTGGAGAGCCGTATTCGGGCGTGGACCGTTCGGAGCGCTCATCGTAGGGACGGCCGCCGCGGTGCGCCGTCACTCTGAGCGGCTGGTGCGCGAGGTGATCACCGAATGCTTGATGGTGCTGGCATTCCCAGGAGAGACAGTCTTGTCGATGGGTCGCCCCCACGACATTGTTGTCCCGGACGAGTTCAAGTCGCCTGCCAACCGCGAGTTAGTTGATTTCCTTGGGCGCTTCGAGCGCTCTTCGCCCAGTGACCTTGGCGCCGACGATTGGTCAGAGCTACCGCAGCGCATGCACTACATCGCCCGCCTGTTTTGCGCGTTCCATGCGAGGCAGGACCTGTTCTCGTCGCCATTTTCGAATGAGCAGATGGCGCAGGCGCGCGCGGGACGCCTGCCGGACGGCCGGCTCTGATCTTGGGCGCTGGCGAGGGGCACCGGGGAAAGGGACCAAGGGGCTGGACTCGAGAACCCGATGTCATTGCGCAAGTGGGTAACCTCGGATCTTGTGACTACGACTGCAAGCCCGGCGTCTCATCGCAATAAATCAGGCCCCCGAGCAGCAGGGAAGCCTTGCCATGGCGATGAGGCATCCCGTACCTGCGAGCTTACTGACCAGCATAGAGTCGCCGCGACGCTGAGTATGGCACTGCGCCGCGCCTCCCCTCATGATCGAGCGCTTTGGCCACACATGTGCTCGCGAGGGTCGCGGACTAGTGTACGCGATATCCGTCTCGCCACAACGAGAAGTTGCCTAGCGCCTGGCGTCACACGGCGGCATCCTTCGCGTCATGTCTCGATCCATCTGGCACACTGACCAACCGCCGCGCGCCGCCAGCGAACTGCCTAGTGCAGCCGATGTTGTGGTCGTCGGCGGCGGACTCAGCGGAGTGTGGTTGGCGCTGGCTTTGGCCGAGGCCGGCCGTCCACCGCTTGTGCTCGAGCGCTCTCACTTGGCTGCGGGCGCTTCCGGTCGCAACGGCGGCCTGCTGCTCCCCGGCACCGCCGAATTGTACCCGGCCCTTATCGCGCGCCATGGCCGTGTCGCGGCGCGCGACCTATGGCGGTGGGCGGTCGCGGGTGCAGCCGATTTTGTCGCCACCATCGACCGCTACTCCATCGACTGCGACTGGCGCCCAGAGGGTGCCCTCCACGCCGCCGACAGCGCGGCGGAAGCATCGGCTCTGGCTACGGCCGCCGACCTGTTGGCCGAAGACGGCTTCCCCGGCACATGGCTGCCACCTGAAGCGCTTCTTAAGTGGCTCGACGTCCCCCTGCCTCCCCAGGTGCATGGGGCGCTTGTCTTGCCCGACGGCGGCGCTTTCCACTCCGGCCGCCTGTTGGTCGGCTTGGCGGCAGCCGCCGCGTCCCGCGGTGCGACGTTCATAGAGGGCATCGACGTCCGAGCGATCTCACGACCGGCTACCGACAGCCCGCTGAGTGTCCAAACCGAGCGCGGCCCGATATCCGCCGAGATCGTAATCGTCGCGACCAACGCATGGCTGCCGGAATTGCTGCCGAGTTTCGCCCAAACCGTAGTCCCGGTCCGCGGCCAAGTGCTGGCCACCGAGCCGTTACCGGAACGCATATTCCGCGGGGCCTGGAGTCTTAACGACGGCTACGAGTACCTCCAGCAGCTCACCGACGGCCGCATTGTTTTCGGCGGCCTTCGCTGGACCGTGCCGGACCGCGAGGTCGGTCGGCTCACGCCGGACGTCACACCTACGATCCAGACGGGCTTGGACGCTTGGTTGACGGAGCGATTCCCGTCGCTGAATGTGTCAGTCGAGCGGCGGTGGGCAGGCCCGATGTGCTGGACGTCCGACCGGCTACCTCTGGTTGGTCCTGTGCCGGGAGGCGCGGAAGGCGGTACGGATCACGATCACGAACACGGGCTTTCCGCGTCGGCGACAGCGGCGAGGACCGCAGCGAGGACCGCACACGGGACCGAACTACCTTCTCCATCGAGCGCTCGCCTTTGGGTCGCGGCCGCATACAACGGCCACGGCGTCCCGATCACGCCCGCGGCCGCGCGCCTGGTGGCATCGGCGCTAACTGGCGGGTCGCGGACGTCGACGGTTGCGCGTTACCTCGATCCGGCGCGCGCTCTGGCGCCCGTCGCTGGCTCGGCCTCTCCGTAGTCTGTTGCCCAGCTCGGGCTCGCTCGCCGAAGGACGCGCAGTTAGGATGCGCAGCTCCGATCTCGCCGACCGCGACGAACCGGCCGGCGGCACCGTTCAAGGCGTTTTTTTCCGACCAATGGCAGAAAGATGCGACCCGGATCCACAGATTCGGTCGGACCGAGGGGGGTCGGCGTCAACGGATCGGGCGTCGTGATCGGGGTCGGAGTGTCGCCGATCGGGGTCGGAGCGGCTGTCGAGGCGTCGGTCGGGGTCGGCGTGGACGCGCGGTCGGAGCCGATCAGACGGAGGACCGCAAGGCCCGCGTCGCCCATCGCGACGACCACCCGGCCGCCCAATGCGTCGGTAAGTTCACCCTCAAGGGCGATGTCGAGTCCAGGGCCCGGAAGACCGAACGATGAGAGCGTGCGCGTCTCGAAGAGCACGGTGGCGTCCAGCGACGTTATCGCGAGATCATCGCCGACGAGCATGAAATCGCGATGTGAAAGCACGCTCCATGGAGCACGCTCGAGCATCCAACGCGCCGACTCGGCCGGCGCTTCGCTGCCAAGAGCGATACGCACGAGCGGAGATGGGCGAATGTCCATCGGCGACCTAGGAGGAAGTGGGTGCACCAGGACAAGTCCGCCCGACGCCTCCAGCCCGACCCCAGCCTCCACCCCAAAGCCGAGCGCCAATGACCCGAGTCGGAGCGGCGCGGACGCCCAGTCCCTTGTCGGGCCGTGAACCGAAAGCTCACCCGTCACGTCGACCGCGACGAGGCGATCGCCGTCGACGTCGAAGCTCGAGATCGCGTCGGTCTCGTCCAGGGGCATCGACGCGACCTCAGGCGACCCGTCGGTCAGGAAGCGTTGGAGCCCGGCCGGTCCGGCATCGACGACCCCGATATCCGCGTCGAGACCGATGCGGCCGCCCGGACCAGAGAGGTCGAAGGTCAGAGTGGGCGCCTCGAATCCGACGCCGAGCTCGGTCGCCGCGTGGCGCGTGACTGTGCCCGGAGTTGAGGCATGCGAGGCGAACAGCGCGTCGTTCTGGACATCGAACGACGCAATTCTCGGCCCCGGCAGCCTGTGCAGAGCTGCTCGGGCGCCCGCTGGCGGCTCGCCGCCCGACGGCGAGACCCAATGCGCCGAAAGCCCGACGCCCGGCACGCGCCCGATCGCCCAGCCCGCGTTGATCTCGACCTGCGCCGGCGCTCCGAATCCAAACGCTTCCGCCGCGCGCTCAGGCCTTACCGGATTCGAGGCATCGACCACGCCGAGCCCGCCATGCACCCCGGTCCCCGCCCAGACATCGGTCCCGGACCATGCGAGGGCGGCCGCGGGCTCGGCCAGTTCCGCCCGGCCACGTGAGGTCAGACGCGGTGCGCCCACAACATCGAATGTGCGAACCCCGCGATCACACTCATCGCCAACCGCGAGAAACCGGCCGTCGGCACTCGCGGCGAGCGCGACCGAGCACGGATCTGCCCCCGGCACGTCGATAGCGGAATCCGGAATGCCGAGCGTCGCGCCGACCGGCGTGAATTGGAACACACCGCTCGCGCCGCCGGCGACGTACAACTTCGTGCCTACGATCAGGATGTCGCGCGCTTCGCCCGGCAGACTCCGCCGCTCGCCCGGCACGGGCGATCCGACGCCGTCGATCTCGATCGCACGGACGGAGAACGTGCCGAGCCCGCCCTCGTTCTCGAGGAGATAGGCGACGGAAGCCGACGAGTCGTCTTCGGCCGTAGTCACCCCGGCCGAACCGAAGTCGAGTGGAAGCGTCGAGGCGATTTCGGGATGCGCGGGATCCGCCACCCGAATGACGTTGAGCGTTCCGCGCGGCGCGATCAGACCCTCGGTTCGCATGGCCCCGTCTCCGACGACGAGCGCGAGGTCGCCGAGCAACGCAACATCGCGGGCGGCGACATCGAGTCTGATCCACCCGATTGCTGTTATCGCCGTGACGTCGAGCGTGTCGAGGATGGCAAGGCCCCCGGCAGGACCGGCTTCGGCCGCGCGCGTTGTATAGCTCGCGTAGAGCAAACGACCCATTCGGGCCAGGCCGGTGATCGCTCCGGGAAGCGGCTCGGTCGAGCCGAGTAGCGCTGGCTTAGGCAAGCCGCTATCGATTTCGGCAGGCACACGCGCGTCATACACCTCGACTCGGGTGCCGACCGCCCGGAATACGACGCCATCCCCGGCGACCATTGCCTTGGACGCTCCACCGATTACTTCGACGAGTTCGAAGCGGTGTGCCGCGGATTGCGCTGCGGCTGACCTGGCCGACTCCCCTGCTGTCGACGGAGCGCCAGACGGGCGCGCGTCCCACGGAAGCGCCGGCCACTTCACCTCGCCTTTCGCCCACATTGCGGGAAGACCGAGGACGAGCAACACGACGAGGATCGCCGCACGCTTAGGCCGCACGTTCTTGCGACCAGCGCGATCCTCGTGCTGGCATGGTGATGCCTTCCGAATCGCGCCCATGGTCCACCCTCCTCCGGTGCCCATCGTCGTCGTCTCCGACATGATGCCTGACTTCAGCGGCGCACTCGACGTCGCGGAACGCTTCAGCGCCAGACGAGCGGCATGTGAATTGCAGGCTCATACGGTGGACCCGCCATGACCGTGACCGTCGCTTCGGCGGTCGGCACGGGCGTCCCGGTTTCGGTCGGAATGGGGGGACGGCAGCAGAATCGTCGGCGACGGCGTGACCTCGGTGCCGACGAAGAGATAGCCGCCCATCGTGACGGTCGCCCACAGTCGGACGCGCGACCTCGCGGCCGAAGTCGCCCGCGCCGACATCCTCGTCGCCGCGGCCGGTGCGCCCGGCCTCCAGGGCCGCGACGCCGTGAAGCCGGGCGCCATCGTGGTCGACGTCGGCACGACCTGGGTCGATGGCGCGCTCTGCACCGAGATCGGCAGTGCCGTAGGCTGTCGTATCGCTGTAACCGAGATCGGCATCCTGGGACCGGGGAGCGGACTTCTCCGAGCCTATCGGCGGAGCTAGAATGGCGGCCATGAGCGCTCCCACCGTCGAAACGATGACCTATCGATCGCGCTTGCCGTTCGTCTGGGACTATGACCTGGACGAGTCTCAGTTTCGCACCATACTGGCCGGCGAGCGTCGGTTCGGGCGGCTGGATCGTGACTGGGCAGCAGTGCGCCTCCTCGACTACGGCACGTATGCCGAGATCGTGCACTTCTTGGGTTTCAGCGACTTGGTGGCCGGCTGGCCACGATGGCGGGATCGCGTACGCTCGATAAGCCGCCGGCGAGGCCTGGACTTTCTCGTGTGGTGGCTCGGCGAGCGGCACCCCGAGCTTGTGTAGGATCACGGTGGACCGAGCCTTTTACTTCGACCGACTCTATCCGCTGCAAGACGCCGTGCTGTCCGTGCTGCATCCCTTGGACACCGGCCTGTACCTGACCGGCGGATCGGCGGCCTCTCGGGGCTACCTACGGCACCGATACTCCGACGACCTCGACCTATTCGTCAACGACGCTGACCGATTCGTGCTATGGGCCGACAGGTGCGTTCACGCGCTGTCCGAAACGGGTGGGTGGTCCTGCACCGTGCTCCTCCGTGAAGCGAGATTCGTTCGGATCATCGTCCACCAGGAAGAAGTCGACCTGAAAGTAGAGATGGTCAATGATGTTCCGTCGCGCGTCGGATCCGTGACCGTTCATCCGATACTTGGGCGATTGGACAGCGCTGAGAATATCCTCGCCAACAAGATCAGCGCGGTTCTGGATCGGTCCGAGCCCAAGGACCTGGCCGACATCTGGGGCTTCTGCCGCCTGATGGGACTGTCGGTGCGAGAAGCGATCACCGGCGCACAGGGTAAAGCCGCCGGTGTGTTCCCTGCCGATGTGGCCCGGGCACTGTACACCGTCACCGAAGCCGACTGGGAGATAGTGCGATGGATCGACCCTCCACCGGCCGGACAGTTTGTAGCGGAATTGAAGCAGATCGCTGAAGAACTGATGTTGAATCCCTGACCGTCGCCCATTGTCCTCATGAATCGCGCCGATCGATCACCTCGCTTGAGTTAACGCATCTCCCGTTCGCCGTCCTCGCGCCAGACAACGTATGAATATGCGACGAGCCCGGCTATCGCCACCATCAACCCGCCAAACATCCAGATGGACAAAGCCTCGCCTCCCCCCACGGCGGCGCTGATCAACAAGATCGCGCCGAAAGCGATGAACACCCATCGGCCAGCCTGATGCGTCGCCTTCCAAGACCGCTCGCTCGACAGTGTCCACGGCGTCCTGATGCCCATCATGAAGGTGCTCTCCATGCGGTGCATCACGGAGCCGATCACGATGAACAACGCCCCGATCGCCGCGGGTATCAACCGCTCCATGTCCACCGACGTTCCTAGAGCGGCGAAAATCAGCAGTGCGTGGACTAATGCCATCAGCGCGAAGACCGACACCATGATCGTGGTGAACGCCAGTGACGAGCGCACCAAATGCTCGCGGCGCGGCTCTAACATCGGCACGAGCCACAGCACGCCGATGAGAAGTAGATTGACCACCGGCATCGAAAAGAGCCCGAAAGCCTTGCCGGAAGTTCCGTCCACATCTCCCGCAAAGTTCCAGTGGGTCGGTATCTCCGCTCCCGCCGGTATCTGCCCCCAAGCCCAAGCTGTTAGGGCCAGCATGGCGGCCACTATCACCAAGCCTCTCCGCGTTGCCGTCGTGAGTTGGTGGTTCATTTCCTGTACCCTCGCTTGTGACTGTGCCGGCAGCCCTGTCCCTTCCGGACCCGCTCTTATACGCGTGGCATCCTACTGAGCGTCGTCATGTAAGCCTGCCAGCCATCATACAGGCGGATAGTCTCCACGTGGTACCGCGCTGTATCCCCTGGCCTTGAAGGCTCCATGTTGCGGAGGACTCGCGCCGACTTCACAGCGATCGCGGCGCTCCCAACGCCATCGCGCTGACTCTGGAGCTATCGCCCCGCAACCTCCCCTTCCGGCCGTCCTATCCGAAAGACTCCGCCCGCGCTGTTGCCCGAAGTCGTCGGGAAATACATCTCCTCGGCGCGGGCTGGCATTACAAGAAAGTCGCCGGCAAGACTCGCCCGTATCAGGTAGGTGAAGCTGTATGTGCCGGGAGCTAGATGCTCCGCGAAGACAGCAACTTTCTCGTCGCGTAACTCGGTACGAGCCCAAACCGGGGGCTCCCAATCCCACCACGAGCGCTCAGCCGCGGGCTCTTCCTCTATCTCCACCATCTCCGGCCCGGATGCCGCGGCGCTCGTCGTCCGCAGGCTGGTGTCGACTGCCTCGAAGCCGGCCGGCAGCGGGTCCTCGATCATCACGTAGTGGAGCGTCTGATCCGTCACGATTGTCAATTCGACTTGCAGCACGTCGCCCACGCGCGCTTCGTCGACCGGCTCACCGACCGGGGTGAAGCGGGCGGGATCGACTTTCACGTAAGTCCGGCCGATTGCGATTCCGTTCGCCTGGGGCAACACGCCCTCCGCGCTTACCGCGTATTCCAGCCGGGCCGTGTAGAAGAGACGACCGTCGCCTTGGCGCGAAATCGTGAGATCGTTCGGTGAGCCTATGTTCAAGCCATCGCCGTCGGTCGCCATCGCGACTTCAGCGACGTCGGCTGCGTCCGAGAGGGCGCCGGTATCCATCGCCACGCCGTTCAATTCGACCTGATACTCAGTCGCGCCGGTCTGCTCTCCACTTGCCCGCAGGTTTTCCGAAAGCGCGAGAACCGTCCATGCCTGCTCCTGCGTGGTCATCGTACTGCCGCTCCCGCCCTTCGAACTCGCGACCAAGAGCCAACGCACCGCGTCGTCCAAATTTGGCGAATCCGGCTTGAGACGGCTCAGAGCGAAAACCACGATCGCAGTAGCGCGCGTCGCGCTGTCCATCGCGATAGGATCGCGCCATTCCGGTTCGTAGTGGGCGCCGTCCGGACCCAGGCGGGCTCCGCTGGCCAAAGCCGATACCATGCCGGCCACCCGCTCGGACTGTTCCTCGCCGGCCTTGATGAGTGCCATCGCAAGGAAGGCGCGACCCGAAACGGAGAGCGCGTCTCGATCCTCCCACAACCGAACAGCTAACGCCCCGACATCCTCACCATGCTCCGACAAGACCCAAGTGATGAACGCTCTTCGGTCTATGCCAAAGGCGGGTGCGGCATCGTCCTTGTCCTTGTCCTTGTCCTTGTCCTTGTCCTTGTCCTTGTCGTCGTCGTCGTCGTCGTCGTCGTCGTTGTCGCCGCCGCTCGTGCCGTCAGCGTCTAGCGCCGCATCCGGATTGCTCCGCGAATGGAGAGTCGAATTCAGGTACGCCACAGCGTTAGTCAGCATTGCTTCCGGGACCGTGAAGCCCGCGTCGCGTGCCCGACTCAGGCCCAAGAGCGCGTACGCGCTCAGCCATGCGCGACTCTCGCCGCCGGTCCACCAGCCCCAACCGCCATCGGCGTTCTGCATGCTGAGTAGCCGTTGGATTCCGGCCTGCACCTCGGGTTCCAGCGCCGCTAGCTGTTCGGCGGCATTGTCGCCTAGCGCGAGTGCCGCCTCATATGCCGCGATGTTCGGCAAGAAACGGCTCACTGTCTGCTCGCTGCATAGGTATGGGAATATCTGGAGAGCCTCGACCTGGGCCAGGCTCTCGCCCGCTAGGGACGGATTGAGCGACACGCTCACTGATGCGGAAGAAGGCACCGCTTCCGCCGGCAATTCGAGCCGCTCCGTTACGGTATTCTCCACTTCGCCGGCTGTTGCGAGCGTCACCGGTTGTGTGAATCGATATGCCGGCACGCGCAGCTCTAGTGCATCCAACGCTTCGCCAAGTTGGCCGCCCGCCGTCGAATTCGCTTCCACCAGTCGCATGCCAAGGGTGATGTCTCCGGCTGCTCCCGGCGTCAGCGTTGTGGCAAGTCCTTGGCCGCCCACGCGCGTGTTCCAGATCACTTTGCCTTTGCCGCCAGCCGGGACCGTCAGCGCCTTCGAAGGCTCGTCGAGGATCTCGAGACCGAGCGCATCCAAGCTGACCTCGAGCTCGGCCTCCGCGTCGGTTCCGTTCTGGACCACCGCTTCTATCTGCGCTTGGTCGCCGATGACAGCAAACCGCGGCAGGACGGGGCGGAGCAGTATCGGGAGGCTCGCGACGACTTCCGCCTCCGCTTGTCCTACCCGAGCATCGGCTCCCGCGATCGCGCGCGCGTCGAGGCGCCAGGTCGTGAGGTTGTCGGGCAGAGGCGTCTCGAAGGTCGCGTGACCGGCCGCGTCCGTGAGCAGGCCGGGGTTCCAATATGCGGTATCTTCGAACAATCTCCGCACAGTTCCGCCAGGCGCGGCCATTCCACCGCCGCCGCCTTTGCGATCGGCCTCGAGCTGCTCATTCAGCCGGTCGACCGAGCGAGTTAGCGAAGCGCTCGTCAAGACGCCCAGGGGCCTCTGGCCCCAGAAAACATCTGTGAGCGGGCGGGATGTATCTTCGACAAGCGCCAGCAGCGTCCGGTCGACGAGCGCGAGCGAGACCTCGGCTTGCACCGGCTCGTTTTCCGAGTCGCGAACATCAAGCGCCCAACGCACAGTGTCGCGTGGCGAATACTCCGCCGGTTCCCGGTCAGGAGTGATCGATAGCTGAAGCGTCTGCTCATCCAGACGAATTGGAAGATTGACATAACCTAATTTCAGTTGTGACGAACGATGATCCTCGTCGACACCTTTGATAAGCACGACTGAGACGTAGACGTTCGGCGCCAAGTCGGCCGTGATCGGGACTTGGATCGTCTCGTCATTCCCTTCGAGCCTAATGCGGCGAACGTCCTTCACGCGCCCGCGCTCCAAAGTGACCAACGCTTCGGCGCCCTCGAAAGGGGCAGGGATAAGGATCTCGGCAGTTTCGCCAGGGGCGTACTCTCGCTTGTCGGCGACCAAATCGATGCGGTCCGTGTTCTCCTGCCGCCAGTTGACGAAGCCGCGATCGGCAGTCACCCAGAGATAGGCGGCACTAGTCGCCCCCCGCTGATCGTCGTCCATTACCTCGGCTGTAATTCGATGCACGCCCGGGTTCTTGGCTGCGAGCGTCGCGGTCGCCCGCCCGTCCCCGTCGGTAGTGACCGTCCGCTCCGCCACCAACGTATCGGTGAAGTGGCTGGTCCAGAGGAAGCGGCCGTCCTCTTGCTTTTCCCTGACGCTGTACCAAGTTCGTTCCTGTAACTCAAGCTTCACGTCGCGATCGGCCACGGGCTGTCCTTGCGGGTCAACGACCGCTATCTCGACCGGGGCCGCGTCCCCGACCCGTGTCACATAGCGCTCCGGCCGAACGCCGACGTAGACGCCTGCCTTGTGGACCACCGAGCTCGCGCGTTGCGCCACGACCTGGTGGTTTACGTCTGTAACGTCTGCATCCACGGTGAAAACCTGCGAGAGCGGAACGTCTGCTAGATCCGCCGGCACTTCGACTTCGAACCGGCCGGTAGAGTCCGTAACGCCCTCGCCTTCGGCGATCACGGCCGCCTCAGGCGTGTAGAAGTTCGCCTCCGCGAGATCGTAGTCGATGAAGCGCCAGTCGCCGCCCAAGGGGGACTCAAAGAAGAAGTCGTCGCGCAGCAGTCGCCATGTGACGGCGGCATCGGCTACCGGACCGCCGAAAGCGTATGCGGCCTCAACGGTCGCGTTGATGGTCTCGCCGTCCAAGTACTCTGGGCGCTCGGTCGAGACCGTGACTTCGAAGTCCGGCGTGCGGTAGGCGGCCACCCTGAATTCGTGCGTGAATGAGTAATCGGGCTCCGGCCGCGCTTCGAACGGAGCGCCCGCTACGTCTTCAGAGTAGAGAGCGGCCTCGATCTGATAGCTGCCGAGCGGCGCGCTTGTCGAAAGGGGGAAGTCGCCGTCGAAGGTGCCGAATTCGTCGACGTCGAAGTCGGCGACCAGAAGCGATTCGTAATTCGGATCGCGGATGGTCAGCTCGATGGTGGCACCTTGGGGCAGGGTGTAACTCGCATCATCGTCGGCGCGGGCAACGCCGCGAAGATGGACGGTCTGGCCGGGACGATACACCGGGCGATCCGTGTAGACGCCGGCGGCGTAGCGGGTCGGGTAGCTGTCGTAAGGCAGATCGAAGGACCACGGCTCGATCCCGTTCAGCCACTCGGTCGAAGTGGCGCCGGCAAAGCGCCCGCTTCGCTCGACGACGACGATAAGCTGTTGCCATTGTTCGCCTGTGCGTTCTAACTGTCCGCGCCAGAGGCCATCGGCGTCGGTGGTGCCGGTTGCGATCGTGACTGGCGTCAGATCCGACTCCGAAGCGGCGTCGAAGATGGTCACGTCCGCGCCGGCCACATCGCTCCCGCTTTCGATTTCCGTCACCCAAACCAGCGCCTCGTCCGCCGAGCTCTTCAGGGTGACGTTGACGTCGGACACGATGACGACGCGCTTGCCCTGATCCGGTGCGCTCAGGAGGTACGGACCCGGCGGCAGGCTTGCTCCATCCGCGCCGAGCGTCGTCGAGACCGTGTACGGGACGTTTAGATCGGAAGCGGTATCAACCGTCCATTCGCGGCTAGTCGCCTCATCGCCGGTCGGACGGCTCCGGCCACGGTCGAAGCGCTGGTAGTCGAGCGCCGTGGCGACAATATCTCCGACAGGCATCGCTCTTAGGCTGAAGTCCTGGTTGGGTGTGTTGATAGCGGTCATCCACACGATCTGTGGCCTTCCGGCAGCATACACGCCGAAGCGATCGCCCGAGTGAAGTCGCAGTGTGGGTTCGATCGGACCGGATTCGAAGCCGAATTCGAAAGGCGCTGCCAGACTGTCCCCGTGACGCCCGAGCGCCTTCTCGACCTTGACCCTGTAAGGAGTGGAGGCAAGGAATCCGCCGGTGACATGGGCGACGCGGTCTCCTTCGTCCCACCAGATGCTCTGATTCGTGATGGTCGGTTGGAGAGTCACCGTCAGCGAACCGGTGTTCATCGGAGTCGAGAAGCCGATCTCGATGCCTTCCCACCGCAGGTCGACGTCCTCACTGCCGTCGACAGGGCTTACGCGCAGGACTTCGACCGGAGGCGCCGTCTCGAATGACCAGACGTAATCCGAAGTGGTCG
>JBCLES010000049.1:0-23550 GCA_038913135.1 Anaerolineae bacterium
CGTTCTACGCCGTGCTCGGCGGAAGCGCGTATACGGCTATCGCTTCATACCGCGCCGGACCCGCACCCAAATGGCTCCTGAAGAGCACGAGTTCGCGGACCACTAACGGGATGTCCAGGGCGACGCGCGCCGCCTTGCGCGTCAGCCATTCCCGTACGTCCTCGGACTGCCGCAGCCGGGCAACCGTCACATGCGGCGTGAACGGGCGGCGTTCCGGCGGTAGGCCGACGGATCGCGCGGCGGCCTCCAACTCTTCGGCGATGGCTGCGAGCTGCCTGCCGCTGTGGGCGCTGTCGGCGGCGGCGACCGCGGCGGCATCGGCGTAGGCGGCGGCATCGGCGGCGGCGGTCACGTCGGCGACAGCGCGGGAGTTGGCGGCGTCGATCTGCTCCTCGACCTTGGCCACAATTACCCGCGGGCGCGCCGGCGTCGGGAACGCGGCGATGCCGCTCAGGCGGAGCGCGAAAGGTGGGCCAAAGGTTGTCGCGGATAGGGTCGTCTGCAAGGTATGGCGGGCCTGGACGTCGACGTCACCCAGGAAGCGCAGCGTGATGTGCCAATTGAGCGGCAGTACGGGGCGGCCGGGTAGCTGCACTCCCGACAGGGCTTGGGTCAGGGCGCGGCGCGTGGGTTCGTCGAGCGGGACGGCAAGAAAGAGGCGCCATAGTGCGGCGGAGTCCGGCATGTTGGTTTCCCTTCGACAAGCGGTGTTCGCGGCCCGAGAAGTTCGGGAATCCAATGCGGCTCAGCGGTGCGCGTGTTCTTGTCAGCCTTCGGGTCGGCTCTCAGGCCCGAGTCTAGCGCTCGGCGTCGGCGATGGCCCGCGCCGTTGGTCGGCGAGCGCGGCGGCCAGGACCGACACTTGGTAGAGCATGTGGTTGGCGATGTGATGATGCCACGACAACAGATACTGTCACTAGGTGGGGTTGGTAACCGTGCTCCGACGCGGGATAGAGTGCACCTACTTGCCTGTCACACTCCTGGAGACGCGCTCGCTCATTCGGGCTCGCTTGATGAAATTCGCCCTGGTCGTTGGTCGATTCCACCGGTCTCAATTGAGACGTCCCCTATGGTGGGCTACCATCTGCTCACACGAACGGAGGACGCATAAGTACCAAAGAGGCCGAACCGAAGACCAACAAATCGGGATTCTCAGAAGCCGAGCGCGAAGCGATGAAGGCGCGGGCGAAGGAATTGAAGGCGGAAGCGCGCCGCGGCGACCAGCGCGCGAAGGGTGAGCAGGCACTGCTCGAAGCGCTCCAGGAAATGCTGGGCGCGGATCGCGCGCTGGGTGAGCGAATCCACGCGATCGTTACCGCAAGCGCACCCCACCTTATGTCGAAAACGTGGTACGGCATGCCTGCGTACGCAACCGACGATGGGAAGGTCGTCTGCTTCTTCCAATCGGCGGCGAAGTTCGATGCACGGTACGCGACGTTCGGATTCAACGATGCCGCCGCGCTCGACGACGGGGCGATCTGGCCGACGTCATTTGCCCTTACTAAGATCACAGCGGCGGTAGAGAAGCAGCTTCGCGCCCTGGTGAAGCGGGCCGCTGGATGAACCGTGTCGTAGCGGGGCGATCGGACTGACCGGATTCGATAGCAGGCAGTCCCCGCGCGGCAGTATCCCGCGGATTCGATACCCGCCGCCGAGCTTCCGCCAAGCGGCGTAGCGATCGGCGTAGCGCGACAATCCTTACGCAATGCGGCAGGACATTCGCCGCTGAGCGGACGCTAGATAGAGAAGGAAAGCAGGATCGGGCGGTACCGGCGGAGGACCGGGGCCGCCCGATTCTGGCGTTGTGCGCCCTGATGTCGCGCGAGCCACGAGCCCCGATGGCCGGCCTGAAGTCAAGGGCCGAGTGAGTGAATCCCGGGCGCCGACGCCGGGCGCGACCGTCGCCAGCGTCCAGTACGGCGCGCCTTCGAGAAGGTCGAGCAGTTCGCCAACGGAGTTCGCATCGACCTCCCTTTGCTCCTGGCGGCTCCCCGGAAAACATGCCTGGAAGCAAGCCTTATTGCGTCCGCACAAGTTGCTTAGCATGAGTGCCTCAACTGCTTAGCATGAATGCCTCGTTCCCTTAGCATGATTTCCGAAACGCTGGAAGGGACTCCAAACGGCCCTTTCAGTCGCCCTTGTCGTTGGCCGTACGATCGCACTTCTCAGGCGCCTTTTTGATCGACATGAGGCGGAGTCGTCGATCGACTTTTGGGGTGCCTGCAGGTTCGTGGGGAGGTTCACCCTGGCATCACAAGGCCAATGGCAGTAGCAGGCGTTGGGGTTGCCCGCCCAGAGGAGGAGGCAGCTCTTGACGCCCTTGACCAGATTGGCCAAGCCCTTCGCGAACGGGGCGTGAGCTTGGATGAGCTGATCGACTCCGGCCGCAGTATTCGCAGTGAGCTTCTTAAGGAACGTTACGGGTTGACAGACCACGAGAAATGACGCCCGTCCTTCGTTGACGCGAGCGTCCTCTTCGCCGCCGACCTCTCCCCCACGGGTGACTCCCGGGAGATACTTCGCCGCGGCATCAAGCGGACGCTTGAACTTGTCATCAGCGACTTTGCGCTTGAAGAGGGACGCAGCAACCTCGCAGCGAAGCGCCCGGACATGCAGGAGACGCTGGCGCTACTGCTTGAGACCGTGCCCTTCACCGTGGTTGACGCAACGCCGCGCCAGGTGCGCGCGGCCGCTGCCTACACCGAACTCAAGGATGCCCCAATCGTTGCCGCCGCGCGGCGTGCCTAAGGCGCACTACGTGGTCAGCCTCGACCGCAAGCACCTCGTCGGCAACCATGAGATCGAGCGGCGCTCTGGCCTGCGGATCGTGCTGCCGGAAACGTTGCTTTCCCAGCTGCGCGCGCAAGACGAGGGGCTCGCGTAGCACTGGCCCGGACACACCACCAGCCCCACGACGACCAACTGAAGCGGTGTGCTGACTGCGTATTACGACGAATCCGAGCACCTCTTCCGAGCAATCCGAGCAGGGCCTGAGCGAGAAGACGAAGAGCTCTGATCAGGAACCAGAAGTGCTCGAATTGGAAAGCGGGGAGCGGGTCCTTCGCTGGGACTCTCCTTTCAGGTCGACGCGGCCGAGGCGGTTGAGCGGCGCCGACCACGACTCGTCAGCATGCGAGGCGGTAATTTGGTGGAGCAGATGGCTGAGACGCTCGCTGCGGCCGGAGCGCGCGGCGGCCTCCGACTGAAAGGCGATGGCTGCCAGTCGCCTGCCGCAGTGGGCGCTTTCGGCGGCGGCGGAGTCCGGCATGTTGTTCTCCCTTCGACAATCGGAGTTCGCGGCCTGATATGATCGGTAATCTCAGGTGTGCGTGTTCTTATCGACCTTCGGGCGGGCTCTCAGGCCTGTGCCGCTCTCTCATCTTCGGCGATAACCAACGCCGTTGGTCGGATGTGTTCACCCGCCACCTGGCGGCCGGCGACATGGGCGGCAGTCTGTGCCGCGCGTTCGATGCACAGACGGTCGAAGGTGCGGGCGGCGATGTACGCGCTGAACATGACGTCGCCGGCGCCGGTCGGGGAGGGCGGGGTGGCGATGGTGGGCGGGGCGAAGTCTACGCTGGTCGCGGCGGTGACGATCACGCCGCCCTTGGAGCCCATGGTGATGAGCATTTCGTCGACGTTCCATCGACGCAGCAGATCGCGCGGTCCGACTCCAAAGTGTGCGGCCAAGATGTCGAATTCGTGTTGCGACAGCTTGAGGAAACGACAGTTGACGTTCATTCGCCGGAGTGTATCCGTGACCTGTTCCACGACCGGGCCGACCGCGGACAGCCGTAGGAGTCCTTGGATGTCCAGGGCCAACGTGGCGGCGGAGTCGAAGCAGCGGCGGTAGGTCGCGGGGTCGATGTCGCGCTCGTGTACGGGTCCGAGATAGATGATGCCGGGGTGCGACGGGAGAGGCTGGAAGTCTTCAGGCGTTATCGGGCGTGCGGTCGAGACGATAGTCTGCCGACGGACGTCGCCGCCTGGATAGGCGTTGATGAACGTGGTGGTGTGGTCGGAATCGCCGAAACGGCACAGAAGGCCCTCGGCCTCTAACAACCGGCGGGCGGGCGAGTGATCCGGCGCGGCGAGGTTCGACACGAGGCCCACTCGCAGTCCGCGCCGCGCCAGAGTGATGCCGGCATAGGTGGGGACGCCGCCCCAGCGCGCGGCCTGAGCGGAAATCGGATCGCGGTCGCGGGTGATGGAGCCGAGCATTGTCACGTCATGGGGCATGCGCTATTCCGGAGCGGGTAGGGTGGAGGAGGGCGGCGCCTGCGCCTGAGGATCGAGTCAGGCCGGCCGCAGACCGCCGGCGATGTCAGGACTTCTCTTACATGTCGGCCAGAAGCATGCTTCATTGAACGTGCAAGGAGCTTCTCGTGAAGAAATACAGGGCCGCCGCGTCGGTTAAGGGACAGAACGCAAACCCCGCCCCACTTCGTCAAAAATACTCCATTCAAGCGGGCACGCACATCGTCGTTGAGGACGCCCGAGATCGCATCGTGCTGATTCCTATCATTGCGGCAATGGTCAGCGGCTGAGGGGATCGTTTGAGGGAAAGGGCGCGATCTCTCAGCTGCTCGAGGCACGTCGCCAAGATATGGCGCGCGACGCTTGACGTTGCCGGTTATGGTGTTGGAGGCGTTCGCGCTGGTCGCGTTCATCGAAGATGAGCCCGGAGTCGAGCGCGCGTCTTGGCGCCGCGCCGCACAATGTGGCACGCTTGGGCTCACGATCGGCAGCAGCGCGCCGAAGGGAACGATCGATTGGGACTCCGATTGTCCCGAACCTTAGATCCGATCATGTGAAAGGAGGACATGTATGAACTGGGCGTTGGCTTCACGGACTGTCATAGCTCTGCTGATTGTCTCGATCGTCGGCGTGGCCTGTATTGGCGCGAAGGACGACAATCTCATCCGTCACGAAGTACTGCGTTTCGATGTCACGGCAGAGCCGCTTGAGTTCGACTTTGGCTCGGGAAAGCAGTCGACCGGCGAGATAACTGTCTCTCTGAACGACAGAGGCAAGAACATTGTCGAGTTCGACATAGAGAATTCCACGGCACGCCTTGACGTGCTGCTGGACGTGGAAGCTCCCGCGCTGAGCACCTTGAGCATGGTGTTCCCTCCGCTGCGGATTCAGGAGAACGGCCCGATCTTGTGGGGGGTCTCCGACGAAGGTGTTGTTGACTTCTGGTGGGCGCCTGAAGGAGGTTCTGTCGTCGGCAGGCATCCGCTATTCGGCGGAGCGGTCGTCCACGCTAAACAGAAGGCGCCGGCATGCAATCCAAACCCGTGTCCGGGCTGGATTGTCGGTCCAGTCTCACCGCCGAGCGCTCGCGTACCCTTCCCGGAGTCCTACTCTCCATTCCCACCCCAAGAAACTGAACAGTATCGCGAAGAAATGGAACTGCCCGACGGCTATCGACCGCTTGAGAGCGAAGAAGCTGCAGCCCTGATCGGCGAAAGCGCCTTTTCGTACAGCATGGCGTTCTCGGGCCTCCTTCGCTTGGAGGCGCAGGGCGCCGACATCGTCTTCGAAGGCGAAGAGGGGCACATCGAGTTGCAGCCAGCGGACCGGTAGCCGGCGCGCTCGCTGGCGGGGCAATCAAAGTCTTGGCAAGCGGACTTCACTTGATGTCGATAGCCGCTCGACAATCGAGAATCGACGAAACACAAGGAGTTGCCCATGCTGATCCAGGGTGTGGACATGGTCTTGGTGATGGTCTCGGATTTCGAGCGCAGCTTGCGCTGGTACCAAGAGGTGCTCGAGCTGCCGCTGCGCGCACGATATGGCGAATTCGCCTATCTGGAGACGGGCGGCGTACCGCTGGCGCTGCACGGCGGCGCGTCCGAGGGCGCGACCGCCGGCTCGAGCGTCCTGCCGGTGCTCTTGGTGGACGACTACGCTTCGGCCAAGTCGAAGCTGGAGGAGCGCGGCGCTAGCTTCACCTTCGAGAATACGACGCCTGCGGCGCGCTTCGGGACGTTTCATGATCCGGATGGGAACGGGCTGCAGATCTTGGAGCGGTTGGGATAAAACCGAGGCGCGAACCGCAGCCTACGCCGGCGCGCTGCCCAGCTGCTCGACGGTGATTTCTTCTGTACCCAACGCTCGAGAATTGACCCACCTCAACGCCGAAGGCTTGACCCACCCTGTCCCTACCGAACAGCTAATGGAGGGATGACGGTTGGCAATTCTTTGCCGATGTGGCCACCAGTGACTACAATGGCGCCATGATCACCATCGGAATTCGTGAGTTGAAGACGAAGCTCAGCCGCTACATCCGCCTCGTCAGGGCGGGAGAGACGATCCTCATCACTTCGAGAGGAGAAGTCGTGGCCGAGTTGCGTCAACCCGATGCCGTCAACGGGTCGACGAACAACTTGGCGCTCAACGCCATGATCCGCGAGGGCACCGCTCGGCTCGGATCCTCCGAACGCGCGGATGAGTTGTATGAGATCGACATCCAACACTCGCTCCCGCCTGGTCGCGCGTTGGAACTCCTTCATGAATCTCGCGGCGAAGGATGAACCTGTTCGTCGAATCCAGCGCGATCGTCGCGTGGCTCTTCGATGAGCCTCCTGCGGGCATGGTCAAGGCGACATTCGGGGCCGCCAAGGTCGTCGTCGCGTCCGAGTTGGCGCTGGTAGAAGCGCGAAGGGTGATCGTTCGGGCCGAACATGAAAGGCTGATCGAACCCGACGCCGCTCGCTGGTTGCGGCACCGATTGCTCCAGGTTTCTGACCACTGGGTTGTGGTCGCGCTCACCGATCCCATCCTCGATCGCGCGTCGAGACCATTTCCGGTCGAGCCGGTGCGCACGCTGGACGCCATCCACCTCGCCAGCGCGCTCGAGACCCATCTTGACCCATCGACAGCCACCATTCTGACGCTCGACCACCGAATACGCGACAACGCAATCGCGCTCGGATTCGAGGTCGCTCGGCGCGCGTAGGCCCGTTCTGTCGCTCATGCGGGCCCGAGCGTTATTCACAATTGGCCACCTCACTTGCCTGGAGTTGCCCCTTGGACGATGCTCTCGGCGCTCTCCCAGCCCAGGATATCGTTGCGTATTGCGACCAAATCGAGCATGGATTCCGAGCAATTGGCTCAGGAGCTTGGGCGTCGGGGGAGTTGGACACCTGACTTGCCGCGTTGGTGCGCCGATATGACTGTCGCGTATTGACAGGAATACGGCCGCCACGATCGATTTCACGACGCCAGCATCGACTTCCTCGCCGCGGTCGCAAGCAGCGGCGAAGAGCTTTCAAGCCCTACCCTCGCATTGATCGAGACCGCCTGCGCCGTGGCGCGGCGCGCCGGCTTCGCCGAACCCGGCATACAGGCCCGGGAGCGTTTGAACGCCGATCCCACACTGACGTTTCACCCAATCTCGGATGGCGTTCTGGCAGCCGCGCTGGATCTTGGTACACGTCATCTGCTTCGCGGCGCCGATTCAATCTACGCCGCTACGGCAACCTTCTTCCATGCTCAGTTGATCAGCTGGGACAACACGCTTACAAGCCGCGCCGGCGCGCTCAGCCCATCCGAGTGGCTGTCGGCACGTTGTTGAAGAGGCCAGGTAAGTGCGGTGCCTCCTCTTGCCTCCCGCCGCACTCAGTGTATCTTTGCGGTCCGAATCCACCCAGGAGATACCGACATGAACGACTCCGAGATGCACGCCGTCCACCAGTCGATTTTGGACAACCAGGCCGACATCAAGGCCAATCAGAGCGAGATCATGGGCAATCAAGAAGAGATCAAGGGCAACCAAGACGCTATCCGCACCACCCAGGCTGAGATCTTGGCCAACCAGGCAGCGATATTGGCGAAGTTGGGCTAGTCGGAGGGCGGCAGAGCGCTGATCCGGCGCGCGAGTATTGCTTGGAGAGCGTCGGATCGGGGAGGCGTGGTGGATGTCGGGGTGAGTTGAGTCGAACGGGATTGGCTCAGACGTGCTGATCGACCAGGATCGAATTCCCGTCAGGATCCGTGACGAAGAAACTGGCGGGCCCGGTCGTGGTCTCGTCGGCCTCGCTCGCAAGCTCGACGCCCTGGGCCTTGAGTTGGCGCTGAAGATCGCGGATGTCGGTGAAGGACTCGACCGCCTCGGCGTCTTGGTTCCAGCCGGGATTGAAGGTTAGGAGGTTGCCTTCGAACATGCCATGGAAGAGGCCGATGACGTGATCGGCGTTCTTCATGATCAGCCAGTTCTGCGATGCGTCGCCGCCGAACTCCTTGAAGCCAAGCTTCTCGTAGAAGATTTTGGAAGCCGCTAGGTCTTTGACGGAGAGGCTGATAGAGAATGCGCCTAGGTTCATGGGGTGAGCTCCTTAGTGGGGGGAGGAAGTCGCCGGCAAGGCTGGATCTTCGTCGTGAGTCTATATCAGAGTAAGAGATGGGATGGAGTGAGCGCCAATGGCTGGACAGCTGCTGACCGAGAGAGAGACGCCAACGGAGCCCTCACTGCATAGCCTCGCGACGCAGCTTTGAAATCGGCTGGATCGGCGACACAGGCTAACGGAGCCGACGGGGCGGAGAATCTCGCGGACTTGCTACTTCAACCCCACTATGAACAAACCGACGAGCATCGTGGAGCGCGACAAACGCGACCTGAGTCCAAAGTTCGTCTACACAATAGCTCTCCTTCTTCGCGACACGGTTGTGCAAGACTGGACAAGGTGCGCTATAGCTGTGCACTTGCGTCCACCACTATCCTCAACGGCTCTCGCCGTCGAATTGAGCTAAGATCACGATTCTGCTCCACCATCTTCTTCTGAAAGGAGACTGGGCCCCCGGACGCCACCATAGAACATCGAAGCCATAATAACTGAGTAAGCTCCCGATGCAGCGATTAGGAGTTCGCTTACAGCCCCCCTATCCGCAACCGGCCGAATTGCCGCCACGCCGAAGAGAAGAGCCATCGCCAGGGCGTACGCGCTGAACCACGTCACGAAGAAAAAGACCATTGAAGCAATGAAAGTCTCACGGCTCGATGGCCTTCCCGCACTCACTACTCCAGGAGTAAGCGCTAGGCGAAAGGCCCTCATCGCTTTGGCAAGCAATCGAGTTGCCCCAAGGCCCAAAATAACCGCGATCACGGCCGAACCGGCGGCGACAGGAACGCTCTCACCGCACCTCAACAAGATGACCAATGCCGCCATGCCAGCGAACATTCCCGCGAGCAACAGCGCAGCTGCCGCGTAGTACGTAAGTCCAGTCCGCAAAGCTTTGACCACTTCCAAACTGGCACCCCTCATCTTGCGTATTGGTTGATGTGGATGAAGAAGGTGATGGGCGACGGCGCGCATGGCGTCAGGGTGGGTCAGTTCTCGCGCGTTGGGTACACCCATACCCTAATTGTGGGGCGTCCGTCAAACCGGGCCAGTCCAATCGGCCCGGTGCTGGCGGTCGATTCAAAGGGCGATCTCTTCATCGGCGGATATAGCGAAGTCTGGCCGAAGTTGAAGTCTTCCATCCAACGATATTCCAGCGACGGCCGTCATCAACGCTCGTGGCTCCAGTTTCCAACGGTGTTCGTCGACCTCGATATTTCTCCGACCGACACCGTCCTCGCTCTGCAGCAGGAGTTCGGGCCTGACGACAGGCCGCCGTATCCCGCCGTGGCCGATCGTATCGTCCATTACTCGACGCGCGGCTCACGGCTCGATGTATGGACGACGTCAGATGCCTTGGTCCAGATCGCCATCAATTCTGACGGAGGCGTCTTCGTGGCCCATGCGCCCCTGGGCGGAAGATCGCGGGTCGAACAATTTCTACCCGACGGCTCTCGATCGAGTGCCTTCCAGGTCGACGGCAGCGTGGTGGGCATGGACTTCGGTGCGATGGGGGACCTCTTCGTCGCGGCAGACCTCGGAGGCGGCCTGGGCCAGGTCGGCCGCTACCGACCGACCACAAGCGGAGCGGACCAGATCGCCGCGTGGAGCACGTGCGATGTGCCCAGGGACATCGCGGTGGCCGGCGAGGCGAACGTGGTCGTGCTCGTGCGCACGCCGGCGCGAGACTCCTCAATCAGCGCGATCTGCCAATACGACGAACTCGGGGACCACACTCATAGCTTTCAGATTCCGATCTTCACCGGTGGACTCGGCCCGAGCGCAACCTCGGTCCCGGGCGAGATCAATTGGCTGCCGATTGCCATTCGACGATATTGAGGCTGGACGGGCCCGCTTAGATCGATCGCGTCAACGGCACAAGCGCAGACCGAAATGAATCGACATCCAGGCCAAGAAGCGCCGGGTAGCCAAGCTCGACCAATATCTCGACCTGAAGTTCGAACTGTTCGATTGGCATTCTGATCGGTCCCCTTTGACTTCAGGTCGGCGGAGAATCAGTCGCTGTGAAGGACCGGCATCGCTAAGAGCGGCGAGCCTGACTCGGCGCGGATACCGTTGTAGGTCGCGGAATCGCGGTGATCGGAGTCACTGTCGTCATCGACGTCGTTGACGATAACGGCCACGGGTTCCGTGCTCCGCACCACCCCGCTCCCGATGAGGGCCTAGTGGTAGCCGCCGGTGGTGTTTCCACCTAGCCAGAAGATCGCCCCGCGCATCGGAGGCACCGCCTCGGTGCCTCCCCCGCCCGCTGCAACGATGGTGGCGCGCGGAGGGCGCAGCGGTCGCGACTCTCCTGTACTCCGCCACGCTGCGTCGGTCAGTTTTGGCGAGGCGGAGTACTAGGCCGCCAGCCGGTCCAGGCTTATACTACTCCGCTGTTCTCGCGCCGGGCAGTCTTCGTCCGGGCGATCCGCGACCCCTGCGAGCCTGAATTGAGCACCGAGATCGCCGACGACGACCCGCATTCCCAAGGGCATCCGACCGACCTGCGCTATCGCGCGCTCCTTTCGCTGACCGCGCTCGGCGTCGTCTACGGCGACATCGGCACCAGCCCGCTTTACGCCATGCGCGAATGCTTCAGCGGCGCACATCGCCTGCCGTTGACCGAGGCCAACATTCTGGGCGTGTTGTCGCTCATCACTTGGTCGCTGATCCTGGTTATCTCGATCAAGTACCTGATCTTTATCCTCAGCGCGGACAATCATGGCGAAGGCGGCATCTTGGTCCTGGCCGCACTCATCCTTCCCCAGCGCGGTCGTATGGGCAAGCAAAGTCAAGGCATTCTCGTGCTCGGCCTCTTCGGCGCGGCTCTGCTCTACGGCGACGGCATGATCACACCCGCCATTTCGGTGCTTAGCGCCGTCGAAGGTTTGGGATTGGTCACGCCCATATTCACGCCATACGTCGTCCCCCTCACATGCTTGATTCTTATCGCCATTTTCGCCATCCAGAGTCGAGGCACGGCCGGCATCGGCAAAGTCTTCGGGCCGGTCACCCTGCTCTGGTTCCTTACCATGGCAACGCTCGGCGCCGTGCACATATTCGATCAACCCCACGTGCTTGTTGCCGTGAACCCGCTCTACGCTGCCGACTTCTTTTCAAGCAACGGATTGCTCGGCTTTCTGACCCTGGGCGCGGTCTTCCTTGTAGTCACCGGCGGCGAAGCCCTCTACGCGGATATGGGCCACTTCGGGCCTGGTCCCATCCGGCTCAATTGGTTCGGCCTGGTGCTGCCCTCGCTCCTGCTCAACTACTACGGCCAGGGCGCGATGCTGATCGCCGAGCCCGCTGCCCTCGACAACCCATTCTTCCGCATGGCGCCGGAGTGGGGGCTGCTGCCCCTGGTCATTCTTGCCACCATGGCCACCGTCATCGCTTCACAGGCGGTGATCTCAGGCGCCTTTTCTCTGACGATGCAGGCCGTGCGCATGGGCTTCAGCCCGCGCCTCGACATCCGCCACACCTCCGCTACCGAGCGAGGCCAGATCTACATCCCGGCGGTGAATTGGGTACTGATGGTCGCATGCATCGGCTTGGTGCTCGGCTTCCGCAGTTCGACCAACTTGGCGGCCGCCTACGGCATCTCGGTGAGCACGACCATGGTCATCACCACGCTGCTGTTCTACGTAGTGGCCGTGCGGCGCTGGCACTGGGCGCGGGCTTCGGCGATCATCCTTTGCCTTGCCTTCCTAAGCTTCGATATAGCCTTTTTCTCTTCCAACCTCGTCAAGTTCGCTGATGGAGGCTGGTTCCCGATGACGATCGCCACCCTAGTTCTATTGCTGATGACCACTTGGAAGCGCGGCCGCGATATCCTGACCAAACGCCTGAACGAGCGCACCCGGCCGATGGGATCGTTCCTCGAAACGGTCGACGCCGAGTCGCCGCCGCGTGTGCCGGGTACCGCCGTCTACCTCTTCAGCAACCCCAGAGGCGTGCCGCCGGCGCTTAGGCGCAACCTCGCCTTCAACCACGTGCTGCACACGCGCAACGTCGTCCTGATCATTGAAACGGCCGAAGTTCCGCGCGTGGCACCGGCCAAACGCTTGAAGGTCGAGGAATTGGGCCGCGGGTTCTGGCGAGTGATCGCGAGTTACGGTTTTTTGGAGGAACCACACGTGCCCACGCTTCTCGCTCTGCTCAACGAAGAGGAGCATGGCATTTCAGTCGATCCGGAAACCGCGAACTACTTCCTGGGCCGCGAGACCCTCGTCGCCACCAGACGCCCTGGCATGTTGATCTGGCGTGAACAGCTCTTCACCTTCATGTCCCGAAATGCCCGCGATGCCGGCCTCTACTTCGGTTTGCCGGCCGAGCAGGTGATCGAGATGGGTGCGCTGATCGAACTCTAGCGGTACCAGGCCACTTCGTGCTCGACCAACCGTTCGGAAGCGTAAACGAAGCGCGCCGAGAAGAAGCCCGGCTGTTCGAGCCATGGGATGAAGATCCTGTCGCCTGCCCAAAGCGGAAAGTCCAGAATTTCGGCGTCCGGTATCCAACGCAGCACGCCTTCCGGCGAGTCGATCAACTCACCGTCGAAGTCGCGGCACACGAAGACGAAAGCGTACCAATCTATGTCGCCCTCAAAGCCCGGAAAGGTGATGAAGCCCCGCAACTCGAGAGAGCGCACTTCCAGTCCGCTCTCTTCGCGAATCTCGCGGACGGCGCACTGCTCCGGCGACTCGCCCGGCTCGAACTTGCCGCCAAGACCGTTCCACTTGCCGGCATGAATGTCGTTCTCTTTCTTGATGCGGTGAAGCATCAAAGTTTCGCCGGGTCGACGGAGGTAGCAGAGAGTGGCTAGCTTCATCGATCCGTCCTCGGCAAGCTGCGCCCAATGCTCTGCGCGTCGGGCGTCCCGCCGGTAGCAGTCGGTCGGACCCGACAGAGCTGGGCCGGCGATCGGGCCGTACGAAGCACGGCGGGCGAGATGCGGGAAGCCTTCATGCATGCAATCATGGAATTTCATTCCGCACACTGCAAGGATCAAGTCCGGCGGAGCGAGTTCCGATGGGGCGGCGAATTCAGAACGAAGTGCCTTCATCGGTTCAGCGCTTGGCGTTGGCGCCGCTACGTGCGAGGTCACATACTGCATTGCGCCGCTGTGGCCGTTGGATTCGATCGGCAAGTGCAGGAGGGTCGAGATGAGCCTTCTAAAAGAGAATCAGGTCGGCATTCGTTCGAGATCGAGGCCCGTATCTGGCAGCACCGAGCGCCCCGGCCGATCATCCGACATCCGGTTGGCGCGCCCGATTCTTTACGTCGCCATCTGCACCTTCTTAGCCGTCATCGCGGCATGCGGAACTGGGGACGTGACCGATTCGAACCCCGAAGCCGCCCAGTCGCCGTCACCGGCCACGTCCGGACCCGAGGTTGTCGTAGACCTGCATACCGCGGCGCCGGAAACCGAGACCGACGTCGCACCTGATGACCTTTCGACCAGCGGTGCTCCGACCGCGAGCGCCCCGCCGTCCGAGACTCCGACACCGACGCCCGAGCCCGCGTGCCGAGTCAACATCTCGGCGCTCAATATGCGGGAAGGCCCTAGCACCCGCTACAACGTCATCGGTGCGGCGCTCCAAAACACCGAGATCGTCGTCACGGAGCGGCTCGCCGATTGCAGCTGGCTGTTCGGTCGAGTGGGCGCTGCAAGTGGTTGGGTTGCCACTGCCTTCCTAAGCTGCCCTTTCGACGCGTGCTCGCTCCCGATCGTCCAGTCGAACCCACCTACATACACCCCGAGCCCGACGCCGACCCCGACGCCTACGCTGCCGCCGGCAATCTCCTTGACGGCAGACCGGACGGAAGTGGGCGAAGGCGAGTGCACGTCGATCAGGTGGAATGTCGCGAACGCGGAAGCTGTAACCTTCGAAGGGGACACTGTCGCCGCTCAGGGTTCGCAGGAAGTCTGTCCGGAGATCGACACGGAATACACGTTGGGCTGGACGCACGCAAACGGCCTGTCGGATTCCGCGGTCATAAGCATTCTGATCGAAGGGATCTCCGTACCGGGCGGTATTCCGATAATCCTCCCGACGCCGGACGGGTTCCCGCGTCCAATAATCGACCCCGGCCTGTTTCCACTCGAACCGATCCGCGCCCCGGGCCGCTTGCCTTGAAAGCATCGCCTAACCTGTGCTGTCGATGATCCGCCCATTTCGATCCCTGATGATTGGCAGACATCGAACACGAGGAGACGCCAAGTGACCAACCCGCCAATCGTCGCGCTGCTCGTAGGGATCGATCGCTACGCAAGCGACGATGTCACCAACCTTTCAGGCTGCGTCAACGATGTGACCGCGATGCGCCAGCTCCTGATCGACCTTTACGGAGTCGATCCCGGGAGCATTCTCACATTGGTGGATGAAGCGGCTACGCGCGATGCCATCCTGGAGGCGTTTCGCTCGCATCTAATCGTCAGCGCTGCTGCAATTGCGGCCGACGACATCGGGGCTTCCCAAGCCCTTCCGCCCGCCTACCTCTTCCACTACAGCGGCCATGGATCGCAGGCCATCGATCCTACGCACACCGAACCAGATGGGATGGACGAGACCGTTGTGCCGCACGACAGCCGGCTGCCGGATCAATTCGATATCAAGGACTGGGAAATCGGGGCGCTCCTGGACGAACTCGCGCGGTATTCGGACAACGTCACAGTGATCCTCGACTCATGCCACTCGGGCTCCGGGACCCGCGCGGCGCGTGCCGTCAGTGTTGGGGTGCGCCGCTGTCCGCCCGATCTGCGGGAGCAGCCGGGGAGCAGGCCCGCCTCAGGGCAGACAAACGGCGAAGGATCGAACCTTAATCGAACCAGCCCGACTCGGACCACGGCCCGCGGCCTGACCAGCCCCAGCGACTGGCTCGACGCCGCAGGCTCCGGATACGTGCTGCTGGCCGGATGCAGGGATCAGCAGGAATCGAGCGAGATGGATACCGAACAGGGCGCGCACGGCGCATTCACGCATCACCTGATCCGCGCTCTGTCCCAATCAGGCCGATCCCGCGCCCGAGGCCTGACGTACGCCGAATTGCACGAGCGCGTGCGCCACGACGTCAACCACCTCTTCCGCGATCAAGACCCGCAGTGCGAAGGGGATTGCGGGCGCTTCGTGTTCGGCGGTGCCGCCGCCCAGCGAGGCCTCTTCTTCTCGATCGTCGAGCGCGCAGGAGGTTACTTCTGGCTCGACGCCGGGTTGGCGCACGGGGTTTTGCCGGGCTCCGTTTTCGCCGTCTTTCCGCCCGATACGTTGACGCTCGAGGACGCCGGCGAGCCCATCGCCGTTCTCGAAGCTGTCGAAGTGGGCGCGGTCAGGAGCGGCTGCACGGCCAGGGCGGTCGATGGCGAAGCCCCTGTCGCGATACCCCTCCATGCCCGCGCAGCGATACGAAGGCTCAGCGACGGATCGAACCGCAGGACCGTTCGGGTCGACATCGCGGACGGTCCGGTGGCGACGGCAATCCGCGCCGAGATCGAAGGCGCCGCGGCTGCGCCTTATCTCCAACTCGTCGAAGACGGCATCCCCGCGTTTCGGATCGCGTCCGGCCAGAAAGGGATCGAGATTCAGGACGGGAGCGGCGCGCGCCTGGTCCCGCACTATGACTTCGAAGATCGGGAGGCGACGGCGGGCGGCGAGTCGACCCCGAGATCGCTCGACAACGCTTCCGTCGATTCGCTCGCGCGCTCGGTCGTAGGCGATCTCGCGACCATGGTCCGCTTCGAAAGCGTGCGCACGATCCGCAATCAAAACGCCGGCACGCTCGCCGGCCGCGTGAAGGTGAGTTTCCGGCACGTCGACTTCGACCACGAAACACAGCAAGTGAAAGCCGGCGAGCCGTGGTCTCGTTTCGAAGATGGCGCTCCGATCATCGAAGAAGGGGAGCGGATCATGCTTCATGTCGAGCATGACCACGCCGAGCCGCTATTTGTCGCCGTATTCGACCTTGACGCCAACTTCGCCGTCACTCCGCTATATCCGCCGCCTGGCGCGCACGAAGCTCTGAGTCCAGGCCAGCCGATTACCTTGGGGTTGAGCCAAGTCATCCGTGCCTCCGTGCCCTCGATCCGGGGCAGCGAGGCGCCGAGCGAGGTGCGTCAGACCATCAAGGTGATCGCTTCCCGCGACGATGCCGACTTCCGCAAACTCACGCTCCCCGGACTGGGCGACGAATTCGTTCCGCGCAAAGAAGACGTCGTCCGGAGCGGGGCGGGGCCTTCCGCGCTGACTCGCCTCTTGGTCCAAACGCTGAACGGCGGCCGACTCCGGCTCAGCGTCGACCCACCCTCGGTGGGCGACGAATGGACCACGGCCGAGCTTGAGTACATCACTGTCGGCAAGGCGGAGGACCGCGACGCTCGCCTGACCGGTGGCCAACCCGTTGCGCTCCCGTTTCACGCCATCGAAGTCCTGCCGCCGGACGGCTTTGAAGGCCGCATACGCGTTCTCGATCCGCGGCAAGCAACTCGGGCTGACGGCGGCGACAGCATCGACCTCCAGCCGCCGCCCGGTCTGGCCGCATACCAAGATCTCGAGCAGCTTGCGCTGTCGCCGCGACGCTCCACAGAGCGCGACGGTGCAGTGATCGAGCTAGAGGCCGACGACGAAGCCCGTCGCATGATCTCTCCCGAGCGACCGCTTCGATTCCGTCTTGGTCGCGATGCGACAGAACCGACCGTCGCGTTCGCGTACGACGGCACCTTTCATTACCCCGTGGGCCGCTCCGGCCCGAATGGCACACTCGACTTGACGTGGCTGCCCGATCCCGAGGACACGCCGCTGCGTTCGACACGCGATCTGCGGCGGACCGTCAAGCTCTACTTGTACAAGCTTGCGGGTCGATCGGATCCGTTTCTTGGACTCCACCACGCCCGTTTCGTCCCGCGCGACCGCCGCGATACAGCGCCTGTGCGGCCCGACGAACGCGCGCTCACACTCGGCTCCGGCGAGGTTCGTTATCGCGAAGTGAAGTCGAACGACTTCGAAGCCGGGCAGCGGGTCGCGCTCCTGGTGCACGGCTTCAATTCGGACACGCGCGGCATCGTGTCTCAGCTGTCCACCGTCTTTGGCGATCGCTCGCCTTACAACCACCTTCTCAGTTGGGACTACGAGAGCTTCGCCACCCATGTGGAGAACAACGGCGCCGACTTGGCGAATGCTCTGCGTCGCGCCGGTCTCGACCGCGCTGGGATCTATCTCGACATCTACGCTCACAGCATGGGGACGCTGGTCACCCGCTGCTTGGTCGAAAAGTTCGGGGGCGCCCCGTTCGTCGACAAGGTGCTCTTGGCCGGGCCGCCCAACGAAGGCACCCAGCTGGCCGCGATGAAGCGCTACGTCACCTTCCTCTTGACGGTGGCGATCAATCAGGCCGCACCGATCGCGCCGACACTTATCGCAAGCTGGATTCTGGGCAAAGTCTCGGATGATGCCGTCGGGGCGGCCGATCTGGATCCGAGCTCCAAAATCCTTGCCGAACTGAACGGCGGCGACGGAGCGCTACACGGGCGCTACCACGTGCTGGCCGGTGATTACGAAGAGACGACCGAACGGAGTGCGGCGTGGAGACGGATGGCCGCCAAGGTGAGCGATAGCGCCGCCGATATCTTCTTCGACGACGACAACGATCTGGTCATCAACGTATCGAGCATGCGCGGTTCGGGTCGCTTCCGGCCCGATCCCGAGAGAGTCAAGACAGTGGCGTGCGATCACTTCGGCTATTTTTCGGCGCCGGACTCGGTCGCTCATATGCTTACGTGGATGCGCTGACAGATTGAATGGAAGGGCCGGATCGACTGAGCGGGGGCAGGCATGGCGCGCAAGGCATATCTAAACTTCGTGATCCGTATCGGTCGCGAAGGTGAAGGCTATCGCGCCACGGTCATCGAATCCCCGGCCGGCGAGGCTTTTGAGGACTTCGCTTTGCCCGCCGTGCAGCCCGCGATCGCTGCTTTCCTCGAAATGCTCGGCCGGGCGGCGGAGTCGCGAGCCCCGCTCGGTCGCGCTCTCAGACTATCGGTCGAACCGGCCACCGGCGCGACGGCAGGCGAACGGCCGGCTGGCGGACGGCCGGAGGACGTCGCCAAAGTCTTTGGAGCGCGACTTTTCGACGCGCTCATCGTGGGCGGAGTGCGCGAATTGCTGCGGACCAGTCAGGCCCGCGCGGAGGCGCAGGCGATGGGCCTGCGGGTGCGCCTGCGCTTCGACGACGTGGCTGAGCTGGCCGGCCTGCCTTGGGAATACTTGTATGACACCGAGGCGCAGCGCTACCTCGATCTAACGGCCGACACTGCCCTAGTCCGCTACTTGGAGCTGAAGCAAGGCATTGAGCCGCTCGAAGTCGATCCGCCGCTGCGGGTGCTCGTCGTCATCGCGGACACGCCGCCTGCGCTCGACGTCGAAGCCGAATGGCAAAAGCTTAAGACCGCACTCCAGAACGTCGTGAAGTCGCGCAAAGTGGCCGTGGAGCGATTGGAACCGGCGACCCTTGGGGAGCTGCGCGAACGACTAAGGTCGCGCGACTATCACGTCCTGCACTTCATAGGTCACGGCGACTTCGACGACGCACCGGGTGGCGGAGGAGCGCTGATGTTCGAGGGCGAAGACGGAGGCAGCGCGCGGGTGAGCGGTGAAAAGCTGGCGGTCACGCTGGCGGATCACGACAGCCTCAGGCTGGCCGTTCTCAACGCCTGCGAGGGCGCGCGCGGTGGTCTGGACGGACCGCATGCGGGTGTCGCGCAGCACCTGCTCGGCCAGGGCGTGCCCGCGGCGCTTGCCATGCAATTCCCCATCTCCGACAAGGCAGCGATCGAATTCGCGAGCACGTTCTACGACGCGATCGCTAAGGACTACTCGATCGAAGCCGCGGTCGGCGAAGCACGCAAGGCCATCTATGGCCAAGACCACGGCCTTGAGTGGGGCACTCCCGTTCTCTTCTCGCGTTCTCCCGACGGCCATCTCTGGAAGACCAAGCCAACGCGGCCGAGCAAGCTGAAGTACGTCGTCGCGGGCGCCGGGGTGCTAGCTGTAGCAGGCGGCCTCATCCTGAGCGCGGTCCGTCCGCGCGTGATGGACGGAGACTTCAACATCGCGGTGGCGGACTTCAGCACGCTCGGCGTGGATCCGGCCGGCAGCGCGGCTCAAGACGCCGAACGGCTGAGTTTGCGCGTCTACTACATCCTTCGCGAAGAGGTGGCCGAACTTGACCTGGAGCTAGGCACGCGGATCTGGCATGACAGCATGGGCTTCATGGAGAAGGGTACCACTATCGGGAAAGTAGGCGGCGATACGCCCGCGGAACGAGAGGTGGCCGCCAAGGCGCTGGCGGAGCGGATAGGCGCCAACATCGTCGTCTACGGAGTGTTGACGCCCGAGGGCGTCGGCAGGGCGTCATTTTCGCCCGAGTTCTACGTGAGGGAGTTGCGTGATCAGGCGGACGAGCTTGTTGGTCCCCACGCGCTTGGCGAGTCCATTCCGCTGGTCCTGCCGCTGAGCACGACCAGCAATGCCGTCCGCGCCAATCGCCTGGTCGCTCCGCGGGCCAACATGCTCATGCGCTTCACCGCGGGCCTAGTCTACGAGATGAGCGGCGACCCTGAGCGCGCCCTCGCGACGTTCGAGGGGGCGGCAGCCGAGCTCGATGCATCCGGCTCGGGCGATGGGCGCGAAGTGTTGTATCTCTTCATCGGCCGCGAATATCAGCACCTGGCACGCATGGCTTCGGAGTCAAGTGAGTCTGACCGCTTTCTCGATCAGGCGCGCGCGAGCTTCCAGAAGGCGCTCGACGCGAATCCGAGTTACGGGCGCGCGCAAATCGGACTTGGCAACTACTTCTATGAGCGAGCGCAACGCATGGCCCCAGCCGAGAGGATAGGGAGCGGCGACCTTGAGGCGGCACTTGACCACTTCCTGATCGCTGCAAGTCCGATAAGTGGGTCGGAACTTCTCCAGATCAAGGCGCGGATGGGGATAGGGAACACGTTTCGGCTATGGCTGGAAGCTGATCTTGCCACGGACGACCCCGAAGGCGCCGCGATGCACTTCGAGCAGGCTGTCGACCAATTCGAAGAAACGCTGACGCTCGCGGTCGACAAATACCCTGAGCAAACGGGCCAGACTCAGCTCAATCTGGGCGCAACACATGAAGCGTGGTCGCGCGGACTCGGCCGAGCGGGCGATGCGCAAGGCGCACGCTTCGAGCTCGATCTGGCTCGGAACGCTTATGCGCGGTGCATCGAAATGGCGGATGCGAATCCAGTCGCCTGGTTCTTGCAGGAGCTTCGCGACGGATCGTGCCAACCGTTCCTGCAACGCGTTTGCGAGGACTTGGTCGAGCTTGGAGAGCCCTGCGGATGACCCAAGCAGAGCGACTTAATCCTTGACCCAAGCCCGCCGCCCGCATACAATCCCCCGGCTACCCAGGGGGCGTGGTGTAGTGGCCCAACACACTGGCCTGTCAAGCCAGAGATCGCGGGTTCGAATCCCGTCGCTCCCGCCAGAACAACACGGGCCGCGCTATCTCTAGCGCGGCCCGTGTTGCTTTGCACTGCTTGCTCTGTACTGCTCGCGTTGTCCTGCCTGCGTTGCTGCTCGCTTCTCTGTTTGCTCTTGTATTTTTCTTGCTGTTTGCTTCTTTGTCGGCCTATGTGCGACCGAAAAGACTGCGCTCAGTTGCTGTGGCGCAGCGGTCGAACACGCAACTCCTCACGACAGCCATCTACTCACGACGGTCAACCAAATTGCTGTCCGCACCAGAGTGGAAGCGTACGAACCTCTAGGGCTTCTATTCAACGATCTCGAACACCACCGAGTCTGCCGAAGACCGGATGTACTTTATTTTCTTCCCGAGTTCCCCAACCGCACGATCGACTCGATTCTTGACGGTCTGGCGACTCGTCCTTGCGCTGGCGACGTCGACCTTGCCGCCCTCTCCACGGCGCAAATTCTTAATGAATTCCACATACTCCGGCCGGGCGCCACGCCTCTGACTGCCGGCATGTGCAGCGATATCGACTTTGGTGAGCTTCTGGAAGATCATCGATCATCTCCTGGGTGCGATCGAATGCTGCAGGTAATCTGGAGACAAGACTACTACATAGCTTACGCTGTGACAAGATAGGATGGAAGGCCGGATAGTGTGGTAATCTGACCCTCCACGCGCCGGATCCGCATCAAGCCGCCTTTGACGACTCATACTCTGTCTACTCACACATGGATCACCGCTTTCCGAGCATCGGCAACTTCCGCCAGCCGCCCTAAGTACATCAGGAGGAGTCCCATGATCGAACTCCGACCGCGCGAGACCGTTCTGATGGCTGAGAACCCATCAACTCTCGTGGCATGGTACCGAGATGTCCTCGGCTTCGAGGTCACCGCGGATCATGAAGATGAGTACCACTACACCAATCTTGAGACACCTTCAGGAATCAAGCTCGGTATCGCAAGAGCCGACGAAATGGGCGTCAAGCCTGTAAACCGCAATTCGAATACTGTCCTACTCCAATTCGAGGTCGACGACCTTGACGTGTTCTTCGACCGCTTGGTGACGGCGGGCGGAAGCGTGAAGTTTGGTCCGTCCTTCGACGAAAAGAATCGGTTCTGGTATGGCGGGTTTGCGGATCCGGAAGGCAATCCGTGTTGGGTGGTGGACGCGAATTGCCCGTAAGGGGGCAGGATTCCGCAATCGAGGCGAAACTGCTCATCGGACCTACTTGACTTTCGCCGAGCTTATACCCACACTTGGCGAAAGCAGGGCGAAAGCAGGGCGAAAGCAGGGCGTTCGAGGTCGGTCGAAACCGGTTAGGTCTCCTCTAACGAGCGCACTGCGTCCGTGATCTGTATGGAAATCTGTGCTCTGTGCCGATGTTTATGCTCTGTGTCCGTCTCGGGTTGGCGGGCGTGGCTGGTTGCGTGCGCTGCGCCCTTAAGGAAGTGCAAGGGGGTGCGCCATGCTCGTCCGCAAGGTATTTTCACTCATCGCCGCGCTCGTTCTTATCGTTGTTCTAGTCCTCCCGCTAACCGGCGCCCGTGCGCGCGCTTTCCCGACCGATGAACCGATCGTGATCTCGGGCGACCCAGTCGAGGTCGGGGGCTGCACCACGTCGATCTCGCACACGCTCTCCGCGTCCGAGATCAAGGCATGCGAGACGTTGAGCGTCACGACCCGCGTGGCGTCGGCGTGCACCGCGTGCGCCGGAGGCGTGAACGTAGTACTGATCAGGTCCGGGGGCATACCTGGCTCGTACAATCCCGTTGGCATCGGCGTGATCGACGAATTGCAGAGATTCAGCGAGGACACCGGAACCAAGGCCTCGGCCGCCATAGTCTACTACGATCCTTATGGGGCGCGGGTCGAGTTTCCAATGTCCGAAGATCTCGACAAGGCTCGCGGCGCCTTTTCCACGACTCCGATTTCGAGTGGTTTTGGCGGCTGGGAACGCGCTGCGACGATGGGGGTGAGCGTTCTGCGAGCGGCGGCGGAATCCGGCCAGACTCGGTGCGACTTCATCGTATTTTTCGGTTATACCAAGGAGCACGGCGGAGTAAGTTGGGAAGATCTTCGCCAACAATTGCTCAGGGCCGGGGCGACGATGCGGCGCGACGACTCCACGCTGATGGCTCATTGCGTGAGTGGGGGTGAGAATTGCGTGACCATGCGCGCAATCCCGAGCTCTCCGCGTTACTACTCCGAGCAGCCTGACCACCGGAAGATCCCGGCGGCTGTAAAGACCCGAATCGGCGAGTATACCGCGCGAGATCCTGCGGGCTTGCGTTCACTCGGCCTCGACCAAGGCGTGCCGTTGGAACTTATATATGCCATCGATTCGGCTATTCCGCCCCTGGCGGACCTTGTCGCTGACCCGATGACGACCACGCTCCGCTGGCGGTGGGACGTGCCGATGGACGAAGCGGAGGTCGAGACGACGTACCGCGTCGCACCGACCGACCTAGACGCCGAGGGCGTGTTCGTCATGGCGGGTTCGGCCGACATTGAGCCTCGAAGTGGCAAGCGGCATGCTGTTCCTATGCCGTCCATCCCGGTGACGATCACCGGCCCATGCGAGCCGATCGCAACGCCGACTTCGACCCAGACCAACACCCCTGAACCGACGGAGACATCGGTACCGCCACCGCCGACCGCGACCAAGGCGAACACGCCGACATCGACGCCGACGCCGAGCCCGCAGCCG
>JBCLES010000050.1:0-23051 GCA_038913135.1 Anaerolineae bacterium
CGAATGGCCCTATCCGATCGCGCCTATTCGGCAAGTGCAGATCATCAATACGTCCTCTGCGATAGAGCCACAAGATGTAGAGCAGCGGGACCAGGGCGCCGAGCACGTAATGCAGGCCGGCCAACCACCACGCCTTACCGCCGCCCGCAAGCCAGGCGGCAAGGGCGTCGATAGGGAGCGCGACCACGGGTGGGCTGTATACGTCGGAGATGAACCCCTCCCACCACCAGCGCCGTTGTTCGACAGGTCGACGGTCGGCGCTATCCGAGAAACTGTTAGCGAGTGCTGGCATGAGGGTCCGATCTTATGCTGCGTGACGACAGGAACGACTCGTCGGCCGTAGCCTATAATCATACTCCGCGTGTCGAGCCTCGTCCGCGATGGCGCTTGACGGAGCTGTCACAACGCCATGATCAGCTCAGCATACCCTCAAATCCCGGTCGAAGAGGCCGTGGAGCGTGCGCTCGCCGCAGTTTCACCGTTGCCGAGTGTAAACATGGACTTCGAATCGGCTTTCGGACTGGTTCTAGCGGAGCCGGTATCCGCTCGAGAGCCCATGCCGCCATTTCGCGCTTCGTCGCGCGACGGCTTCGCGATCCGCGCGGCCGACGGCGGTCCGGCGGTGCATCGGCGGGTGGTCGGTGACGCGGTAGCCGGCAGGGCTTCGGGCTTTCGGATCGAAGAGAATGAGGCGGCGCGAATCACAACTGGCGCGCCTCTTCCGGATGGGGCTGACGCGGTCGTGATGGTGGAGCATGCAACTCTTGAGGGCAACGTGCTTCGGATCGACAGCCCGGTCGCGGAAGGCGAAAACGTTCGACCAATCGGCGAGGACCATCGGGCCGGCGAGCGCATACTGGACGCGGGCACGGTGATCGGATCGGCGGAAGTAGGGCTGCTCGCGTCCATCGGCGCAAGTCAGGTCAGCGTCTATCGGCGGCCACGCGTCGCGGTCATCTCGACGGGCGACGAGCTTGTCGAGCCTACTGTGACTCCGGGTCCTGGACAAATCCGCGACAGCAACCGCTTCGCTCTTGCGGCGGCCGTGCGTGAGGCCGGCGCCGATGTAATCTTGTCGGAGCACGTCGGCGACGAGGATGAAGATCTAAACCGGCTCGAAGCGGCGATCGCCCAGGCGGACTTGGTGCTTACGAGCGGCGGCGTTTCGATGGGCCATAGGGATCTGGTAAAGCCATGGCTCGCAGAACACGGCGAGATCGCTTTCGGCCGGGTGAGAACGAAGCCGGGCAACCCGGTCACGCTGGCGCTTGTGAACGGCACCCCGGTCTTCGCACTGCCGGGATTTCCCGTGTCAGCGCTTGTCTGCTTCGAGATCTTCGCTAGGCCGGCACTCCTCCGGATGGCCGGCCACGTACAAATATTCCGTCCGCGCTGGACGGTCCGCGCCGGCCATGCCTTAAGACACGCTGACGACAGGGTGGAATTTCAGCGCGCCGTGGTCACGCTAGACCGGAACGGCAACGCAGTCGCGAATGCGACTGGTTTCCAGGGCAGCGGACGCCTGCTGTCGCTCTCCGGCGCCAACGCGCTGCTTTGGCTCCCCGAAGGAGCCGGGCGGACGGCTGAGGGTGATGAGGTCGATGCCATGATCATCGGAGAAGTACGTGTCGGCTGATAACGGGCGCTCGAACGTGATGCGAACGGCCGCTGTGGCAAGCGTGTCGACTATTTCGCCGATCACGTTGACCGCCGGCAGGCCGGCGGGCGCCGTGCCCAGGGACGGCTTCGGTCGTGTGATCGACTACCTTCGTATCTCGCTCACCGATCGCTGTACGCTGCGCTGCCGATATTGCATGCCGACGCACGGGCTGACGTTTATCGACGACGAATCGCTCCTGACGGCGGCCGAGATTCAGATCGTCGCGGAGGCGGCCGCCGGGCTTGGGTTCAGGAAGATTCGCCTGACCGGCGGCGAACCGATGCTGCGTCGGGACATCCTCGGCATTCTGGAGCGCATTCGCGCCGTCGACGGTATCGACGAGATCGCGATGACCACCAACGGCGCGCGCTTGGCCGAGATGGCGGAGCGCCTAGCCAAGGCGGGCTTGAACCGCGTCAACGTTCACGTTGATTCGCTCGACGCGGAGCGGATGCCTCGCTTGATGCGCTGGGGTGAGCCGGAGTCGATCATGGCGGGCATCCTTGCCGCCGAAGCGGCCGGCCTCACTCCGATAAAGATCAATGTGGTCGTCGCGCGCGGCTACAACGAAGAAGACGTGGTAGATCTCGCCAAGCTCAGCGTCGAGCACCCTTGGGACGTGCGCTTCATCGAATTGATGCCGCTCGGCGGCGGCGAGGAGGCGAATTTCTCGATCGATCGCTATGTGTCCAACGTATCGGTGCGCCGGAGAATCGAAGAGGCGCTCGGCCCGCTGGAAGCTCTGGCGAACTCAGATCCGTCCAACGAGGCGCGGAATTTCAGGTTGAGCGGCGCGCCCGGCCGAATCGGATTTATATCGCCGGTGAGCGAACCATATTGCGGCACGTGTAATAGAATGCGCCTCACGGCGGACGGAAAACTTCACCTCTGTCTGCTGCACGACGACGAGATCGACGTGCGCGCCGCGCTTCGGGGCGCTGGTTCGCTCGATGTGCGACGCTCCGCTGTCGCTCTATTGCTGGCCCGTGCCGTAGCGGAGAAGCCGACGGGACATGCGCTGCGCGAAGGCGTGCATACGCTGGATAGACGGATGCATTCGATCGGTGGATAGCATGTGAAGAACAGTCGGTTAGATGTACACGATGTCGCAAATGAACCGATGATCGGAAGGGCGCGGAAACACGCCGTCCGACACGACGGGAAAGGTCTGGAGTTCATGATTCGAACGAAGTGGAAGCAAGGGCTGGGAACTGTTGCCCTCGGGCTTGTCCTCGCCGGCGTCGCGGGATGCACGCGGCCGACCGACGAACCCACGGTCCCCGAGGTGGACAGCGGTCCGGGCGCACCGTTGAGCGAAGCGCAAGACTCCGCGACGGAAGAGGCATTGCGCCAGATCGCTCAGGCGACCAACGACGCGCTGCGGGAAGCGGATTCAGAGCCTGCACCCACGAACGCCATGTCAATCCAAGGCACACCTGGCCAAGCGACCGCGACCATGCAAGACGGTGACGGCGACGGCAGCGCGACAGAGGACGCCGGGGACATCGACGCGGGCAGCGCGTCAGAGGAGACCGACGATGCGGATGCCTTCGCGCCCGACGCCCCGGACGCATCACGGGTGGCTTTGTATGAACCGACGTGGGCGAATTCGGATGCAGATGGCCTGGTCGCGGCAGTGGAAGGACGGATTGGTCGACCGGCGCTCATCTGGTTCCACGCTGATTGGTGACACGTGTGCCAACAAATCAGCCCCACCATGGATACCATGAGGGCTGATTGGAACGAACGCGTGGCGTTCGTCAAGGTAAACGTCGATGATCGATCGATAGGTGAGGCGCTGGGAACGTATTCTGTCAGAGGCACTCCGGCATTCGTACTCTTCGACGCGGAAGGAATGGCAACAAAAGTCTTCTCCGGTTGGCCGGGCGAACCGGAGGTCACGGGGTATCTGACTCAGTTACTCCAATAGTGTACGGCGCCCTTCGCCGGTTTTCGGTGAGGCGGACGGCAGGTGGATCGCTCTGTGGTCGGCAGTGGGCGGCGGCCCTCGTTGTCGACGTCGGCGCAGGCGCAGGCGCAGGCGAAGACGCGGGCGGGAGCAGGCAAGAACAGGCAATGGCGTGCGCCTCTGAAGCCCGATTCAGGCGCCGATCAACGGTTCCAAATAGGCGGCGAGCAGTGCCCGCGCTTCGGCCATGACCGCTTCGGCGTCCGTCCCGGGCCGGGCCGCAAGCGCGAGCAGCGGCTTCATAACTTCGAGGCAGACCGCGGCGGCGAGCGCTCGCCGGTCCGGATCCAAGTCCGGCGAACGTCCGGCGAAGAGTGCGTCCAGCCGGCCGACGATTTCAGCCGCCGCCGTCTGCGCCGCCTCGGAAAGATCCGCCGAGCCGTGCGCCCCGTAGAAGACCGCCTGGAATCCGGGATGGCGGGCATGAAATTGATGAAGGGCCCGCACGATCCGCTCGACGAGTTCCGCCAACGGCTCGCCGTTCGGCCCCGACGCCAGAAGCGAGTCGCACATCGCTCGGAGCTGGTCGACGTATCGGGCGTTCAGCGCGTGCAGCACGGCCTCTTTGTTCGGGAAGAATTGGTAGAGCGAGCCGATCGACGTCTCCGCACGCGCGGCGATCGCGTTAGTGGTCGTGGCGTCGACGCCGACCTCGGAAAAGAGCGCGGCTGCGGCGTCGAGGATGCCTTCGACCCTTTGTCTGCCTCGCGCCTGTCGCGGAACTCTGCGCATTCGAGCCCGCGGGGCCCGCGCCGGATCCGATGGTGCCTTCATCCGTTAACTCCACGGCGGGTCGATTCATGAGCGAATGCTCAGTGTAGCAGCCGCCGGCTGAGAGGCCGACTTCAAGGTCGATAGTGATGGACGCAAATGCGACGGCGTTTAGGTTCTAACAAGATCTACCGGCATCGCCTAACATCGCCCGCTGCCCTTGATCACGGCGGCGATACCGGCACAGCTTCGATTCTCGACCTAAAGGCCGCCCATCACGATAATGCCGACATGAGCGATCCCTCCCTCCGACCTGAAACCTTGGACGTCGATTTAATTACCGTCGACGACCTAGTACTCCGCCACGCTGAATCTGTCTGGCTCGGCCGCCGATGGCATCGCCGGTGGTCTCCGAGGCTGTCGTGACGGCCGCGGAGACCACCGGCGAGCCGCCGTCCTTTGCAACCATCCTTCGCACGTGGTGGCCGCTCGCGGCCAGTTGGTTCTTTATGTCATCCGAGCTCCCCGCGCTCGTCGCCGTGGTCGCTCGGATGCCCGATGCAAAGGTCCATCTGGGGGCATATGGCGGGGTGGTCTTCCCGCTAGCGCTGATCATCGAGTCGCCCATCATCCAGCTCCTGGCGGCCTCGACCGCGCTTAGCCGTGACGAGGCATCGTACCGTACGCTTCGGCGCTACATGATGTGGATGGGCGGCTTGTTGACCGTACTTCATCTTTCGCTCGCGCTCACTCCGCTCTTCGACGTCGTGGTCGGCGGATGGCTCGGGGTGCCGGACGAACTTCTCGAACCGTCGCGGATCGGCCTATTGATCATGACGCCGTGGACATGGACGATCGCCTATCGGCGATTCCAGCAGGGCACGCTCATCCGGTTCGGGCGGTCGCAGGCGGTCGGGCTCGGGACGGCGGTCCGGTTGAGCACGGTCGGGTTTGTGCTCGCAGCGGGATTCATGTACGGGCGCCTGCCTGGCATCATCGTCGGCACCCTGGCGATAGCGAGCGGCGTAACGATGGAGGCGATCTATTCGGGGATCGCGGTGCGTTCGGTCCGTCGCGGCCCGCTCGCTGCGGCTCCTCCAGCCGCGGAGCCGCTCCGTCTGCCCGCCTTCGTCGTGTTCTACATCCCGCTCGTCCTCACGTCGCTTCTGATTCTGCTCTCGCAGCCGATGGGAAGCGCGGCGATGAGCCGACTGCCGATCGCAGCCACTTCGTTGGCGGTCTGGCCGGCGATCACGGGGCTAAGCTTTCTGATGCGAAGCTTTGGAATCGCGTACACGGAGGTCGTCGTCGCCCTGCTGGACGAGCCGGGCGCGATCCACCGCCTGCGCCGCTTCGGCACTGCGCTAGCCGCAGGCGCGACGCTCTTCGCCGTTGTCTTGACGACCACCCCTCTGGCGGCGTTCTGGCTCGGCCGCGCGTCCGCGCTGGAGCCGGATCTAGTCACGCTAGGCGGGTTCGGCCTGTGGCTGATCCTGCCGTTGCCGGCACTGACGGTGTACCAGGCGATCTACCAGGGAGTCTTGGTCCACAGCCGCCGCACAAGCGGCGTGACGGAAGCGGTCGCGATCTACCTCGTCGCGAGCGCCGTACTACTCTTCGGTTGGATCAACCTGGTGAACGCGGGCGCGCTTCCGCCGACCTGGCAGGCCTACCCGGGACTCTTCATCGCGCTCGGGACGATGACGTTCGCGACCTTCCTGCAGACGGTGTGGCTGTGGTGGCGGGCGCGGCCGGTGATCGGGAGGCTGTAGGGGCAGGCCTGTGTGCCTGCCCTGGTCGGTTGCGGGGCCCACGTCGTCCACCACAATATCCAGCGCCACATCTAAGGTCGGCGCGCTATGCGTCAACCAGCCCGACGAGAGATAGCCCACCCCGGTCTCCGCCACAGCACGCGCCGTTTCGAGTGTGATCCCGCCGGACGCCTCGGTCGCGAAACGGCCGGCGACCATCGATACCGCTTCGCGCAGGGTCGCCGGGTCCATGTTGTCGAGCAGTACGGCGTCGAGCGGCAGGTCGAGGACTTCGCTCAATTGGTCGAGCGTGTCGACCTCGAGTTCGATCGAGATCATATGCCCGACCGCGTCGCGCGCCAGCAGCACGGCCGCGCGGGCGCCGCCGGCGAGCGCGACGTGGTTGTCCTTGATAAGGACGGCGTCGTCCAAGCCGAAGCGATGGTTGTGGCCGCCGCCGGCGCGTACGGCGTACTTTTCGAAGACGCGCAGGCCGGGCGTTGTCTTTCGGGTGCACGTGATATGCGCACCGGTGCCCTCGAGCAGCGCGACGAATCTCCCGCTCGCCGTCGCGATCCCGCACATCCGGCCCAAGAAATTCAGCGCCACACGCTCGCCGCTCAGGATGGCGCGCGCGGGCCCGCTGGCGATCGCGAGCGTCGTCATCGGGCCGACGGTTTGGCCGTCCTTAGCGCGAAATTCGATTTCGACACGCTCGTCGAGCAGACGGAAGGCCGCGGCCGCGACCTCAAGCCCCGCCACGATGCCGCCAGCGCGTGCTACTAGTTTCGCGCTCGCCAAGGCGTCGGCTGGCACTACCGCGTCGGTGGTACGATCGCCGGCCCGGCCAAGGTCCTCCAGCAGAGCAGCCCGAACGATTGGCTCCCAGACGATGCGGGGCGGCAGGGAGAGAGAGGTGTAGTGCGTCATCGATAAGAAGTTGACCGGACGTCGCTAGACTCCGCGATCCTCGTCTCGGATGGGGCGTACGACTCGGTCGGCAGCAGCGACTCGGACGGTGCGAGCGCCCCGTCCGGTGGCGGGATAACCGGAAACACACCCGCATGCAGCCGATCCTCCCGCAGCTCTAACACGAGTCGCCTATGCCACTCCGGCCGCATCTCGGGATAGTCGCGCCGGGAATGCGCGCCGCGGCTCTCGGTGCGAATCTCGGCCGCGGCCGCGACGAGTTGGCCGACGAGTGCAAGGTTGCGCAATTCGAGCAGTTCTCTCGAACCATCGTCCGGGAGCCTGGCGAGGATGTCGGCGAACAGCTCGCGCGACGCGCGGAGCGATCGGGCGTCGCGCTCAAGGCCGACCCCTTCCCACGTAGTCTCGCGCAGCACGAGTCTGAGCGCTGCGACCTCATCCGACGACGGATTGACGCTCGCGAAATGAGTCGCGCCCGATGCGCCGGGCAAGTCCGGCTGATGCGACTCTCGACATCCGTTCGAACCTCGCGATCGGATTGACCATCGCGAACTGCCCGACCAACCCGCCTCGCGCGACCCACGAGGCTGGCGCGAATCGAGCGACCCTCGCGACCCGCCATACCCGCCCAGCCATATCGACTCGAGCGCCTCCACCTTCGCTGTTCGGCCGCGTCCGCCCCGGATGATCGCCTCGGCCAAGCGTGCGCCGAAGACAAGGCCCTCCAGGAGTGAGTTGCTGGCAAGGCGGTTCGCGCCGTGCGCGCCGGTCGATGCCGCCTCTCCGCACGCCCACAGGCCCGGAACGTTCGTCCGGCCGTCGGCGTCGACCATGATGCCGCCCATGTGATAATGCGCGGCCGGCGAGACCGGCATTGGTTCGAGGCGCGGATCGACTCCGTGAGCCATCGCGAGGGCGAAAACGGTTGGGAATCGCGTCGGGAAGTGTTCGCCTACGGCGGCGCGGGCGTCTAGGAACGCGCCTTCGCCGGATTGTTGCTTCGCGTGGATCGCTCGCGCCACTATGTCCCGCGGCGCAAGCTCCGCATCGGGGTGGATTGCCGGCATGAAGCGACGGTCGGCACTGTCGACAAGCACGGCGCCTTCGCCGCGCAAAGCCTCGGTGAGCAGCGGCATCGGGTCTGCGCCCTCGGCGGCTAGCGCGGTCGGGTGGAATTGGACGAATTCCAGGTCGATTAGACGTGCACCCGCGCGGGCCGCCATCGCGAGCCCGTCGCCCGTGACTTCAGCCGGATTCGTCGTCCGGCTGTAGAGCTGTCCGATGCCTCCCGTAGCAAGGACGACCTCCGGCGCACGCCACCATTCGCTCCGGCCGTCATCCGCGCGCGCGACAACGCCCATGACCCGCCCACCTTCGCGGACGATGTCGCGTGCGAAGGTCTTAGTCCTGATCTCGATCCGCGGGTGCGACAAGACCGCTTCTACGAGCGCGCGGATGAGTTCAGCACCGGTCGCGTCCCCGTCGGCGTGGAGAATGCGCGATCGGCCGTGCGCCGCCTCACGGCCGAAGTGCAATTCGCCCGCTGAATCTCGATCGAAATTCGCACCTAGCTCGATAAGTCTGCGGACACGGGCCGGTCCCTCCCGCGTGAGAATGCCGACCACCCCCTTATCGCCAATGCCACCCGAAACGGCGAGCGTGTCGGCGGCGTGTTCGGCGGGAGAGTCGTCGGGATCGAGAGCGACGGCTATGCCGCCCTGTGCGAGGGCGCTGGAACCGCCGGCCAGAGCATCAGTCTTGGAAATGACGACCACGCGGCGGGCGTGTGCATCGGATGCCAGGCCGAGCGCAACGCTGAGACCCGCGATCCCGCTGCCGACAACCACTACGTCGACATCACGGACGGCATCGACCGGACGTGTGCCGGCTCCGTTTCCGGTCTTTGGGACTAGTCGATCCATCATGGGCACGTCGATTCCTTTGGCCACGATCAGTCGCGCCCGCCGCCCCGCACCATCAGCATGCGTTCGACGGCGCGGCGGGCTCGGACGGCTATGTCGGGGTCGATTTCGATCTTCGTCTCCATCGTCTCCAGACTGCGCTCGATCTTGGCGAGCGTGATCCGCTTCATGTGCGGGCATAGGTTGCACGGTCGGATGAAGTTGACGTCTGGAAGTTCGACGGCAACGTTGTCGCTCATCGAGCATTCGGTGATCATCGCGACGTTCTCGGGTCGATTGGTGCGGACATAATCGATCATGCCGGCGGTCGAGCCCACGAAGTCGGCTTCTCCGAGAACCGCGGGCGGGCATTCCGGGTGGGCGATGATCTGGATGCCGGGGTACAGCGCGCGCAAGCCGCGCAGCTCCTCGGCCGTGAATCGCTCGTGGACTTCGCAGTGGCCATTCCAACTGATGATCTGGACGTCGGTCTGCGTCGCGACCCACTTCGCAAGATACTCGTCGGGCAGGAAAATCACACGATCGACACCGAGCGATTCGACGACGTCGACGGCGTTCGAGGAGGTGCAACAGATATCGGTCTCCGCCTTCACTTCGGCCGACGTGTTGACATACGTCACGACGGGTACGCCGGGATATTGCGCGCGCAGCGCTCGAACGTCGGCCGCCGTGATCGACTCGGCCAGCGAGCAGCCGGCGAGGGGATCCGGGATGAGAACCGTCTTGTCCGGGTTGATTAGCTTGGCGGTTTCGGCCATGAAGTGGACGCCACAGAGGACGATCACGTCTGCTTCCGTCTCGGCGGCGCGCTGCGCGAGGGCTAGAGAGTCTCCGACAACATCGGCCACGCCGTGGAAGATCTCGGGCGTCATGTAGTTGTGAGCGAGGATGACGGCGTTTCGTTCGCGCTTGAGCTTCAAGATCCGTTTGATCATCGGAGCGTGGATCGGCCACTCTATTTCAGGCAGCCCGGTCACGTAGCGCTCGCGCGCGGACATCAGTTCGATGTCGGCGACCGCCACGTCAGCCGTAGCTGCGCTTGTCGCCGATCGGGCCGGGGCTGGGGTGATCACATGCTGCATTTAGGACTCCTGGACGTGCGACGGTGCAGATTGTTCGCCGGACGCCTGTCCTGCCATGCGTTCGCCATTGAGCTGGATGAGTACTTTGATCGTCCTGCTCTAGAGCGAACCGTTCGGACAGCGAACGGTCACTTATACTACACATGAGTATAAGGGGCGTCAAGGCGTTGGAGGCAGTTGAATGGGATTGGGCGAAGGCAACGGATCGATACGCTCGACGCGGTCGGTGCGGGCGATGCGGGGGTGCGATCTGTGCGATCGGTGGGATCGATGAGATCGGTTCGATCAATGCGAGGTGTGCGATCCGTGCGGTCGGTGCAGTCGACGAATTGCCGTTGCGCGGCGCACGCTCGTCCCACGCGACTGGATCGGTGTTTACCCCCCCGGCAGGCCAACCCCAGGCGCTCGGCGTTCGCGCAAGACCTCTCGCCGGAAGCGGAAGCGCTCCGCCGGCCGGCCTCCCGTGTCCGCGTGGAAGCGTCCCGTGCCTTCTACCAACCCACCGCGCTCAAGCAGCCGACGGAAGTTCGCCTTGTGCAGGCGAACGCCGGAGAGAGCTTCGACCACTCGCTGGAGGTGCAGGAGCGTAAAAGTTTCCGGCACGAGTTCGAAGACCACCGGCCGATACGCTAGCTTGCCGCGGGTCCGTCCGAGCGCGGTAGCGAGTATTCGGCGATGGTCGAGCACCATCGGTCGACCGATGCCTCTCTCGCATGCCAGGCGGGCCGCGTCTTCGACCGCAATTTCCCTAGGTTCGATTCGCACAAGCTTGTCGGTCGTTGCCTCAGCGACCAGGCCGAGCTCGTATAGCAGCTCGTAGCGCTCGAGCACACGCTCAACTGCCCAACCCGCCTGACCGAGTCCGAAAGCGATCTCCGCCCTTTCAACGCGCCGTGCCCGTTCATCCGAAGCATCGGCAACTTCGATCCAACCACTCATCGCAGGCGCGATCCGGTCGTCGATCACCTCCGGCCGGCCGTCACGCCAATCCTCCCATGGCAAAAATGCATATGCGTCTCGCCAGCGTGCCCCTGCACTGCCGGCCACCGGGACGACCTCCCGCACAAGCGCGAGGTAGGCCGAAGAGATGATCCGCGCTTCGCCGGCCACCGAGGGCGGATATCGATCCTGGTCGCCGAAGGTGTAGAGCTGTTCGACATATCCGAGATGCAGCCCCGTCTGCTCTCTAACCCACCGGCGCACACCAAGCTCAAGGGTGCGATCTCCCTCGGGGTCCAGCGGCCCATAGGGTAACGCGTCTTCGGGCAGACCGGGCGCTGTGCCCTCACGCCGTACCGTGAGCACGCGTGGCACTTCGTCCGTCACGGCCACGATGACCGCATCGAGCCAAAGGGCGACTTCGTTCACGCATGCCCTCGCTTTTCGCCTACGGAGCCGAGGTCCGAGTCGCCAACCGGCCCGCGTGCCGTGTCTTCACCAGTTTCTGAACCGACGTCGAACTTTGCGCCGGCGCCGTAGCGCTCATCCAGCCAGCGAGTGACGTCGTCGACGACTTTGTCCCGAATGTCCTCGTTCAACAACTCATGACCCTGGCCGGCATATGTCAGCCCCGTGACGTCCCACGACGACACCCCATCCGCGATGGCCTGGCTCCCCGCCGGCGCCGCAAGTGAATCGGCCTCGCCATGCAAGATGAGTATGGGGCAGGTGATTGTCGCAAGGTCTGCTTCGGCAGCTTTTCCGGCGCTCCACAATGTCCACGCCGACCTCGCCTGAACAGCGCCATTGAAAACTAACGAATCCTCGCCGTATGACTCCCTCGCTCCAGCGGAGACCGCGACGTCCTTGGCGCTGATCCGGCGGACGCCGAAGCCGGGAGACACCTTGGCCAGGAGCTGGAGGAAGGGCATGAGAATCGATGGGCTGCGCGAAGGACGTGTGGCGGCGCCTGAAAGAATCATGCCGTCCCACGCATCGGGCCTGCGCTCGGCGAGCAGAAGCGAAAGCGTACCGCCAAGGCTATGGCCGAAGAGCACGCGCGGGAGGCGGTGAGCGGAGCGATCTGGATCTGGGTGCTCGGGGCGATCAGGGCGGGCGGCGCGATCAGGGCGGGCGAAGTGCTCGTCCGCCGCGATCTGAAGCGCGCCTAGCACTTCGTCTAGGGCCCCAAGATCGCCGCGATGCCCACGGCTCAGCCCGTGACCCGGCAAGTCCGGCGCGATCACGGCCCAGCCGTGCGCGACAAGGCGCTCCGCTAAGGCTGCGTAGCGACCGCCATGCTCGTGAATTCCATGAACGATCATCACGAATGCGATCGCAGCACAGTCCGGCGACCAGACGCGGACGCTCAACCCGTCGCCCAAAGACTCGACGGTCGGTTCGGTGACGGGGCTGCTCGCTACGCGTTCAGCTGGGACGGGCAACGGGGGCGCTCCAGATATGATTCTGCAGTGAAGCGAAGGGATGCCTTCGATCACGGGGACCGAGATTGCCAACTCGGTCGTTGATCGTCGCATGGACGTTAGCCGGAGGCACTTCACCCGGCAAGGGTTGAGATATCTCAACACGGATGGCCGAGAGTCGGATCACCCTAAGGTCGCATCGGATTGGTCGCATCGGCTTCGTCGCATCGGCTTGGTCTCGACGGTCTCTCGTCGTCCGGCTATCCTTCGGCGCTCCACGACACTTCCGGCACGCGTTCCGCGCATTCGATCCACATTCCCATATCCGATCAAGTCACGGAGGCCCACGATGTTCGGAATCCCTTCACGATTCCCCCGCGCTCTCGCGATCGCCGCGACGCTCGCAATCACGCTCGCCCTCGTGCCGGATCGCGGCGTGGCTTCTCCGTCAACATCCGGACCAGGGCGCTACGTCGTCCAACTCGTCGACCCTCCAATCGCCGCCTATCAGGGCGGACTGCCTGGACTGAACGCGACCTCGCCAAGAGCCGAACAGGATGGGGGCGGTGACGGACTGCCCGGCGTCGAAGCGCATCGCCATCCCTACCGCCTCGACCTCACTTCCCCAGCCGCAACCCGCTACGCCGCCCACCTCGACGCCCAGCAAGCTGCGGTCGAAGTCGAAATCGCGATGATCGCACCCGACGCCCTGACCACGAATCACTTTCGCGTCGCCTTCAACGGTCTTGCCCTTCGCATGAGCCCTGCCCAGGCCGAGGCCGTCGCCAAGCTGCCCGGGGTGGTCACCGTGACCCGCGAGACGCGCTTCGAGCCCCTTATGGATGCCAGCCTATCGATCATCGGCGCCGACACGCTGTGGGACGATCCGCGCATCGGCGGGCGGGCGGAGATGGGGCGCGGGATGCGCATCGCGATCATCGACAGCGGCATCACGGCCCAGCATCCCATGTTCGACGACACCGGCCTCACCGCCCCGCCCGGCTTTCCGCAGGCGACGCTCACCGTAGGCGACGAAGTGTTCGATTACTCGGCCGACGATGTCGCGCGCTTCACGAATGCCAAGGTGATCGTCGCGCGCGCCTACGCCAACCCAGAGAGCGTCGATTTGAGCGGCGAGGCCGATCCGCGCGAGCAATTCACGCCTCTCGCCGACGGGCTCGGAGGCTTCCATGGGGCGCACGTCGCCGGCATCGCAGCCGGTTCGATCGTCTCGGGCGCCCCAGGAAATCCGGGCTCGGGCAGCCTTTCGCTCTCCGGCGTCGCGCCGGGCGCGCACCTCATGGCTTACAAATTCACCAATGCGTACACACCCGAGATCCTGGCGATGATCGACGATGCCGTCGCCGACGGCGCCGATGTGATCAACGCTTCGTGGGGCACGTCGGCGATGAACGTTCTGCAGGCCGAACATCACCCAGTGTCTCAAGCGTTCAAGGCGGCGCATTCGGCAGGCGTCGTCGTGGTCGCCGCGGCCGGTAACGCGGGCACCAACGGCGAAGCGACGCTCGGCGGCCCGCATCAGATGATCGACGAAGTGATCACCGTTGCCAACAGCCGGACCGGCCGCTCGTTCGAGTATCGCCTGACCGCCTCGGACGGCGGCCTGACCGACACCCTGCGCTCACACCCCGCAGTCTACGAGTCCTTCGGCACGCCCTTCGACGTGATCGAAAGGCAGGCGTTCCATTCCGACATGTGCAACCTTCTCGAGCTCGGGCTTCGCGGCCGAACGCGCGTGATCATCAGCCCATTCGAGGGCACATGCGAGGATTCGCTCATCCCGATCCCACTTCCCGAAGGCTTGGGCTGGGTCACGAAGCTTCTGAACGCCGCGACCGTGCGCGCCGAAAGCGTGGTCTTCTATGCGGCCGACGGTGATCTTGAGACTCTGAGCGCGACCCTCGGGCTGATCGAGCTAGTCGCGCCGCTCCTCGAGGGCATTGTCGGCGAACTGACCTTTCCCGTGACGGCCATCACCGCCGGCGACGAGGCGGCGGCGCTGGGCGCATGGGCGACCACCCACTCATCCTTGCAGCTGCGCCTCGACTCGACGCCCCAGTCGATCCTCGACCCCAGCGCGATAGACGCGGTCCACCCGAGCTCGAGCCAGGGTCCGGCTCCCGTCGGTCCGCTCAAGCCCGATCTCGGCGCTCCCGGCACCGACATCCTGTCGGTCAGCACCGGCTTCGACGGCGCACCGGCCGGATATCAGACGGCTACCGGAACGTCGATGGCCAGCCCGCACGTGGCGGGCGCCGTGGCCGTCGTGAAGCAACTCCACCCGGATTGGAGTCCAAACGAGATCCGGTCCGCACTCCTGACGACGGCCGATCCTGAGCTCACAGTCGCGGGCGTGGCAGCGCCGGCGACCGTGCAGGGATCTGGCAGGCTCGATCTGGCGCAAGCTGTCGATCCGGAGCTGCTGATACACCCACCGACTATCGAGATCCGATGGCTCGAAGGCGAAACCACGCGGAGGTCAGCGGTGCAGGTCGAGGCCGCCGGCACCACCTGGACGGGCGATCGTGATGTTCCGGTCGCGCATGAGCCGGGAACCGGCGGCGGCGTGCCGATAGTCTCCCTCCCGACGAGCGTGAGCGTGCCGGCCGCGGTGCGGGGGACGGAGACTGGGTCAGAGTCGGAGTCGAATGCAGGGTCGAGATCAGAGTCGAAGACTGGGTCGGGATCGGGAAAGGTGTCGCCGTCGCTGTCGGAGACAGAGTCGGAAACGGCGACCACGGTTGAGCTCGTATTCGACCTGACAGCCCTCGAACCCGGCGACTACGACGGCCGAGTGGTCTTCGGCGACGGCGAGTCGGCACAGCGGGTGACCTATCGGTTGCGCGTACCGCACCCGCGCAAGGACGTCTTGCTTCTCGATGTGCGGAGCCGCTCGACGGGCGGCGGTGGCGTCATACCCGGCTTTCCCGGTCTCCCGGGACTGCCGGGCGCGGGCGGTGTTGAGGATGGGCCCGACTATGTCGGCTATTGGACGGATGCCCTCGATGCGCTCGACCTCGACTACTCGGTTTGGACCGTTTCGGAGGACGAGCACTCGGCCGGGCCACCGTTGTCCGAACTGCAACGCTATCGGCTGGTGATACTTGCCTCAGGCGACGGCGACGCGCCGCTCGATCGCTTGCCGGGCGGAATGACGAGCCTCCAGATGTACTTGCTCGAGGGCGGGCGCATGCTCGTCAGCGGCCACGACATCGACCATGAGCTGTCGAACGCCGCCGGTCTCCAGCTCGGCGGCTCGATGCACTTTCTCCCGCGCTATTTCTCCGGCTTCGAGCGGCAGGAGGACGACGTCGAAGATGTGACCGTCTTACGCCCGACCCGGCTCTTCGACGGCAGGATAGTGCTTTCGGTAGTCGAAGGCCCGGAGGCGGCGGGTAACGGCGGCACGATCGACTTGGGCCGTCCGCTAGCCGCCATCGTGACAAGCGCCTCCGGCGGCGGCTTGCCGCCCGATCTCGGCCTCGCGGCTCCCCTCGTGGTCGATCGGATTCTGCCATACGCAAGGACTTACGTGGTCGCGGACTCTGGTTCGGGCAGCGGCGGTGAGGGAACGAGCGCCGATGACAGGAGCGCGATGATCGGAGTAAGCAGCGACGCAAGCCTTGAGCATCCACGCCTCGACGCGGGAATTCCATGGCGGGCTATGTTCGCAGGCTTTGGGATGGAATCGATTAGCCCAGCTCCAGGCGCTCTAAGCCGCGCGCAAGTTCTCGAACGACTATGGGCGTGGTCGATAGAACCGGAAGACGTTTCGGTCACGCTCTTCGGCCCAGGCTCAGCCGTCGTCGGCGACCGGGTCAGCGTGCAAGCAGTCGCGGACTCGCCGTCCGGAGTCGACATTATCGGCTGGCGCTGGGACATCGGCGACGGCCGGGCCTTCGTAACGGGCGCCGGCTCGCGCGTCGAATTCGAGTTCAGGCGGCCGGGCGAGCATGTGGTTCGGGCCGAGGCGATGACGGCGGCATCGCATACCGTTGTGGGCGAGACGCGCGTCAAGGTCGAAGGTGGAGCGATTTTCCTTCCGAAGGTTGAGGGGCGGCGCTGATAGACGCGTGACCGAAGTAGTCGAATCTTGCGGCGCCTGCTTGTCCGCTGGCAGATAAGCGCTTACCGCTTCACCCGCTATGTCGAGCCACGAACATCGCTCGGCCGACATGCCCATCCATCCCAAGGGCGGCCTCGGCGTCGAACACGGACGCCGCGTCGAATCCCGCTTCGGCTAACGCAGCGCGAACTTGATGCTCTTCGAAGCATCGCTGTTCGAGCATCGCGTCCGTGCGTATCCAATGAGACGCGTCGAGGCTGTTTAGCCGGTCCTCGACTTGGCGCCGGAAGAGCGTCAACGCATATCGCCCGATATCCTCCTGGTCATCGAACGTTGCGCGGACCAACAGCGACCGATCCGCTTCCGCAAAGCCGAACGATCCTTGGAAGCGTACCTCGAAGCCATCGCGCATGTTCAGGTCGAAGAGGAACATGCCACCTGGTTTGAGTGCGGCGTACACTTGGGAAAAGGTCTGACGGAGTTCGTCGAGGCTAGCGAGGTGGTTCAGGCTGTCGTACATGCAAAGCACGGCGTCAAAGGGCTGTTCGACCACGAACGTGCGAGCGTCGGCAAGTCGGAATCGAGCGCCCGGGGCCGCTATCTGTGCGCGATCCAGCATACGGGGCGAGCCGTCGAGACCGAGGACGTCGTAGCCGCGCGCGGCCAGGACAGCGGCTAGATCTCCCGATCCACAGCAGAGGTCGAGGATTCTAAGGTCTTCGAGATCTAGAGGGCCGGGCTGCGCTGCTTGTGGTCGCCGAGACAAGTCCGCCTGCGCTTCATTTAGTGGCGGAGGCGAGTCTGCCTGCGCTTCATTTAGTGGCGGAGACAAGTCTGCCTGCGCTGCATTTAGTGGCGGAGGCGAGCCTGTCTGGGATTCCTTTGGTCGCTGAGACCAGCCTGCCGGCAATCCGTCGCCGCCAGCCTCTCGCAAACGCGGCAACAAGAGTTCGTCGATCGCTCGCAGGGCATGGTCGCGCAGGACCGGCCCCCAATACGTGGCGTAGAAGTCCGCGAAGGCATCGTAGGCCGCGCACGCGGCGCTCACCGCGGAGACGGTCATCCGCGCGCCTCCTCGACGCTAGTACTCTGTCCAGGCACGTCCTGCTCCAGTCGCCCATTCATCAACACCAGCACCCGACTCGCCAAGCGTTCGGCAACCACCGGGTCATGCGTGACCACTATCACGCTCGCGTCCGGCGCTACAAGTTCGCCGTCGCGCCGCTGGATTATGCGTTCGAACAGTTGGAGCATCTCCTCACGCAATTCGGCGTCCAGATGCGTCAGCGGCTCGTCCATGAGCAGGAGCTGCGGTCCGGGCGCCAGCGCTCGCGCGAGCGCGACGCGGTGCACTTCGCCGCCCGAAAGCGTATCGGGGTATCGATCGCCAAGGCCGTCGAGCTCCAGGTGTGCGAGGAGGGTCGAAGTTCGGGCCGCGACAGCTGCGCGATCCAGGCCCGGCATCGCGAAACGCAGGTTGGCCGCCACCGTCATGTGCGGCCAAAGCGCCGAGCCCTGAAACACCATGCCGATACCGCGCCGCGACGGAGCATCCGCTCGTCCGGGCCCGCTGACGGCGTGACCATCGATCGCAACCGTACCGGCGTCGGGCGTCTCTAGACCGGCGATTATGCGTAAGAGCGTCGTCTTTCCGGATCCCGATCGCCCCCGGATGGCAACCGACTCGCCTGCGCCGACCTGCATGGAGGTGCCCGCAAGGATTTTCCGCGCCCCAAGCGACTTCTCAACGTCGCGAACGACGAGGCGGTGGATAGTCGACGCTCTGGCGATCGCCTCCCGAGCGCCAAGTGCATTGTTCGAGTCGTGATTCCTCTCGCCGCTCATCTCATCCCCCGCCGCCATCCGGAGAGCGCTCCTACGGCAAGCGCCCCTGCCACTAGTGTTCCGGCGGCCATAGCCAGGCAGAGCCCTGCGACCGCGTCAGTCGAGCCGTAGTGCAGATAATTGTAAATGCGCATGGTCAGGGTTCCCCGACCAGGCGGCGCGACGAGCAGGGTGGCGCCAAGTTCGCCCAACGTCAAAGCGAAAGTCACTGCGCCGGCTGCGATCAATCCGGGCGCCAAGAGCGGCAGCCGAACCTGCCAAATGGCGGCCACTGGGCGATCGACCAGCTGGACGGCGTCGAAGAGAAGCGGGTCGAGCCTGCGCCGATGGGCAAGGACGATCAGCGCGGCCAGAGGCGCGAAACGGGCGACCGCCGCCAATACCGGCATCGCTTCGCTGCCGTAGACCTCGCCGAGCGGCCATGAGCGATTCCAAAGGGTGATCAGGCCGACTCCGATCAAAGGCGCTGGCACAGCCAAAGGCAAGATCACAAGCGGCCATGCGATAGCGCGCACGGAGGTACGCCCACCGGCTAGGGCAGCCGATACCGCCGCCGCGAGCGGGAGGCAGAGCAGCGCCGCCACTACCGCAACACCCAACGTGAAGACAACCTCATCCCAAGCCGAGCCGACCGCAGCCAGAACGAGTCGGACCGATCCGGCGCCCGCCACTAGCCCGCCGAGCAGTACCACGACATGAAGGGCGAGAGCGAGCAGTCCGACTGCCTGGGCCGCGCGAAATGCGATCGGCCACGAGGGCAGCGACGCGCGGCGCGTGGCTTCCCCAAGGCGCCATGCCGGGCTGGCAGCCGCACGGCGAAGGCCGGTCTGGGTGACGAGGACGGCCATCATCGCTATCGCGATCAGCGGCGCGGCGTAGAGGAGGGCGCGAGCGGGCTGATGATATGCGTCGAATTCGGCGAAGACCGCAAGCGCGTACACCGGGAACTGGTAGAGAGTCGGAACGCTGTAGTCGAGCAGCCCGAGGATGAACAACAGACCTCCGGCCGCGAAGAGCATCGGCGCCGCAAGCGGCAAGACGATCCGGCCGAAGACCACTATCTCGCCGCGCACAACTCGGCCGGCCTCCACAACGTCCGCGGGCACACTCTCTATCGCCAAGAGCGCCAGACCGACCGCCAGCGGCAGGTAGGCCATCACCAGCACCCATGCCGATCCAGATCCGCCTTCTATCACCCGGCTAGGGAGGTTCGAGAACGATTCGAGAGCCGGGACTCGGGAAAGTGTCCTGCCTGCGCCGGCCGCGGCGGTATCCCAGGCCAGGGCCTGGATGTACGGCGGTATCGGGGCGAACGCGAGCACCGCCCAACGCCAGCGACGGACAAGCGGGCGTCTTGCTGAAGCCAGCGCGGTCGCGGCCAGAACGCCCAGAAGCAAAGCGACCAAAGCGGACCCGCCGGCAAGAGCGACGCTGCGGCCCAAGAGCGGCCCTCGATTGCCGGTAGGAACGGCGAGCGCAAGCCAATCTCTGTGGCCCACCAGCAGGCGCTGCACCGTCTCTACCGCGAGCGCCGCCACCGGACCGAGCACGAGCGCCAACCAACCAAGGACGGCTACACCGGAAATCGCGTGTTTGACGGACAGCCTAAAGCGCAGTGCGCCGGACGGCGCGATCATTGCATGAAGACCGAGCCCATATCGGCCTTCGACACCTCCATTTGCGCCGCGATCTCGGCAAGCCCGACCTCGAAAGTCTTGACCTGGGACGAATCCGCGCACGGTGGCACTACCCCGACATCACGCAGCGTGACCTGAAACCACCCGGACTCGACAAGCGCGCCGATCGCCTGCTCGCCCAGCAGATAGTCGATCAGCGCTTGGCCGCTCTCAGGGTTAGGTCCGCCTGCCACAAGACCGATCGTGTTCGGGATTACGAGCGTTCCAGGTTCGTTCGGACCCTGATCCGGGAACACTATCTCAAGCGGAGCGTCCGGATCACGTTCAAGCGCGCCGCAGGCGTCATCCGTGTCGGTCAAACCAAATGCGAGTCGGCCGTCCACGACCATGTCGCGGACGACACTGTTGCCATCGACGACTTGGACACCCTGTTCGGCAAGCATCTTGAAGAAGGCCAATGTCGGCTCGGCTCCGTTCAGCGCGTAGAGGGCGGCGACATGGGTGGCGGTCGTACCGAAGAGCGGATGGGCGATACCGATCTGCTCCGGCGGAACAGGCGAATCCGCCAGGTCGCCGACCGAGTCCGGCATGTAGCCTTCCGGCATCAGATCCGTGTTGACCAAGAGGACCCGTGCCCTACCGCCAAAGGCCGCCCACAAACTGTTGGCATCGACATAGTGCGGCGGCAACCCTTCCGCTGACGTCGAGTCGTAAGGCGCCAGAACTCCCTCGTCCGCCAGCGTGATCGTCTGAGCGAACTCGCCGTTCCACCAGACGTCGGCCTGCGGTCGCTCACGCTCGGCCAGCAAGCGGTTCACCAATCCAGTCGTCTTGGCGGCTTCGACGTCGTAAACCGCTTGAACGGAGATTCCGTGCTCCGTTTCGAACGCATCGAGCACCGGCTCCGAGAAGTTGCGATCCACCGACGTATAAATCACTACCTCAGGACTGCCTGCGCCGCCGGTGTCGCACGCAACGGTAGCGAGTGCGAGTGAGGCTGCGACCGCTATTGCAGCTGCGACACTGGAACTACGCCACCGGGCGGCGCTGGTCGAGAACAGCCCGCGGAAAGGTGAACGTCGAGAATTGTTGTCAGCGTTGTTGTCGGCGCTCGTGGCCGCTCGTTTGACGATTCGGATGTTCTCGGCGTTCATCGTTGCTCCTGTGTCGATTCGGACGTTGTCGGCGTTCATGGCCGCTTCCGTGCCGATTCGGACGTTGTCGGCGTTCAGGGCGGCTCCAATGTCGAGTCGATTATTGTCGGAAAGATAGTCATGTTCCATCTGCCTCGAATGGTGGCTCATCGGTTCCCCGACCAGGGCAAGATGAGTGGTCTAACGTCTCGCGCCGCAACCCGAACGAGTTGCAGACCACCGTCTTCCGTGGCGGCGTAGATCACGCCGTCGCGCAAGCTAAGCCGCTCCGCGACACCATCCACTGACCAGCCGTCGACTTCTCGAGGCGTCGATGGATCGGAGATATCGAGCACCCGAACGCCGCCGCGACCCGCGGCCACGTAGGCGACCCCTTCGTCGATCACGAGTCCAACCGCCGTGCCTTCGATCATCAGCGAACTCAGCGGTTTCGGCTCGGCTGGTTCGCTTATGTCGAGCACGCGTACACCAGCCGGCCCGCCTGCCACCCATGCGATCTCTTCGTCCAGCACGACATCGAACACGACTGCGCCGCCCTCCAACACTGCGCCGACTTCTCGCGGCGTCTTCGGATCCTCAAGTGACACGATTCTCAACCCACCCCACCTATCGCTGATCCAAGCCAAACCGTTCCTGATCTGAACGTCCCAGGCGTATCCAGGCGTATCGAACTCCGAGACGACCACGCGCCGGTCCCGGTTGATCACCTGCAACCCGGTTTCGCCGTCAGCGACGTAGAAGTGCCCGGCATGAACCGCGACGCCGAGAGCCTCGCCAGGCGTATCGACGCTCCAGAGAGGAACCGGGCTGGCAGGCTCGCTTACGTCCAGCACCAGCAGCCCACCTGGACCGTCCGCGACAAACGCTTCATCACCGTCGACCACGATGGCATGCGCCGCGCCATCGGTTTCAAGCGTACCGATGATAGAGGGCCGCTCCGCATCCGAAGCGTCCACGATCACGATGCCGGCGTAACCGTCGGCCAAGTACATCAGGTCGCCGACATCGACCACGTCTTCGATGAAGCTGGGGCTCAGATAAACCCCGAGGGCATTGATTCGACCCGGAGTACTTGCGTCGGCGATTCGCAAACCGGAGTATCCCTCGGCCAGGGGCGCCGCACCCTCTACTCCCCAGATATGCGTCGACTCCCAGCTCGAAAGCCCGATAGCGGGCGCGGCCGGCGCGTACGCTCCCACGTCGGCGACGTAGATTCGACCGGCATGCGCCGCGATGTCCCATGCGACCGTCGTTGAGGTGAGCGAATCGGTTTCGCGCGGGGCGCTCGGTTCGGATAAGTCGATCACACGTACGCCGCCCGCCTGTGCCGCAATCCAGGCGTAAGGCTCAGCAGAGCTTGCCGCGCCAACCGACGGTCGATCGCGCGACCCCTCTACGGCACCGCCGACGGAGTCTCCAGGTCCGAAATCGACTGCGATCCGCTCGGCCTTCCCGGCAACAGCCAAGATTGCCAACTCAACAGGTGAATTCGGATCCGATACGTCGACAACTCTAAGGCCGGCGGCGTGATCGGCGATGAGCAAAAGGTTGCCCAGCACCGCAACGTCCACCGCATCCCCTTCGGTCGGCACATCCGCGATCTCACGCGACGCTACCGGATCGGACACATCTATCACCCGGACACCGGTGCCCCAATCCGCGACAAAGGCCGTACGGCCGTCGGCGGAGAGTGCCACCCCGATCGCATCGCCGGGCGTATCGGTGCGGCCGACAAGGAGCGGTGCCGACGGATCTGATACGTCCACGATCCTCAAACCGCGCGCGCCGTCAACAAGGAACGCCACGTCGTCCCTCACAGCGATGTCGCCGAACGCCCACTCCGCCTCGATGTGGCCCAGCCTTCGTGGCTCAGAAGGTACAGCGATGTCGAAGGCCACGGCGCCGGCCGTCCCAACCGCGACCCACGCGACATCATCGGC
>JBCLES010000051.1:0-22938 GCA_038913135.1 Anaerolineae bacterium
CCCTCGCTCGAAGCCTGATTCGGTTCCGTTGTCGCGGGCGAACCCCGGCTTCCGCTGTTCCCCCACTTTCGATTTCTCCCTGCCCAGACTCGCCGAATTTCGGCTACTCCTCTCCAAAGTTCGGGCAAACACAGAAATGCTGTTGACATTATGTCGACTAATTCGGTATGCTGTATCTATTATGGACGTACTTGAGCACTTCGCGCTGAAGGAGGCGCCTTTCCGAACATCGCCCGATCCGCGGTTCCTCTATCTATCGGACCAGGTGTCTGAGGCGATCGCGAAGTGTGAGTACATGGCGCGAGAGCGCGTGGGGCCGATCTACATGTTCGGGCCAATCGGCTCGGGCAAGACGACGATCCTGCGCCGGCTCTACGACCTGCTCGCTCAGGACGAGCGCTACGATGCTCAGCTCATCATCTCCCCGAACATCAAGACCGCCAATGCCCTCCTTCGGCTCATCATGGAGTCCTTCGGCGTCCCAACGGCTCGCGCGTACGATCAGTCGCTGAAGCTCTTTGAGATGTACCTTTTGGAGGCTCATGATCAGGGCTCCGTCCCCGTTCTTCTCGTGGACGAGGCTCAAAACATCACGCGGGACATGCTTCGCCTCATCCATTATTTGCTCAACTACGAGACGGTGAAGGTCAAGCTTCTCCAGATCGTGCTGGTGGGCCAGGATGAGCTCGCGACCCGGGTGCGGCGCTATAGCGAATTGTCCTCGCGCATGTTTCCGATCTCGATGAACGCCATGTCCCCAGACGAGCTAGAACACATGCTCCGATTTCGCTGGATGGTCGCCGGCGGCAAGAAGATCCCGTTCGATGACGAGGTGATCAAGGCCATTTATGGCTTCTCCAAGGGCCTTCCCCGCGACACCATCAAGTTGTGTGATGCGTATTCCGATGAAATCGATCAGCGATTCCGCTGCATGTCGATCAGGAAGTTGCCTGAGCGGCTGGATGGTCATAGGTTAGTTGGAAGTGTTCGACATGGCCAACTTGGCTCGGGTCTTTCGCTGGGACTCTCCTTTGAGCTGGATGCGGAAGGCGTTGTGGACGAGGCGATCGAGAATGGTGTCGGCAAGGGTGGGGTCGCCGAGGCGAGCGTGCCATTCGTCGATGGGGACTTGGGTGGCGACGAGGCCTTCTCGTCGCAGTTCCCCCTTTGGGCTCTCCGTGTAAAATCCGGAGCGGGCCCGAGCACGGAGACGCAATTTTATACCCACTCATCAGCGAAACACCCAAGCTCGACCGGCGATGTAAAGATGTTCGAGATTAGTTCGACCAATCATGGAACCTGTGCAGTTACTGTATCTAACGATTGTCCTGATCCTTAAGCTGGTCTGACTAAACCGAAGGATTGCCACACCCGCCAGATCCCTTGCTAGTTGTGGCAGCTGTTCGCGCGACGATCCCATAGGAGATTATGATGCGCTCGAGCCTCATCATGCTGTCAATATTGCTGACCCGCGCTCTTACAGGAGTAGCACTCGCTGTGCTGGTCTACGTTGGTGCCGTATCAGGGGTCGGGGGCGGCTTCTCTCCGGTCGGTGATCGAGCGTCAGGCGCGCAGGAGGCGTACGTGCGCGGGATCTTGAGCCACTCGCCCAGCGGGGGGTCAAAGGTGTACGCAAGCCACGGAGAAGAGATCGACACGGAATCTGAGGCCGAAACCCACGCAGTTGCAGAGATTCCGTCAGAGTACTCCCCCACCAATCCTGTTGCTCGCCTGCAGTATGCACGTCAGATCGGCGAGTGGCTGGGAACATGCACGGGATGGTATGGAGACACGCCGTACTGGCTGGTTGGCGTAGAGACAAGTGGGCAGCCCCCGTTCTCGGGCGAAGATGTAACCTTCCCTAACGGATACGAGGGGATGTACGTTGTATTTTCTGCCAATTCCGGCGGTATCGCTGCGTTTGGCACACTCGATGGTACACATCTAACGTACGACAGCATCGATAGTCTAGCGAGCGAGACAATTACAATCACCCACAAAACGCCCGTGACGTTGGAGGGTGCTGGAAGTGGCACCCAGCCGGCACCAATCACGCAGGCGACAATTGAGGCACTCCCGACGTTCGAGGCCAAGTGCCGAGCGACAGAGTGGGCCCCCTAGTATCTACGGGACGGCTTGGAGTGCCCCCACGCATTGGACATAAAGCACGATAGTGCGACGTTGGGAGAGCCGAGAATCTCGGATAACACCGGACTGTTCCCCCAACAGCTGTCGGCATGGCGCCGAGCGTGTGAGCAGGCCAACGACTGGGCGGAGGATCGCCAGTAGGAGCTCGCTCGGCAGAGTCGCGAGCAGGGGCGGCGAATCCGAGATCTGCAGCGCGAATTGCGGCGCAAGGAGAAAGCGCTGGCGGACACTCAGCAATCGTCACGATTCCCGCAACACCGCGCCCACGAATCGCACCAGCGCCACCTGCCGACGCCAGCGCCACGGCTCCCGCACCAGGCGCCATAGCCAGATCAGTTGCCAGCGCCGGACCCACTCCGGTGGCCATGCGCTTCGTCCTGCGATGAAATCGAAGGTGCCGCCCACACCGATCGACACGCCGACCGGCAGCTGGCGAGCATTTCGCGCAAGCCACAGTTCTTGGGCCGGCGAGCCGTATGCGACCAGGAGCACGTCGACGTGGCCGGCGGCTTGAACCGCTCGGCGGATTTCTTCATCGTCCTCCGAATTTGGCGTGCCGCCGTGGGTCCCCGCGATGACCAGGCCCGGATTGTCGGCCGCCAGCACGGCGCCGGCAGCTTCGGCGACACCCGGCCCCGCGCCAAGCAGGAACCAGCGCTGCCCGCTAGCCGCCCCCCTTTCCGCCAGCCGCAGCGTCAGCGCGCTGCCCGGGATGACATCGCGCAGCGGCTGCCCGAGCCTCCTCCCTGCCCAAAGCAGCCCGACCCCATCTGCGGTGGCGAGGTCCGCACCTTCGATAGCGTCGCGCACAGCCAGATTCGCCCTCGCGGCCATGACCATCTCGGGATTCGGAGTGACCACGTAGCCCCCACCCTCCGCGCGGGTCGCGCCAGCCGCGCCGATCGCGCCGATAATCTCGAGCGCCTCATCCCACGTCACGTCGTCCACGCGGACGCCAAGGATGCGGCGGCGTCGCGTAGGGTGGGCGTCGTCGAACGGCGAACGGTAGTCGGCTATCATGGCGATCCACTGGAGCGGCGGTCGAGCCCTTTGGCCCGGCGCGGATTATGATGGAGCGCGAAGTGGTGAGCGAGACTAGGAACGATGGATCAGCTGCGCGGTCGCGCCGCTATGCCTTCGGACTGCTTATCTACGCCGTCGCGACCGTTACGCTCTTCGTCGTTATCAGCCGGAATCTCGATCGCATTCGACCGCTCTACGGTTATGACATCGAAAATACGGCCGTCCAATATTGCCTGTACGGTCTGATCTTCGTCGCGGCGACAATAGTCGGGGATGCCGCGCTGACCCGCCTTCGGCTCCCCCGGCTTGGATCGCTGCGCCCCCTCCGTCGGCGAGAGAGCCAGCTCCGCCTCATCTTCCTGGGAGCGGCTGCGCTCGCGCTGGCCGTCGCCGTCTTCCAGAGCCGTTACGGCGCTGCCAAGTTCGTCAGCTACTTCGGCGTCGGCACACTGGCCGCCTTCGCGACCTGCCTCTGGCTTACCAAGCGACGCTGGGGCTTTGTCGAACTCGTGGCCGCCCCGACGCCCGGCGAAGTCGACGCGGTCCTATGGGCACATTCGGGTGTCGCGCTGGCTGATCTGCCCTGGGACAGGGCGAAGCGCGCGGTCGACGCAGTTGTCGCGCTCTCGATCATCATCGTCAGCCTGCCGATCTCACTGCCGCTCGTCATCGTCCTTTGGCTGCAGGATCCCGGGCCAATTCTGGTCGCCAAGGTGGCGGTCAAGCGCGGCGGACAGAGCTTCAACCAGCTCAAGCTCCGCACGATGATCAAGGATGCGGAGCACGATACCGGCCCGGTCCCGGCCGCCCCCGACGACGCGCGAGTAACGCCACTGGGCGGACTACTGCGCCGCACTCACATCGACGAATTGCCGCAGATGTTCAACATGCTCGTCGGCGACATGAGCCTGGTCGGACCGCGGCCCGAGCGCACCGTCTTCGTGGCGCGGCACATCCAACGGATCCCGGGCTACGCCGAGCGTCACGCGGTCAGGCCGGGGCTCGCCGGCCTGGCACAGGTCTTCGGCGACTACTACTCGACCCCTTCAGAAAAGCTGCGCTACGACCGCCTCTACATCCGCCGTCGCGGCCCGCTGCTCGATCTCAAGCTCTTCGGCGCGGCCCTCTTGCTCGCCTTCGTGGGCATAGCCCCGAGCGCCCGCCGCCGCCGCCGAACGGAAGGGCTTTATCGGCGGCAGGAGCGGCGCTTTCAACGGGCGTACTCGGCGCTGCGAGGTGGGCATGAGGGCGATGCCCCCGATCGAAATGACGAGGACGCGCACTAGCCGACGTCGATCCCTACACCGTGGTCGGCGACCCGCAAGACCCATCGACTATCGCGCGCCCACCGAACTCGACCCCGCACCAACCCACGGCAATCCAATCCGCCAAATTCCATCGACATCGCGCGATCGCAGCGCTGAAATCACCGGCGGCTCACCAACCGGATTCAAGCCCGCATCCAACAACAGGATAGATGGCGACGATGTCGCATCGGCCCACCGGAGTTCGATCGCATGAACATCGCCGAGCGCTGCGGCCGGAACGACGAGGAAGCATTCGCTGAAGGCGTGGCGCGTCGAATCGTAGGCCAGGCGGGCGAAGTCGGTGACGTGCGCCGTCTCCGTGCCCAAGCGGAGCCTAGCGCCGACAAGCGCCGCCCGATGATAGACCGCGGCCGGCGAGTCCTCTTTGCGCATGTCGAGTCGGAGTGAGCCGCCTTCGAATTCGACGTGAATCGTCTCGGCCGGCAGCAGTGGAAAACCGCACGGGCCGAGCTGCCGAGTCCCGTCCGGTACGCCGTCCGTGTTCGCCGTCACTAGCGCGACGAGGTCGAACGGCTCGGCGAGCGCGGCCCCGTCGAGCATTCGGATCGTGAGCCGATCACGCGGTACTGCAGGCAGCGCGAATTCGACCGTGCGCTCTGTCCCGCCGTCAGGATCACGGAACGAACGGCGAACGGCTACCCTGGCGAACCCTTCGCGGCCCGGCACCGCTTCCACTTGCCCTTCCGTCGGACCGAGCGGCTCGGCGTAGCGGCGCTCCGGTCCAAGGCGGACCGCGGCGATGAGATCGGCCGGGACGCTCGCGGCTGCACCGTCGAGCGGAATCCGCGCTTCGCCGGCAGAAATATCGACCTCCACGCGGTCTTGGTACTCGTCTCGAACATCGCAAGGGATCCGCCACAAGCCGCAGAGAGCGAGCGGCTCAGGCGCGACGAAAGTCACCTTCGATTCAGGCTTTGGTGGAAGGAAGGGGCGGATCTGCTTGATGAGGAGCGCGTTGTCCCCGCGCCGGACTTTGAATTCCAGGTCCAGCATCACGTCTTCGCGGGCCGTGCCCGGCACTTCGGTAAGGTCGAGCGGAAAGCGCGCGTCGGCCTGAAGCATGATTTCGCCCAGGCGCTTGAGTTCGTCGTCGTAGAGCACGATCTCGCCTTCTTCGACAAGTGTCGAGGATTGAATGCGCCTGTTGCCGACCACTCGGCCCGCCTCGATCAAGAGCGTGCTTCGCTCCGGAAGCACGCCCGGCTCCGGCGACACGACGCTCTCGTCGCCGATTTGGGCGCTTACGAGCATAACCGGCGCGTCGGGCGCCGCCGGGTCGCCGCTAAAGGCCACGCCGTTCGCGCGCTCGTCGGGGAAGGCGGTCGTCACCAGGATCGCCATGGATGCCACCGTCTGATCGATGCCGTACCACTCCCGTTCCTCCCATGCGCGTAAGGAATGGAGGCTCGCCCATACGTGTCCCAAGCCGCGCTCGATCGACCGCTCGTTCCGCTGTGCCGAATCGCACCGCGACGGACCGAGATCATCGCCGTCCAGCGAATCGGCGGCGCAGACCGAGGTGGAGTCGTACAGGCCAGCGCCGTTGAAGCGCAGCCCATCCTCGGCGTTGGAGGACGAGCGGAAGCGGACCATGACGCCTGGCCCAAAGACCGCGTCGATCCTCTCGGCCAGCGCTTCGACCAAGCCTTCCGGCGGCGGCGCGCCCTCGATGGCGTCCCGCAAGCGCTCCAGACGTATGGCGCGCACGGTTCCGCTCGACATCTCGGGATCGACTGTCAAGGCGGCGACCCACTGCCGCAGAGTCTCGACGCCCGGAGGTGTGGAAGAGCGCACTCGGGTGTCGAGAACGCGGTCGAACCATGCGAAAGGGACGGCGAAGCCGGGGACCTGGTGTTCGCCCGGAAGGAAGGTGTAGAGCAGCGCGAGGTTGCCCGCCTTACCGCCGAAGCGTGTCGCGGGATCGACTTGCTCGGAGATCGCGACGAGGTGGTCGAGCCCCGTGTGATCCACGTCAGCGGGGGCGATCACCACTGGCTCCGGGCGGCGTTCGGCCCACCACGCATCGGCTTCGGCCGGCGTGGCCCGGGCGACATCCCATCGATCGGATGCCAGAACCAGTCGCACAAGTCGGCCGTCGTGCGCCGCGAATGCGGAGCCTGCGCCATCGACGTAGCCGTTCGGCGTGCCACGCCTCGCGGCCCGGACGGCGAGATGCGAGAGCGCACCTTGTGGCGCGCCCGTGATGATGGCCGCGACTACCTGCCCGAGATCGGTGGGCGCGGCATCCGTGACGACGACGATGTCCTGCCGCCCGAGCTCACCGCGGGCTACGGCCCGTTCGAGTTCGGATCGGGTAATCCGGCGCACGGTGCCGTATGCGACGCCCGGCGTATAGGCCTCGTAACCGCTGGTTCGCGGCGCCGGTGGCGGGAGGATCGGGACTCGCGGGTCCTCCCACGCCAGCGCCGCCGCGAGCCGCTCCGGGTCGAGCGGTGAGTAGGCCAGCGGACGGCGCCGGAAGACACGCGCGAGCCGGTCGTGGAGCGCGACGATCTCCGCGCGCGTTGGAGCCTCGGCCGGATCCTCTTCGGCGGCGTACACATCCCAACCGAATCGGTGACCGCCCTCCGGATCCGGCCACCGTCTGACGGAGCCGGCGAAGACCGTCCGCGTGGCGCGGCGCCCGGCGATCGCGGTGTAGTCCTCGGGGCTCAAGCCGCCGAAGGTCTCCGGGAACGCGGCCGTCAGGAAGTCTAGGTGAAGCCGGAAACGACGCGTGTCCTGGAAGGCGCTTTCGACCGGCAGCCCGGTGCCGTCTTCGGGATCCGCGTCGAGCACCCACTTCACCTCGAATCTATCGCGCCCGATGTCCGCGGCAAGAGCATTGAAGTCATCCGCCGATCGCACCACCGGTCGAAAACTTTCCGGCGGTGGCTCCGGCAAGTTGTCGTCGCGCACGCAGCGAGCGTGCCGTAGATGGCTCTTGGCCGGTGGATCGTGCTCGATCACGTGGTGGCGTGTGGGCGGATACCCGGCCTCGACGTACCAAGCACCGTCGGCAGGGCGGAACGGGCTGGGTGCATATACGGTGGTCGTCGAGGACCACCATGAGAGCGCGACAGGCGTGTCGATGCCGTCGTGCATCGGGAAAGCAGCCGTGTCTATCGAGGCGACGGGTCGGCCGGGTTGGACTATCGAGTCGAGCTCACGGATGTTCGGCAGGCGCCAATCGTCGTATCCGGCATAATCCAGCGAAGGGCAGCGGCTGACGGCATCCGACCAAGCGATGGCCGTCGAGAAATCGATCAGGCTACGGACGTTTTCGAAGCTGCCGCTTCCTCCGCCGTCAAGCAGGGTGGGAATGCGCAGCCACGTGAGTCCGGTCACGTGGTCAAATACGACGTTCTCGGCGGCCGTGTCGATCAAACCATCGTCCGCCCACCGGTAGTCATGCTCCTCCCCGGGCCGCAGATCGCCGTCGTCCCCATTGCCCGCACCGACCTCGCCCTCGACGCCGTTGTAGCCGGTGTCCTGGCCGGTCCGCAAGATGGCGACTGGCGGGCGGGGGTCGGCGGCGAGTTGGTTGTTGAGTGCGTTGCGTTCGCTAAAGTAGGTACGATCACCATGGCCGGAGCGAGTGGCGAGGTCGATGCGATCGCCAAGGTCGGCGCCGTCCACGTCATCGCCTCGGCCGATGGGCTCGACCACCTCGACTGCCCGCCGCACCGGGCGCACCGCGAAGAGCGTCCGCTTACTCCACGGATGGCGGTGTCCGTCCCGAAGGTTGACGTAATAAGCGCTGCTCGGAGTGTCAGGGCTTGTCGTCGAGGTCCAAAAGTATGGCGACGGCAAGCGGGCGTAGCTTTCCGGGAAGGCGGCGCGATCGAGCGCCGGCTCACTGATGCCGAAGTCGAGGATGGTGTCGATTTCGTTGACCGTGGGCATACGCCAATCGTCGAAGCCGGCGTATTCAAGCGCCGCCGCGGTGTCGATACCCGCCTGCCAGTTAAGGGCGACGGCGAGCCTGACATTACCCCGTGCTCCTAGTCTGTCAGTCCGGTCTAGCGCCGAAAGCGAGCGAATCCACATCAGTCCGGTGTTCTCGTCCAAAACGATGTTGTCGACCTGCGAGGTCGGCGTCAGGACCGGCGAAAACGTGAGCGCGGGCAGCCGACCGTGCACCAGGTCGCCGTCGTCGCCGAAGCCTTCGTCCGGTACGCCTGGGTGGGGCCCGTATGCCCGGCCGGCGCCGGTGACCAGGACTCGAGGTGCCGAGCCTTCGTCATCGACGCTCGAAGAAGCTACGTGATGGCTCGAGGCGCTGGGCGCGACGATTGTGAAGATAAGGATCGCCGCACAGGCGCTACGGTTCGTCCTCCAGGAGGCCATTGAGAAACTCGCTGAAAGCTTCGATCGATAGGCGGACATCACGCCACAGGCTGGGCAGCGCGCTGACCAGACTCTCCATCCGCTCAGCTTCCAACTGCGTCGCATAGACGTTGCGGATCAAGTGCCGGAAGCGTCGATAGTCGTCGATTCGATCGGCCAGAGCGTTGCCGATCACGGCCGGCCGGACGCCTTCGATCGGCATTGCCATCTGCCTGACGAGGTTCGAATGCCACGCGTCGCCGCTCGGCACGCTCTCGTCCATGGTCGTAGCGATGTCCTCGAAAACGTGTTCGATGCCGGTATAGAAGGCGTGCAGGTTGAGCGCGGTAGCATCGATGTAAGCATCCGCCTCCGAGTCTGATCTGACGGCGTGCCGCCATCGTTCGGCCACGATGTCGACGGTGCGCTCCACTTCCTCGATCTCCCGAAGGATCCTACCGCGCAAGACCCGAATTCGGCCTGTCACAGACGCATACCGGAGTTTCGAATGTGCAGGGCGAATCCTTCCGAAGCGAACTTTAGGTCGATCAGATCGAGTTCGAATCCACCCGCCGCCCTCTCCGCCGCTGCGCCAGCGGACCAGAAGCGGGCCGGTGGGATGCCCGAGATGGCGAGGTCGATGTCGGAGCGTTCACTGAAGCCTATACCGTCCGCAACCGAACCGAAGAGGATGACCTCGTGTGCGCCGAACTGGTGGCGCAAAACACTCGCCGCATCGGCTGCGCGGGCACGCGCCGACTCCAGGCGCAAAGCGATCCCCTCGGAGCGTCGCACGGTCTTCTCGCGTAGCGTCCGCCGACACAAATCCATGAACGCTGAATCGATGACTTGGCTCATGCGGCCATTATAGGCTGTCCGACCGGCCTCGGCCGCCGCGAACATGCTACGACTCGTCACTCCGGCACGATCGTCACCCCACCCAGACACATCTCGTCAACAGTCCTTTCGCCCCACGTCACTGCGCGCGGCGTCTGGCGCACTCCGCCGATCAGCGGCTGGTTCTCGGGCGAATTGTCCCAGGTGCACGACATGTGCACCCGATCGCCCGGCTGGACGTCGATCGGCGTCTCGAGGTCGTAGACGCCCTGCCAATTGAAATCCCAGCGCGGGATGTCGAGCAGGCGCTGGGTCGAGCCGTCCTCACGCTCCAAGTCGAGAGTGAAGCCGCTGCCCAGGTAGTGCATGTGTCCCCACACCTGGTGAATTCGGCCGGCCGGCGCCTGGCGGTATTGGACAAGCGGACCGTCGACGATCTGCGCCTCGGCGGTCGTCGTATGCTCCTTGGCGCCGGCGGGGATCAAAAAGAGCGGGTTGACCAGCCGGAGGTCGACGGGCTGCTTGCCGACCGGCTCGTCCGGCGTCCAGACGTTCACCCGCGTTCGATCCGGGCCGTCGCCGTTCAGCGTGTTGTAGTGGATCTGCAGGACGAAGTGGCTGCCGGCGGGAATGACCTTCGCGGTGCCGTCGGCGAACGGCCGCGGAATGCCCGCGGCCGCTTCCGCGATCACCCATTCGTCGCTAGAGAAGCCGGGTCCGCCGAAGCACTCGTAGCCTGGGCGCGGATCGTCGCGGTCGAGGCGGCGAACATCGTCGACATCGCCCGGCAGGGCAAGATACATGATCCCGTGATGGAACGTGCGCCGATTGGTCTGCTCGAGATCCATCATCGTGATCTCGGTGTCCGTCGCGAAGCCTGGGTCGATGTCGAAGCAGCGATAATCGTCGGTCAGCTCGTCGCGCGGCGTGTAATCCACGCCGATATCGAACGTGAAGTTCGGGGGAGGGAGCACGCCGTCCGGCGGCTCGGGTGGCGGGGCGTCGGACGGGTCGCCTTCCGGCACGTCAGCCTCCACCCATGCGATGAGCATCGCCCTATCCTCGTCCGTCATCACGCGCGGGTCGTCTATCGGCAAACCGCGCGACGGATCCGGCGGCAGGGGCGGCATGATCCGCTCTTCGAGCGCCAGCTTGATGGCACCAGCCATCGCCGCCGCGTCGTCATACGTCTCGAGCGCGAAGGGCGCGATGCCCTCGGCCGTGTGGCAGCGTACGCATTCGCGCCGAATGATCGGCATCGCTTCGCGCCAATAGGTTGGGCCGGTTACGGGCGGCTCGGTGGGTGTGGGCGGCGCGCTAGTGGGCGCAGGCAGATCGGTTGGGGCCGGCATCTCGGTCGGCTCAGGCACGGCGGTAGGGAGCGCCGTCGGGGCCATTGCGACCAGGCGCGCGTTCGCGAGCGTCATCGGGGCGAAGACGGAGTTCTCGGCGGCCGTCGACGATGCCGAAGTCCTCGCCGTTGTCGAGTCCATCGTGCTCAAGTGCGCCGCCTCAGCGTTCGAGGCGAGCATGGCGGCGAAGCGTTGGCGCCGCCGATGCGTGTCGGCGGAGACTACGTCCTGGAAGCCCGCCGACTTCGGCATGTGCGAAATGAGCTGCGGCGTTCGATGGCAGATCAGCTCGGCATTGGCCGGATCGGTCAGCGGCGCGAGCGGGAATTCGGCCTCGGCCTCGAACAGGCGAAGTCCGACAGGGAACGCGAGCATGAATGAAACGATCGGTACGATGAGCCGTCGGGACATGACGTGCGACTCCGGGAAGATGACTATAGGGGGATCGGATGATGCCGTATCGATAGGATAGCGGCTAGAACGAGCACGGACGCCCGTTCCGTACTACACGTGAAACGCCAGGGCATCGCTGAGATCTACTCTTACGCCACAGACTTCGATAGGCTCGAGGGGGTCGAACGGATCGAGCCGTGACGGTCGTCCTTGCCACGAGTTTCGCCACCGCATCCCCCCACTCGCGCGCCGCTCCCGATCCGGACTCCTGATCGACATCGCCCCGTCTCGCTCGCAACCCGCCCGCCATCACTCCATCCATCGCTCGTGCCACACCCCGAACATGAGCAGCCCCCAGATCCGGCGGCTGGCGTTGACACGACCCGACATATGGGCCGACACAAGTTCGCCGACAGCGTCGGGGTCGAAGATCCCTTGGCGGGCAACGATCTCGTGGCCGAGCTGACGCTCCACAAGCGGGCGGAGGTCGTCGCGGAGCCAACGCGGGATCGGCACGTGGAATCCCGCCTTCTTGCGATGCACGACTTCGTGCGGCAGGTACTCTTCAGCCACGTCCTTCATGATCGCCTTCAGGCGCAGCGTCGCCGGCGGTACCTTGTGGCGGGACGGGATGCGGCTCATCAGCTCGACAAGTCGGTGATCGAGGAGGGGGACGCGAACTTCGAGGCTGTGGGCCATGCTCGTTCGATCTACCTTGGTCAGCATGTCGTCGACTAGGCTCACGCGACTGTCGAGGACCAAGAATCGGTTGAGCCTGTCGTCGCCGGGATAGGCGTCGTGCAGCTCCCGGAAGAGCTCGAGCGTCGGCCGGAGCGGATCGCCGGCGCGCGATCCCGACGCGCCCGTCGGGCCAAGCGCCCGCCCCATCGCTCCTCCCTCCGCCCGTCGCCCGTCCAGCTGATCCGCGTAAAGCGCCGCCTTCGACGCTTCGTCGAAGATCTGCCGCCACGCAACATGTGCCGCGAGCGGATCGAGGCCGGCGCCGCCCGTGAAGCGGCGGAGCATCAGGTCGAGGCTCATCTTGCGATCAGAGGCCGGAAGGCCCGCGGCGATGAAAGGCAGAAGTCGACCGCCCACCGCGCGCGGAAGCCGACGGTAGAACGGGGCAAGGCGATCAGCGCGGTAGATCACATAACCGCCGAAGACCTCGTCGCCGCCGTCGCCGCTCAGCACGACCTTGGTGTGCTGAGCCGCTTCGCGCGCCACTATCCAAGCGCCAACGGCCGAGGAATCGCCAAAGGGCTCGTCGAATGCCTCCGTGAGCTTATCGACGATCGTTTCAGTATCCGGTACGGCTATCGCCTCGTGGTGGCGCGTGCGGCAGTACTCTGCTACGCGGCGCGCCCACGGCAGCTCGTCGTACGATGAGTCAGCGCCGCCGAAACCCACGGAGAAAGTTCGCACCCGATCGCCCGCCAAACGGCTCATCAGGGCGACGACCAAGCTCGAATCGAGCCCGCCGCTGAGAAAGGCGCCGACGGGCACGTCGCTTACCATCGCGGCCTCGACCGCGTCTTCGAGATGATCCCGGACCAAGCGCTGAAGGTCCTCTTTGCGCGTTGGGAGCGATTCGCTTTCTCCAGACGACTGCTCCGGGAAGTCCCAGTATCGACGGAGCGTCAGGCGGCGGGAACGCACCGGCGCGCCGGCGTCCCATGTGAGCGTGTGACCGGCCGGGAGCTTGTTGATTCCCAGGAACATCGTGCGTGGGCCAGGCACGTAGTCGAGCGAAAGGTAATCGTGAAGCGCCTGGCGATCGAGTTCGCGCCTGTGGCCCGTGGCCAGTATCGCCTTGATCTCGGAGGCGAAGACGAGGCCGTCGCCGGTCTCGGCCCAGAAGAGCGGCTTGATGCCCAGCCGGTCGCGCGCCAGCACAAGCCTGCCGCGCGGCGCATCCCAAACGGCTGTGGCGAACATGCCACGCAGACGCTCCGGGAAACCTTCGCCATGCTCCTCGTAGAGGTGCGGCAGCGTCGCGGTGTCGCCGTCGTTGGCCGGGGCGTGGCCGCGCGCGAGCAGGCCCGCCCTGAGGGCGCGATAGTTGTACAACTCGCCGTTCTGGACGGCCCAAATTGTCCGATCTTCGTTGGGCACCGGCTGGTAGCCGCCTTCGACGTCGATGATCGAAAGCCGCGTCGCGCCGAGTCCGGCGACGCCTTGGACCTGAACGCGCATCGCATCCGGTCCGCGATGCGCCAGCCGCCCACCCATCGTCGCGAGCATCTCGCGATCGACGGGGACGCCCGGGACGGCGACGATGCCGAAGATTCCACACATGGGGCGGATGATAGCGCGCCGCCTCGCAGCATCGCCTAACGCTGCATGTTGCGCACTCAATCAGACGGCAATACTCTACGCTCAGCGGAGCGAAGTCCGCGGACATGTTCGACGGTTACTGCTGGACTTGTCCGCGATGTTGAAATCCGCGAACGGGCAGCCAACGCGGCAGTCGTAAAGTTCAATTGACGGTCGGCGGAGAGACGGGATGGATGCCGATATCCGCAACGCGGCAGCAAACGCGGCAGTCGTGAAGCTCAATTGACGATCGGTGGAGACGGGATGGATCCGGAAGTAGGAGACATGGGCAGCGAAAGAACCAGGTTGGCGAGCCCCGGCAGGGCGACCGTGATGGTGCCTGTCGTTTCAGCCGTCGTCGACCGGCCCGAAGTCGGGCCGACACTTTCGCCACTCCTCGAACGCGAGCGCATTTTCGACGAGCGGGTCACAGGCATCGTGATCGCCGGCGGTCGCAGTCTGCGGATGGGCACGGACAAGGCGTTGGTCGAACTTGCGGGTAAACCGCTCGCGGCTTGGGTTCTCGACGCTTTGCGCTCTGTGACGGACGACCAGCTCATCGTGACGCGTCGAAAGACCGGCCATGGATTGTCGCCGTTCAACGTACCCGTGGTCGTCGATCGCCTGGAAGCTCGCGGCCCGCTCACCGGCTTGCATGCCGGCTTAAAGGCGGCCGAAAGCGACCTTTGCCTGGTCGTCGCGTGCGACATGCCGCTTGTCCGGGAGTCGCTTCTGGTCCTCTTGGCCCGGTCGATCGGGGTGTTCCACGCCGCCATCCCGTATATCGGCGAAGGCTCACCGCCTAAGCCGGGCGAGTTCAGCACCGCGCATGAGGCGGGCATCCAACCGCTGCTCGCCGCCTATCGACGCCGATGTATCGAGCCGATCGAAAAATTGCTCAGGCAAGGTCCGGTCCCGACGGGCGCTCTGCCGGCGGTGATCAAGGCCAGGATCGTGCAACCGGCGGAGTGGCGTGCCGTGGATCCGGACGCGCGATCGTTCTTTAACGTCAACAGTCCCGGGGATATCGCCGAGGCGCAGCGGCTTCTCAACGTTTCGATGTGATGTGCCGAGGCCGAGCAGCCTCGACGCCGACGTCGATCATCGGCAACACTGCGTTCCAAGGCACTTAGTGATCCAATTGAGGCGCCGGCGGCTTTGAGTCGCCCTGTAGTGCGGATCATAGAGCGAATCGAACCCGCCTTCCGGAGTGCGAGTAAAAGTGCCTAGTTCTCCGACTCGCCGAACCTGACAGATTCAGGGTGGCTAGTACATAGGGCTAGCACTAGAATCGTGGGCTTCGTTTCGGCGACAGTCACCAACCGGTCGCCCGTGGAGGGAAAGTATGGCCGAGCACTTTGCGGCGCTCGTCCTATGGATGTTGATAGAGAAGTGGACGCTCCTCTTCGGGCTTTTGGCTTCGATCGGCGCGTACTTCGCGCTTCGCCCTCGCCAGCGCAATGGTTGGAGCGAATTGGGGGCTGAAGGGTGGCGTCTCCTGGCGATCGCGGCCGCAGGGCCAGCGTTCTTGCTCGGCGCCGAACTCAGCCTCTGGTCGGGGCTGATCCCATATCGCGCGCCCCTTGCATTCACTGGGCTGCCGGAGTGGCTCGGCCTGTTCCTGGTCTCGGCGGCGCTCATCCCGCCGGTCGCGGCATGGGTTTATGGGCGAAGTCTGGGTCGCGGCGCGGTGCTGGGCTTGGCGGTGGCGATGGCAGGAATCGGCATCATCGCGGTGGGCAGGGGCGCCCGCGCTGCTGCGTGGCACGATCGCTCCGCGAGCGTAGCGCGGGGTGATATCGCTGGCTTGGATGAAGTAGCGCTGCTCAAGGTGCACCGCTACATCAGCCGGGACGAGGCGTTCGCCGTCTTCGACCGGGTCCTACCTAGTGCCGCGGAAGCACTCGGGATGGCGGAGCGGGCGCGAGCGAATGCTGAGCCCGCTGCCGACGGCGCTGTCGAGCCCCAAGTCGAGCAAGATGCCGAAACTGATGCCGTGGGCCTCTACTTCGACCAAGATATGCGCGAATACTTCGCGGACCGCATCGAATCGGCGCTCGAAGCCGTTGATCCGACGATCTCTGCGGAAGCCGTGCCGACGATGTGGCGGCTGACGCGCGATGTGCCTCGCACTCTCCGCGCCTATGCGCTCGCCCGGCCGCCCCTGCGTGCTCTGGCTATCGCCGGCCAGGTACGTGCGCGCGACGTCCTGCGCGATGCCATGCTGGTGGCTGACGCCGAGGTGGAGCTCACGATTCTAAACGCGAGCTACCAGCCGCTCGTGCGCGAAAGTCTCGGCGCCCCGCTGGTGGACGCGCTCGCAGCTCACCAATTCGAACCGGAGCCGGTTGGGCGCCTGTCGACACTGATCCTGCTCCGCGAGGCTTCGACTGAATCCCTTCGGCCGGTCGCACCGCGTTTCTCGGATCCGGATGCGCCGGAGTGGAGCTATTTGCTTCAGGAATGCCCGGCCCAGATGATCGGCATGGATCGGTTGAGCACGGACCCGGACCCGGCGGTGGCCGAAGGCGCCAGGGCGCTTCGGCGTTACGTCGAGCAGAACTGTGTGAGCTGGGTGCAGCAGGGGTGAGGCGGATCGCCCTTCGACCGTGACGCTTGCCACGCGCCGTCCGGTACAATCCACTTCATGGTCGACTTACTCGTTTCCATCCACCGCCCCTCGCTCGCCCTCGCGGCAGCGAGCCTGTTCGGCCTAGGCACCGGATTCGCTGGCGCCCGACTCGATCCGTTTGACGGTCTCTCGACGATCCATGCGCCCGCCGCCGTCCTGAATGGCGATAGCAAGGCGCTCGTCGCCAGCCTGCATCGCGATAGCGAAGAGCCAGCCACAGCCCTGAATCGCGATCACACGGCGGTCGCCCAAATCTTCGCGCTTCCCTCGGGTCTCGCGGACACCACCGCCGCGGTTTCCACCCGCCTCAACTTCCCGACCCTCTCGCCATCCCTCCCTCCACCGTCCGAATTGTCCGACGCGTGCGGCGCCGAGATCGCGATCATGTCGCTTGGGTCCGAACCGTCGCAGGCGATCATCGCCCGCTTCGCTCCGGCCTCGGCCGATGGGTGTGCCGGATGCGCGGGTCCTACCTCGATCGTCTGCACAGGCCTACTTCGACCCGGACGAGCGTGGCGTCTCCTCCTCGCGCCCGGCGAGTCCGTCGGCTCCGCGGCCGTTTTCAGCCTGAGCGCTGATCCGCTCGAGCGCGTATTCTCCGGCGGCGGCCCAGCCCCTATCGCGGCTGTCGTCTGCGCTGCGCTGCAAGCGGCCATTGCCGAATCGCCTTCTGAGCCCTCTTCGCGCTGTGACGCGTGGGTGCGATTCGAAGCGGCGTGGGCCGAGGGCACGGTCTACGGTGGCGTGCCGCTCGAACACGCCGTCGGAGCTGCGCTGGGCGGACAACTGACCAGCACTTGCACGGCAGGGATCGCGGCGCTCCAGGCGGTCGGCGCAGACCCTGCATCGACCGAGCACACGCTGCCGCGCCTCGATCCCGCCGACTCGATCATCGTTCAGAATGCAGGCGCCGGATGCGTGAGCGTCATGCTCATGACCCGCGCATTTTCAGCGTGTGGGAGTGCTTCGCCCTGCATGACTTTCGAGCTGTCGCCCGGCGAGGCACGGACGATCGCTTCGCGTACCTGCGGACCGTTCGGCTCCGGCGGCGGCGCGTCTCCAGGCTCAGGCGCCATCGTTGCCGACGGCCCTGTCGCGGTTTTTCTGGCCCGCTCAGACGGAGACGGATCGAGCATGACGAACGCTCCAGCTGTCGCGGCCGGCCGCCTGGCCGCCCCGATCGTCTTCGATCCGGAGCAAGGCTGGTCCACCGCGGTCACGGTGCAGACCTTTGCCGACATGCCCGGCGACGTTGCCGTGACTGTCGACTTCCTCGACGGCGAGGGCGATACAGTAAACCGCGTTGAAAGACGGATCTGTGCCGGTGGCGCCTACACATTCGAGCGATCGGCCACGACCGCGCTCCCGGGCCTGGACACGGGTAGCGTCAGAGTGAGGGCCGTGCACACCGGCGCAAGGCCCGGACCTGCGCGCATCGCCGCCACCGTCCGACTAGCCCATGCCGCCGATGCCGGTCCCGGCGAAGAGCCGGGAGCGGGCGGCGCTTCGGCCGCATACGCGCTCACCGCCATCGACGACGCCGGGGTGGGGTTGCTTGCCGTACCTTCGCTCAGTAAGCGCTCCGAAACCGACGACGGCTCTAGTGCAATAGCTCTGGCCAATATCGCCGCCGCCGGGAACGAGACCGAGTACGCCCTGATGCTCTTCGACCCGACCGGCTTGATCGACACCGCATGTGGCACACTGGGAGCAGGCGGTGTCGACTACATCGACTTAGACCGCTGGACCAGCGTCCCCGCCGGCTTCCGCGGCAGCGCAGTGATCAGCGCCACCCGCTGGCGCCATGCCGGTTCGGAAGATCCGCTAGACACCGCTCCGGTCCGCATTGCGGCCGTGGTGGCGCGCTGGGCCGGCGCCGTGGCCGGCGACGACCGACTCGCTCTCTCCCCGGCCCTTGACTTACCGTTCGGGAGCGAGCAGGCCACGGCATTCGCATCGACTCTGCCACTGCTGCCATGCGAGCCAGGCGTCCCGATTCCCGGTACGACCGCGACAAACACGCCGCGCGCAACACAAACACGAACCCCGCGCCCGCCCTCGACCTCAACCCCGGAACCGGTTCAGGACTACGCGCTCTGGCTGCCGCTGACGTTGCGCGCACACCTCGTGCGATTACCGACTGAGACGCCTCCACCCACCGCGACGCTGGAGCCGACCCCTGAGCCATCCGGCACCGCGGAGGCGACGCTGGAGCCGTCCCCCACGCCATCCGGTACGGCAGATGCGACCCCGGCACCGTCCCCCGAGCCGTCCGGTACGGCAGAGGCGACGCCGGAAACGTCCCCCGTGCCTTCCGGTACGGCCGAGGCGACGCCGGAGTCCTCCTCCGAGCCTGCCGACTACGCTGAAGCGACGTCGGAACCGTCCCCTAAACTACCCGCACCGCCGAAATGACGGCGCCCGAGCGCCCAAGCCAGCTGTTTGGCAGACTCATCCATCGCCTTCCGCGGTCGGCTCGGCCCCGGAACCTTCTTCGTCGCCATCGCCACTCCCATCGCCGCCCGCCCCGGCCGCATCGTCGTCACCCCACGTCAGCCCGCCGTCTTCGCTCCGGAAGATGTTGCCGCCGAACACGATCACGAGCACCTTGTCGGAGTCCTCGGGCTGGGTGGCGGCGCTGATAACGGCGCGGAACGGTCCCCGCGCCTCCCACGACGACCCACCATCTTCGCTTCGAAAGAGCCCCGCGATTGTCGCGGCATAAGCTATTCCGTCCGAAGCTAGGGCGACGCCCTGGAGCTGGCCAGTCAGGCCCTCCGGCTCAACGTGCTCCCAGTGTTCTCCATCGTCGTCGCTGCGACAGATGCTCCGATCGTCCAAGCTGACGGTCCACAGGATGGTCGGTGAGGCGGCGACCGGCCAGAGCCCATAGGCGGCGGCCGGCGCCCGCTCGCCTACCACGCGCCATGTCGCGCCTGCGTCCGCACTGCGCTGAACCGTCCCGTCGCCCATGAGCGCATGCAAAGTAGTGGGGTCTGCCGGATCGACAGTGAGGCCGCGGATGTCTGGGCCTACAATGGCCTCGGTGCTCGACATGCCGTCGCCCGCGTCCGCGTCCGCGCCCTCGCCCGCGTCCGCGTCCGCGCCCTCGCCCTCGCCATCGCCCGAGCCCTCGCCCGCGTCCGCGTCCGAGCCCTCGCCCTCGCCCTCGCCCGAGCCCTCGCTCTCACGCTCGCCCGCGCTATCGCCAGGATCGCCCGATGCGCCAGCGCCATCCCCCTGATCCGATGTCGGCGGTCCCGGCAAGTCCACCCAGCTCACCCCATCGTCCGCGCTGCTCCGAAGTACGCCGGGACCTGCAACCAGCAGGTTGCCTCCCTGCGGGCGCAGCGCGACGATCATGCGGCCCGAGTTGATCTTAGAATTCTGCATCGACTCCCATGTGAAGCCGCCGTCATCCGAGAACAGCAGTCCGCGATCGGCAGTGAACCAAGCACGGGACGGCAGGTCAGGATCGATCGCCAGAGCGTATGGGAAGCCGGGCAGGCCGTCGTCGTCCACCGTCGCGGCATTGTCGAGCGGGTCTTCCGGCGCGGTATCTTCCCCTGACGCCGTGCCGCCGTCTGCACCCTCGGTCGCGCCCTGGCTCGAGTCGCCCTGCGCGGCCTCCGAAGGGACGCCGCTCGGGTCGTCTCCATCGCCCTCCGTCGTGATATCGCTCGGATCGCCCGCCGCTCCTTCCGACTCTTCGCCGCTCGGGTCGCCAGTCACGCCATCCGACAGTTCGTCGCTCGGATCGCCCATCCCTCCGTCGCTGCCGGACGCCGCCGGACCGCACGGCTCTCCCGGCATAGGATCAGCCTGGCCGAAGCCGAAGCTGCAGCCGCCGAGGACAAGCATCCCCGCGAGGGCGAATGTCGAGATCAGCGTGGGCGAAGTGGCGTGGGCTGCGGCGGACGCGATCTGCTTTGCCATCGGTATCTCCATGCGTTCCGTATTCGGCCCCTAAGGGGGCGCGGGCGATTGTAGGGGGCGGGATTTGCTTGGCAAGCTTGGTCGACGCAAGTCACAACCAGCAGCGACCACCGTCCGACGAGCGCGATCACCCCCAATCCTTCCGACCCCGATCCTTCTTGCGATCAGATCGCTGCCTCTTGGCTTTGAGCCGCCGTTCGCGTGCCGCAAGCGACGGCTTGGTCTTGCGACGCACCCGTCGCGGGCGCAGCGCTTCGATCAGCAGGTCCTGCAGGCGTTTGGCCGCGTAGCGACGATTAGCGCGTTGGCTGCGGCTCTCGGCAGAAGTGATGCGGAGCGAGCCGTCGGCGTCGATCCGGCTCGCCAAGCGGTCTAGGAGCTCGGCGCGCTGTGAGTCGGTCAGCGAAGTAGATTCGCTGACGTTCCAGCGCAACTCCACCCGTGTTTCGCTCCGATTGACGTGCTGCCCGCCGGGACCTCCGGCACGCGAAAAGCGCCATTCGAGCTCTGTCGATGGGATTGTCAGACGCCGGCTGATCCGAAGATCGCCGCCGGCGGCTGCATCCGCCGGGCCGGCGGGGTGTATGCCCTCCGACTCGAGAGAGTCGTCGACTTCGTTCTCGCCAACGCCTGCAACGTCGTCGTCGATCGGGCTCACACCCACAGGCCTCCCGCCACCGTCAGCACGCTTCCGCTGATGTAGCCCGCACTCTCCGAAACCAGGAAGGCCACCGCCTCCGCCACCTCGTCGGGTCGGCCGAGTCGGCCGAGCGGTATCCGCGACGGCATGTCGCGGATGACCCCCTTCGGTGTGCTCTCGGTTTCGATGATACCGGGACTGACCATGTTGACCCGCACCCCATATTCACCTTCGCTTCGAGCGAGGCTCCGCGTGAGGACGACGAGCGCCGCCTTCGCCGCGTTGTACGCTGCATGTTGATCCGCGCCGCGCGCCAATTCGACGTTCAGCGATCCTATCGTCACGATGCAGCCACTGTTCTCTCGAAGGGCAGGCAGGGCGGCGGAGATAACGTAGAAGGCGCTGTCCGCGTTGCCCGCCATCATCTCGCGCCACTCTTCCGGCGTGGTTTCAGAAGCCGATTGCACGACCATCGGACCGACACCGGTGACCAGCACGTCCAAGCGGCCATAGCGCTTCAGGACCGAATGGACTAAGCCCTTCGCCGCTTTCGCGTCAGTTACGTCGGCGCGGACCAGGATCGGATCCGATTGTGGGTGATCGCGCCGCAACGCTTCCAGCGCCGCGCGCGCCGCGATCTCGTCGTGGGCATGATTGATGGCCACCCGTCGGCCATCAGCCGCCAAGCGCCATGCCACCGCTCGCCCGATGCCGCGCGTTGAGCCCGTCACCAAAGCGACCGACGTTCCGTCGCTTTCGGGCGATTTCTCGGCCGTCACACGGGTGGCCATGGGAACTCCCTTCGATCCTCGGATGGAGCAGGATAACGACCGGCTGCTAGAAGGTGGTCGATGCGCAGCGCGATCGCCCTGATCTCGCGCATGGTGATCAGTGCCGCGAGTTCTTGTACGAGCGATGTTTCCGCTGGGCTGAGAGCGGCGCGCAAACGATGTAGGTCGGCCGCTACTCCGGCCGGTAGCGGCTGACCGGCGCGCTCCCAAATGACCGTGCGCAATCTCGGCTGCGCGTGGAAGGAAACACCGTGATCTATCGCCCAAAGTGCCCCGTCTGCCGAGCGCAAGACGTGGCCGCTCTTTCGGTCCGCGTTGTTGATCACAACGTCGAAGGCGACCATGCGATCGATCGCCACCGCGTCGGGGCGGTCCATGACCAGGTAGTGGTCCTCGGGATCGTGCGGGATGTAGAGCTGGAGCATCCCTTCGCCCATCGGGCCGCCGGCGAGCACCGTCGGAGGCACGAGTCGCCAATCCAGCGCCTCGCTCAGGCGCCATGCCGCCACCTCGCGGGTGCAGAGCGTCCCTTCCGTGAAGTCCCACAATGGCCGCTCGCCGGCGCGCGGCTTGTAGACCGCGTGAAGCGCGAGCCCGCCGTATTCGACGAGCCCAAGGAAGGTGTGGTTCGAACCGTGCGTGAAGCGGCCTTCGAGCTCGATCTCGCCGCGCTTCAGGACCTCGAGCGCGCTCTCGACCAGGACGCAGCGGGCTTTCTCAATAGCGCCGTCCGTCGCGGGGACCTCGTAAGAAGAGCGTTCCAGTTGTGCCATACGACCGGCCGCCGTCTCGCTCGAGTCATCGGTGCCGGCCCCGAGTCGCTCGCTCTCATTCACAGTGCTCGAAGGACCGCGCTCAATCGTCCGGCAGGGTGTTGTGGCCGTTCTTGCGCGGGCAGAAGTGTGCGTCATCGTCCAGCGGCTCGCCGCAAAGGGGACACGTAGGCCGGCCGGCCATGACCACCTTCTCGGCGTGATTGGCGAGCGCTCGCATCTGCCCGTAAGTCGCCGTGAAACGGACGCTGCGCGCATCGTCCTCCTCCGACTCCTGGGCGATGAGCACTATCCGATCCTCGTCGCTATCGATGCCGATGCCCATCTGGGTTACTCGGAAGGCGGGCTCGATCGGCGAAAGGAGGTTCATGTTGCCTTCCGAATCTTCGAGCTCGTCGATCCGCTCCGGATACCGTTCGCTGATCTGCTCGAACAAGCTT
>JBCLES010000052.1:0-22659 GCA_038913135.1 Anaerolineae bacterium
GCCCGATCGCGCACGCGGATCGATTTCGATGTCATACCAGTCGCGCAGCGCGTGGGCAAGGAGCCGATCAAAGGGCGCCACGCCCGGCAAGAGCTCGAATTCGCCCTCGGCGATCGGGCGGTCGTACGCGTCGAGAATTCGAAGACGGACGTAGGAAGCCATCGTCTTACGGATCTCGCTGTCATCATGGGGTGGAATGACAGGCGAGAGGAGCGCCAAGCTGCTCGGCGTGCTCCGCCACACGAACCCGATCGAAGCGCGCCTTCCCGCGGTGATCGGCTCCGCGGCGCCGAAGCCGACTATGGCGAGGCCAACCGCGACGCGCGCGCCGGGGAGCTGGCCGAGCAGCGGGTCGTCAGACGTAGCGACGTGGTCGAGCGCGAACTCCGCGATCTCCGGCTCGGCCGGCGATCGCCCGACCGTCATGGGCATTTCGAATACGTCGTCGGGCTGAGGCTCGCCTTCGACCGTCACCGGCAGGCGCTCGCCGGTTGCCACGTCGTACACGCCTAGGAGCAGCCGATACGCACCCGGCGGCGTGCCGGCAGGGATGCGCAGGGTGCGCGCGTCCTGCATGGGCTCACCAGGCGCCCAGCGCTCCGTCGGCACGAGGTCGGCGTCGCCGATCATCCGATCCTCGTGAGCCCAGCGGCGGCCGTCCGGGCCGATCAGGTGGATGAAGGCCGTGAAGTTCGTATCTAGATCGCGCACGGCGCGCCACTCGAGGCTCATGCCGAGGTCCTTGCCCCAGAGGAGCGTTTCCGACGTTCGCGCGATGCGGTCGAGCGTGAGCGTGTCGCCGAATCGAACGTCGCCGGGAACCGGCTCTAGCTGCGGCGCGACGCCAAATTCCGGATGGTCCGCGCCCGTCGGGATGGGGATGAACTCGTGGCGCGTCACCCGCAGCTCCGACAATTCGACGCGCGCGGTGGCGAAGGTCCGGGCACCTAGCTCGTAGTCGAGCAGGGCGAGGGCCGGCAGGGGCGCAATCTCATCGTAGCGGACGAGCCAGACGGCCTCATGCGCTTGAAAGGCCGCGCGAAGGATCTCGATGACATCCGCCTCGGAGGCGTCGGGGTCAAGCGGGATGATCGGTAGCGGCCCGTCGTACATCCGGGCGAAGCGCGAGTCCGCGCGGGCCAGAATGGCGTCGGCGGCCGGATCGGAGCGTTCGTCGATGAAGGCCGATGCCTCACGCCACGTGTCATTCTCGAACAGCCACGCGTAATCGATCTCGCCGATCCGCACAACCTCGACCGGTCTCTCGGCGCCTGGCGTTATCGCGTTGGCGCGCCAAAGCATGTCGAAGTCCGTCTCCCAGTTAACGCCCGGGAAGTACCGCACCATCAATTCGGGATCCAGATGACGTTGAATCTGATTCAAGTAAAAGAGGTGGTAGTCGACAGTCGCCGGGTCGATCTTGTTCATCTCGAGCGCGCTGCCGCGGAAGAGCGGGCCGAAAGCCGAGCGATAGCGCGTGGCGACCTCGAGCGTTTCAGCGTCCGGCTGATCGTTCAGCCAACGCGCCGCCCCGTCGATCCCTTCGCCCCAACCGACGAGCAGGATGCCGGGCGCTGCCCGCTGCCCACCCGCGAGCGGGTTGAAGTACTGATAAAAGTACGGCTGCAAGGGCAGCGCGATGGCGAGCATGATGAGCGTTAGCACGGCGGAAGCTGCGAGTCCGAGGGGATTATCGGGGTCGCGACCGCCGCCCGGCCCATCGGCATCGCGATCGCCGTGCGACTTATCGACATCGCGATCGCCGCTCGATCCCATGGTGTCGCGTTCGCCGCCCGACTTATCGACATCGCGATCGCCGCCCGAGCCCTCGACGTCGCGACCGCCGCTCGACCCCCCACGACGGCGCCGCCACGCCTCGCCCGCCCACGTCACCGCCCCGGCCCAGCCCCAGCCGGCGACCAGAGCGAGCGCGGGCAGTGACGGCAGCAGGTAGCGATCGAACTTCTTCGCGCCCAGGGACATGAAAACGCCGAAAAGGATCGCGAAGACTACGAACCAACCAACGACCTCGCGATCGTCGGCAACGCTCGACTCGCCCCTGCGCGGACCACTCAGCACCCGCCATAAAGCAAGTGCCAGCCCGATCACTCCGATCGGCGTGGCGCGCAAGAACCAGGCTACGGGGTAAAAGAACGGGCCTGGGTCCAGCGTAGGTTGGCCAAGGAAATAGTTGAAGCCTTCGTGCCCTTCCGAAGCGTAGTCAGTAGCGCCGAGCAATGCGCCCGAAAGGGACGCTATCGGAGCAACCCACATCGCGGGCCACAGCGCGAAGTACGCCGCGATCGCCCCGGCGCCCCAGACAGCGAGCGGTCGGGCGGTATCGAGGACCAGGGCGAGCCAGGGGGAGGGGGAGTGGGCGACGCTGATTTCGTCCGCAGGCCGAGATGACCGCCGCGTCATCGCGATATCCGGCCTGTTTGCGCGCCACGCATCGACCAGGAAGATCAGCCCGGCCATCGGTCCCAGGAAGAGGCCGGGCGACTTGTTCAGCGCGGCGACACCGGCGACAGCGCCTGCGGCGGCAAGGCCCAGCCAGGCCTTCGACATCCGATTTCGCCCATTTCCATGTATCGACGGCCACGCGCGGAGCAGCGCCAATAGCGCGAGCGTCATCAAGATCGCCGTCACCGCATCCAGATGCAGAACGCGCGACAAGGCGATCAGGAATGGGTCCGTGGCGAGCAGTACGCCGCCCAGGAGAGCGGCGCGCAGGCCGATGATGCCGATGGCCAGCAGGAAGATCGCGCTGACGCCGGCGCTGACGAAGATCGCGACCCTTGCGCGCCCCGCGAAGAGCCGGTCGCGGATCGCGTCCAGCGCCGGGCGGGGCGCGATCTCGACGAGCTCGCTTGCCGGGATGTCCCGGCAGGCTACCGCCCAATCGGCGTCAGGGTCGATGGTTTGCCCGAGCCCGCCGAGCCACATCGTTATGACGCCGGGGTGTTCCTTCTGATAAGTGTCTGAAAAGCGGCCCTCGCTCAAGGCGTTCCAGAAGTTAGCGGAGCGGCATGCCCAACGGGTTTCGTCAGGCGTGAGGAAGACGTCGAGGTCAGTCAGCCGCAGCCAGAGCGACAGGCCGAAGAGGGCGAAGGCGAGGAAGGAGGCGGTCGCGACCCCCGAACGGCTCCCTGCAGACATGCCGCTCAAGGTGACCATCGCAATGGCTCGAGGAGCCGCGGTGCCGCGCCCAACGGGTCAGAGCTCAAGAGCCACGGCGGGTTATCCGGATCGGCGTCGTGCGGCGATGTCGTGATGCGGACCGTGGCGATCTCGTAGCGGGTCCCGAGGTCGGTGCCATCGCTATCGGTCACCTGCAGACGCTCGAGCGTCTCGTAGTCGTACAGGCCGACCAGGAGTGGGATTTCGAGGCTGGGACCCGCCGATCCGTCTCCGCTGTCGCCCGCCGAACCGCCAGATCCCGCCGAGCTGTCCGAGTCGCCCGTCGTGCGCGGCCCTTCCGAGTCGTCCGAGTCGTCCCCGGCAGTCGCCCCGCTCAGCGCATCGGCGGGCACCTCGAGCACCCGGCGTTCTACTATTCGTTCGCCCTCCGCCCAACCGGTCATCGGATAGGACTCGCCGCACGAGCCCTTCGGGCCAAGTGCGGCCGGCGCGCCGTCGTTTTGAGCGAGCATCCTGACGCCCTCTGTTTCGAGGTGAAGGAAGACGCTGTAATCCTTGTCCATAGGGGCGAGCGCTTCCCACAGGAGCGTCACTATCACGCGCTCGCCCGGCACGATCCCCGACAGGACCGGCGGTTCGGTCTTGACCGCGAGCAGCCGCACCTGGCCTCCGAAGTCGACTTTGGGCCGTGCGGTCGCAAGCTCCAGATCGTGCGTGTAGGGCAGCCATGTGTCGAAGCGAGAGCTGCTCATCGCATCATCGAAGAGCGGTTCCGCGTCCTCGATGGCAAAGCGCGGCACCGGGCCGCCTGACGCCGGCGGAGGCAGCTGGGTGTCGATGGCGGCAAGGTCTTCGCGCTGCCAGACGGCGATCCGCGGCCGGCCCTCCAGAGTAACCTCGGCGACGAGCACATAACCATTTCCCGCCGGATCGGCGGGCACTGGCCGCTCGTCCTGGACATTCTCGGCTAGGAATAGATAGCGCGGCCGATCTTCACAGCGCGGCTGGCCGCGCGTGTACCAATTGGTGACCCATTCTTCCTCATTCGAGTGGTAGTCGCCGTGCAGCAGCCCTTGGCCGTACATGACGCCGATGGTCTTCCATCCGGCCCGATAAGGAAAGCCGAACCAGCCGCTTGACGGCAGGTCGGGCAATGCGACCCACTGCCCGGGCGGCGTCCCCGACGGATAGTCACGGCGGTATTCGACGTCGTTTTGGACGAAGGTCCACCAGGCATAAGCCGCGAAGAAGAGGTAGAGCACGGCGCCGACTATCCCGAGCGAGAGTCGACGGGCACCGCGACGAGCCGTGACAAGATCGGCGCCCGGCAATCGCCACCACGCGGCCGCCGGCAAGGATGCGATAAGCATCCAAGCCGGAAAAGTAACGTGGAAGTGGGTCCGCGGGCTCTTCACGAGTCCGACGTAGACGGCGAGCGGCAGGATGAACCAGAGCCAAGTCGCGCTCCAGCCGTCGTCGGAACGTGCTAGCCACAGTCCGCCTGCGGCGACTGCAAGCAGGAATGGGAAGGTAACGTTTATCCCGCCCCACTGTGTCCACTCCGGCCTTAGGAGCGCTATCGCGAAGCCCGTGGTGATCGCGAGCCCAAGAACCGCTCCCAGCGCGCGGCGCGGCGACACCGCGAGCCGTCGTCCGAGTTCGAACAGAAGTAGCAGCGAGACGCCGAGCATCAGCCACGTCGAGGTGTAGAAGGTCGCAAGCGTGGCCGAATTCAGGAATGTGTTGTGGAATAACCCGTCTTCGCCGTCGCCGCCTAGGCGGGTGCTGACCAGATAGTCGAGCGTAGTGGACTGAAAGTATGGGTGCAGCGCAAGCGGCACAAAGAAGATCGCAAGGAGCACCGTCGACCCTTGGGCAGCCCATGCGAGGCGGCACAGGTCCGCGCGCGCGATGGCCACGCCGATATCGAATCGCCGCCCCCCGCCGCCGGCCGCCCGCCAGCGGCGCCAGATGAGCCAGGCTATGGGCGGCAGGGCGAAGATGGTGTCGTAATGTGCCATCAAGCCGACGGAGACGAAGAACGCGCCGAGTCCTATCCAGGCGGAGGCGGCGGGTTCGGAACCGCGATCGAAGCTGGGCTCGGGATCCGTTCCCCGCATCAGCCGCCACGCGCACCAGATGGCCAGCGCGGACATGAGGAAAACGATCGATTGATATTGCACTATGCGCGCGAAGCCTATGAAGAAGCCGTTCAGACCTAGCAGCAGGCCGGCGATGAGGCCGGCGGCCGGCGAGAACATCGAGCGGCCGAGCATGTAAACGACGGCGAGGCCAGCGAGAGTCGCGAAAGCGAACGGCAGGCGGACCAGGACTTCGTTCGCCCTATCTTCGAGCGCATAGAACCCGGCTGCGATCAGGATCTCGGCCGGTCCCTTCTTGTGGATGAAGATCGCGTCCGTCCGACCCTGGAGCGCGGAGGCCGCTTTCAGCATGATCGTCGCTTCGTCGCCCTGCACCTCGGCGTAGCCGATGTCCGGCAACCGAAGTAGCGCACCCAAGAGGACGACCGCGCCGACCTGCAGCCAGATTGAGCGCGGGACGGGACGGGGATAGCCGGAAGGCGCTCGCCGACTGAGCAGGAAGAGGGGCGGCACGAGCACCGCGATCATCAATGTCGAGAATCCGGGCACGAACGGAAACGGAAGGTAATGGACCAGAAGCACCCACGTGACAAGGACCCCATAGCCCGAGCCGATCGAAAGGAGCAGTCGTTCGAGCGCATCGGTTGACTCTCGCCGCGGAAGGATTAGCTCGATTAGCAGCCAGCCCGGCGCGATGATCATCAGCGCCATGCCGGCCGCGAAGAGCAGCCAGGTCGGGATCGAGCCCGATGCTCCGGTCGCGAATGTCTGACCATCCGCGATCATCGCCACGACCTGGCCGGCGATCGCGAGCAGCAGCGGCACGACGGTGGCGTATTTTCCGAAGAGCACTCGGCGCGGATCGAATGGCATGAAGGATTGCGTCCCTCTCTGAGCGGGCGTCGGGCGGTCGAGGCGCAGCATGCGGCCAGGTCCGGCGGGCGGCGCTATGCTAGCGGGCGGTGATGGGCGGCGGCAAGGACAGCGGGTGTGGCCGATCGAAGCGAACTCGCTTTCGACAGGCGGTGATCACCGGAATCAGATCCCGCCTGCCATCGATCCCGCACGCATCGCCGGCGGTGAACGCCGGTGCCCGAGTCGGTCGAAGCGAGGCCGAACGATCCGTCACAGGAGACGATCGATGCTGACCCCAGAAGAGCGTGTGCAGCTCATCGAGCGTTACGGCGATGGCCCCGAGCTCTTGTACGCCGCGTTGGAAGAAGTCCCGGACGATGCGCTGACATTCCGGCCTGCACCGGGCGAATGGAGCGTCCACGAGATCGTCGTCCACCTGGCCGACAGCGAAGCCAACGCCGCACTGCGCTGTCGCCTGCTCGTCGCGGAGCCCGGACGGGCGGTGATGGCCTATGACCAGGATGTGTGGGCGGAGCGCCTCGATTATCACGAGCGCGGTTTCGACCTGGGCCTCGAACTCGTCGACATCGTGCGGCAATCAACGTACGAGCTGCTCGCCTCCCTGACGGACGAGGTGTGGGAGCACTCGGTCGTCCACGCCGAATTCGATCGGCCGTTTAACTTCGACGACTGGCTGCGGATCTACTCCGCGCACATACCGGATCATATCGCCCAGATTCAGGCGAACGTGGCTGCTTGGGAGGCGCGGAAGGGCTGAGCGGGCGGGGTTTTGGCTCGCGCCGGTTCAAGGCGCGCGGCACCGCCACGCCAACCCGCGGCCACGACCCCATCGTGCCGTCCCCGACACCGAGCCCGACACCGACCGCTGGGTTCACACCGAGTCCGACACCGACCATCACTTTCGGCGGCCCGCCCGTCGTAGCCCGAATCCTGGTCGATGTGGTCCCGAGAGCTCGTCGCATCGGCCCTCGGAACGCGTTGCGAGAGATCAGGGGTTCCCAGTGGTGAACGGGTCGGGGCCGGAGGTCGCGGTCGAGGAGGCGGTTGGGGCGGCGTGGATCCGCTCCTCGAGCGCGGAGTGGCCGTCGAGATCGCGGAGGTGCTCGCTTCGATTCGAATCGATCGCCATGGATGGCCCGTCCGGAGTAAGTCGAAGCCCTTTCGACATGCGACGGGATCATAATACGCTGATCGGGAAAGGCAGGAGCATGACCGGAAGTCGACAAAGCACCACCGATTCGCCGATCATGGCATCGCCCGCCGAGATCGATTGGGGTAGCCATCATGCAAAGTCGTACTTCGACTCAAGGGATCGTCGTGGCTGTGATCGTCGTCGCCGCATTGCTCGTGGCGGCCATCGCCGCTACGGGCCACTTCGGGCCTCGGCCGGCCGCGCTCGCGCCAGCACCCAAGATCGTCGCCTCGGCGACCATGATCTCGACGGCGGAGCCCGGCGTTCGCCCAACAGAGCGTGCCGCGTTCGATCCTAACCCCTATCCGACCGAATGGGATGAAGCGGCCGAACTCCGAGCTGAAGCCGCGGCATTTGCGGGCGACGATCCGGAGACCAAAGATGCCAGCATCATTCCGGTGATCACCGACTATCTCCAAAGCGACGACCCCTATGTGCGCATGATGGGCGCCTCATCGGTACTCGTGATCGGGGGGGATCAGACGGTCGCGGACAGCAGCCTTCGAGATGCCGTGCGAGCGGATGCTCGGCTGGTGGATGCGCTCTACGCTGCCATCGAATACCATCCGAGCTATGGACTGGATACCGATTCCGATGAATGCCGCGAAACGGCTGTCCAGGCCCTGTTCTCTCTCTTTCGCGATCTGCCGTCCGCACGTCTCGAGTCCGCGCTCACGGCACAATTCGAGGCGGAAAACTCACCAACGGTCCGCTCCGTGCTCGTCGCGGCGCTCGGCTATCACGAGTTCACGTCGGAGGCGACCGAGGCCGTCTTCCTCGACGCGAGCCAGAGCCATGACGAATATCTCGCCGACCAGGGAGTGCATTCCCTGGAGAAACTTCGCGAGTCGCGTGATGACTCGCCGGATGGCTGATCGGCGTTGCCTCGCGTATGGTGACCGAGATCCGTCCGGCCGACAGCCATCAGCCAGGAAGCCAAGCCGATGATCGCCGATAGGACCCGCCTCGACCCGCTCATCGCCGCCGCGCTCGCTTCACTCCTCTACCTCGCGACCCGCTCGCGCAACATCACGGGCGACGCCGCCCAATTCGCGATCGACGTGAAGCGCCTGGGCGTCGTCGACATGCTCGAGCCGCACCAGCTTCTGACGATCGCCATCGCCTGGCTCGGCTATCGGCTACCGAACGCGCTCGGCTGGGATGGATCGGCGATCGACGCGCTTCAGGTCGTGAACGCGCTCGCGGGGGGCGTGTGCGTCGGGCTGGCGTTCGCGACGGCCCACCTCCTGACGGGTTCGAGGCGGATCTCGGCGCTGGTCGCCGCCGGGTTCGCGGTCTCGGGCGCGACGTGGCTCCTCTTGACCGATGCAGAATTCGTCACGGTGCCGCTGGCCTTCTGGGCGGCGGCGCTCCTCGTCGCGCTCCGCGCCGCGCGGCCCGGCGGTTCGACGACGTCGGCCCTCATCGCCGGCGCGACGACCGGGGTCGCGATCCTCGCGTGGCTACCCAACGGCGCGGCCGGACTCGCCTTCGCGGCCGCGCTCGCGCTCGGCCGGGGCGCGAGCCAAGAGCGGAGTGCTGGCCAGGCCGGCGGCGATCGCGGGGTCGGTAGCAATCCCAACGTCGGCGGGAGGATCGTCGTGCGCCCCGATACGGTCACCTCGGAAGGCTGATGTTCAAAGCGCGGGTCGACTTGGACGGTGACCTCGTCCAGATGGGGCACCGCCAGGCGCAGCACTTGGCGCACGTTGGCAGCCACGCCGTGGCTCTCGACGAGCAGGAGAACTTCGTCCACGGCGATCGTCACCTCGGCGGTCAGCCGGTGCCCCACCCAGCGCGCCCGCAGGCGAACGACGCGTTCGACGCCCTCGACCTCGCCGGCATGATGCTCCATGCGGCGGATCATGCCGGGATCCACGGCATCCATGAGGCGATACCAGACCGTCCTCGGGCGTCCCACGTGATGCCGATGACCGCCACGGCGATCACGATGCCCACGATGGGGTCGAGGACCGGCCACCCGATCCACGTGCCGAACACGGCGATGAGTACCGCCAGCGACGTGATCCCGTCCGTGTGCGCGTGCTGACCATCGGCGACTATCGCCGCCGATCCGATCTGCCTTCCAACGCGGATCTGCATCACGGCCACCAGCTCGTTGCCCAGAAATCCGACGATCGACGCCACGGCGACCCAGGGCAGGTGCGTGAGGGGCTGCGGCTCGATGAGCCGCTGGACAGACGCCCAGAAAATATAGCCCGCGCTGAAGCCGATCGAGACCACAATCAGGACACCGGCGATGTCCTCGGCCCGCCCGAACCCGTAGGTGAAGCGACGCGTCGCCGGGCGTCGCGCCAGTTAGAGGGCGACCAGCAGCGGGATGGAGTTGAGCGCGTCGCCCAGGTTGTGAACGGTGTCGGCCAGCAGCGCAACGCTGCCGCTGAATACAACGATGGCGATCTGGATCGCGGTGGTGATGCCGAGTGCGAAAAAGGCGATCCAGACCGTGCGGATGCCGAGGTCGTTGTCACGGATCGCGCTGTCCGATGCGCGGCTCGCGTAACCGTGATCATGGCCGTGGCCGAAGCCCGGCAGGTGCAGGGCAGCACCCAAGATGCCGCCGATCCCACGGCGCTGATCGTCGGCATGGGGATGGCCGACCGGAGGCGCGTCGCTCATCGCCAAGCTCCTGGGAAATGTTGAAGCCCAACGGACTCTTGCACGCTGGTTCGACCCCTTGTTGTCCAGCCGCGTTCCTGTGGTTGTTTGAGCCGGGTCAGTCCGACGTTGTCCAACCTCCCGTCATTACCAACCGCCCTCAAACCCCGCTCGCCGCAATCCCACAGTGATGTACGGGCACTTCCGCGTGAGTTGCCACAACAAGCCGGTCCGATAATTCTCGATCATCAAGACGATCGGCCCCTGATTGATCCCGAAGTGCCAGGGCGAGACCCACCAACCATACGGATTGCCGGGCTTCCCAGGAAAGGAAGGGTTGAAGGATGCCTTGAATCCGTACGAGTTGAACTCGGTCAACTTGGCCTGGTGAATGCAATAGTCGAGCGCGGGCAACACGATTTCGGGCGCGAACGGAAGCGACGCCACCAATGCCCACGGCGCGAGGGTGCCGTCGTCGGGACCGTACGGCACGCCGCGGCCGACGTAATCGAAGAATGGACGTTCGATGCCGTTGACCTTGATTGTCATGGGGCCTGGGCCTTCGCTTGCGGTGATTCCCCAGCAGTGGCTGCCATAATCGTTGAACCCAAGCGGATTGTCGATCGCATACCGTTGCTGCACGTACGTGGCGCGGCGGCTGTTCTCGAAGTAGTCGATGCCCTTGTCACGCATGAACGCGTCCTGAATACCGCGAAAATCGATCCAAGCATGTGACAGCTGGTGCGTAAACAGCGGCCCGGCGTAAAGGTACTCCTGCCCGTAACATTCCTCCCACCGATAGGTGGAAGCCCACGCTGTGTAGCTCTGCTCGGGCAACGGATGCGTCGGCGAGCCCAGCCCCAGCATATACAGCAGGAGCGCCTCGTCGTAGCCCTCCCAACGGAACTCGAGGAAGCCACTCTCCGGCTTCCAGCCGTGCGTCACCGTCGCACCTTGGTTTTGCGCCCATTGCCAATCCGCGCGGCGGTAGAGCCCGTCGCCGAGGGTGCGGATCTCAGTCTCGTCGGCCGTGGCGGCGTCGAAATAGGTCGCCGCCGTCAACGCGCCGGCCAGCAAGAAGGCGCTATCCACCGTCGAAAGCTCGCACTGCCAGGCGCGACGGCCGGTCTGCATGTCGAGAAAATGATAATAGAATCCCTTGTAGCCGGTTGCGTCGGGCTCGGGGCACTGTGGGCTGTTCCAGAAAAATCGAAGCGTCGCAAGCGTCCGCTCAACCGCAGCGGCCCGCGTCATGAACCCGCGTTCGACGCCGACCGGGTAGCAGGCCAATGCAAGACCCGTTGCGGCAATGCTCGCGGGCCAATCCGCCGCGGTCTTGTCGATCACCAGTCCGTTGGCGGGATTCGCTTCACGCAAAAAGTAGTCGAATGTTTCGCGCTGCAGGTTTTCCAGTTCGGCATTGACGGTCGGTCTCTCGCTGCTCAGGTTTCCGTCCGGATTGTCCGACTGCCCGCTCATGGCGCACCCCCCGTGGTCGCGCCACGGTCATTCCAAGCGTGGATGACCGGTTCCGTGAGGTCGTGATGGTACCCAAGGACGCTCAGGGAAGCGGTGGCGAGCAGCAGACGGCGGCCTTCGATGGGAGCGAGCCCGACCCAGCGCACGGCTAGGACGCGCAGGATTTCGCGATGGCCAACGACGAGCACATTGCCACCGTCTTCGCGGATGCGGCCGACGACACGGTTCGCGCGTGCGCCCACGGAATCGACGCCTTCCGGACAGCCGTCAGCGAATAGGCGCCATCCGGGGCGTTCCACGAGGATATCGGCCGTGCTCCTGCCCTCGTAGGCGCCGTAATCCCATTCCATCAGATCATCGTCAGCTTGGACCTTGGCGTTCGGCATCGCCAGCTCTGCGGTGCGGCGGGCGCGCTGCAGCGGACTGGAGATAACGGAATCGATGCGCAAGAGGGCGAGGCGCGTCCCAAGCTCGCGCGCCTGTCGTTCGCCTTCGTCGTTCAACGGAAGATCGGTACGACCGGTATGCTGCGCGGTCGCAGTCCAAGCGGTTTCGCCGTGGCGCACCAAGTAGACGATCGGCAGCGCATCCACTATTTCGTTTCGCCGTCTGCGGCCGGCCCGTTTGCCGCCGGTTGTGCGCCCCACCGCCATTCGCGGATTTCCGGCATGTCCTGGCCGTATTGATGGATGTACTGCTTATGCGCGATCAACTTGCCCTCGAGCTGCCGCTTCAACTGGACGCCCTTGGCGCCGGTCTGCGGCAGGCGGTCGATCGTGTCCATAACGAGGTGGAAGCGGTCGATGTCGTTCAGGACGGTCATGTCAAAGGGCGTGGTGATGGTGCCCTCTTCCTTGTAACCGCGAACGTGGAGGTTGTCGTGGTTGGTGCGTCGATAGGTCAGCTGGTGGATCAATGATGGGTAGCCGTGGAAGGCGAAGATGACCGGCTTGTCCTCGGTGAAGAGATCATCGAAATCCATGTCGCTCAACCCGTGCGGGTGCTCCGACTGCGGTTGCAGCCGCATGAGGTCCACGACATTGACGACGCGGATGCTCAGGTCGGGCAGATGCTCGCGCATGATGGAGACGGCGGCGAGCGTCTCCATCGTTGGCACGTCGCCGCAGCACGCCATGACCACGTCGGGCGTCCCGTCCTGGTCGTTGCCGGCCCATTGCCAGACGCCGATCCCCGCGGTGCAGTGCTCGACGGCCGCCTCTATCGTCAGCCATTGCGGGGCCGGGTGCTTCCCGGCGATCACGACGTTCACGTAGTGGCGGCTGCGCAGGCAGTGGTCCATCACCGACAGGAGGCAGTTGGCATCCGGCGGGAGGTAAACACGCACGATCTCGGCCTTCTTGTTCATGACGATATCGATGAAGCCGGGGTCCTGATGGGTGAAGCCATTGTGATCCTGGCGCCAGACGTGCGAGGCCAGGAGGTAGTTCAATGAGGCGATCTTTCGCCGCCACGGGAGGTGCAACGTGACCTTCAACCACTTGGCGTGCTGGTTGAACATCGAATCGATGATGTGAATGAACGCCTCGTAGCAGTTGAACAGTCCATGCCGCCCGGTCAGCAGATAGCCTTCGAGCCAGCCCTCGCACTGGTGCTCGCTGAGCATCGAGTCCAGCACGCGCCCCGTGGGCGCGAGAAATTCGTCGTTCGGCTCGGTCGCGGCGTTCCACTGACGCTCAGTCACTTCGAAGACCGCGGCCAGGCCGTTGGAGATCGTCTCGTCCGGGCCGAAGATCCGGAAGTTGCGCTGCTCGCTGTTCAGCTTCACCACATCGCGCAGGAACGGTCCCAGCACGCGCGTGTCGCCGATGCCGCGCACCCCCGGCGTGGGGACGTCGGCCGCGTAGTCGCGGAAGTCCGGCATGTGCAGGTCGCGGAGCAGCATGCCGCCGTTGGCGTGGGGGTTCGCGCCCATCCGCCGCTGGCCTTTGGGCGCAAGCTCGGCCAGCTCCGGTTTCAGTCGTCCGTGCGCGTCGAAGAGTTCCTCGGGCCGGTAGCTCCTCAGCCAGTCTTCCAACAGCAGGAGGTGCTCGGGATGGGCGGCCGGGTCGGAGAGCGGCACCTGATGCGATCGGAAGGTGCCTTCAATCTGTCGGCCATCGATGACCTTCGGCCCCGTCCAGCCCTTGGGTGAATCGAGGATGATCATCGGCCAGCGCGGGCGCGCGCCGTCGCCTCCGGCGCGATCGCCGTCGCGGGCGTCTTGCTGGATTTGCTTGATGTGCTCCACCACCGCGTCCAGCGTCGCGGCCATCGCCTCGTGCATCGGCCCAGGCTCGTGACCCTCGACGAAGTGCGGCGTCCACCCATAGCCCCGGAACAATTGCTCCAACTCCTCGCGAGTGATCCGGGCGAGGAGGGTCGGGTTGGCGATCTTGTAGCCGTTCAGATGCAGGATCGGCAGCACCGCGCCGTCCGTGGCTGGATCGAGAAACTTGTTCGAATGCCACGCGGCGGCCAGGGGGCCCGTCTCTGCCTCGCCGTCGCCGACGACGCAGGCGACGACGAGATCGGGATTGTCGAACACCGCCCCGAACGAATGACTGAGCGAGTAGCCCAGCTCGCCGCCCTCGTGGATCGAGCCGGGGCACTCCGGCGAGGCGTGGCTGGGAATGCCTCCGGGGAACGAAAACTGTCGAAACAGCTTCCGTAGCCCGTCCTCATCCTGGCTGATGTCGGGATAGACCTCGCTGTACGTCCCCTCAAGGTACGTGTTGCCCACGACGGCCGGGCCGCCGTGACCGGGGCCGGAGACGAAGATCATGTCGAGGTCGTACTTCTTGATGACCCGGTTCAGGTGTACGTAGATGAAGTTCTGCCCTGGGGTCGTGCCCCAGTGACCTAGCAATATGCGTTTCACATCCGCCAGCGTCAGCGGCCGCTTCAGGAGCGGATTGTCGTAGAGATAGACCTGGCCGACGGACAGGTAGTTCGCGGCGCGCCAGTAGGCATCCATTTTGGCGAGGAGTTCGGGCGAGAGGGGGTCGCTCATGGGCACTTCCTAATGGGGGGAGGATTGGGCGGGGGACTTGGGCGGGGGAGCAGGCTTGGGCGGGCGTACAGGCGGTTGCGGGCCCTTCAGCACGCGCAGCGTCGCCTGTGCGATCATCGCCTCTTCATCGGTCCGGATCATCCGCACCGTGACCGCGGCCTCGTCGGCCGAGAGGACGGCGGCGTTCTCGGCATTGGCGTGATCGTCCAGGGCGACGCCGAGGAATCCGAGGCGAACGCAGATGCGCTGGCGAATCACCGGCGCGTTCTCGCCGATGCCGCCGGCGAACACGAGCGTGTCGAGGCCGCCGAGGACCGCACTTAGGGCGCCGATCGCCTTCGTGATGTGATAGCAGTAGAGCGCCACGGCCTCCGCCGCGCGCACGTCGGCTGCTTCGCGGGCGAGCAGATCGCGCATGTCCGAGCTGGTCTCCGACACGCCCAACAGGCCTGACTCGTGGTTCACCATGCGATGGAACTGCTCGGCGCTCATGTTCTCGGTTTGCGCGAGGTACCACGCCAGACCGGGATCGAGGTCGCCGGAGCGCGTGCTCATCGGCACTCCGGCGGCCGGCGTGAACGCCATCGTCGTATCGACGCACTTGCCGTGCCGAACGGCGGCGAGGCTCGACCCGTTGCCAAGATGTGCCAGGATGATGCGTCCATGCGCGACGTCGGCGCCGGCAACGCGCTCGAGCGCTGCCATGAGGAAGGAATATGACAGGCCGTGAAAGCCGTAGCGACGGATGCCCTTCGCGCCGAATCGCCGCGGGATGGGGAGAATCTGCGCGACGCGCGGCATGTCGTAATGGAACGCCGTGTCAAAGCATGCCACCTGCGGGACGCCCCGCAAGCGCTGGCCAAGCCGTTCGATGAGTTCGATCTCGCCCGGAAGGTGCTCGGGACTGTACGCGCTGATCGCGCGAAGCGCCTGCAGGAGGGCACCGTCGACGCGCGTCGGCGCGCTGTATCGCGGGCCGCCGTGCACCACGCGGTGCCCGACTGCCTCGATCGCGTCGAGGAGCCCCGCGTCGTCGAGCCATTCGATCAGCGCCCCCGCGGCAGCGCTGTGATCCCGGGCATCGATCGCGAGACTCAGCGCTTCAGCAACGTTGGGGTCGTCGACCGTGAGCGTTGTCCCGGCGAGACCGATGCGTTCGATCTTTCCGAGCATGCGACGCCGCAGCGGTTCCGTCAGTTCGTACAACGCGAACCTGATGCTCGACGAGCCGGCGTTGATCGCGAGTAAATACGGCGGCGGGCGTTTCAAGAGGCTGATGGGCCAGACGTCGCCGCCACCGCATCGGTCGTCATGCGCCGCGTGCACCACGCCGCGTAGCCCCGACCCAAGAGCAGTCCGAGCACACGGGTGAAGCCGCGGGGCGGAAGCTGGTAGTCGATGTACACCACCAGGCGCGAGCGATCGCCGTACGGCACGATCGTGAAGCCCATGCGATATGAACCGATCACCAGCAGTCGCGGTTCGCCGCGGGTCTTCCAGGTCTTGCGCAGGGGCGGCACGCGCTCGGTGACCACTTCTTCGACCGCCAGGTTCATGCCGAGCACGCGGCCGATGACGCGGATCACCGAGCCGACGGCCTGTCCCTGTTGTGCGTCCGTCTCGACGCGCATGGTGGCGCCGGCCATCACCAACGAGGGCTTTTCCATGTGGCTGGCCAGCCGACGGTGGTCGTCCAGCAGCGCAAACAACGTGACCGCGTCGGCTTCGACATCGACCTCGCTGCGGTGATGAAGCGGCAAGCGATCAGCGTCCATCCGTGCTCCCTTCGGCCGCGGCAAGCATTGCGGGCGCCGCTGTCTTGCCCGGCTGGCGGATGCCAGCGAGCTTGGTCCGCTTGAGCATCAACGCGTTGATCGCCACGATGAGGGTGCTGCCGGACATGGACAGCGCCGCCACCTCGGGGCTCAGCACGAAGGGATACAACACCCCCGCCGCGAGCGGGAACGCGATCACGTTGTAGGCCACCGCCCACCACAGGTTCTGGTGCATCTTGCGCAGTGTCGCACGCGAAAGCCCAACCGCCGCGACGATGTCGTACGGGTCGCTCTTCATCAGCACGACGTCGGCGCTTTCCATCACGACGTCGGTGCCGGCGCCGATGGCGAACCCCACGTTCGCCTGGGTCAGCGCCGGCGCGTCGTTGACCCCATCGCCCACCATCCCGACCTTCTTGCCCGCGGCCTGCAGCGCCTTCACCCTATCGGCCTTCTTGCCCGGCAGCACATCGGCCAACACGCTTTCGATGCCGAGATCGGCGGCGATGCGCTTGGCCGTGCCCGCGTTGTCGCCGGTCAGCATGACCACATCGATGCCGCGCTCGCGCAGCTTGGCCACCGCTGCCTTGGACGTCGGCCGTATCGCATCGGCGATGGCGATGAGGCCGATCACGCGGCCGGCCAGCGACACGTGGACGACCGTGCGTCCGTCCCCTTGCAGGCGTGTGGCTTCTGCCTCAAGTGGGCCGAGGGCGAACCTTTGCGTATCCATCAGCAACCGGTTGCCGAGAAACACCGTTCCGCCGGCGGTCTCGGCGCGCGCGCCCATGCCGTCGAGGCTTTCGAATTCCGTCGCGGCAGCGACGGTGAGCTTCTCGGCCCGGCGCAGGATGGCCTGGGCCAGCGGATGGTCGGACCCCTGCTCGACGGCCGCGGCGGCGCCCAACAAATCGTCCTCGGCGACGCCGTCCGCCGTCACGATCTCCACGACCTCCGGCTGGCCGATCGTGAGCGTACCGGTCTTGTCGAAGATGATGGCGTCGAGCTTGGTGGCGTCTTCGAGCGCCGACGCGTTCTTGAACAGAATGCCGTTCTGCGCGCCCAGGCCCGTCCCGACCATCACCGCCATGGGCGTGGCCAGACCCAGCGCATCCGGGCAGGCGATCACGAAGACCGTGATCGTCAGCGTGACCGCGAACAGAAGAGGCTGTCCGATCACCCAGAACCACACTGCAAACGTCGTGAGGCCCATGACGATCGCGGCGATCACCAGCCACTGCGCGGCCTTGTCCGCTAGGAGCTGCGCGGGCGCCTTCGAGTTCTGCGCTTCCTGCACCAGCTTGACGATCTGCGCCAGCGCCGTATCCGCTCCGACCTTCGTCGCCTCGTAGCGAAAGCTGCCGCTCATGTTGATCGTCGCACCGATCACCGTGGCGCCAGGTCCCTTCTGGACCGGCATCGACTCGCCGGTCTCCACCGTGCCGTCGACCGGAATCTTGTTGCCCGGCCGGATCACGACAATCTCGCCCGCCAACACCTCCGCCGTCGGAACATCAACCTCGACCCCGTCGCGGATCACGGTAGCCATCGAGGGCGAGAGGTCCATCAGCGCCTTGATGGCCGACGACGCGCCCGCACGGGCACGCATTTCCAGCCAGTGGCCGAGCAGGATGAAGACGAGCAGGACGGACACGGCCTCGAAGAACTGTCCGCCCCCCTCGAAGAAGAACGTGGAGCCGACGCTGAAGAGATACCCGGTGCCCACGCTCAACACGATCAGCGCCGCCATGCCCAGGGTGCCCTTCCTGAGCGCGCGCCAGGCGGAGACGAAGAACGGCCAGCTCGGATAGAGGACGGCGGCGCTGGCGAGGTAGAACAGTCACAGGTCGAGTTCCAGCCCGAACGGCGGTTTCGGCGGCGTAAACATGCCGCCCATCGGGGCGTAGATAAAGATGGGTACGGTGAAGATCAGGCAGATCCAGAAACGGTTGCGCATGTCGCGGACCATCGCCGACATGTCCGTGCCGCCATGGCCCATCTCATGCGCCATATCCGCCGACATGGTGGGCCCCGCGGCCGGCGCTAGCTTTGCGCCCGGCCCTGGCTTTGCATCCGGCGCTTGGTGGCCCTTGTGGCCGTCGACTTCCGACGCAGCATCCGGCATCCATTCACCTCGCGTGTCCAGTGGTCACTTCGGCGGCGACGCGGCCGCCTTCAGCAGCAACGCGGACGCGTAGGTACAGAGAATTCAACCACGGCCCTGACTGCGGGCCTCCTCGCCGGAACTACGTTTAGCGGTCCATTCGCACCTCCGGTGTCGTCGTCCACGTCATCTCGCGGCCGCCTCGAGATCCCGTTCCATCCCGACGTCGTACTCCCCATTGCGCGCGGCGCCGTTCATCCGGGCGCGGTTGTAGAGGACCATCTGTGCCGTTGGGACGTTCTCGATCCTGCCGCTCCAAGTCCGCAGCGCGTCGTCCTGTAGCGCGCGCCCGAAGCTGAAGCTTCAGCGGCCAGGGATGCGGGCCGAGCGCGTGCATCGCGCTCAGGTTCGCTGTGGCCTGCACGCTCGACTGCCCGCCAGAGAGGAACATGATGCCGGGCACCGCGGCCGGCACGGTGCGGCGCAAGCACGCGATCGTCATCTCGGCCACGCTCTGCGCCGGACTCTGGGATTTGCCGCCCTTGCCGGCGATCACCATGTTCGGCTTGAGGAGCATGCGCTCGAGCACGACGCCGTGGTCGAACAGCGCATCGAACACCTCGTGGAGGGTATCCGTGGTCACGGACAGGCAGCGCTCGATCGTGTTGTCCCCGTCCATGAGCACTTCGGGCTCGACGATCGGCACGATGCGCTGCTCCTGGCACAACGCGGCATAGTGGGCGAGCAGCCGAGCGTTCTCCTGCAGGTTCGCCAGCGTCGGCAGGCCCTCACCGATGGTCACCACGGCGCGCCACTTGGCGAAACGCGCACCCATGCCGTGGTATTCCTGCAGCCGCTCGCGCAGACCGTCAAGACCTTGGGTGACCTTCTCGTTCGGCGAACCTGCCATCGGCACGGTGCCCATGTCGACCTTGATGCCCAAGATGGCGCCGTGCGCCTGCAGCGTCTTGGCGAACGGGGTTCCGTCGCGGCCACTCTGACGAATCGTCTCGTCGTACAGGATCACGCCGCTGATGAAATCGCCGAACCCCTTCGTCGTGAAGAGCATGTCGCGGTAGTTGCGACGGTTGTCCTCGGTGTTCTCGAGACCGATCGAATGGAAACGGTTCCCGATCGTGCCCGTACTTTCGTCGGCGGCCAGGATGCCTTTCGGAGACGCGACGAGCGCGCGCGCGACAGATTCGAGTTCGTGGAGCATGGGGTCCTGCATTGGATGGACGGAGAGGTCGGCCGCCATTTTGCTAACGCCCGTTGATATAGAAGACGAGGCCTGCGAGCCAGACGAAGACCGGGACAAGCAGCCACCATCTGAAATCGGACTGGAGCGCAAAGTTGGTTGCGCTCATCAAACCAACTGTGAGCGCGCCGGAGAGGCCGATCGCCCACGCCGTACCCTTCACTCGCGGTGGCATGGCTACGTTGGCTACGAACATCACGAGCACACCTGCACCGGCCATGAATCCGCCCATGACCGTGAACAGCTTTTTCAACCAGCTCTCAAGACCCGGCACGGCAGTCCGAATCTGTGTTAGCGTCGTTCCAATGAATCGCGGGTCTTCCGGCAAGAGTGGTGGTCGAAGCACGATGAAATAAAGTCCCAGACCCATGAGCCAGACTCCGCAGGCGACGAGTAACCATGTTGAGATGCGGCGAGAATGGCTGGCGATGACCATGGTCATGGGCGGTTATCTGCGTCCATCGAGACCCTCCGGCGGCCACGGATCTGCGGCACCGCATGTGCAAATGTGTTTCAAAGCCATGCATTGGTCATTGCTGTGCCTGCTGTTGGAGCCACCGCACTTAGGCCACGATCTGTAGAACATCCGCTTGCGTCACCTCATCCACAGGGGGCATGTCGCCGAACTGCCAGTGGTGCGCCTTCACGCCGACCAGGGCGGCGGTGGAGAACGCTTCGTCCGGGTGGTGGTTGGCCACGTAGACAGGATGGAGGAAGGCGGGACCCCTGTCGGTCCCCATCGCTCCTTGGCCGTGGCAGCTGGCGCACTTCGCGATGTACAGGGCTTCCCCTTGGGCAAGTTCCGGCGGGGCAGCCAGACCTGGGTCGGACGACGACGGCTGGTCCGCTGCCAGAGCCACGGCGTTCGGTGGCTGTTGTGCCAGCGGGGCGGACGTCGGCTCAAGCGGCGTGGTCACGACGGACGGTGTCGCCGGGCCGCTACACGCGATCGCGGAGAGCATGATGAGCGGCGCGACTGCCCATACCCAGGTTCGCATGTTGCCTCCTCGGGAGGTGCGGCACGAGATTGGGACCGGCGCGATCCGACGACCTCGCGTTGGACAGTGAAGCGTACGAATCGTTTGACGCCCCGCTCGAACGCGCTACGTTCACTATACCCCCCCACGGGGGGATGGGGCAAAACTCAGACTTCCTGTCTGCGCCCCCGCCCCCCGCCTTAAAACTCATCCATCCCTCCCGATGAGGCGTGCCCAATGATTACCGTTCACCTTTCTCTCCGTCGTATCCGATCGGCAGGACCGATGGTGCGTACGGTCACGCTTGCAGCGCTCGTCATTGTCGCGGTTGGGGGCTGCCGATCGCCTGGCGCGGGCGACCCAGAACCCAGTGGCGACGCCGACTCCGACGGACGCGGAGGCGGCGCGACGGAGGTCGCCGCGGAGGACGCAGACCGGACGGTGGTCGAAACTGATTCGCAGAGCGGCGCCACACGCACGAGCGCCCCACCGCAACCCACACGCGTTGTGGCCAAGGCGGCTGGCAGTATCGATGAGATCGTCACGACCCCAACCAGATGGCTGGCCTCCCGTGCCACGGCATGGGCACAACGCTGATGGGCAAGTGCACGGACGACGAGCTGGCCTACGCCTTCACCGTCGGTGACGTCGTGAACGTCCGCATCAACAACCTGAAGGACAGCGCTCACCCGATGCAGCACCCGATCCACTTCCACGGCCAGCGCTTCTTGATCGTGGCCCGCAACGGCGAGATCAGCCGCGAGATGGTGTGGAAGGACACGGTGCCCGTGAACATTGGTGAGTCGGTGGACATTGTTATGGATGTGACCATCCCATGCGCCTGGATGGTCCACTGTCACATCGCCGAGCACCTCGAGACCGGGATGATGTTCCAGTTCGTCGTCACCGAGGCCGACGGGACGATGCCGGAGGTCTATGGAAAAATCTGACCCACGGCGCGGATGGCGGGAGCTAGTTCAGCACACACACCGACGGCTGCGTGCGCGAGTGCCCGGAACGGTGAGCGCTCAGGCCGAATTCTTTCTTCCCGTCCGTCAAGACCGACGGCGGGATCAACTTCAGGGAGACCGTTCCCATGCACACATCTGTGACGTTCACGCGCTTGTCCGTTCCGTTATGCGCCCTTCTGCTCGTTACAGGCTGTACACCACGCGGCGCAACGCCAGCGCCGGAGGCCAGCGTCGGCGAGCCGGCGGTCGTAGCGACCGCAGGATCAGTCAAGGCCGCGACCGTGTCCTCACCAGTCGGAGTTGCAGTCCCGGAGATGGCCGACATGGAAGCGCGGATGGACGTCATGCGCGCGCGCATGGACGCGATGGGTGGTCCGCCGAGCGCCGAGGACATGGGCGCGATGATGGGCGAGATGCAGGGCATGCTGGATGGAATGCAGTATGATGGGCACCTTGGTTATGCCGATGGGCGCCGCGGACATGCAGCGCATGCAGGAACTGCATGGGGTGATGCCGGGCAGGGGAATGGACGCCATGGGCAAGTCGTCCTTCGACGACATGATGAAGGGCATGGGCGAGATGCACCAGGAACTCGATGGGCAGTTGCCCAGCGGCGACCCGCACCACCCGACGCCCACGCCCTGATCTGACACCGTAGGTACCCACTAGGAGCGGTGCTTGTGAACCACGACCACAGCGATCAGGTTTCCCCGCCCGGCTTTTGGACCTCCCGCTATGCGATCGGCTTGATCGTCATCGGGGCGGTCGCGGGCTACTTTCTGCTGACAGAGCATCGGGCGCATGTCGCCGGTGCGTTGCCGTACCTGCTACTGCTCGCCTGTCCGTTGATCCACGTTTTCATGCACCGCGGTCATGACCATGGCCACAGTGGGTCCGGAGCGGGATCCAGATATCCGGATCCGCCCAATGGAGGCGAGCAAGCATGAACCACGGCGGACCGGCGTACGGGCTCTGGGTGCTGGTCGCCCTCAACTCGGCAGTGTTCATCATGTTCGCCTTCAGCTTCTTCAAGCCGGCAACGGCGCGTGACTGGCGAACGTTCGGCGCCTTCTCCGCCTTCATCGTGGCCTTGTTCGTTGAGATGTACGGATTCCCGCTGACGATCTATCTGCTGTCGGGATGGCTGGCGTCCAA
>JBCLES010000053.1:0-22471 GCA_038913135.1 Anaerolineae bacterium
CGCGAGCGTAGAGGACCTGGAAGTCATCACGCCTGCGCTCCGCTTCGCCGATTCCCTTTTCGACCGGCTTTGCACGGGTGAGGACGGCTGCCAGGCGCTCGTCCCCTTGAGGTTCTCCGGCAACCGACCTGGCCGGCTCGCCGGCGTCTCGATCTCGAGCCCCGATGGCCACCTTATCGCCGTTCCGTCGCCTTCGCTGACTTTCCGTCCTCTGGACGCGGCGGGTGAGCTTAGGTATGCGCAAGGGATCGCCAAAATCGTCCTGCTCAGCGCGGCGGGCCAAGAAGTCAGCCTCGAACAGGAGTATGAACGGTTTTTGTCCGGCGAGACAGGCAGGGCGCCATTTCTGAGAGCCGAGCTGCGCCAGGCATTTCTTGCGGACTTCGGACTCGGCCCGGAGCGGACTGGCTCGGCCGCCGAGCCCACGACCGAATTCGGCAGCGTCTGGGACCTATGGTGGTCGCATTACGACTTTACCGGCATGCGAAAGCCGTCCGACGACGCTCTGGCATCGGCGGCACGGCACTTGGTCGACGAGCTGCTCAGGGTTCGGGGCGCCGATGCCGGCCAACTCCTGATCGCACTTAGCCGTTCCCAGGCGCCTGAGTATATGTTCAACGAGGGCGGCTTGACGCTGGATGACGCGCTCGACGTCGTCCAATCTTGGCCCAAGCCGCCGCCAGTGTTTCCCGGCACCCGGTCGCTTACCCTGAGTTGCCGCTGGGAACAGCGCGCGGCGTGGCGCGTGAATCCGGGCGGAGTTCCAATCGATCTGGGTCCACTTTGCGATCAGAACTTCGCCTCCTCCCAGGCCGCGTGGAGCCCTGACGCGCGGCGCCTTGCTGTCGCATGCTCGAGCGGTCCCGGAGGGTGGGCGGATTCGAGCATCCGTATAACCGACGCCGATTCCCTTGAAGTGCTGGCAACACTCCCGTTCGAAGACCAGACCATCTTGGATCTCGAGTGGGCCGTTAATGGGCGGCTGACGTGGTACACGTGGGGACCTTCGGGAGAGTCCGCACTATGGACTTGGCCGGACGAAGGCCCTAGAAGCGAAGCAATCTCCTCAATCGTACAGAACACCGCGGCAGACCAAAGGAACGCCGATTTCACTTTCGGTGTCGGTGGAAGGCTGGTACTCGAGGATGATCGACCTGTTACGTCGGAGACGATCCGCATGTTCGATCTAGATGCTCCGGAGTCCCCGCTTTGGTCAAGTGACGATATGTCGGCCGCGTGGGATGGGCGTTCGGAGCGCTTGGCGACTCTGTCGGTTGAGCAAAGCGATTCGGCGTCTGGGAACGTTGCAGACCATTTGGGCCCGTTGCGCATTCCGGCCAGCGAGGAATCGGTGGTGGTGGTGATCATCAGAGACGTGGACTCCGGGCGCGAGATCGTGCGGCATTCGATCGACGCTCACGGTCTTGAGTCCAAGAATCGTCCTCCCGCCCTCGCACCGCTCTGGAGCGCAATCTCCCTCGTCGGGATCGAGGACGACCATGATCTCGTCGCGATCAACGTGCCCTTCGCTAGCACAGTTGAAGATGGGTTCGCCCACCGCGAACCCGTACTGGGCGCGATTGTAATCTGGACTATCGGCTCCGATGCGGCACCGATAGTCCTTGACTACACGAAGCTCGTCAAGGCGGAGTGGATTGCGTCAGATCACCCGGACGCACCGGCCGAAGGCACCGGCGCCGCGATGTACGTGACGACTAGGGCAACTGGCTTTCTCCCCAGAGTCTTCGACTCGTCGCCGTCCGATGGTTTCGAGACGGTGCGAATCAGCGGCGAGCGGCGGGAACTGGACCGGCCGATCGACGAACTAGATCCGAGCGGCAAGTGGCGGGTCCGCAGTAAATTGGGGCGGGTCGAATTGCGACATGCCGAAGATGAATCGCTGGCATGGTGGTTCAATGCGCCGCAGTGCTCACGGTTCCGGTGGGCTGCGCTCGCCGATTGAGCCGCGCCAGGGTTGACGGACATGTGCCAACTGCGCCACGCCGCACCAACTTCACCGGGCGTTCGCGAACTCCGCCGCGCCAGCGACTAAGTCGATCCAAGCGCTTCCTGCAACTTCGATCGGCTCCAGAAAGAAACTTGGCGCGATGCCGATCCAGAAGATGAGTACCAGGATCGGCGCCAAAACGACCAGCTCGCGGCCGTCGAGATCGCGCATTCCGGCCGACATCTCGCCCGCCGGGCCGAAGAAGACGCGCTGGTACATCCAGAGCATGTAGGCCGCCCCAAGCACGACGCCGAGCGCGGCGAGGACGCCGTAGACGGCTCCGACCTGGAACGCGCCGAGGAGCGAAAGCCACTCGCCGACAAAGCCGTTGGTGCCGGGCAGGCCGATGCTCGCGAACATCACGACCAGGAAGATCGCGCTGAAGCGCGGCATGTGTACCCACAGACCGCCGAAGGCGGCAATCTCGCGCGTGTGCGCCCGGTCGTAGAGCATGCCGACTAGTAAGAACAGGGCTCCAGTGGTCAGTCCGTGGTTCACCATCTGCAAGACGCCGCCGCTCCAGCCTTCGACATTCATGGCGAAAACGCCAACCATCACGATGCCGAGATGGCTTACCGAGGAATATGCGACCAAGCGTTTGATGTCGTGCTGCGCGAAGGCCACAAGGCTGCCGTAGATGATGCCGGCGATCGCGAGCCCCATCGCCCACGGGACGGCCGTGCGCGCCGCATCGGGAAAGAGCGGGATCGCGAAGCGGACGAAGCCGTAGGTTCCCATTTTCAAGAGAACGCCGGCCAGAATGACCGAGCCCGCTGTCGGCGCCTCGACGTGGGCGAACGGCAGCCACGTGTGCAGCGGGAATAGCGGCACTTTCACTGCGAAAGCCAAGGCGAAGGCGACGAAGAAGGCCATGGCCAGGCCCGGCGCGAAGCCGGCAACAGGTACCGCCGCGAGGAGGTCGAAATAGTGAAAGCTTCGGCTGCCGGATAGGTGGGTCATGGCGACGATCGCGACGAGCATCAGCGCCGAACCGACCAATGTGTAGAGCGCGAACTTGAAGCTTGCGTACACCTTGCCGCCGCCGCCCCAGATGCCGATCAGCAGGAACATCGGGACTAGCGTGGCCTCCCAGAACACGAAGAATAGGAAGAGGTCCAGCGCGACGAAGACGCCGAGCGCACCCGTCTCGAGGACGAGCATTAGTGCCACGTATTCCCGCACGCGCAGCGTGATGCTGCCGAAGCTGAAAATGAGCGCCAAGAAGACAAGCAGAGCGGTGAGCGCGACGAGCACAACCGAGAACCCATCGACCGCCACCTGGTAAGTGATCCCGCCGGGCAGCCACCGCGCTCCGCCATCGGGCGGATCCGCGAATTGGAAACCGCTGCCGCCCAGCTTATAGCGCCAATCGGAATCGAAGTTGAACATGATGATGGCGGACAGCGCAAGCACCATCCCGCTCGTGAAGATCCCCACGCCGTGGTACAGCGCGTCGTGGCGGCGCGGAAGGATAGCTAGGCTAGCGGCGCCGGCAAGAGGTAGGAAGACAAGCAGCGACAGAATCGGGAAGCCGGCGTCGTTGACGGTGCTCAGGAGCACGGGCGAGGCCTCCGACGCGATGCGTTCCGGCCGAAGATCTCCGATGCGATCGCTAGCGGGCCGCTCCGACTGAGCCGGCTCGAGTCAGCTGTCGGATCGACCATCTCGCCTATCGAACGAAGTGGCATGTTCATGGCAGCAGGACTCCACTCAATCGATCCGCGAACACCAAGAGGATTCCAAGGGCTACGGCGCCGAGTGCGATCGAAAGACCGTACGATCGCACTCGCCCGTTCTGAACGTGACGCCATGCCTGTGCGCTTGCAATAAGCGACCGGCCCGCGCCATTCACCACACGATCCAGCACTCCTTCGTCAATTCGATGCCATAGCGCCGGTGCAAGGCGCTGGAACGGGTGAACGACGACAGCGTCGTAGAGTTCGTCAATCATGAGCTTCCGTGACAGCCAGCGATATGCGACCGGCAGTGCCGTCGCAATTCGATCGGGATCGATCGCCCGCGCGCCATAAAGGGCGTAGGCGATGGCGAGTCCGCTGAGCGACGCGGCAGAGGCCATGAGCGCCATGTTGAGTTTGCTCGGGCCACCTTCCGCGGGATGCGCTCCTAGTACCGGCTCGAGCAAGTGGAGCAGCGGCGCCCCGAAAGTTTGGAGGACGACAAGGCCCCCGACCGCGCTCAAGACCGCCAAAACCACCAGCGGCAACGTCATAGTCCAAGGCGATTCCGCAGCGTTCTTGGCGCCAGTACTACGCGGGGCACCGGCGAGGACCATAAGCAACTGCCTACCGGTGTAAATGGCCGTCAGGAGCGCAGTGAAGAGCCCTACGCCGTATAGTACGACCCAGAGAGTTCCGCCGTCGCTTCCCCCCGCCCGAGCGAGCGTTTCGAGCAGAATCTCGTCCTTGCTCCAGAATCCGGCAAGCGGGAAGACGCCGGCCAGCGCGAGGCCGCCGACCAAGAATGTCCAGCCGGTTATCGGAGCGCGGGACAACAAGCCGCCCATCATTCGCATGTCTTGGTGCGCCGGCACGTCCGTAAAGTGATCAGGTCGAGGAGGCGACGACGCACCGGCGCCGCCCAGATCAACTTCGGAATGTCCGTCGACGTCCAGGTCGGGAGTCGAGATTGACGCCGGCGCGTGCGAAGCGCTCGATGGCGCGTCCAGTGGGGGGTCGAATGAAGCGTCCGACATCGACGCCGACTCCCTCCCGGACCCGTCGGCGGGGTGCGCGCCTCCATGTGCGAAGCCATGCTCCATCGCGTGCATCACGCTTCCGGCGCCCAGGAAGAGGAGCGCCTTGAAGAAGGCATGCGTCATAAGATGGAAGACACCCGCCGCATATGCCCCTGCCCCGACCGCCATGAACATGTAACCGAGCTGGCTGACGGTCGAATAGGCGAGCACGCGCTTGATATCCACCTGGACCAGTGCGATGAGGGCAGCCATGAGCGCGGTCGCAGCCCCGACTATCGCTACGGCCGCCAAGACCACGGGTGCGGCCTCGAAGAGCGGGTGCGCGCGCGCGATCATGTAAACGCCGGCGGTGACCATCGTGGCGGCATGGATCAAAGCTGATACCGGCGTCGGGCCGGCCATCGCGTCAGGCAGCCAGACGAACAGCGGCAGCTGCGCGCTCTTGCCGGTCGCGCCGATGAGCAGGAGCGCGGGGATGGCGATCGCGATCGAGCCCGTGACCGCGCCACCGGCCGCCGCCGGCAGGACATCGGCGAATGCGAGCGAGCCGTAGGTGGTCCAGATCAGCATCAGCCCGATCACGAAGGCCATGTCGCCAATCCGGTTGACGATGAACGCCTTCCGACCGGCCCACGCATTCGCCGGATCCCGATGCCAGAAGCCGATCAAAAGGTAACTGCAAGCCCCGACCAGCTCCCAACCGACAAAGAGCATGAGGAAGTTACCGCCGAGCACAAGCACCAGCATGCTGAAGATGAACAGGTTGAGGTACGTGAAGTAGCGGCGCCTATCCGGATCGTGGGCCATGTAGCCGATGGAGAAGAGGTGGATCAAAAAGCCGACGCCGGTGACGATTAGGAGCATGAGGAGCGACAGACCGTCGAGCGTGAGCGATACGTCAGCGGTGAATCCAGGGCTTGCAAGATCGGCGGGCACGAAGATCTTGTCGTCGGCGCCGAGCGCAGTCGCGACCCGTGTCGAGAGGATCGTGCCCGGCGTGATCGCACCACGGAAGATTTGAACACCGACGATGGCTTCTGGGTCCCACATCAGCGGCAATTCCTCGCGGACCGTCCTAGGGCCCGCCCTGGTACCCGCCTGTACCTCTACGACCGCGACCATATCCGGCGTTATGCGCGAAAGATCCGGGATGTCGCGAGCCGCGATCGTCACCGGCACCAATTCGTAGTCCGCAAACGAACGCTTCACGCGGATCCACGTCCACAGAGAGCGCTCGATGTGCGGCGCGACAACTCCGTGTTGATCGTCCGTTGAGCTGGAGTCTCCGAGAAGACCGCTTTCGTCGACCCCGTGGTCGCCCGTCGCATCGCCGACCCCATGGTCGCCCACCGCAACGTCGCCCGTCGAACCGTCTTCTGCCGAACCGATGCCCGCACTGCCGTCCGGAAGCGACCCGGAGGCCGTGACGCTATCCGTGAAGTCGAGCGCGATGGCAACCGCGACCAGGAAAGTCAGCCCGACGATTGCGGTCGCCAGCACTCCGCTGCGCGCACCGCCCAGCCGCCCACCGAAGAGCGTGAGCAGCACCACGCCGGCGAGCGGCAACGCAAGCGTTAGCGGCAACAGTGAGTAGGCGGTCATGTCCATGTTCTATACCCCCCGCTCAACCGTGCATCGCGCCGATGTCGTCGACATCGGTGCGGCCAAGCGAGCGGTAGATGGCGACCACGATCGCCAATCCAACGGCGACTTCCGCGGCCGCGATCGACAGGCTGAAGAATACGAAGAGCTGGCCGTCAAGATCGCCGAGAGCTCGAGCTGTGCTCACCAGCGCGATGTTGACCGCGTTGAGCATCAGTTCCACCGACATCAAGACGAGAATAGCGTTGCAGCGCAGCAGCACGCCGGACGCTCCGATTGCAAACAAGATGCCCGAAAGCACCAGCACGTGTTCAGGGCCAATTGGAGATAAGTTCAATGTTCGGTCTCGGCGGTCGATTCAATGCCGCGACCGCGAAGGCCGCCGGACCGCGCAATCACGATGACGCCGAGCATGGCAGCAAGGAGAAGGATGCCGACCACCTCGACCGGCAGCACCCACTCCGTGAAGAGCCGGTCTCCGATCGATGCCGGTGAGCCGAAACCGCCCGGCAAGTCCGGCAAGGGCGTGTCGGCCGGGCCCAGGACGACCGAGGCCGGCACCCCGTTGGCGCCGGCCCACGCCAAAAGCGCGGCGAGCCCGGCAACTGCCACCATCGCGAGCGTTCGTTGCCCGCCGATCGGTTCGGAAAACCCAACATCGCGCCGCCCCATCAGCATGACGACGAACACGAACAACACCATGATCGCTCCGGCATAGACGATGACCTGGACGGCAGCGATGAACGCCGCGGACAGCGCGAGATAAAGTACGGCTGTGAGGGCGAAAGTGGCGACCATCGCGAGCGCACCGTGCACCAGGTCGCGGGCGGTCACGACTAAGATCGCCGCCGCCACACTCAAAGTGGCGACAGTCCAGAAGACGATCGGGTCGATCACGCGCCGGCCTCATCGTCAGGCTCGCTCGCTGCGGTCGGGACCTGCGATTCGTCCAGGGTCGCGATCCGCACCGAAATCGGGGAGACGAAGTAGTCCATCCCACCCATTCGGAACGGAATGTCCTCCCCACGGGTGTCGCGCGGCGTAGACTTCGCGCCGTCTTGGGGCGGGACGATGAGCATATCCTTGGTGTAGATCAAGTCGCGCCGGTCATGAGACGAAAGCTCGTATTCATGCTCGAGGACGATCGCGTCCGTCGGACACGCCTCCTCGCAGAAGCCGCAGAAGATGCAGCGCAGCATGTTGATCTCGTAAACCTTGGCATAGCGTTCACCGGGAGAGTAGCGCTCTTCGTCTCGATTTTCCGCTGGCACGACCAAGATCGCGTCAGCCGGACACGCCGCCGAACAAAGCGAACAACCGATGCAGCGCTCGAGGCCGTTTTCGTAGCGCTTCAGTTCGTGTCGCCCGCGGAAGCGCTCCGCGACGGGGCGCTTAGCTTCGGGATACTCAATTGTTTGGCGCGGCACGAACATTTGCCGGAACGTGACACTCAGCCCCTTCATGAGTTGTCCGATCATCGTGGGCTCCCCGGCCTGTTTGCGGCGGCTATGTTCATCGTGGGCCTCAGTCATAGAGTTGGACACGCGCAGCGCCCGGAGGGCTGCGTAGCAGGATAGACGGGCATGGCCTGGGTTGGTATTGTGGTGGTGTTCAGTCCTCCACGACCAGGTCCGAGGCCATGCACACCCAAGATACTCCGAGCCGCCCCATTGAGTCAACACCGCCCCCCGACCGTCACGAGATCGCGCGAATCCTCGACTTCGTAGGCCGAGGCCAGGCCCTTGCCCGGATTGCTCGGAATCGGTGCCCGCTTTCGTCGTAATACACACTGCAGCGACGAAGCCAAGGGTCTCATCGCGCATGCCAAGCAGGTACTGGGGGTGCCGCACTGCACCGATCTTTTCCACGCTCAGCACGAGGTGAGCAAGGCAACAGCCCGTCCGCTGTCCCAACGTCTGAGCGCACCGCGCCAGGCGGTCGAGGAGGCCGAGCGCTGCACGCAGCGCCTCCGACAGAAGAAGGAAGAGTACCTGGCTGGACCACGCCCACCGGGCCGGCCGCCGTTCTTCGACCGTTTCATCGCCGCGGCCGAGGCGAGCGAGCAAGCCGCGCGCGACCGTTTGGCAGCGGCAGAAGCCGACCGCGAAGCGGTGAAGGCGGCCAACCGCGAGATCGGGGACGCCTACCATCTGGTAGACCTCACCACCGGCCAGCGCCAGGACGCCGCCACGGTCGAGACGCGAATGCATGCGTCCTTCGCCACCATCGACGAGGTCACCCACCGGGTCGGTCTCTCGCCCAAGCGCCTCGGCTGGATCGACAAAGCCCGTCGGCTGATTCCCAAGTTCCGCTCCCATGTCGCCTTCGCCAATGACCAACTCGACCGCGCTCTGGAGGGGCGGGTACTGGCTCCTCAGGTTCTCCGAGCGGTGAACGAGCAGCTCGTCGGCGGACTCTACCTCATGCGCGCTGCCGCGCGGGCGCGCTCGACGGAGGAACGCAAGCGACTTCGATCTCTGGCGCAGGATCTACTCGACGCCGCCCACGATTCAGCCGGGGCACTTGCCGGGCTGCATGTTGCCACGCGCCAACACATCGAGGCTACGGTCAACGCCTGTCTCGATCTCTTCGTGCGAAGCACCGCCTGCGTCGAAGGTCGCAACGGCCAGCTGGCCCTGCTACACCACAGCCTTCATCGGCTGTCCGATCAACGCCTGACCGCGCTGACCGTCATCCACGACTTTCACATCCAACGCGCCGACGGCAGCACCGCCGCCCAACGACTCTTTGGCCAGGCGCCCGAACCGTTGTTCGAGTGGCTGGTTGCGAATCTCGACCCTCCGCCACGACCGAGATCGTCACGTTACAGGAGAGCCGCTTGATCGGGGGTGTCCAGTGTTATGACTGTGGCCTTCATCGGCCTTGCCATATGACGATGCCGATCGCCGTCAGCGCGACGTTCGCGATCGAAAGCGGCAGGAGGACTTTCCATCCAAAATCCATCAATCGATCATATCTGAGCCGCGGCAAGGTCGCCCGCAGCCAAATGAAGCCGAAGAGCCCGGCTATCACCTTCGCGGTGAAGACTGCGACATCGACAAACCAAGGCATATCGCCCACGAAGGGCAGATGATACCCGCCGAAGAAGAGGGTTGTAGCCACCGCGCAGACGGTGATCATGTTGATGTACTCAGCCATGAAGAACATCGCAAAGCGCAGGCCGGTGTACTCCGTGTGATAACCCGCGATTAGTTCCTGCTCCGCCTCAGGCATGTCGAACGGCGCCCGATTGGTCTCCGCAAGCGCCGTTATGGCGTAGATGACGAACCCCAGCGGCTGAAGGAGAACCAGCGGCACGCCGCGCTGCATCTCGACGATCTCCGCCAAAGAGAGAGTCCCCGCGACCATCACGACCCCGACGAGGCTGATGCCCATCGCAAGCTCATAGCTGACCATCTGAGCCGAACTTCGTAGGCCGCCAAGAAGTGAAAACGTATTGTTTGACGACCATCCGGCAAGGGCGATCCCGTAGACACCTAAAGAAGTTATCGCCAGAACGTAGAGGATCCCGATGTTCAAGTCCGTGAGCTGAAATGCGATCACCCGCGGCTCACCGCTCCAGGTGATGGAGATCGGATCAGAGACCGGGATAAGAGCGAAGGCCATCATTGCAACGACCAGGCTCAAAACAGGCGCTAGGAAATAAGTCAGACGGTCGACGCCGTCCGGCGTGAAATTCTCCTTGAAAACGAGCTTGAGGCCATCGGCCGCCGGCTGCAAGAAGCCGAGCGGGCCCGCTCGATTCGGACCGATCCTGGCCTGCATGCGCGCGACGACACGCCGTTCTAGCAGCGTCGTATAGGCAAAGCCGGTCAGGAGCGCCAAGACGATGATTACCGACTTGAGGGCGGCGATTGCGATCGCGAACGTGTCCACGTTGGCCTAAAGCCCTTCGCCGGGATGGTCGGATTGGTTGGCTCGGCCCGCCGCGAGTTCCGAAGCTTGGTCGGCCGCTGCATTGCCGATCGTTTCGTCCGGGACGACGTCGAGGGCGGGGTTGAGGCTCGACTGACGATCAGGCTCTGTCACGGTCGACATGGCGCGCTCTACGATTACATCGGCCGTCGCTCCGTCTTCCGTCAAAGCGTCCGGCGGCAAGTCCCACGCAAGGCTGCGGGGAGCGAGAACTACGCCGGGCGTCAGCCCATCTACAAGCCTGACTTCCGCATTGAGAAAGCCCCGCAAGCCTCTCACCGTCACACGTGTGCCTTCGGGCAGGCCCCGCGCGGCTGCGTCGAACGGACTCATCTCAACGTAAGGGCGAGGGATGAGCGGCTTGAGCACGGGCGATCGCGACGTAGCGGCACCCGCGTCGTACAACCTCGTCACGGGTACCAACGACATTCGACCAGGGACCGGGCCTTCGGCCGATCCGGCATCAACACTCACAGTTCGAGGTCGCCACGCCAAGAGCGGCAAAAGACGCTCTTCGGCTGAGGAGCTATCGGTGCCCCAAACCACGCCTTCGCTCGCTCTCAAGTCGTAGCGGGTGCCTTCGTAGCTCACCTTGCGCGACTCCGTCTCAGGCGCGAACGGCAGGAACGGATCGGACGGACGAGACGCCTTTGCCGAACCTAGCGCGGCATAGTCGATGCCGCTATACGACGGAATCGCTCGCGCGATTTCGGCTATCACGTCTTCGGGGCCGCCATATGCTTCGGCTACGCCCATCCGCCGGGCCAACTCAGCGACGATCCACCAATCCGGTCGCGCGTCGCCCGGTGCCGGCACAGACGCCTGGGTTCGTTGGACGCGCCGGAACATGTTCGTGAGCGTCCCTTCGCGCTCGGCGAGCGCGGCGGCGGGCAAGATAACATCCGCGATACGCGTCGTCGCAGTGGGCGCGAGATCGGTGACCACGAGAAGTTGAAGCGCCCTTGCGGCAGCCTCCCTGCCCGGATCGTCCCCGATCGGATCGGTTCCAAGCACCAGGAGGGCTCTGATCCCCGATTCCGGCTCAAGCATAGCGGCCGCACCGAGGCCGCTGCCCGTGGCGCAGACAGCCGGCCAGCCGGCGGCTATAAGGTCGTCGTGCGCCTGCCTCGAATCGATCCGTCGATAACCGGGCAGCATATCGGGCAAAAGCCCCATGTCCGCGGCGCCCTGGCTGTTAGCGTGCGGTCCGACCGCGACGAGGCCGTCATAAGGCCCGCCGGCACGCCCTGTCGCGGCGACGAGCGCTCCCAGCGCCGGCACCAGCCCGAGTGCCTCAGCCTCACGCCCGTAGAAGACCATGACATGCTCTGCTTCCGCGATCACGCGGGCCGCGGATTCCAGATCGACAGCATGGACCGGATGTTCGCCCTCGAGCACAGCGGCATCGTAGCCCGAAAGCGCGGCGCGGAGCGCGCTGCGCGCCTCCTCTAGAGCCTCTCCGATCGGCGAAGTGCCGCCCACGACTTCGTCCAAACGGCCCAGAACCTGGGAGAGAAGGACTGCCAGCACGCGCTCAGCCGTATCGTGCCGGTAACGCAGGCTAGCTTCGGCATGCCGATCAATTTTTTGCGGCTGCCCGCCCACGACGATTATCCGGGCCCCATTGCCGAGCGCCTTGAAGAGGTTGAGGAAGAGTATGGGCGCTTCCTCTTCGACATCGAGCCCGACAACGACGATGGCCGTACCTAGCCCAATCTCCGTGGGTCGTGTCTGGGCGCCGACGCCGGCGCGCGCAATCACATCGTCGCGGACGATGCCGGGTCGGTGATCGACGTTGTTGGTCCCGATTACGGCCCTCATGAATCGGCCGAAGAGATACAAGTCCTCGTTGCACAGACCGTCGCCGGCGATTCCACCGATCGCATCGCGTCCATCCGCTGCCGCAATGCCGCGCAGGCGCTCCGCCACCAGCCCGAGCGCCTCATGCCATGTCGCGGGGACTAGCACACCGTCACGCCGGATGAGCGGGGAAGTGAAGCGTTCAGCTTCGGAGGGCAGGTGATGAGCAAATCGGCCCTTGTCGCACAGCCAGATCTCGTTGACCGCCTCGTTCCGATCGGGCATGACACGCAAGATTTCGCCGTTGCGGGTGTCGTTGCTCACGTTGCAGCCGACTGGACAATGCTCGCAGATCCCGGGCACCGACTCAAGCTCCCAAACCCGTCCACGGAAGCGGAAGTCGTTGGTAGTCAGCGCGCCGACCGGACAGATATCGCTTGTGTTCCCGCTGAAGTACGAGTCGAAGGGCGGGTCGGAAAACGAGACGATCTCCATGCCGCGCCCGCGGTTCTCGAAGCCGAGGACGTGGTCGTCCGCGACTTCGTCCTGGAATCGGATGCACCGAGCGCATTGTACGCAGCGTTCGCGGTCCAATGCGATCAATGGCCCGACCGGAACAGGCTTGGGGAAGTGGTACTTCTCGCCCAAAGAGAACCGACTCGTCCCAGGGCCGTAGCGCATCGTTAGGTTCTGCAGCGGACATTCGCCGCCTTTGTCGCAGACCGGGCAGTCCAACGGATGGCTGGTCAGCAAGAATTCGAGGACCGAGCGCCGAGCATCACCGACGTCTGGCGTCGCCGTTCGGACGACCATGCCTTCGCTGACCTGCGTCGTGCAGCCGGCTTGGAGTTTCGGGAAGAATCGGATTATCGGCTGGCCACCTTCGTCGCGCTGGACCTCGCCCGTCGCCCGGTCCACAGAAGGCGTCCCGACCTCGACAAGGCACATCCGGCACATACCGACGGGTTCGAGCCGCGGGTGGTGGCAGAAGATGGGCACTTCGACGTCGATCACATGCGCGGCATCGACGACATTAGTCCCCGCGGGCACGCTCACCACGACGCCGTCGATCGTGAGCGTAACGTCGCTCTTTCCGCTGGCTGATGTCACTTGGGCGCGCCCCCGTTCTTGGTTCCAATATGGGCCGCATACTCGTCGCCGAAGTGGAGTATCGTCGAGCGAGGCGCCGAGAGCGCGAATTCGCCGAGCGGGCAGAAACACGTGCCGTCGATCTGTGCGACCACATCCGAGATGACTTCGACGTCGCCCGGCCGGCCCTCGCCTCTCATGATCCGTCCATAGATTCCGTTCAGCCAGAACGTGCCCTCGCGGCAAGGCGAGCACTTTCCGCACGACTCGTGCTCGAAGAAGCGCGTCGTTCTTGCGGCGACGTCGACCATGTCCGTTGTCTCGTCCATCACGATGAAGGATGCCGACCCAAGGATTGAACCCAAGCCGGCGACCGACTCCCAATCGCAGTTCATCGTCATGGCGACGTCGCCCGGAATAACCGGCGCCGAAGCTCCTGCAGGTAAGAGAGCCTTCAGAGAGCGCCCCCTCCAAACGCCGCCCGCTAGGGCAAGCACTTCCGCGAAAGGCGTCCCGAGCGGCACTTCGTAATTCCCTGGACGCTCGACATGGCCGCTTACGCTGATCACCTTAGTGCCCGGACTCGCTTCCGTGCCGATGGCTCTATAAGCGTCAGCCCCGTGCTCGAGGATCCACGGAACGTTGGCAAGCGTCTCGGTGTTGTTGACTACGGTCGGGCTAGCGTAGAGCCCTTCGATGGCCGGGAACGGTGGTTTGAGACGCGGTTGCCCGAGTTCACCCTCGAGCGAATTCAGGAGCGCCGTCTCCTCGCCGCAGATATATGCTCCGGCCCCAGGCGTGACAAAGACATCGCACGAAAAGTCTGATCCGAACAAGTTCTTGCCGATGAGGCCCGCCCCGCGCGCCGCCTCGATACACCGCTCGAGATGCGACATCTCTTGCCAGAACTCGCCGCGGCAATAGATGTATACCGCTCCGGCGCCGATCGCATATGCGGCGATCAGCGCGCCCTCGATGAACTGATGCGGGTTGTGCAGTGTGATTTCATGATCCTTGAAAGTGCCCGGTTCCGATTCGTCGTTGTTGACCACGATGTACTTCGGCTTGTCGTTGGCGGGCACAAACGACCACTTGAGTCCGGTCGGAAAGCCGGCGCCGCCTCGGCCGCGCAAGTTCGCCGCCTTCACTATCCCGGTCACATCGGCCGGCCCAAGATCGCGCACGGAACGCTCAAATTGAGCGTATCCGCCATGCTCTCGGTAGACATCGAGCCGGTCCAAGTCCGCTATCTCGCGATTCCGCAGCACGACAAAGCGCTCAGACATTCGGCGCATCCTTGCCGCTCTTTCTGTTCGGCAGAGGCGCACCGATGTCGGCCACAGCCTGCGTCGCATCTTCGGCGATGTCGGCCTGAGCCAGCAACGCCCGTTCGCCCATGTCGGCCTGAGCTGGCGCCGCCCTTTCGCCGACACCGGTCGCACCCGCTATCTCGCTGGGCGGACCGAAGCCGAAAGGTGCGGCCGGCCGTGGGGCGGAGGTGGCGAGCGCTCGCAACTCCGTGACTTTCGCGTCGATCTTCTCCAGAGTAAGGTCATACTCGTATTCGAGATTGATCTGCATCATCGGGGCGCGATCGCAAGCCGCAAGGCACATCGCCTTCTCGACGGAGAAGAGCCCGTCCCCGCTCGTCTCGCCAGGTTCTGCGCCGACGGCGGCGCAGAGCATAGGCAGGAGCGCGCCGGCACGGCGCAACATGCAAGGTAAGTCCGTGCAATAGTGGATCACAAACTTGCCGTGGGGCTCCGTCTTCAGAAGTGTGTAGAAGCCGACCACACCCCGGACCTGCGTCGGATCCATCTCGAGAAGGACGGCGACTTCACCTATCGCCTCGGCGGTGATGCGGCCGTAAGCCGCCTGCGCGAGATAGAGTAGATTAAGGACAGCGGAGGCCTGCCGCCCTTCCGGATACTTCGCGATCGCCGCCCGAATCTCATCGGGGAAAGTACGAGCTAGGAGGGTCATCAGCGATCGACCTCGCCTAGCACAGGGTCGAGGCTGGCAACCGCGGTCACCAGATCAGCGACCAAGCCGCCCTTGACCATGCCTTCGAGCGCCTGGAGGTTGACGAAGGACGGCGAGCGCATGTGGACACGCCACGGTCGCGCCGTGCCATCCGAGACAACGTACATCCCAAGTTCTCCGCGCGGCGCTTCGACGGTGGCGTAAGCTTCGCCCGCGGGCGGCGCAAAGCCTTCCGTCCAGAGCTTGAAGTGGTGGATCACCGCCTCCATGGACGTCGCAAGTTCGTGCTTGGGTGGCGGAGCGATCTTGCGATCCGCGCAGATGTACGGCCCTGCAGGCAGGCGATCCAAAGCCTGCCGAACGATCTTCACCGACTCGCGCATTTCGGCGATGCGGACGATGTAGCGGGCATAGGCATCGCCCTCGGTCCGGATCGGTACGTCGAAGTCATAGGATTCATAGCCGCAATATGGCCGAGCTTTGCGCAGGTCCAGCGCAACACCGGCCGCACGGAGGATCGTGCCCGTGACCCCCAACCGGATCGCCTCGTCGGACGAAATGGTCGCAACGCCGACAGTGCGCTCCTTCCACAATGGATTGTGAGTCAGCAGGTCTTCATATTGATCGATGGACGGCTCGATGGTCCTGAGAATGTCCTCGACCGCTGCTTCGAAGCCCTGAGGAAGGTCGTAGGCCAGGCCGCCGGGCCGGATGTAGCTTGGGAACATCCGGGCTCCGGCTACCATCTCCATCAAGTCGAGTATCTTCTCGCGCTCGCGAAACGTGTAGAGCATGATCGAGCTGGCGCCGAGGTCGAGCCCGTGGATGCCCAGAAAGACGAGATGGCTCGCGAGCCGATCCAGCTCGAGCAAGAGCACCCGGGTGACCGTCGCCCTCTCCGGCACTTCGACTTGCAAGAGGCGCTCGATCGCAAGGACGTAGCATGTGCTGTTGTGGATCGGGGAGAGGTAGCTCATCCGAGGGGCGAGCGTCGTGCCCTTGACATAGGTCTTCTCTTCGAACGTCTTTTCGATGCCCGTGTGCAGATACCCTATATCCGGCGTACAGGCGACCACACGCTCTCCGTCGAGCTCGACGATAAGCCTTAGGACGCCGTGCGTGCTGGGATGATGCGGCCCGACGTTGACGACGATCGTGCCTTCGTCGAGCGGACGTGCTTCTACCACCTCTCGCCGCGGCGGGGGCGGAGGCGTCAACAAGGCGCTCGGATCCGCATTGTTCCTTTGCACAGTGCTACTCACGTGCGCGCGGCTTGGCGGCCGCGATGGCGTCGTAGTTGAAAGTGAATTGCACCGTTTCGTACCTGATCGGCGCGTCCTTGCGCAGCGGGTGGCCTTCGAAGTCGTCGGGCAGAAGGATTCGGCGAAGATCGGGATGGCCCGCGAACTCTATGCCGAAGAGATCCCAGACTTCGCGCTCGTGCCAGTCCGCGGTCGGATAGATGTCAGTGACGGAATCGACCACCGGTGAATCAGCCGGAACCGGCACCTTAACCCGAATGGAGCGGAACGTGCCGGCGGTCGGATCCGAGTCCCCAGCCAAGATGGATTCGGGGATCGATGCTAAGTGGTACACGACATGAAAGCGCGGATCGGCCGTGAGATAGTCGACACAAGTCACCGAGCGAAGGAATTGAAATCCCGCCTGATCGCGCAGCCAATGCGCGGCCGTCTTCAGATGTTCGCGTCCCAGAACGGCAGTAGGTTCGCCGAGCAAGACATCTACGGCCATGACGCCGTCGCCAATCGCGCCGGCGAGTTCGTTTAGAGTCTCGAATGCCGGGTCAGTTGTCCGCGGGCTAGGCGAGTTCGAGGTCGAGTCGCTCATCGTCCGTCAGCCGACCGCTATGCCGTGTCCGCCGGCGCGGTCTCGCCAGCCGTCGAGAGTCTCGTTCTTGATCTGCTCGTGGAGCATCATTATGCCGTGCACCAGCGCCTCGGGCCGCGGCGGGCAGCCCGCAACGTATACATCGACGGGAATGATCTCGTCGACGCCTTGGACCAGGGCGTAGTTGTTGAAAACTCCGCCGCACGATGCGCAGTCGCCCATTGAAATCACCCACTTGGGTTCAGGCATCTGGTCGTAGACGCGACGGATCACCGGCGCCATCTTCCAAGATAGCCTTCCGGCCACGATGATCAGATCGCTCTGACGAGGCGAAGCACGCATGATCTCCATGCCGAAGCGGGAGAGATCAACTCGCGCCGCTTGGCTGTGCATCATTTCGATCGCACAGCAGGCGAGACCGAAGAGAGCGGGCCATACCGAATTGCTCCTGGCCCAATTCACGGCGGTCGCCATCGTTGTCGTCACGATGCCGCTCTCGCCGTCTCGCCGATTCGCCTCGCCGGGCATCAAGATGCCCTCCGGGCTGAGGAGTTGCGCGGAATCGCTCATCGCCGGCCCCTTGGTCGGATGCGTTGCCATGACATCAATCCCATTCCAGGGCGCCGGCACGCCATACGTGAACGAAGCCGATTACGAGCACCCCAAGAAACAGACCCATCCCGATGAGCGCTCCGAAACCTAGGCCGCCTTCTACGGCCGGGGCAGCGAGGAGTTTGAAGCGCACCGCCCACGGATAAAGATAGATCACCTCTATGTCGAATAGGATGAAGAGCGTCGCCACTAGGTAGAAGCGTATCGGGACATGCTGCCCCGCTGGGCCGAGCGCCGTCATACCGCTTTCATAGGTCTGAACCTTGACGGCCGACGGCTTGCGGGGCCCGATAACGTTCGATAGCCCGAGAACTATCAGGCCAAGACCTGTGGCTACGACGAGTAGGACTAGAAGGGGCGCGTAAGCTGCGAGCACGGCTATCTGGCCCATGCCGTCAATCGTTTTCAGCTGCGGCGTCGTCCGAGCTTGGGGTCTCGGGCCCGGCGCCGGAATCGGTCTGCGCCTCCGCCTTCTTCCGATTCCGCTCGTCAATGAACTTCTGCCGCGCCTCGAGCTTTTGACGCTTCAATTCGTCAAGATCCTGCCCCTCAGCCAAAGCGGACTTGGCCCGCTCCGCCTGCGCTTCGGCCTTTTTCCGCTCGGCTTCGGCCTTCACTTTGGCGTCTTCGAGCTCGCGCGCGTAGTCAGTCGGGTGAATGGCGGCGTGATACGCTACCGGGTGCAGCAGCTCTTGAAGGTCGTACACCCAGCTCTCGTGGCGCTCGTAGCTGGAAAGCTCGAATTCGTGGTCCATCTTGATCGCGTCGAAGGGACAGTACTCGGCGCAAAAGCCGCAGCTCATGCAGATCGATGCGTCGATATAGAACTCGGTCGAGACCGGCCGAGGCCTGCCGTCTTCGCCCTTGCCCTGCACTATCCAGATGCACTGCGGCGGACAGACCTTCGCGCAGATGCCGCACGCCGTGCAGCGGATGCCGTCGAATGCCTCGCGATCGCCGTCGGGCTCTTCCTCGTACAGCAGGAAGGGCAGGTAACGGAATCGCTCCGGAACCGGAAGCTTCTCTTCCGGATACTGGATCGTTTGCATTCCGCCGGTCTTGATCGGCATGCCGGCTCGCACCGCCGTCGGCGCCGGTAGATCACCGGCCGCGGCCGGCTGCTCCTTGTACCCGACGACGAATGTGTCGACGAAGTGGCGGAGGGTGATGCCCATCCCTCTGATGACGCCGCTTCCGAAGGCCATGTTCTTGCCCCTTAATTCATTCGAACGGTGCGTCCGGATCGATGGACGTGAGAATGCGACGTTAGCGATCGACCTCGCCCAAAACGATGTCGATCGAACCGAGGATCGCGACGACATCCGCGATCTTGTGACCTTTACACATCTCAGCAAGCGCCGTGAGGTTTACGAAACACGGCGATCGAACGTGGTAGCGATATGGATTAGCCTTGCCGTCGCTCACGCAATAGTACCCAAGCTCGCCCCGAGGATTCTCGATGCGAGAATAGTAATCACCTTCAGGTACGCGAACTTGCCACGCCTTCCGGCCACCCAGGATGTCACCTTCGGGCAACGCGTCGAGCGCCTGGCGGACGATGAGCATGCTTTCGCGCATCTCGGCCACTCGGACGATGTAGCGCGCGTACACGTCGCCTTCGACGGCCGTGGCCACGTTCCATTCGAAGCGATCATAGATGCCGTACGGATCCGCCGTGCGGATGTCGTAAGGCACGCCCGAAGCGCGGAGCACCGGACCCGAGGTCGAGAAGGCTATCGCGAGCTCGGGCGGAAGAACCCCGATACCTTTCATGCGCTCGGCGACGATCTCATTGCCCGTGAGATAAGCTTCGATCTCGTCGATGGCTCCCTCGAGCCGATCGAACACGAGCGTTCGCGCCAACGGCACGAACTCGTCCGGAAGGTCGTATGCCACACCGCCGAAGCGCATGTAGTTGCACATCAGTCGCGAGCCGGTCGTCATCTCGAACAGGTCGAGCACCAGCTCACGCTCTTCGATGCAGTAAAGGCTAGGCGTGAAGAAAGCGCCGATATCGTTCAAGAGGAAGCCGATCGACCAGAAATGGCTCTGGATACGATTCAGCTCCGCCAGGATGACCCTAATGTGCTCGGCACGCTCAGGGACTTCGAGGTTCATCATCTTCTCGACGCACATCGCATAGCCCCACTCGTTGCCGAGCTGAGCGATGTAATCGAGCCGGTCCGTGAACGGCATGTTGCCGAGCCACAGGTTGCGCTCACCGATCTTTTCGTGATTGCGGTGCATGTAGCCCATAACGGGCTCGAGATCGACGATGGTCTCACCATCGAGCACCAGACGCATCTGGAATACGCCGTGCGTGCTCGGATGCTGCGGACCCATATTGACGATCAGCCGCTCGCTCCCGATGTCCGGACCGCGCTTGAGTTGATCGGCTTCGATGAGCGTCATATCGTCGCGCGCGATTCTAGAGCGCTCCTCCAGATCCGTGGCCCCATAGCCTTGCGGAAGCTTGACGTTGCTACCCCAATCGCTCAGCTTGTCTTCGCCGAAGAAGAAATCGCCATCCGGCCAGCGGCTTCCGAACGGCTTCTGGTCTTCTTCGTAATACGCTTCGCGCCAATCCTTACGCAACGGATAACCCGCGAAGCCCTCCCACATCAGAATCCGACGCAGGTTGGGATGACCCGCGAAGCGAACGCCGAACATGTCGTACGCCTCACGCTCCTGAAAGTCCGCACCGGGATAGAGTCCGGTCAATGACGGGATGATCGGATTGGAGCGCTCCGTATCGACCTTCAAAGTGAGCGGCGAGCCTCCGCGGCTGGATGCGAGGTGATACACGGCCTCGATCCTATCCTCGGCACGCCAATCGACGCAGGTCATGTTGGCGAGATAGTCGAACCCATGTTCATCGCGCAGCGTGCGGACCACGTCGTGTAAGCCACGAGGCTCGATCCGCAACGCTCCGTCGTCTTCCAAGGTCGCTCCGCTGGGCAACGGGGCAGCGACGGATGCGGCGGTCGGGGCCACTGGCGCCGCGGGGGCCAAGATCTCGGTGCTCGTGCTCATGGTGTCTCCACTCGTGTCGGGTCTATGCGAGCCATTCAGCCGTTTCCGCCGGCAACGCGCTCTCGCCAGACGGCGAGCCTTTCGGCCATCCCCGCGTTCATCCCTTCGTCGCCCTCCGGCTGCGCGGCTGCCTCCATAGCGGCAAGGTCTTCGGGCGACATTGCGCCCAACTCTTGGGCGCGCGCCTGAATGTCCGGCACTTTGCGCAGATCGATCAAGTCGGGGCCGAGGAGCGGAACCGGCACTTCCGGACGGGGATCGCGACCGTACCAAGACACGTCGCGAATGCTTTGACCGTCGATCTTCTTCTGGAGTGTTATAAGGCCGTGCAACAGAGCCTGTGGGGTCGGCGGACAGCCCGGAACGTAGACGTCGACCGGGATGAACTGATCGATCCCGGAGACCACATTGTAGCCTTCCTTGAAGGGCCCACCGCCGGTAGCGCACGCCCCCATCGACAGGCAGTAGCGCGGCTCCGGCATTTGATTCCACAGCCGAACGATCTGGGGCACCATTTTCTTGGTCACGGTGCCGGACACGATCATGAGATCCGCCTGCCTTGGGCTCGGTCGGAAGAGCCCAGCGCCGAATCGATCGATATCAAAGCGGCTCGCCGCGGTCGAAATCATCTCGATCGCGCAACATGCCAGGCCGAATTGAAGCGGCCAGATGCTGGACCGGCGTCCCCAGTTGTAGACGCCGTCGACCATACCGACAAGGCGGTCGAAGGTCGTGACCATCACGCTCTGCTCGACCTGCTTGCCGATGAAGTCCGCGTCATCCTCGAATCGATCGACGTAACTGGACCACGCCTCGAGAACGTCGGGGTCAAGTGTGGGCGTACGGAAGAGGAGATCTCGGCCGTTGGACATCGTCTGACCTTTCGTGTGGCGGGACGGCGGCCCGCAGTATGCCCCCGACGCAGGGCGGCAACATTATAGAAAGGCCCACGGAAGCCGTCAAAGGTACTGCCGTTATTAGGTCGTCTGCTTCGCGCCCTTGGCTAACTGAACAGACAGTTGAACCCGATTCTAGGCACTCGCTGCCCGGACTCTCTCGATCAGTGGGGGCAAGACCTCGAGCAGCCTTGCGATATCGGAATCGCGCGTCGTGCGGCCCATGCTGAATCGAAGGGCTCCAATGGCGTCCTCGGCGGAAATGCCCATCGCGGTCAGCACGTGGGAGGGGTCTAGCGATCCACTGGAACACGCAGAGCCGCTCGACGCACAAATGCCGCGCATGTCGAGTCCCAGGAGCAAAACGTCAGCATGCGCACCACAAACACAGAACGAGGCGTGACCTGGCAACCGCTCCGTTCGATGCCCGGTCAAGCGAACGCTCGGGATCTCGGTCAGCGCGTCGATCACGCGGTCGCGTAGGCGCATGAGGCGCTGACACGACTCGTCCCGGCTTTCGACCGCCAGTTCGAGCGCCGCTGCCAACCCGACAGCACCTGCAAGGTTCTCCGTGCCCGCGCGTCGTCGAGCTTCCTGAGCACCACCCGTCTGTATTGGCGCGATCGGCGTTCCACGCCTGACGTAAAGCACGCCAACCCCTTTAGGCCCGCCGAACTTGTGTGCCGATATGCTCAACATGTCGACACCAAGTGCGTCGACATCAAGATCTAGATATGCCGCCGCCTGAACTGCATCGGTATGCAGCGTAGCGTTCGAGCCGGATTCTCGGACGGCCGCCGCAATCTCGGAGACCGGCTCAAGCGTTCCGACCTCGTTGTTGGCGAGCATCACGCTGACCAGAGTCGTTTCCGGCCTAAGAGCATCAACCACGGCCTGCGGAGTGACCAATCCATCGCAATCCGCGGCGACGACGCTCACCTCGAAGCC
>JBCLES010000054.1:0-21478 GCA_038913135.1 Anaerolineae bacterium
GGCATGGAATATGAAGACCGGATCACGATCGAGCCAGGCAAACGCAGCGGCAAGCCGTGCATCCGCGGACTGCGTATCACGGTGGACGACGTACTTTCGTACCTTGCGGCAGGAATGACCGAGGCTGAGATCTTGTCAGACTTCCCTGATCTCATGCAAGAGGACTTCCTGGCTGTCTACGCCTTCGCCGCCGACCGGGAACGACGACTCGTCACCGACCCCGCTGCTTAGGCGGTCTCTTGACCAGGTGGGCCGCCGATCACGTGGCGGTGAAACTCCTGATTGATCAGAACTTGGCGCCGCGGATTGCACGTGACCTTGCGCGGCGTTTTCCGGGATCTCAACATGTGCGAGATCTCGGACTCCAGACAGCCGATGATCGGATGATCTGGGAGCGTGCGGCGGTCGACGGATATCTCATCGTGACCAAAGACGATGACTTCCGACAGCGGAGCTTCTTGCATGGGTTTCCGCCGAAGGTTCTCTGGGTTCGCCTTGGCAATTGCCGAACGGAAGTTGTATCAGAGCTCCTGAGCGAGCGATCCGGGGATATCGAGCGTTTCGCTGCCGATGAACGATCGGCGCTGTATGTGTTGTCCGGACGCCGCTGAGTGGTCGAGCATCTGGTTGCGTGCGACCAGCAGGCGCAGGCGCCAATCTGGCGCAACCCCCTGTCCGCTAAACCGGGACAGGGTCACGAAGGAGCTCGGCATGAAATCGGACGAGCGCGAAACGGACGGCGAATTCGCGCCAACGAGGCCTCGCCGACGGGGGCAAGCGCTTTACTTAGCGATCGCGATCATCGCCCTGATCGGGCTGGCATTCGGGCTGAGTCCGTTCACGTTCGATCCGCTGGCTCCCGAGCGAGGCTTCATCTTTCAATCTGGGCTCGGACTGCCCAGTAACGAAGAGCTGCCGCGCCCTGGCGACGAGGTGGCCGCGGCGATCATCGCGATCGACGTCGAAGAGCAACGATGGCTGTGGGCGCCGATCGCCGCGACAGCTGACTATACGATCACGTTCGTAGCGCTCGATCCATCGGCAACGCTTTCCTGGCCTGAGAATCCGTGGGATCGTGGCCGCCAATTCGAGCAAAGCTATCTCTGGAATCAGTCGAACGGCTACTCGGCCCAGGGTCACACTCGGCAGCTTGCCGTCGGCATCTTGACATATCGGTCCACAGTGGAGCGCCATGCGGACCAGGTCGCTCGTTCGATCATCAATGAACTCGTCGACTACGCACCGAACGTGCTGGTACGAGCCGACACGCCTTCACCAGGGACGACGGCACCGCTTGCGCTCGTCGAAGACGGATGGGTCGAGGTGACGTGCGGCGATCGCGTTCAGCCGTTCGTCTTGAAGTTCGACGAGGATTGGTATCGGAGCTATGGGCTGAACTATGTGGACGGCGAGTATTGCACGTTCGAGCTCTCGCTCGAGAATGTTCGGGAGTATCCGATCATCGGCTTGTCGTTCGAGCGATTGGAGCACTTTTCGACGCTCTTCCGATTCTCCGAAGCAGAGTGCCGCGTCGGCTCGTCCGATTCGTGGCGTTTCTGCAGGGATCTGAGGATCGGGCCGGGGGAGCGAGTCATCGTCAAGCAAACGGGCGTCTTCGACGGCTGCGAGCGAAGTGGGCCGAGCGGTGGCGGATCCAGGGTCTACGGCGACATGCCCCTGCGGTTCTCGCATGTCGGATCGGCCATGGGCAGGGTCATCCCGAGCAGGTTCAGGCTCTCGATCGATTGGCCTGGCAACGTCGCCAATTGCCCGTTCCACCTGCCGCTGACCGAAAGCCGCGAAGCGATCCGCGAATGGGTTGCTAACGAGCTAGATCCAGCGGAGCCGGGACTCGAGGTCGAGATGGTGGCGCCCATCCGCCATTCCGGCGTCTTCCAACAGGCGAGCTCCGAATCCCGGCGTTTTGGAGAGTTCCTGACCGTCTTTCGGGCCACGTCCACGACGAAGACATGTCTTGGCATCGTCGGTCACGATCGGGAGTGGCCGGGACCGATGGACGAGCTCCGTGACGCCGAGCCCTCGGATCTCCCGCTCTTCTCCGAGACGCCGGTCAGCATCGGCATGAATTACTCTTCGACCGAATCCAGGGAACGTCAAGCGTTGATCGGATTCTGGACACCGGCGACTCGCGACAAGCGCGACGACTACGTTCGAGGCCTGTTTGTCGCGATCAACCGCGGCGCCGTACCGGATCTTGCCGAGCGTCCCGTCATCTTCGTGTCCGTGTCGGACAGCCGTGAGGTGCTCTACCCTGGCGGGGCCTGGAGGGACGGTTTCTACTCCGGGGAGCTCGGCCGCGACCTACCGAGCGGTATCCGTAGGCTGGAGTTCGGGTTGGCGCCGACAAAGGACGGCCCGGTGACCGACGTCATCGAGGTGCCGCGCGGGCGGATGGAATTCTTCGACGAGTCCGAAGATTGAGCGTTGATGTCGAGGCCGGTCCGGTGCGCTCGAGTGCTCGAGCCGGCAGGTCGGCATCGACACTGGCCGATCGACCGATCGGTGCCTCGGGCGCGGAGACGTCCGTCAGGTCGCGGGGTCGTCCATAGCCACCAGGTGCGCCCCGATCCCGACGTACGCGATGTGTCCCTCGACATCGAGGCCACCGTTCGCCGGCCCGGTGCCAGAATAGCTCCGACCACCAGCACCGTCACATGCCGCCACACCCGACCACTGAACGCTGGCTCAAAGTGCCGCAGCACCTCAATAATCCCACCTGGCAGGCTGTCCATGGCTCACCTCCTTCTTGGCTGAAGAACGGGAGCCGAGGGCAGCCTGCTTAATTTGTCTTTTCTAACCATCCTAAAATGGCCAAAGTCGAGCTTAGGTTGGCCGAATAGTACCCGAAGCCGACCAGCCCGCCTGAAGAAACCGAGATAACGCGCGTCGACGTGGCCGAACCGACGCTAGCCGCTTCGTACGACCCGCCGTATCCTGTCGAGTGGAGAGGCAAGGCAAAAGGCGTCAGCGGAGTGCTGACGGCGTCGCAGCGCACACCTCGGTCACGCGGCGACCGTGAGGGCCCCCCGCGCAAGTAGATGGACGAATTCTGCCGGTACTGTTCCATCTCTGCGAGCAACACGGAGGTAGCAAGGCAATGGTAGATCGAGGCAGATGGCTCGGAACGATCCTAAAGACATCCCCCACCGCGGGCTCCACTCTGATCGCTCTCGGCCTCGCGACCGCCGTCCTGCTCGCGGCATGGCAGTTCGCGGCGCCTGCCGCTGGCCAGGAGGAGCCCGAAGTCGGCCTCGAAGATATCGCCGTCTTGGTCGATAGGGCATCGAGCAGAGACGCGCCCGGTTGCGGCACCATTTCGATATTCGACATCTATGCCGCCGAAGCGCTCTACCGCCACACGCATGACGGCGTGAATATCTTCGATCTAGACGTCGACGCCGACGCCCATCAGATCGTTACCAGTCCAATCGGTACGTACGGTTCGGGTATCGCGCACATGCACTGGCAGCGCACCGGGGCTGGATGGGACGCGTGGCAGCCCCGCACGGTGGGCGAACCGCGGGAGCTGCATCTCAGCAAGCCGTGGGGGGGCTTGGCCTTCATTCCTGGGACGACCACGCTCCTTGCGCCGATCCACCATTCCCGTCAGCTCCTCGCGTCATTCAACTCCGACGCATTCGAGACGCGCGAGCTTATGTTAGGAGGCGAAGGGTACGTCTTCCCATGGCCCGAAGGCCACGTGCCGCTTCCCGGCAGCACGCCGATCAAGATCATCGTCGGGCGCGACGGCCGCATCGCGCACACCGTCGACCGCTTCGGCAACCTCGCGACGATCGACCTCGACGCGTTCGAGCCCGCGAGACCGCCGATGACGGTGCCGGAATTCGTCCCAGACGCGGCACTAGCGCCTAGAGATCCGAGCGCCATCGGCTTCGCCGACGTGTCGATGGACGAGCGCTTCCTGGTGACCAACCGTTGGAACGCGCCGGAGCTCGGCGTGACCGACCTCCAGGAGCGCATCAGCCGGACGGTGGCCGCAGGCGAAGGAGTCACGATGACGGGCGACGTGGCTTTCAATCACGGCTGGGAGAATCCTGGGCTCCTCGCGGTTCACGCGCTCAGCCACGTCGTCGTCTACCGCTTCCATCCCGACCGCCCGCTGGAAGAGCTTGCCCGCCACCCCGTGCACCCGGTGACGTTTGGCGGAGGTGCCGTGCCGGCGGCAGTGGCTTGGAGCGCAAGCGGTGACCGGCTGATCGCCGCGACGAACAACGGCCTGAACGACTTCGCGATTTTCGAGGTCCAGGACTGCGGACGGCGACTTGTTCAAGTCGCCGAGATCGCTGCGTGCGAGAGTGATCGCAACCAAGGCTTTAACATCTGGACGGCCAACAAGCGCATGAGCCCACCGGAAGGCTTTGTGTCGCGCTGCCAGCTTCCGGAGCTGCGGCCCACCGCCACGCCACCACCGCCCCCGGTCCCGAGCCCAACACCCTTTGCCACGCCGCTCTTCAATGACCCGATTCGCTACCCTGAGTTGCGGATGACGGAGGAAGGCGTGATCGTCCTCGAGGGCTCGGTCGACGGAGCGCTGCCTGGTTGCGGGGGCCTCACGTTTTTCGCCACCTCGGTCGGCGACCCGAAGGGCCGTTTGAGCGGCCTCGGCGAGCCCGGCCGGATCGCGCACGGATGGGGGCTCGGCGACTTCGTGATCGGTCCCGTCGACGCAGATCGGCCGACGTATCGCGCGGTCAACCGAGTCTACAACACCGAGCACGGTTCAGCCTGGCACTTCGACGAAATTTCGCCCACGTTCGGCGTTCCGCTTCCGTTTTCGGCCATGACCCGGGTCTGGGCGGATGCCCACATGCTGCTCACGTACCGCGACCGAAGTACCGAAGCGGTCACGATGGGCCTGTTCGACCTTCTCCGTGTCGACACTTCAGTGCCCGACGCTCCGCTAGCCTCCGCCGTCATCCCGCACGGCGTTCCCGCGGCGGTCGTCCTCGAGAAGTACTACGGCGATGACGCGATGACCCGCTCGGGCGGCACGGGCGGGTAGTCACGGACAGCGGAGACGTCTGGCGGCTGACGCTCGTGGGCTTGGAGTCGCTGACCCTGGATGGACCGATCGCCAGCCTGGGATCGCCCCCACCCGTCAGCGACGACGTCGACGAGCCCGCGGCCCGCCGCGTCCACGCAACGCTCACGCACGATGAACGCCACCTTCTGGTCAGCCGTTGGGGCCGTGGCGAGATCGACGTCGTCGATCTGGCCACGGGCACAGTGCGCCGCGTGCCCGCGGGCGACGGTCTCACGCAGGCGGGCCAGATCGCGACGAATCGCGCGTGGGAGAACGGCGGGCTGATCGCACTGCACGCCGGCGACAACGTGGTGGTCTACGCCACCCACCCGGACGACGGAACGCCGATCGAGATCGCCCGCCATCCGATCAAGCCTCCGCACGGCGCGCTCGGCAACGTTGAGCCCGGTTACTTGGCTTGGGGCACCAACGGACTATCGCTCTTCGCCACTACCGACGACGGGTTGGCCGAGTTCGCCGCATTCCGGGTTCGCGCGTGCGGACGTCTGCTCGAGCCGCTCTACCAAGTCGCCGGCTGCGAAGTGCCCGGCGTGCGCAATAGCGGGCGCGCGATCCTTACCGCCAACCAGGGCTTCGTCACCCGCGAGGACTACACGCCTTTCTGCCCGGCGGGCGTAATCCCCCCGACGCTGCCGCCGGCGACCGCGACCTTCACGCCGTCGCCGACTGATGTCCTGTTCGCGACGATCTATCTGCCGCTCGCGTCAAAACCATAGACTTCGCCAGTCAGAGTGACTTAGACTCCATCCGACCGCGCGGTAGGATACGCCCACCTTCGCTCGGCAAAGCGCAGAATCGACATCCTGTCGACAATCCGACGTGCCACTATCCAGGAGACTACTCGAATGTACGAACTCACCCTCGTCCTCCACGGTGCCTTGCGATGGGCAGTCATCGGCGTCGGATTGTACGCAGTCGCGCGGGCCATTGCCGGCTGGGCGGGGAGGAATGACTGGACTGGCGCGGACGATTCGGCAGGGAAGTGGTTCACCATTCTTCTGGATACTCAGCTGGTGATCGGCCTGCTGCTCTACGGCGTTCTAAGCCCGCTCACAAGGGCCGTGTTCTCCGACTTCGGCGGCGCAATGGGTGATCGCGTGCTCCGATTCTGGGCCGTCGAACACAGCTTCGGGATGCTCCTAGGCCTGATCGCCGTCCATGTCGCCCGCGCCCGAACGCGCCGCACGGTGGACGCAGTGCGCAAGCACAGAATCGCCGCCATCGGCTTCGGCATCGGCCTCCTCATCATCCTCATGTCGATTCCATGGCCGTTCATGAGTTATGGGCGGGACTTGTTCCGCATGCCTTGAGAGGCGGTCGGCGATAAGGTGAGCCGTAGAGTGTGCGAAGCGTTCGGCGTGGACATACCGGCGACTGTCAGTTATCAGGCCGAGCCCCGAGCCCATATATCAGCCACGTTCAGGCGCATCCAACGTTGGAGTCAGCATCGGGTCAGCTTCGTGTCCGCATCGGGGCTGCTCCGTGTTAGCACTGCGACGGCAACAGGACCGTCGTCAGGCACTTGGCGGTCAAGCGAGGCTGCTTGATGTCGCTTAGACTGGTACCCGTAGTTCTGAGATGCGCTTGCCCGACAACGCTAACCAAAATCGCGATCGGGCCACACAACAGCTAAGGAGTTCTACAATGCGCCGCTCGATCAAGATGATCACCGTCCTCGGTCTGACCTTCGGCGCAGTCGCCCTCACGGGCGGGAACGCCTCCGCTAACACCGCAGAAGACTATCGCGACAATATGGCCAACTTCGTTCCGATCATCAGCGATTGGATCGACGAGGTCGAGAACCTGGCCGATCGCGCCGTCGCCAAGCCCAGTGAAGCATGTTCGGATGAGGTAGCCTCACTCGCTCGCCGCGGCGCAGGGATGTCCCAAGATCTGGAAGGCACCGTAGCTCCGGCCGCTCTGGGTTATGCACATGACGAACTTGTCGGCGCAATGCTCGCTATGGCGGCCGACACCGCCGACGGATGCACCATCGGAAGTGGTCTGGCCAATGCAGTCGCGGACGATATCGCTGAAACCAAGGATGCGCTCCGCAAGATCGGCTACTTCGCTCAGAGCGCGCCGATCAACCCGATAGAGATGCCCATCCCACCGGTGACAGGCAATTAGCAACAGACGAATCTATCAGGAAGAGGCCGGCGGGTGTCCCCGTCGGCCTCTTCGATTTAACGTACGCGTTCAGCGGACGGCTGGCCCCTAACCCCCGCCGGCGCGGCGGGGCGCATGGTTGTTGCAAGGGTAGCCAGTGGCCGTCCGCCGCGTGGCTGCCCCCTTCCCCAATGCTGGGGCAGGGGGCTGGGAAAGGTCTTTCAGTCGTTGTCGTAGACTCCTACCTCGGCCGTGATCCGGGCGAGAACCGCCGGAAGGTCGGAGGTGACCTCCCGGGTGTTGACAGCGGAAGCGGAGCCCAGCGAGGCGCCGCCCACGAAGCGCCTCCCACAACATGAACTCGGCCGGCGTCAGAGCCTGTCGCATCCGGCGCGCTGCCTTCTCGATCTCCGGTGTCGTTCCCCGAATGCGACTCATCATCCTCACCCGCCACCTCAACCACTCACTTGGAAGAGGGCCTAACGATACCCTACGCCGACAGGGTACTGATAGGCGCTCAAAGCCCCCTGCCCCAGCATTGGGGAAGGGGGCAGCCGCGCTGCGGGCGGCCACTGGTTATCCGTGCAACAACTATGAATCCCGCCGCGCCGGCGGGGGTTAGGGGCCTTCCCCGGACCCCCGCCTCCTCCCTCAACCTTGCACATCACGCCAGACGCCTGAACAAGTACGATTTAACCAGCCAGCTCTGTATAGCCATCTCTGTTTACACCTCTGTCTAGCCAACTGTCTCTGGCCAACTGTCTCTGGCAAACTCCGTCTAGCTGAGGCGTTGAGTCGAGGCGCGGCCCAGCCGGCAGAACACTCTGGAGTCTAATCGCCGCTTCCGGCCGGGGCGCGGCCGTTCAAGTTGACGGGCTCGCTTTCGCCCTGCATCGTCCAGTTCCTAATCCTTCGAATCCACTTTGGGGCGGCCAAGATGCCCATTTCGGACTACTTCATCGCTCCGGAGAAGCTCGAGAACTCCGACTTTCTCATCCGCGGATACCTGCCGGGTGACGGCGCGGCATTAAATGAGGCGCTTTCCGTTTCCTACGCGCATCTCAGACCATTCATGCCGTGGGCGGAGCGGGAGCAGTCATTAGAACAGAGCGAGCGCTTCGTCCGCGAATCAAGGGCAAAGTATCTCATGGCGGAGAACTTCAACTTGGCGATCTTCGATCCGAGCGGCTCCACCATCCTCGGTGGATCGGGCTTCCATCTGCGGGAGGGCGAGCTGGATCAAAGGAACGCCGAGATAGGCATGTGGATACGCGCGGGCGCAGCCGGGCGCGGGCTTGGCACGGCCGTTTTAGTCGCGGTCTTGGCCTGGGGATTCGACGAATGGCCTTGGCTGCGCCTGTCCTGGCGTTGCGATCCGAAGAACGTCGCCAGCGCTCGCGTTGCCGAAAATGCCGGCATGGCGCTTGAAGGTACGCTCCGCAGCCACGCTACCGCCGTACATGGCGGCGGCCGGCGAGACACCTTGTGCTTCGCGGCTCTACGCGGTGAGTGGGCGCCGCCGAATAGCTAGTACTCTGCCCCATTCGCTCACGCACTCTCTCCGTGCAGCCGCCGAGCCACCGCGGTCACCAGCGCGTCGCGGGCCTCCTCGATCGTCCGGCCGCCGTCCGTCCCGCCGGCATCGACGCGCGTGCCGGTCGCAACCGCTTGGATCAAACGTTCCGTGCCCACGTAGCGTGCGCCCCGCCCGGCGCCCCGCTGTTCAAGCATGCCGGCCGCCTTCAGCTTGCCCAGGTCGTGCGACGACGTCACCGGAGAGACGCCGGCCAGACCACGATAGTAGCGATTCGTGACCACGCGAGCATGCACCGCGTCGTAGAGCGCGTGAGCCGCGCGTTCGTCGAGGCCGAGGCCGTGGGTCGTCAAGTCGACAAGGACGGTCCAGATCGCCTGCGCGGTCACCTGATGGAGGGATAGCGCCTCGCCTTGCGCGACCTGCGCGCACGCATGCGCCTCGACGAAGGGCGTGACGTCCGCATCGGGGTTCCATCGCGAGCCAAGGCACGCGAACGCCGCGTAGTACGACGCCACGTGCCGCCCCCACCATTCCTCCAAGCTCGTGAACCGCGGCGCCTGAAAGCCGGCGCGGTACATCACAAGAGACGCCACGATGCGCGCGGTGCGGCCGTTGCCGTCCGCGAACGGGTGGATAGCCGCCAGCCCGATGTGTGCGACCGCCGCGGCGACGGCCGGTGGTGCGTCGGTCGCCGCCAGCCAGGACATCAGCGCGGCCAAGTGTCCCGGAACGTCCCCAGCCGGCGGCGGGAGGTAGACCTGCGCCCCGGTCACGCCGTCCGATACCCAGTTCTGGCGAACGCGAATTCGACCCGCGCCACCCGCCCTCGACCCCGCCAATACCCTGTCGTGGATTGCCAGGACGAGCTCCGTGTGCCAGGCGAAATGCGGGTCATCCGCGCGCGCGAGCACGTATCGCATGGCATCGCGATAGCCTTCCACCAGTGCAACATCACCTGGGCTGACCGAAGCCGGGGCGTCTCCCGCGAGGATCCGCCGTGCCTCGTCGACCGTGATCGGCACGCCTTCCATCCGCGTCGACGCCGCCACCGCCTCCGCCTCGAGATCGCGGCGCAGTCGACCCTGCCACGAACGCGGGAGCGGACCAACGCGATCCAGGGCCTCTCGCAGAGCTTCGATTCGGGCCACGCACGCCAGCGCACGCGGCGTCGGAGTCCATCGGAACATCGAACCGCCCTTTCATGATTGATAGTACGATCACTAACATGATTATATGATCATTCGCGAGGGCCTGCCCAGTCGACCGCCCCTTGTGTCGGAATGGATGTCGCTTCGGCCGGGTCTAACGCCCGCCCGGCAAGGCCTCGCCGGCACGGCGCCTCCGTCTCCGTAGTCTGAGATCTTGACTGGGCGGAGGAGCAGCGATCAAGGCCTCGGCCACAGCCGGGGCTGGAGCACCAGCAGGCGCGGCGACGGAACGGAGCGATGAACCACGTAGCTCGGGTAGTCCAAGTTGGTCCACACGGACACGATCGTCCGCACGGCAATTGGATGAAATCCAGGCGTCGCAACGGTCGAACGCACTCGATACGTGATCGTCACCACCCTCCTGGGATAGGGCGAACGACCAGTGGACCAGTGTAAACGCCGGCTATCCCATGAGATCGGCGGTGGTACGGCCGTGTCGTCCACAAATTCGAAGGAGTCGCTCAAGTCGATCCCGACGTCGACCCGACTTGCATCTAAAAATACGTCCTTGTTCCTTAAGATACGGAAGATTCGTCCCAGCTGCCCTTCGAAGCCTTCGAATATGTAGCGTTTGCTCGTCGCGACTTTGCGATGACACTCCGACAAACATCCGGGTGCTGAGCACAGCGCGATGACGAGCACTCCCGATCGCTTCAGAAAGCTAGCTTCCCTAGTCACTTCAGGACAGTCATGACCTCCATCGATATCGCCGACGAGGATCGCGATCTCGCGAACTTCTGGATGGTCGTGCGGCGGCAGACTTGCGGCGGCCCGAGCAAGAGCCAATCGCGATTCCGGAAACGACTCGGAGACGCCGCGCTCTGTGCCACCAGCACTCGAGTGCCATCGGCGCAAAGCAGCGAGCACCTTGTCTCGGTCGCCGGTGATCGGTAACACGGTACGCGCACGGTCTTCATCGACCACCACGATTCCCATTCGCCACGACTGCTTTTCATCGACGCGATATTGCTCCACGATCTCGATCAGGAGATCGAGAAACCGCGCCGGCGACGTTCGGCTACGATCCTCCGTGCCGGTCAGCACGAGGACGGTGTGGACAGGCCAGCCGCCGCCGCGGCACCGCGGGGCGATCGCGAACGTCGCCGATATCTCAGCGTTCTCGCCCAGCAGAATTGCCGACGGCTCGATTTGGTCGTGCACATCGGGCCAGCATCTGAAGGCCAAGGACTCAGGCAGCGGAACAGGATCCTCCGAACGCGTACCGACTACTCTCGACAGGTCGTCGTGACTCTCCGCCCCCACCTCTGCAATGGTGACAAAGGCAAGCGACAAAATCACGATGGCTGCGAATGCCGGGGCGGTGAGGCGGGTCATGGCGCAGATCACTCCCTTCAGACAGCGGGCATCGTATCTGAGAGAACACCCGAATGCCCGGGTCGTAGACACCCCCGGGGCCCGCCAGTGTTTGCTCATGGGTGCGTATTCCGCCCGACGGCAAAGAGAGAGTGGCCCGGGCTCATCGTCCCGGGCCGCCTTTCGTACCTCCGATTCGTCGCGCAGCGGTTCACGCTACGCGCCGCGGCTCACCCGCCGCCGCCAACCGCTTACACGGCGATTGCGGCGGATTTCGTCTCGGGCGGCCTCCGACCTACTCACGTTCATCGCCTCAAGGGCCGCCCAGCGGCCAGAATCCAATCTTGGAATGCGGTTCATCTTTATCTCCTTGGCATCAGTCGGAAGTCGCGCCCTGGGCGCCACGACCAATTCTGATTCGGTGTCTGCTTCGATTCGTCGCTGCCGGCCTTGCGTCAGCCTTTCTTTGAGGCAACCTTCATTCGCGCTATAGCTCGATTGGCGCTGATCTGACGACTCAGTTCGCCGCCGGACGAGCCTCCACAAACCCCTCGCCTGGCCGATAGTCCGCCGACTGGTGCCGGAAGTACGTGTTGTAGAGCTCGGCATAATGGCCGCCGCGCGCGATGAGCCCGTCGTGCGTACCCTCTTCGATGATCTTGCCATCCGAAAGCACGATGATCCGATCGACGTTGCGGATAGTCGAAAGACGATGGGCGATCACGATACCCGTGCGCTCGGCCATCACCACTTCGAGCCCTTCCTGAATCTGGGCCTCCGTCAGCGGATCGATGCTGGCCGTCGCTTCGTCGAGGATTATCACGGCCGGCGATTGCAGCAGCAGCCGCGCAAGTACGACGAGCTGACGCTGCCCCATCGAAAGTCCTCGGCCCATCTCCCCCACGGCGGTTTCCAGGCCGGACGCCAGAACGTCGAGCCACTCGCCGCCCGCCACCAAGCGTGCAGCTGCGACGACCTCGTCGTCTGTCGCTTCGGGGCGCGCGTAGCGGATATTGTCTGCCACGGTGCCACGAAACAGGAACGGCACCTGGGGAACGATCCCGAGCTGACGGCGATAGCTCGCGAGTTCGAACGAGCGGATGTCGCGCCCGTCGATCCTGATCTGACCCGCCTGGAATTCGTAGAAGCGCGTGACCAGTTTGGCGATGCTCGACTTGCCGGCTCCGGTATGCCCGACCAGCGCGACAGTCTCGCCCGCCGCTACGTCGAGGTCGAAGCGGCGCAGCACCGGCTCGCCTTCGATGTATTCGAAATCGACCTGCTCGAAAGTGATCCGCCCATCGAGCTTTGACGCGAGCTCCGTCACTTCGAGCTGTTGCACCCGCGCTTCGGCGTCGATCAGGGCGAACACCCTCTCTGATGCCGACAGACCCAGCTGAAACTGACTCCAGAACGAGGCGATGCTTGTCAGCGGGAACCAGAAAAGGGCCACCGCCTGGATGAAGTAGTACCACTCGCCCGGAGTCACTGTGCCGGCAAGCGCCAAACGGCCGCCATAGAGGATAACGAGGAACGTCCCGACGCCCGCCACTGTCCCTAGGATCGGAAAGATGCTGGAGAACACGAAGCCTTGGCGTAGGTTGACGTCATATGCTTGGCGGTTGACGTCTTCGAAAGTGTCGTAGATCGCCTGCTCTTGACGGAAGCCCTTGGCCACTCGGATACCGCGGACGGTCTCCTGAACCGTTTCGTTGACTGTCGCCATGATCCGGCGCGCGTCGGTGGTCGTTCGGCGGGCAATCCGCCTGAAGGACAGCGCGACCCACACAATGGCCGGCGAGATCGACAATGCCAGAAGCGCGAGGCGCGCATCGATGTAGAAGAGGACTCCGGCGAGCATGAAAACAAGAAGCACCTGGCTCAGTAGGTTTAGCGACAGGGTCACCACGTTGGCGAAGTCCTGTGTGTCCGACGTCACCCGGCTCACTATCTTGCCCGACGGAAATTCGTCGTAAAAGGACATGTCGCGCGACATCACTGCGTCGAATGCGTCCCGCCTTACAGCCAGGACAACGTCGCCTACCGTTAGGGCCGTCAGCCATTGACGCAGGTAGTTGAAAGTCCACGACAGGGCGCCTGAGGCGAGGATTGCGAAGAGAACCCAACGGAAAGAATTGCTCTCCAAGACGCCCTCTTCGACCATCACCGCATCGATCCCGAGCATGATCATCCAGGGCAGAACTGCATCCATCAAGGCGTTCAAGACGATCATCACCGCGACGACGACCATCAGGCCGATGACCGGCCGGAAGTATGACCCGACCCTGAGCAAGAGCTCCCGATCGGAGTACTTTCGATCGTAGCCTTCGGCCGCCAGCCCCTCCATGATGAAGCCCATGCGCTACGCTCCGTTCCGGGGTTGAACGGTTGGGTCGCCCGTTCGGGCGAAGATCCGCCCGTAGAGCTCGCACCGACCCAAGAGCTCAGCGTGCGTGCCCGAGTCGATAAGGCGGCCGCCGTCCAGCATCAGGATCCGATCAGCCCAGCGGATCTGGCTGAGGCGGTGCGTGATCAAGAGGGTCGTTCGCCCGCTACTGACGCGCTCCATGGCGCGCTGGATCTCGTCTTCGGTGGCGGAGTCGATCGCGCTCGTCGAGTCGTCCAGAATGAGAATGCGGGGGTCGGTTAGAAGCGCCCGGGCGATGGCGATACGTTGGCGCTGGCCGCCTGAAAGGCGTGCGCCGCGCTCGCCGACGAGGGTGTCATAGCCCTTTTCAAGCCGCACGATGAAGTCATGCGCCTGCGCTTCGCGGGCGGCAGCCTCGACCGCGTCGCGCGAAGCGACTCCGCCTAATCCGAAGGCGATGTTGTCGTGTACCGTGCGCGAGAACAGAAAGACGTCCTGCTCAATAGTCGAGATCTGGGAGCGGAGAGATTCGAGGCTCCAGTCGCGCACGTCCACCCCGTCGACCAAGACTCGCCCTTCGTCAACGTCATAAATCCGTTGCACGAGGTTGGTCAGCGTCGTCTTCCCGCCACCGGCTTGCCCGACGATAGCGATGGTTTCACCCGGCGCCGCGGTGAACGACACGCCGTCCAGCACGGGCTTGTCGCCGAAGCCGAAGCGCACGTTCTCGAACGCGATCTCGCCCCGCATCGGCTCCGACCTGCCCGCGATGTTCTCGTCAAGGTCGGTCTCTTCGTCGATCAGCTCGAGGATCCGGCCGGCGCCGGCTAGGCCAAGCTGCACGAGCGTAAAGGTGAAGATGCTGATAAAGCTTGCGAAGCGGAGCACGCCCATCAGTCCCAGATAGGCGATGAGTTCGCCGACCCCAAGCTCGCCGCGCCCGACGAGATAGACTCCGTGCCCGAACGCGAAGGCCGTACAGACCCCGAGAATGAGTGGCGGCAGATAACGCGCCTGGATCTGCCCTTGTTTGACGACTGTGTTCCGGTACGCGGATGCGGCCGAATCGAATTTCTTGCGCTCGGCCGGTTCTTGCGCGGCTGATTTCACGACCTCGATACCGGACACCGTCTCGGCCAGACCGATGTTCATCTCGCCGAAGTCCATCCGCATCTGCCAGCTGACAGGATTGAGCTGCCGTGTGTACCGTCTGAGCGCCCACGCGAACATCACGACGAAGGCGAGGGGGGCGACGAGGAGCCGGACATCGATGAAGGCGATGAAGATAATGGGTACGACAAGGCTCGACATCGAGTCGAGGATCAGCGCGACGCCCGGGTTCATCATCGGGTTGAGCTGGCGCACGTCGTTGGCGGCGCGGGCCATGATATCGCCGACCTGTTGCCGGTCGTGGAAGGTTTGGCTCTTGCCGAGCAAGCTGACGTAAAGCTCGTCGCGTGCGTCGCGCTCCAGACGTTGCCCGAGAACTTCGACCGAAAACGCGCTCGTGATCGAGCTGACCCCGTTAAATATCGCCAGGACCAGCATGACAAGCGCGATCGCGGCCAAGCTCACGGCGAAGTCGCTCATCACGTCGCCGGCGAGAAGCTCGCCTAGCCCCACGAAGGGGCGCGCGATCAATGGGACCGCCGCTCCGACCACTTCCGCGCTTGCCCTACCCGAGATCGCCCGATCCACCACGTCGAAGGCCGCGCCGGTCAAACGCTGCTGCGTGGAGCGTATCAGGGCGGTGCCGATCGCTGCGCCGACGAAACCGAACAAGTGGAGCGGATATCGCCGGATGTGCGAAACGATCCATCGAACTGGGCTCGAGCGGTTGTAAACTTGCTCGCTCTCCAGCCGGAATTCCTTCTTCGAGCCATCCGACGTGTTCGTCGTGGCCGAGCGATCGGTCGGTGCGCGCCCCACGGAAGTATCGGCGACCATGGATGCACGCGGCGTGGTCGGAGTCATGAACGGGAGAGGATGGCACCGGCGTGTCGGCTGGTCAATAGGATGGCAAATCTCGCCCGCCGATCCTGACGCCCACATACTGCGCGCACGCACCAGCTGGATCAGGGCAACCCGCCGAACGAATGGAGATGGCATTGAACGATCCAAACGCAAGCGCTCTTATGTCGACCGATCCTTCACAAGTTACGCCTTCGACGTCTTCCGCAGACCAGAAAGCAACGCGCGCGACGTCTTTGGACAGGCTGCGTCAAATCGTAGTCGCGCTGACTCTCGTCGCTGTTTTGGCGACCAACACCGCGGCAAGCCTCTTGCCCCTCTTCGGCGTGTCGACGGCCCAGGTCTCTGACGACAATCCGACGCGCTTCACGCCGGCGGGCTGGACATTTTCCGTCTGGAGCGTGATCTACCTTGGTCTGATCGGCTACGCGGTTTATCAAGCGTTGCCCGATAAGGCGACCAACGTTCGGCTGCGGCGGATCGGATGGCTGTTCGTCGCGAACGGCGCTGCCAACATCGCTTGGCTACTTGCCTGGCATAGCCTCAACATTCCGGGAAGCGTTCTGATCATGCTGTTGATCCTCGGGACGCTGGTGCTTATCTATCTCAGCCTGGAGCGCGATCGGCCGAAAGCGTTCTCGATCGAATACTGGCTGCTCGATTTGCCATTCAGCCTTTATCTAGCCTGGATCACCATCGCGACCATCGCCAACGTGTCGATCGCCTTAAGCGCCGCGGGCTGGGGCGGCTGGGGGATTGCGCCGGAAACGTGGGCGGCGATCATGATCGTCGTCGGCGGCGGGCTCGCGGCTTTCGTCGCGTACACGCGCCGCGACCTCGCTTGGGCCGCGGTCGTGGTGTGGGCGCTCTTCGGGATCATGAGCGGACAAGCAGACGCGCCGCTCGTCGTAATGACGGCGCGTGTGCTTGTCGGAGCAATTGTTGTCGCGTTCTTGGCCGGGATCGTGCGCGGAGTCGCCGCGCGGAGGGGGCCAGGACTCGCGACGTCCTGAGCCCCCGGCGGCAGAGCGGCACCCGATCTCTCAAACTGATCGCTGCACCCTGCGACTTAGGGGCCGTCAAGCAGTTATCCTCGCAATTCGGGTGCCGTTGCGCCCTCTGTTGATGATTCTTGTTACTTGACGGCCCCTTAGCGATCGCGCAGCATCGCACCAACATCGGGGACCTCTTTGGCGGTCGCCTCCGCCTCGAAGAGCGTCCGGCGCGTCAGGGTCATCATGCCGGCTACGATGTTGCTCGGGAACGACTCAATCGCGATGTTCAGGTCTGTTGCGGCCGCGTTGTACGAGCTGCGTGCGACCGAGAGCTGTCCCTCGACTTCGTTCAAAGTCGCCTGCAACTGGAGGAAGTTCTCGTTGGCCTTGAGATCAGGATAGTTCTCGACGACCACCATCAAGCGCCCCAGCGCCGCGGTCATCATCTGATCGAGCTCCGCGCTCCGCTCGGTCGAAACGCCGGCGCCCATCGCCTGCGATCGAATCGCGGTGATGTCCTCGAGAAGCGAGCGCTCGTGCTCCGCGTAGCCTTTGACGGTGTCGACCAAGTTCGGGATGAGGTCGTACCGCTTCTTGAGCATCACATCGATGCCCGACTCCGCTTGGTCGGCATGGTTCTTTTTGCGAATCAGCCCGTTGTAAATGCCGATGGCGATCATAACTGGCACGACCGCTAGGGCGAGGACGACGATAAGAATGACCGACATCTGAGACTCCTGTCACCTGCCATATCGCTGCAGGCATGGGATTGAACGGGTGTGCGGACCGATTCTCTGCGTCCGCATTGTACTACGCTCGTGTATCTCGCGTGACTCCTACCACACACTCGCGCGACTTATGATTTCAACGCGGTCTCGGCAATGACCGTGGCTTGTGCTGCTCCGCCAGACTCCGTATCGTCTGCCAATCGCCGACGCCGGGCGGCGCGGATCGGGAGTCAAGGACCCACGGGACGGAACGCTCGCCATGCTCTACCGCATCATCCGCACTTACTTTCGGATCGCGATGCGCTTGTACTATGCGGACATCGAGATCGAGGGCGCCGATCGGGTGCCTACTTCGGGGCCGCTCCTCCTGCTCAGCAACCATCCAAACGCCCTGATCGACCCGCTGGCAGCAGTCATGGGGATCGATCGGCACGTGTCGCTGACCGCGAAGCACACGCTGGCGCGCATGTCCGGCATCGGTTGGCTCATGCGGACGGTCGGGGTGGTGACCTTCCACCGGCAGCAGGACGTGGGCGATGGGGCCTCCATGCGGGACAATCTCGCAACATTCCGGGAGATCCACTCCCGGCTGGCCGCGGGCGGCGCGGTCCTGATCTTCCCGGAAGGTATAACCCACTCGGAGCCGAGGCTAAGCCGGTTCAAGCGCGGAACGGCGCGCATCGCGCTCAGCTACATAGAGCAGGGCGATGCCGGAGGGCTGGTCATCACGCCCGTCGGCCTGACCTTCGAAGATCCATCCCGCTATCGATCGCGCCTCCATGTCCGCTACGGGGAGCCGCTGCGCGTGGCGGAGTGGGCAGCGGAGAATGGGGCTGGCGCCGACGATCGGGCGCTGACGCGCGAGTTGATGCGGCGGGTCGGCGAGTGCACGCTGCAATTCGAATCAGAGGCGGAGGCGGCCCGCTTCCTGAAAGCGGCCGAGATCGTCCTAGCGGGCGGACGGGCGCCGACGACCGGCCGGCACACCTCCACGCTCGGCGGGCGGATCAACATGGCGCGCCGGTTGCAGGCGGGAGCGGTGGCGGTCGCGGCGGCGGGTGGGCTCGGCTCGGACGGAGGCGAGGCGGGCGCACCCGATTCGCGCGGGCAAGACTCGAGCGGGCAAGACTCGGGCGAACTCGACTCGAGTGGGCGCGACTTGGACGATCAAGGTTCAGGCCGACTCGACGCCGGCCACATGGATGTCCGCGATCCAAATGGCAACGGCCCCCAAGCGATCGACGACCTCGTCGCCCGTGTCGACCGGTACCGTGAGCGGCTCGACGCCCTCGGCCTAAGCCCTTCGGAGGTCTTCCTATCGTTGAGCCCGCCGCGCGCCGCGCGCTTCGTCGTGCGCGAGCTCGCGATCCTGATCATCGGCCTTCCGATCGCCGCCTTCGCCGTCCTAGTCCACGGCGTCCCCTTCCTGCTCACGCGGCTCGTCGCACGGCGATTTGCTCAGAGCGAGGATCAGCTCACGTCGGGCATCATTTTTTCCGGCTTCGTCGCATTCCCCCTGACCTACCTCATTCTCGCCGGACTCGCCTTTTGGCAGATGCCGCTCATCTGGGCGGCGGCGTTCGTGCTCGTGCTCCTGCCGAGCATGGCCTTCACGGCCCGCTATCGCAGCCGCCTCGAAGCGGCGCTGCGGCGCAGTCGCACGTTCCTGCGCTTCGCGCGCGATCGGGAGCTGAAGGCCGAGCTTGCGGACGAAGGGCGGGACATCGATCGGAGGATTCGCGAGTTGGCGGCGCGGTCCGAAGGGAGCAACAGTGTTTGATGGCTGCGTAGTAACGATAGCCTCGGGATGGCACGCTCCGGGCACAAATGAAACGCCATGAAACGTCCGTCAGACAAACCCCGCATTGATCGCTAGTACGATCGACGAGGTCGCTTCGAGACCCGCTCACATCACCGTTCGACGATCGGATCGACCGCCTCTAGAAACCCGAAGTCTTTGAACCCTCGGTCGAGTGTGTAGATCGTTCGAACCCCATGTTCGCACATCAAGATCGCCGTATGAGCATCGTGCATGCGACTGCCGCTCAAAGCTGGCATCTCTTCGATCGTTTGCGAGGCGACAGCAAGGTGTCGTGAAGCTCCCCCCAAACGCTGGACAACGATCGGGCTTGTATAAGGTGGAACCGCGGACGGTAGTTTGCGCGAGCGTGAGCTCGCGGTCCTTGGATGAAAGCCGAAGCGAGCACGTCTGTCAAGGCCGCGCGCAGCGCGCCGCGAAGCGGGCTTAGCGCCTTGGTGTGCCGGGCATGGATGCCCGATTGGAGGTGGAAGTCCTCTGCGGGGCCTACTGGAGGCAACCGCGAGCCGGAGGCAACTGCGCGACCGGCGAGGGCGCGTGGGATGGAAGCCCGAGGCGAGACCGCAGCACCGAACGCAAGTGAAGCCCTGTGCAGGCCGGACCAGCTGGGTGAGCGAGCCAAGGATCGTGACGCCCGATATCCAGTCGAGCTGGTACGGTATTGGGGCCGGGAGCGGCGGGACATCGAGCATCCTTACCCCGGGAGATCTCTCCGGGTCCGAACAGGTAGGGCGCAAGGAGGCAACGACGCGCGCCCGAAGCTCGGGGAGAAGTCGGATCACCCCATAGTAGCCGTGAAGCCGGTGAAAGCCGGTGGAGCAAAGGAGGTGACGAGTTGGGAAGGGCGAGAGTCCGTCAACTGACCTTCGTGTTCGCCGACAGCCCGCAAGGGGGCAAGGGGGCGACGCCAGCGGACGAATCCGCTGGCAAGGCCTACCTGCTGCACACAGCGAGGGGCACAAAAGCGAGATCGCTCGCCGCCGGAGCAGCCGAGGGTCGGCTGCTGGAGCGCGTGGCGTCGCCGCCGAACCTGGCGACGGCGCTGCTGAACGTGGCGCGCAACAAGGGGGCGCCCGGCGTCGACGGACAGAGCGTGCAGGAGGTCGTCAGACATGCCCGACGACTGCTGCCCGCGCTGCGCCGCGCGCTGCTGGAGGGGAGCTACCGGCCCGGGGACGTGCGCCGGGTCTGGATCCCGAAGCCCGGTGGCGGGCAGCGGGGTCTTGGCATCCCCAACGTCGTGGACCGATGGGTGCAACAGGCCGCGCTCCAAGTGCTGGAGCCGCTGTTCGAGCCCACGTTCCACCCCAGCAGCCACGGCTTCCGCCGCGCCCGGGGCGCCCACACCGCTATCGCCGAGGCGAAGGAACACGTGGAAGCGGGACGGGGATGGGTCGTTGACATCGACCTGTCGAAGTTCTTCGACCGGGTGAATCATCAGCGCCTGCTTGGCCGAATGGCCGGGCGGGTGGATGACCAGCGAGTGCTGAAGCTCGTTGGCCGGATGCTCAAGGCGAAGGTGGTGTTGCCGAACGGCACACGGGTGGCCACCGAGGAGGGTACGCCTCAAGGCGGTCCGCTGTCGCCACTCCTGTCGAACATCGTCTTAGACGAGCTCGACTGGGAGATGGAGCGACGCGGGTTGGCCTTCGTGCGCTACGCCGACGACGCGAAGGTCTACGTCCGAAGCGAGCGCGCGGGTCACCGGGTGATGGCAAACGTTCGCCGGTTCATCGAGGGCCGCCTGCGGCTCGTGGTGAACGAGCAGAAGAGCGCCGTCACGACGCCGGAGCATAGTCACTTCTTGGGCCTTTGCCTGGTTCCAGGCAGCCACGGAGTGGAGGTCCACCTCTCAGACCGGACCGTGCAGCGGATCAACGCCCGCATCCGCGAACTGACACCCTGCAACTGGGGGCTGCCGGTGAGCGCATGTATGGAGCGTCTGAACCGCTACCTCTCCGGATGGACCGCATACTTCCGGCTGTGCACGAAGGAGGGGGCGAAGAGCTTCCAGCGATTCGATGCGCACATCCGCCGCCGGATCCGTGCGATCATCGTTCGCCAGCGGAAGCGCCCCCGCTACCTGTACCGGCACCTGCGCAGCCGCGGCGTGAACGCGGGCGCGGCCGCCCGGACGGCGTTTCGAAGCCGGGGGCCGTGGAAGAAGAGCAACCTCCCGGGCATGACACGCGGCTACCCGAACGCCTGGTTCCACGGACGTTTGGTAAGCACGTGGACGCGTTGGAAGGAGCTCAACCGACCCGCGCCGGCCTCGGGGCAAATGGCATTGTTTGCCTTGTGAGGGAGCAGCTCGAAGAGCCGGATGTGTGGCCCACAAGTCCG
>JBCLES010000055.1:0-21450 GCA_038913135.1 Anaerolineae bacterium
CCGCGAGGCCGGATTTCGCGAGAGCGCTCGTCGAAAGGTCGCTCGCCTCAAGTTCGTCGGACGATGCGCCACACGGGTCCGCGCGACATGCCGAGGGCAGATAGATCAGGACGGCGCGCTGTCGTGAGTCGCCCCCGGACATGAAGCCGCCAGTTAGAGCGAAACCTCCGCCTGTCATAACGACAGAAGCGTCAGCCTGGCCGGCGACACCGGTGAGGGAAAAGTCGCCGCCTAGAGAAACGCCGGCACCGCCCTCGACCGACCACCATCCGAGGTCATAGCCGCCGCCGGTCTGAGCGGCTGCGGTGGCGAAAGTGAGCAGGCCGCCAACAAGGGCGGCGGCGAGTAGGCGTGACGGGGCTCGTGGCATGGGCTGGCTCCTCATGTGGTCTGGTTCGGAAGTCAGGATGGACCTTCGTTCTCAGAGTAACGCGGATGAGGGGAGATTGCACGCGGGGAGAAGCAGTGCGGTCGGTGAAGCGAGATGTGGCGGGCAGCTGGACCCTAGGGCTATCATTGCGCGATGGACTTCGAGATCCGAGTCGTGGTCTGCATCGACAATGCGGGCTATCCGGCGTCGCTCGAGTTGCACAAGATCTATCGCGCGCTGTCGGATGACGTCGCTTCGGCGGAGGGCGATATTCGGGTGATCGACGACAGCGGCGAAGACTATGTTTATCCAGCGTCCAGATTCATGGACGTCACCCTTCCGGCCACGATCCAGGAGGCGATTCTTTCAGTGGCATAAACGGCTTGTCACGCGATGGGACGCCAATTCCTTCAGGGCTATCGAACTTCGATCGCGCAGTTTCGGCCCTCCGAGTGCTCAGCGGCGAGGGATTGACCGCGGTCCCAGCCCGCCGTAGCATCGCCCCACGCCACCGCCGTCGCGGCGGACCACCGGGACGCATCGCATGGACGCCGCCGATCAGCCTGTTCTCTTCGCCCCGCATCGCAATCACCTCCTGTTCTCGGATTCGTACCTTGCGCGCCGTGTCTCGGAGCAGCGGGCATGGCGCGATGCGGATGTGGGGGGCATAGTCGGTGAACTGACGTCGATCTGGCGCGGCTTCGAACCGGCGGGCACTAACGAGGCGCAGGTCGAAGAGGATTGGGTAAAGCCGGTCCTGACGGCGCTAGGCCATCGCTTCGACGTCCAGGTTTCGCTGGAGACGCCGCTCGGACCGCGTCGCCCGGATTACTTCCTATTTCCCGACGACGCGGCCCGCGACGCGTCCCGACGCGATGGCCCGAGGACGCGGGAGGATCTGCGCCAGGCGCTTGCCGTGATGGACTCGAAGGCGTGGGACGTCCGCCTCGACCAGCCGCCGAAAGGCGTGGAGCGGCGCGGAGCGGGCGAAGCGAACCCGAGCTTCCAGATCGACGGCTACGTGCGCCATTCGGGGCTGCGCTGGGGCATTTTGACCAACGGCCGAGCGTGGCGGCTGGTGCACCGCGAGACCTCGGACCGGCTCGATGTCTACTACGAGGTCGACCTGCCGGCGCTCATCGAATCCGGCGATCGGGAGGCGCTGAAGTACTTCGTTCTCTTCTTCCGGCCGGCGGCCTTCATGGGCGAGCCGTCGTGGCTGGAGCAAGTCCTTAGCGAAAGCAGGACGTTTGCCCGGAGCGTCGGCGACAGCCTGAAGACCCAGGTGTATGAGGCGCTCGAGCACTTGGCGCAAGGTTTCCTCGACTTTCCACCAAACGGGCTCGAACCGACGCCAGAGACGCTGCGGGAGATCAACGACCACAGCCTGGTCCTGCTCTACCGGCTTCTCTTCGCGCTGTTTGCCGAAAGCCGGGATCTCCTGCCGCTTGCCGAAAACGAGGCATATCGCAGGCGCTACAGCCTTTCGGCGATCAAGCAGCGCGTGGCGAGCGAGTTGGCGCAGGGCACGCCGGCGGGCGCGACGCTCGACGATTTGTGGTCGAGTGCACAGCGGCTGTGGACGATACTGGACGTCGGCAATCCGGAGCTTGGCGTGCCGCCGTTCGACGGGGGCCTCTTCGACCCGGCTGCGACGCATTCGGCTCGCGATGCCAGGGCGGTGGCGGCTGGCGCGACGCCGTTCCTTGAGCGCTACCGGGTGGGCGATCTCCACCTCCGCCGAGCGATCGATCTGCTAGCCCGCGTCGAAGACCCGGAGACGGGCGCCCGCGCGTTCGTCGACTATCGAGATCTGGACGTCCGCCACCTCGGGAGCGTCTACGAGGGTCTGCTGGAACATCGGCTCCGTTTCGCCGTCGAGCCGCTGCGGGCGCGCAAGGCAGGCGGCCGGACGATCCTCGAGCCGCTACCAGACGATGACGAGCCTGCCGGCGCCGACATCGCGGCGAGCACGGTCTACCTGCTGACGGACAAGGGTGAGCGCAAAACTACCGGTTCATACTACACGCCGGAAGCGCTGGTCGAGCGGATCGTGCGCTACACGCTCGACCCGGTCCTGGCGGCAGTCCGGAGTCGCCACGCGAGCGCCGACGGCCTTATCCCGCCCACCGCTCGCGACGCCTTCGTCCGCGACGCCCTATCCATCAACGTCCTTGACCCTGCTATGGGCTCGGGCCACTTCCTGGTCTCAGCGACCGACCACATCGCGCGCTGGTTGGTGGAGCAAGCTCTGCCGGCGACGGACGACTTGGGCGATGCGGACGAGATGGACTATTGGCGCCGCCGCGTGGTGCAGGCGTGTATCTACGGTGTGGACGTCAACCCGCTCGCGGTCGAGCTGGCGAAGCTCAGCCTGTGGCTCCGTACGGTGTCCCGCGACCGGCCGTTGAGCTTTCTTGACCATCACCTTCGCTGCGGCGACAGCCTACTGGGGGCGAGGGTCGACGAACTCCAGACGTCCGCGCCCGGGGCTAAGCGTTCGGGAAAGTTGAAGACTGCGGCGAAGAAGCGCGAGGCCAAGGCGGCTGCGGGCCAACTGTCGATGCTGGCCGATTCGGCGTTCGCGGGCGCGATGGTGTCGGCTTGGGAGATGATGGAGCGAATAGAGGACCTGGATGCCCGCACGGTCGACGATGTCCACGAGGCGGCCGAAATCTACGGCCGCATCCAGCGCGACGTCACCCGCAAGTACCGCCGCCTGGCCGACGCGGCGACGGCCCGCTACTTCGGCCTGGAAGTGGACGACGATACGTGGAGCGCGTTGGTCCGCCACGAATCGGCGGGCGGCTTCGACCTCCCGCACTTCGCGGAGCTGATGGATCGGGCGGCGGAGATCGCGACGGAGCACCGCTTCTTCCACTGGGAGCTAGAGTTCCCGGAGGTCTTCTTCGACCGGCACGGGCGGGTGCCGGAGGATGGGGGGTTCGATGCGGTGGTGGGGAATCCGCCGTGGGAGCGCATGAAGCTCCAGGAGAACGAATTCTTTGCGGGGCGTGCAGCGGGAATCGCGGCGGCGCCGCGGGCGTCGGATCGGAAGCGAATGATCAAGGCGCTGCCGGACGATGATCCGGAACTCTGGTCCGAATACCAGTCGGCGAAGGGAAGGGCCGACTCCAACATGCGCTACGTTCGCACGTCAGGCCACTTCCCGCTGATGGGCCGCGGCGACACGAACACATACGCGGTCTTCGCGGAGCGCGCCGTCGCCCTACTCTCCCCAGAGGGTCGCGCGGGCCTCCTGGTCCCGAGCGGCATCGCGACCGACCATTCGACGCGTCACTTCTTCCAGATGCTGGTCGAGGAAAGGCGGCTGGAGCGGCTGCACGATTTCGAGAATCGGAAAGCGATTTTACAGGACGTCCATCGCAGCTTCAAGTTCAGCATCGTCGTCATGGGCGGGGAGAGCGCCGGAGTCCAGGCGGTCCGCACCGGCTTCTTCCTCCACTCGACCGATGACCTGGACGACCCGGAGCGCATCTTCGACCTAGACGCGGACGACTTCCGCCGTTTCAATCCGAACACGCTCACCTGCCCCATCTTCCGCCGCCGCCGCGACTACGAGCTGACCCGCAAGATCTACGAGGCGGCGCCGGTGCTCGTCGACAGGTCGGGGGCGGATGAGGTGAATCCGTGGGGCGTGAAGTTCATGGCGATGTTCCACATGACGAACGACTCGCATCTCTTCCGGACGGCTGCAGAGCTGGAGGAAGAGGGGTTCTGGTTGGGGGTTGGGAACGTGTATGCGCGGGGCGGAGAGCGGTGTTTGCCGTTGTATGAGGGGAAGATGGTGCAAATGTATGACCATAGGGCGGCGGAAATCGCGGTCGAGACAAAGAACATTCATCGTCCCGGCCAGTCAAAGTCCGTTGATGATTCAATTCGTAGATCCGTCGACTACTCGCCAATGCCACGATTCTGGGTCCCAGAGAAAGATGCCATTACGGCTTCAGGCCATTCCCCGCACACCTGGTATATCGCCTTCAAGAATGTCTGCTCGCCAACAAACGTGAGAACCATGATCTGTGCTCCGATTCCCATGGCAGGATACGGGAATTCTATACAACTCATCGTTCCCGATCCTGCTATCGAAGGAAGCATGCAGTCGTGCCTTGTCGCAAACATGACGTCATTCGCCCTCGACTATGTGATTCGACAGAAAGTCGGTGGAGTCAACCTATCCTTCTTCATCGTCGAACAGCTCCCCGTCATCCCCCCATCCCGCTACGCCTCCGACTTCCACGGCACCCCGCTTGCCCCCTGGATCACCAAGCGCGTCCTCGAGCTCACCTACACCGCGCACGACATCAAGGGCTTCGCGGACGCGCTTGGGTACGACGGGCCGCCGTTTGCGTGGGACGAGGAGCGGCGGATGCATCTGCGGTGCCAGCTCGACGCGCTCTACTTTCATCTGTACGGGCTGAGCCGCGAGGACGTGAAGGAGATTCTGGAGACGTTCCCGATCGTGAAGCGTCAGGACATTGCGGCTTTCGGACGCTTTCGGACGTTCGAGCTTATCGACGGCTACTATCGGGCGTACGCGGCCGGGGACATGGAGGCGTGGGTGAAGGGGTGAGTGCGCGACGCGGGGAGAATGGGACGACGATCGGGTCGGCTTACTCGACCAACGATCTACAGAATAGGAACCTGACTCATGGATGTACCGATTGCGCTGCTCGCCGACGCCGCCAACCTGAGCGTCGAAGGCAAACTCGATCTCCTCGGTAGAGTCGATCGCGATGGAGGAGGACGACGATGGCTGACGACCTGCAATTCTATCGAGCGCTGCCATACAAGCGCGTGCTGAGCCGGGTTTCCGACGAGTCTGGAGACTATTGGGTATGTCGGTTTCCGGAGATTCCTGGTTTGTTCGCCGAGGGAGACACCCGTCCCGCTGCGGTACATAATGCCTTTGAAGCCTTCGACGACACCATCTCCGTCCTTTTGGAGATTGGCCATGAGGTACCCATGCCGCGACGGGTTTCCTGAGGCGCCTTCGCTCTGGCACGACGCTCATATGGCGATCGGAGTTTTCGCCGATTGAGCGCGAATTGGTTTCAGGCGATGATTTCGGGACGGCCCTAGATGGTGATGTCCGAATCATCGATGCACCCGAATTGGCATAGCACTCCGCCACACCCAATCGGTCATTTGAGGATTCGGGGCGCAATCCGCTCCGCACCGTGCTGACGACGGAACCCGAGCCCGTGGCCCCGTGTCGCATAGCTTGGCGGCGAACGCTTTGAACACTCCATTTACAGCGTCGACTACCGCCCCGCCGCGCCACGCGACACGGGGCCACGTCCTCTTCCGAGACACCCCGGACGACGGCCCGCACTACAGCCTGGTGACGCTCGACGAGATCGGCGCGCTCTGGGGCATTGGATACGATCCGCGGGACGATGCGGTGTACGCTGGCGCCTACCACAAGCGCTTGGTGCCGTTCGGACCGGGCGGACCAGGAGCGATCTACCGAATACATCTGTCGACCGGCAGGTGGAAACACGCTTTCACGGTGCCTAATGCCGGCGTTTTGGGGGCGGCTATGAAGGTGGGCGGGTCTCACCGCGAGCCGGCGAGCGTGACCGAACGTTGACAACCAACCCCCATCTACCTAAGCTCTATATATGGAGGCGTATATGGAGCTTACCAAGAAGACCACAATCCTGTTCTCGCCGGAGCTTCACCGCTATCTCAGCGACGAGGCGGCACGCCGAGGGGTCAGCCTCGGATCGCTCATCCGAGAGGCGTGCACCGAACGTTACGGGTACGTCGACGGCGAGGACCGTCGCGCGGCCGTCGACGAGCTCGCGTCCCTTGAGCTTCCAGTGGGCGAGGTGAGCGACATGAAGCGAGAGTCGGTGCCGGAACCTGAAGACATCGCGCCGTGATACTTCTCGACACCAACGTCTTCATGTACGCGGGCGGTCGAGCGCACGCGAACAAGTCGCCGTCGATCGCGGTTCTCGAGCGGGTGGCCGGTGGGGCGATCGACGCGGCTATCGATGCCGAGGTGCTCCAAGAGATCCTTCATCGCTACCGTGCGATCGGGCGATGGCAGGACGGGAGGATCGTCTTCGATCTCGCGCGCCGCATCGTGCCAACAGTGTTTCCTGTGACAGCCGATGCGCTCGACAGTGCCCGCGAATTACTCGATGAATATCCCGATCTCATGGCGCGCGACGCGCTCCACGCCGCGATATGCTTGCAGCACGGAGCCCGTTTGTGCACGTTCGATCGCGACTTCGATGATATTCGAGGACTAGCGCGGATCGAGCCTGAGTCGCTTGTCGCGGCGAGATAGGCGGTCGTGAGGCCCGTGCCGACCGATCTCGCGCGTTTCAACCGCACCGCGACCATGCTGGACTCGCTTGGCCCGCCCCGGGCCATGATGCTCGCAGCCGCGCTCGTCGACCTGCCCGACCATCCCCCTCCAAGCCTTCGAGCGGGCCGACCCAAGGCTTCGTCCATACCTTAAGAAGGCTTCGTCAGCTGGTACGGAAGGCTTCGCACGCACGGCTCCAAGGCTTCGTCAGCTTTCAGGGAAGGGTTCGCGTGCGTCGCTGCACCACAGTTCGCGGTCGGGATCGTCATGAAGGTGTCCGATCGTGATCCTTTCGATCCACGACGACCGGATCTCATCGATCCGAGGACTGCTGAAACGATCTATCGAGCGTACGGGCATTTCTTCGACAGCTTGACCGGCTTCGGGCAGGCCTTAGGCGCTATGCTCTCTGCACCCGGCTCCCTGAATCAGGGCGGAGTCATGTACGGTTTCGCGCTGCTGTCCGTGCCGCTCACGCTCGCACCGATCTATCTCTTCTTCCGGCCGAGTTCAGTGAAAGGGCGTATCGGGTGGGCCGGCATCCAGCTGATCGTGCTTCGCGCTGCGTGGTGGCTTGGTGCATCCATCCGCATCGGATCGGCGACCTCGACCTAGGCCAGCGTGGCGTACATGCCGCTCGCGAGCGCTGGGCTCTCGATGATGCGCTGAGCGCGTTGATCGGCGTGGCGCGCGCGACGCGCTTGAAACAAAGCCCGGGATCCATGATCATGGATCGGTGTCGATGATCGGCTCGACACGCTGGTAGCGAACGAGGAGATGCGACACATGGCCGTCAAACGCAACGAACCGTGCCCATGCGGCAGCGGCAAGAAGCACAAGCACTGTTGTGGGCGAGCGCAGCGGCCGGACCTGACCGTGCTCGCAGGGGCCCCGAAGCGGACCAGCGGCAAGCCGGTCGATCCGGATCGTGCTCGATCGTTGATGAACAAGGCGAATCGGACATTGCACGAGTTCGGCCTTGACCGTTTCGGCTACGATGAGATCGAGGAGGCCATGGAGGACGCAGGCGAGCTCGTCCAGCGCGACCAGGCCAGGGTGTGGGGCCTGCCCGAGGACGACGCGATGATCCAGCTCCTCCTTCTGCCCTGGCTCGTCGCCCTCTGGCGACCAGATGGCTCTCTCTCGCCACGCGAGCATGTCGGCGCGCCGTCGCCCAACACCATCGCCGCCGAATGGCTCGCCGCCGCGGAGCGTCACCCGCGCATGTCCGCGATGGTCGAGACGCTCAGGCGTGAACCGCTCTCGTTTTGGGAGGTAGTTGAGCTTGATCCAGGGCGCGGGATAGTGCTGCGTGATCTCATCGTCGATCGTGAGCACTTCGTGCACGATCGCAATCTCTCCAGGACCGTGGTCCGCTGGTCGATCATTTTCGCGCAGGTCGTCGAGATCGAAGGCGCGCGCATCCTTGGCGCTTCCGCCCCGTTGTCGAGTCCACCACAGATCAAGGCCGTCATCGAAGCATTTGGCGCCAAGCTCAAGGAAGCCCAGGTCCACGACCCCGTGGATCTGCTCCAATTTGACCTCGGGCTGCTCGGCCTTCTCGGCGAGATCCTCACCCCCCCAAGCACCCCTCCATTCGCCGGCCTCCGAACCACCGACGGGCAAGAGCTCATTCAAGTTGAAAGCCGATTCGAATTCGACCCCGCCGACCGGGAAGGCATCATCGCCACCCTGCGCGCCCAGCCAGAGCTGGAGGCCGAGGACGAGGGCGCCGAAGGCCATCGCATCATCGACGACGAGCCGAGCGCGACGCTCGGATTCGTGTGGGTGATCGAGCGACCGGACGACGTACTCATGCCGAACGTCCTCCAGGCGCAGATCGAGGTCGGGAAGCATTCGATCGTCACGTCGACCGTAAGCCGCGAGCGCGACGAGGCGATCCGCGAACGATTGGAGGTGTGGCTCGGCGAACAAATCGAGTTCGGCGACAGCCATGAGGAGGATGTGATGGAGGCCGTCATGGAGCGCTTCGCAAGCGGTGGCATGCTTTCGCGCTCCGGTCAGCGTCAGGTCATCGAGCCGCCGGCCGAGGCCGTCGAGATCATGCGATCGCGCCTCCGAAAGCATGTGGAGCAGTGGGCCGACGAGCGCATCCCGGCGCTCGATGACCAGACGCCGCGCGAAGCGTGCGCGATGCCCGAAGGGCGGGCCCGGGTCGATGCGCTGCTCCGCGAATGGGAGCACAGCGATGCCTCGACTCAGTCGGGGATCTCCGTCGGCGCCGAAGCATTCGAGTCCCTTCGAAGGGATCTCGGCCTGGAGCCTTAAGAGCGCCCACACCCTTTTGTCGATCCTTATCCATGTCACCCCGCCCTTCGCGACGTGACTCGCCGACGGGGGGCGGGGCCTACCGCAACAACCCCTGCACCGCCAGCATCGCCGCGCACGACGCCGTCACCACGAAGGCGACCGTATGCGGCTTGCATTCCGCGTTCGCGTCCGGGACCAGCTCCCCGAACACCACCCAGAGCATCGCGCCCGCCGCGAAGCCGAGGCCAACCGGGAGCATAGGATGGAATAGCTGGACGAAGATGAAGGCCGGCACCGCCATCAGCGGTTGCGGCAAGCTTGAGAAGATGCTCCAACCCGCCGCCCGCCATGCCGACACGCCGCGCGGCACCAGCACCAGGCTGATCGCCAGCCCTTCCGGCACGTTGTGGAGCGCGATCGTCGTCGTCAAGAGGCGGCCCAGCGTCTCGCCGCTCCCGTACGCCACGCCCACTGCCGCGCCCTCCGTGAACGAATGGGCCGTCATCACCCCGACGATCAGGAGCGCTTCGAGCGCATCCTTGCCCCTGAGCGCGCCGATCGCGAGCGGCTCGGCGCCGTCGTTCCGGTCCGCCAAAAATCGGTGTGAAGCGAGCACGAGTACAAGTCCAAGGGACATGCCGAGGACCGTCCGCTGAATCGCGCCGGGCGCCGAAAGTGCCTCCTGCAGGAGGTTGAACGACGCCGTCAGCATCACGCCGGACGCGATCGCGTTCGCGATGCCGAGCCACCAGCGCCGCATGTGCTTGACGAAGAAGAACGGGATGGCGCCTAGGCCCGTCGCGAGCGCAGTGATCATCGCCGCGACGAATACCGTCAAGACGGTGGGCTCAGTCATTGATGTGGCCATCGCATTTCACATCGGCCCCGCAGATCAACTTGGCGGCGGAAGCGTTCGCCACAGCGCCGTGATCGCGGCGATAAGGACGATGCTCGCCATCACCCCCATCGACCGAGCCACCGGACCGCCGAGAGCATCGATCTCCCAGTTCAACCAGCGATAGACGACGACCGAGGCCGGCATCGCGATCGCAACCGCCGCCACGACCCGCATTGCAAGCACTCGCTTGCTTATCGGTGGGCGTCCTTGTGAATCGAGTTGTGCGTCCGATCTTCTCATCCGCCACCGAACGCGCCCATGTCTCCCGGTGAAACGAAGTTCGGCGTATACGTCAAGAGGACAGGGCCGTACGAGAGGACGATAAGCGCGACCGCGACCCCGACCCAAACTTTCCAATTGTCGAGCAGCGGCCAAGTTTCCGATGAATTGCGCATCGCCTCTGCGACCGGCATCGGCTCGGACGCGTTCCGCTCTCCGCGCCACAGCGTCATGCCGATCACCACGAAGAACAGGACCGCCGAGATGAACATGACGGTACCGCCGATCGCGGTCATCCAGTGCGACGTAACCCACTCCGGCTGATCGTAGGCCAGCAGGGAAATGTTCAGCCGCCGCGGCAAGCCCGCCAACCCCCCGATGATCTGGCCTCGCGAGAAGATGAGAACTCCGCCGAACCAGAGCCAAGACTGCGCCAGCGCGACCTTTCGGCCCCAAAGCGCTCGGCCATAGAGATGCGGGATCAGCCAATAAGAGATCCCGAGCAGCGTGAGCGTCACCGCGGTGCCGACCGTCAGGTGGAAGTGGCCCGGTATCCAGGCCGTGTTGTGAACCACAAGGTTGACGTTGTAGCTCGCGTTTACGAGGCCGCTTATGCCGCCTAGGACGAAGCCGAGCATGGCCAAGATCTGCGCCGTGAAGGAGGGCCTACCCCACGGCAGCGTCCGGATCCAACCGAGGAGGCCCTTGCCGCCATGCCGCCGCCCGGCGTCTTCAAGCGACATCATCAACGTGAAGGCGGTGATCATGCTCGGGAAGAACACGCCGAACGTCAGCACGAGGTGGATCAACTTGATGTCGGCGCGCAGGCCGGGATCCGTGTATTGGTGGTGCAGGCCCGTCGGAATCGAAAGCAGCAGGAAAAGGATGAAGACCAGGCGCGCGAGGGCGTCACTTGGGAGCCGCCCGCCCGCCTGCTTCGGGAGCATCGTGTACCACGAGACGTAGGCCGGCAGGAGCCAGAAGTAGACGATAGCGTGGCCCGAAAACCAGAAGAGCGTGCGCGCCAGTTCCGGATCGGTCTTGTCGACGATTCCGAGCGACCATGGAAGCAGGAGGACCAGCACCTCGATCGCAACGCCCAGCGACGCGATCACCCACATAGCATACGTAGCGATGACAGTGAAGGCCTGGAGCGGGATGCGCTCGCCCGGATGGTCGGCGCGCCAACCGCGATACGATAGGAAAACGGCCGCCGCGGTCAGCCATGTGCTCACGACTAGGAGCGTCACGCCAAGATAGTACGCCGGATGAGCCTGGAGAGGCGGATACATCGTGAAGAGCACGCTCGCCTGGTTCATCATGATCGTCGCACCGGCGAGCACCGTACCCAAGACCGCGCATGCAAACGAGCCTATGAGAAGACCCGTCATCGGCCGCCGGCCCAGAGAACGATGATGCACCAGGGCCAAGAAGCCGTTCGAGAAGCCGAACATGAATACGAAGGCCATCAGGACGCCATGCATCGTCAGGCCCTGATAGTAGTTCTCTTGGAAAGGGAAAAACCGCCAAATGGTGCTGGTCGGAGGCAAGACTCGGTCGAGCGCCTGCGCCAGGCCGGCAAGGCAGCCGATGCCGAAGGCGGTCAGGCCAAGCAGAATCTGACCGCGGATCATGTTGGTATCGCGAGCACCGAAGATGCCGCCTTCGCGGACGCTTGGTAGGGCGACGCCCGACAGGGATGGGCTCGTCAAGGCAGCGCTTGTCATGATCCCCCCTCCCCAACGATGATCCTTCCGAACATAGCTTGATGGCCGGTCCCGCAATACTCGTGACAGACGATCAAGTGCTCGCGCGCAGAGCCGAAGCGCTGGGTGACGCGCGAGATTTCGCCAGGCAGGACCATGATGTTGATGTTCGTGTCGATCACCATGAAGCCGTGTACGATGTCGGGCGAACTGACGTAGAACGTGGCTACGGCGTCTTCGGGCAAGTGGATCTCGTTCGGCTGATACTGCCACTTTCGAGCGATGAGGTAGACGTCGAATGTGTTGTCGCCGGTTTCGACGACTCCGGGGGCGTCGAACGGAGCTGTCTGATCGAGCGTAAGCGGGTCAATGCGCCCCGAAGGAGTCGCGACCGTGATGTCGTGATTCAGGACGCCCTGGCCGATCGCGACGAGCATGACCGCAAGCATGGCGACGGTGAGACTAAGGAAGATCTTCTCGTAGTAATCGATGTGCATGTGATCAGCCTCGCTCGAGCATGATGAGGTACATGTAAGCCCACATCGCGGCGATCGAGATCAGGAAGAGCAGCATCAAGAAGAGCGTGCCGCGCGGATGGGGCTCTGATCCCGAATCGCTCTCGTCAACATGAGTGCCGGCACGTTTCTCATCGGACATGGTCTGCTCCTCGCTCGATTCCGTTAGGATGAACGGTGTGGTCGGACGATTACGCAAAAGATATGCCGTGCTCGCGCACCGGACTCGACATCCGGATTGGCGACACGTGGAAGGTACCGATTAGGTGAGCTCAACCCAGACGCTGCACCAGCCCCCCGGATTGATCGTGCCCGGTACTACTTTGCATGTCCCGCAGCCGCCGTTCACAGGTGGTTCGTTGTGCAGGCAATTCGTGCAGCTCTGCCCTTCCATGACCGACGTTTCGACATAGCCGAGAGCCGTGCGAGTCGAGACGTCTACGTCGCTCATGGTCGAAGGATCGTTGCAGTTAAGATCGGATGCCGAGCTGCCTGCATCGCCGGCCGTTCCGGCGCCGGTGTCACCGCCGCAAGCGATCAGCTGCGGCGCGACGCCGGCAACCAGGCCGAGGGCGGCCATGCGCTGCAAGAACGCGCGGCGCGAAGTGCCCTCCGGCGCTATCAACCCTTCGGGTGCGCCGTCCGTCGGCAGCGTTTCGTTGATTTGTTCCATGCCATCCTCCATCGATCATCCGGATCGGTCGCGCGGCCGCTCAGAACGGCTCGCGGGCGGATATTGCAGTACCTCCGGAGGACTTGCAACCCTGGGTGATTATTGGTGTAACCCATGATAGAAATGGCCGTTTGAAGACTTCCCTATCGATAAACCTCACGCCGATGGGCAATCCGCAAAACGGTCACCTTTCGCCCTTCGTCATTGACCCGATAGATCACACGATGATCGCCCACACGCACACGCCAGCGGTCCGCTGCACTCTGGAGCTTGGCGACACCCGTGGGTCGAGGATCGTCTTCGAGCGCAAGGAGGACGGCCGTCACACGCTCGCGAGCGTCCCCCTCCAACTTGCGCCACTCGCGCTCCGCGGCGGGGCTGAGCGCGACCGAGTAGGACGCCACGATGTCGGTGCGGTGAGCGTAGGCTACCCAGCTGCGTGCAACAGGTCGCGCAGCTGGCGCGGCTCGCCGGACTCGGCCTCGGCTTCGTCCGCGACAAGGTTGTCCACCGCGTCTTGAAGGTAGGGCGGCAGGTCCTCCCAGTCGGAGCGCTCCGCCAGCACATGGAGGAACCGCGTGTAGTCGCCGACGGCCAGGATCACGCCGACAACGGCGCCAGATTCGTCGTGGATGGTGCGTGGCGGAAAGCTCTCGTGGGATCGTGTGTTGGCATCGGATCGACTGGACATTTCGCTCTCCCGGACCGAATTCCCATAGCGTAGCCGCGCACGTCTTGCTATGATAGCAGCGCCGCACGAGCCTTCGCCGCATTCGTTTCGGACGCAGTCTCTTCGTGTGTACAACTCTCGATCAGCCAGCTTCGTCAGCACCCAGCGCCGTGAGCTCGCATGCCCCTCCTCCCCACCGGCACCGTCACGTTCCTCTTCACCGACATCGAAGGCTCGACGCAGCGCTGGGACCGCACCCCGACGCCATGCGCGCCGCCCTGGTGCGCCACGACGCCCTGCTACGCGAGGCGGTCGAGGCGCACGCGGGCCACGTCTTCAAGACGGTCGGCGACGCGTTCTGTGCCGCCTTCGCCACCGCGGGCGCCGGCGTGGCGGCCGCCATCGCGGCCCAACGCGCCGTGTCGGCCGAGGACTGGACGGCGTTCGGCGACGGTTTCCCGCCGATTGCGGTGCGCATGGGGCTGCACACGGGCGAGGCGACCGAGCGCGGCGGGGACTACTTCGGGCAGCCGGTGAACCGGGTGGCGCGGATCGAGGCGGCGGGGCACGGCGGCCAGGTGCTCGTGTCGGACGCGACGTACAACATCGTGCGCGAGCTGCTACCCGAGGGCTTCGGGCTGCGCGATTGGGGCACGCATCGCCTGAAGGACCTGCGCCACACGGAGCACCTGTTCCAGCTCGAAGGGCCAGGTCTTCCCGAAGTCGCGACGCCGCCGACGACGGCCGAGGCGCTGCACCCGCGCGACCGGGTGCGGGTGGTCGAGGCGGGCGACGTCTATACGGTCGATGCTGGCGATATAAGGCTCGGGCGTGCGGCCATCGACGTTGGCCGCGACGTCGCAACAGCCGCCGGCGGCATCTGGGCCCGCCTCGAAGGCGCACTGCGCTCCGACGCCGGCGACGCGATCACCCTGACGACCACCGAGGCCGTCGAGCTGGCCCGCCACAAGCCCGAGGACTGGCGCGAGTGGCGGCTGGGCCGCATCGCGGAGTGGTCGCAGCCGCGCTATCGGCTGGACGGCCGGTTCGTCGGCCTGACGCTGCTCATCGACCAGGGCGAGGAGTCGGTGCAAGGGCGATGGGCGGCCAAGGAGGAGCGGTACGACGACCTCGGCGCGCTGCTGGCGGGCGTGGGCGACCCGGCGATCGTCGTGCTCGGCCCGCCGGGCGGCGGGAAGTCGACGCTGCTGCGGCGCCTTGAGCTGGACACGGCCATCGCCGGCCTTCGCGGCGAGGCCGACGGGGAGCGGGTGACGTTCCTCATCTCGCTGAACACCTATGCGCCGCACCGACCCGGCGACCCACCGCCCGCGCCAGGCGAGTGGCTGTCGTCCCAATGGTCCGCGCGCAACCCCGCGCTCCCGCCGTTGGACGACCTGCTGGCCAAGGGCCGCGTCACGCTGCTGCTGGACGCGCTCAACGAGATGCCTGCATCGAGCGAGAAGGACTTCCGCGAGCGGGTGCAGCTGTGGAAGGCGTGGCTGCAACACCTGGTCGCGACGCGCTCGGGCAACCGCGTCGTGTTCAGCTGTCGCTCCCTCGACTACAGCCAGCCGCTGTCCACGCCCGACCTGCGCGTGCCGCAGGTGCGCATCGAGCCGCTGTCGGATGCGCAGGTGCGCGACTTCCTGGCGCTGTACAGCCCGGGTCGATGGCGCGAGATCTGGGCGGCGCTGGACGGCAGCCCGCAACTGGAGGTGCTCCGCTCACCGTACTTCCTGGCGCTGCTCGTCGAGCAGGTGGATGCCACGGGCGAGCTGCCGGCGGGGCGGTCGGCGCTGTTCACCGGGTTCGTGCGGCAGGCACTCAGGCGGGAGGTGGAGCGGGGGAACGCGCTGTTCGAGCCGGGCGAGCTGTTGGAGAGCCGGGACTTGAAGCGCCTGGCCGCCTGGAAGTGGCAGACCCCGTACGACCTGCCCGATCGAGGCGTCCTGATCCCCAAGCTCTCGGTGCTGGCGCACGCGATGCAATCGGCGCGCGGCGACGGCGGCGGGTCGCAGGTGCGGATCGACTACGACGACGCCCTGGCAGTGCTCGACTGCGACGCGGACGAGGCCGTGGTCGAAGCGGGCGAGGCGCTGGCGGTGCTAGACGAAGACCAGGCCGCCGAAGAGCTGATGTACATCCACCAGCTGGTGCAGGAGTACTTCGCCGCGCGCCAACTGGCCGCCGCCCCCGACCCGGAGTTGGTGCGCGTCGAGTGGCGTGCGGCCCACATCAGCCCAACCGTGGACGAAGTGATCGACGCGCTCGACCCGGCGGACCCGCTGCCGCCGCTGCCGGGAACGGGCTGGGAAGAGACGACGGTGCTGGCGGCGGCGATGGCGGACGACCCGGCGGCGTTCATCCGCGGCGTGATGGCGACGAACCTGGCGCTGGCGGGGCGGGCGGCGGCGCAGGCGGAGGTGCGGTCGAGGCTGCCGGAGGCGCTGCTCGACGAACTGCGCTGGGCGCTGGTGCACCGGAGCCGCGACGCAGAGGCGGACCTGCGGGAGCGGATCGCGTGCGGCTACGCGGCCGGTGATCTGGGGGACCCGCGGTTCGAGCGGCGGGAGGGCCCGCACGGCGCGTACCTGATGCCGCCGCTGGTCGCGATCCCGGGCGGGGTGTACCCGATAGGGGACGACGAGCCGATCGAGTACATCGGCGGCACGACGACGGCACACATGCCGCGCCATGTCGTCGAGATCGCGGGCTTCGAAATCGGACAGTTTCCGGTGACGAACGCGGAGTGGGCATGTTTCATGGACGCGGGCGGGTACGAGGATGAGCGGTGGTGGGATACGGCGGCCGGTCGCGAATGGCGCCTGGGCATCGGCACGGCGGCTGGAATTCACGAGGGCGTGCGCTACTGGCTGGCCAAGTTCAAGGCAGAGCCGGAGTTGATGGACCGCTTGGTCGAGCAAGGCAGCTTGGATGAGGTGATCCACGAGCGCTGGCTCTCACGCTTGACGATGAGCGACGCGGAGCTGGAAGCGCACCTAAACGCGCTGTACCCGGAATCGCGGTTCACGGAGCCGCGTTTCTGGCGGGACCATCGGTTCAATCGCCCCGGGCAGCCGGTAGTGGGCGTGAGCTGGCACGAGACGCGGGCGTACTGTGGTTGGCTGTGGGCGCAAACGGGGCTGCCGGTGCGACTTCCGACGGAGGCCGAATGGGAAGCTGCGGCGCGCGGGGCGGAGGGCCGGCGTTACGCCTACAGCGATGCGTTCGACCGGCTGAAATGCAACACGGCCGAAATGCATCTGCGGCGGTCGGCGCCGGTGGGCGTCTTACCGGGCGGCGACACGCCGGAAGGGGTCTGCGACATGACCGGCAACGTGTTCGAGTGGACGACAAGTGCGTTTGGTCGGAGTGACGAGGATCCCGAGTACGGCTATCCCTACCGCGCAGGCGATGGACGCGAGGTAGCTGACTTCTCGAACGACGTGCGCCGTGTGGTGCGGGGCGGCGGGTGGGACGAAGATCCATCGTACGCCCGCGCCGCTTATCGTGGCACCAATCACCCCGTCCGCAGCTACTTCGCGATTGGCTTTCGGGTGGTTGTGGCGGCGGCGTCCCCCATCCCCTGATCCATTGTCCATTGGAGCGCCGCGCACGCGGCGCGTGGCGCCGAGAGGCGCCCACTAGGCACTGGATTGTTCGGCCGGGTGGTTGCACAGGACAGCGATTGCCCGGCGGACACCGAGGTTGCGCATGCTGGCGCGCGGCGGCTAAAATCCTGACAGGAGGCGGCTGGCCCCCGGTCTCATGCGAACGCCCATGGCGCGTTCTGACAGCGCGACGAGGAATCAGCGTGGAGCTATTGCTCGAACGGATCACGATCAACTCCGATCAATGCGGCGGGCGACCGTGCATCCGGGGGATGCGCATCCGCGTGACCGATGTTCTTCAGTTGCTTGCTGCCGGCGAAACGCACGAGGCGATTCTCGACGAGTATCCGTATCTGGAAGCGGACGATATCGTTGCCTGCCTTCAATACGCCGCCCGCCGGCTCGACCACCCCGTGCTGGCCGCGTGACGCGTGCTCGGCCCGGCGCTTGGCCCGATCTGGATAAACGCCCAGCTGCCACCGTTGCTCGCGCGACGTCTGACCGCGGAGTTTGGCGTCGAAGACGTGCACGGCTTCGACTTTGAGGCGCACACTGCATCGGACGCAGCCATATTCGAGGCGGCCAGAGATGCCGGTGGAGTCGTCATCACCAATGATGTCGACTTTGTCTATCTGCTCGAGCGGCATGGCCCCTCTCCGCGCGTGATCTGGATCACGATCAGCAACGTCCGAAATGCCGAGCTCTGGTCGATCCTTCGCGGAAGCTGGCCGCAGATCGTCGCATTTCTGGAAGCCGGAGAGCCGCTGATCGAGCTCAGTCAGGCACTCGCGTCTCGGACATGAGCGCCTTCCAGCCGTCCTGTCCTTGACGAGTGCAGGTCGGTCACGGATGATTCGCGCCATGCCCACCCTCCCCACCGGCACCGTAACGTTCCTCTTCACCGACATCGAGGGCAGCACCGCGCGCTGGGACCACCACCCCGACGCGATGCGAGCCGCCCTCGTGCGCCACGACGCCCTGCTCCGCGCGGCGATCGAAGCGCACGCGGGCCACGTCTTCAAGACGGTCGGCGACGCGTTTTGCGCCGCCTTCGCCACCGCGGGCGCGGGCGTGGCGGCGGCCATCGCGGCGCAGCTTGCCGTGGCGGCCGAGGACTGGTCGGCGTTCGGCGACGGCTTCCTGCCGATCGCCGTGCGCATGGGGCTGCACACGGGCGAGGCCACCGAGCGCGGCGGGGACTACTTCGGGCAGCCGGTGAACCGGGTGGCGCGGATCGAGGCGGCGGGGCATGGGGGGCAGGTGCTGCTATCGGGGGTCACGGCCGTCATCGTCCGCGAGCACCTACCGGAGGGGACGTCGCTTCGCGACTGGGGCGAGCACCGGCTGAAGGACCTGCGGCACACTGAGCACCTTTTCCAGCTCGAGGGGCCAGGTCTTCCCGAAGTCGCGACGCCGCCGACGACGGCCGAGGCGCTTCACCCGCGCGACCGGGTGCGGGTGGTCGAGGCGGGCGACGTCGATGCGGGCGCAGCAGGCGACGTCGCAACAGCCGCCGGCGGCATCTGGGCCCGCCTCGAAGATACGCTGCGCTCGGACGTCGGCGAGGCGATCACCCTGACGACCACCGAAGCCGCCGGGCTTGCGCGCCACAAGCCAGCCGACTGGCGCGAGTGGCGGCTGGGCCGCATCGCGGAGTGGTCGCAGCCGCGCTATCGGCTGGACGGCCGCTTCGTCGGCCTCACACTGCTCATTGACCAAGGCGAAGAGTCGGTCCAAGGGCGATGGGCGGCCAAGGACGAGCGGTACGACGGCCTCGGCGAGATCCTGGCGAGCGTGGGCGATCCCGCGATCGTCGTGCTCGGGCCGCCGGGCGGCGGCAAGTCGACGCTGCTGCGGCGCCTTGAGCTGGACACGGCCATCGCCGGCCTTCGCGGCGAGGCCGACGGGGAGAGGATGACGTTCTTCATCTCGCTGAACACGTACGCCCAGTCGCAGTCTAGCCAGGCCCTTCCCTTCCCAGGCGAGTGGCTGTCCACGCAGTGGGCCGCGCGCAACCCCGCCCTTCCGGCGCTCGACGACCTGCTGGCCGAGGGCCGCGTCACGCTCCTCCTCGATGCGCTCAACGAGATGCCGGCGGCGAGCGAGAAGGACTTCCGCGAGCGCGTGCAGCTGTGGAAGGCGTGGCTGCAGCACCTCGTCGCCACGCGGCCCGGCAACCGCGTCGTCTTCAGCTGCCGATCGCTCGACTACAGCCAGCCGCTCTCGACGCCTGACCTTCGCGTCCCGCAAGTGCGCATCGAGCCGCTGTCGGACGAGCAAGTGCGCGACTTCCTGACGCTGTATAGCCCTGGCCGCTGGCGCGAGATCTGGGCGGCGCTTGAGGGCAGCCCGCAGCTGGAGGTCCTGCGCTCGCCGTACTTCCTGGCGCTGCTCGTCGAGCAGGTGGACGCCACCGGCGAGATGCCGGCGGGGCGGGCGGCGCTGTTCACCGGATTCGTGCGGCAGGCGCTGCGGCGCGAGGTGGAGCGGGGGAACGCGCTGTTCGAGCCGGGGGAGCTGTTGGAGGGGCGCGATCTGAAGCGCCTCGCCGCCTGGAAGTGGCAAACGCCGTACGACCTCCCCGACCGAGGCGTCCTGATCCCGAAGCTATCGCTCCTGGCGCACACCATGCAGACGGCGCGCGACGACGGCGGCGGGTCGCAGGTGCGCATCGACTACGACGATGCGCTGGCGGTGCTCGACTGCGACGCGGACGAAGCGGTGGTCGAGGCCGGCGAGGCGCTGGCGGTGCTGGACGAGGACCAGGCCGCCGAAGAGCTGATGTACATCCACCAGCTGGTGCAGGAGTACTTCGCGGCGCGCCAACTGGCCATCGCACCCGACCCGGAGCTGGTGCGCGTGGAGTGGCGGGCGGCCCACATCAGCCCCACGGTGCACGAGGTCATCGACGCGCTCGACCCGGCCGACCCGCTACCGCCCCTGCCGGGGGCGGGCTGGGAGGAGACGACGGTGCTGGCGGCGGCGATGGCGGACGACCCGGCGGCGTTCGTGCGGGGCGTGATGGCGACGAACCTGGCGCTGGCGGGGCGGGCGGCGGCACAGGCGGAGGTGCGATCGCGGCTGCCGGAGGCGCTGCTGGACGAGCTGCGGAGGGCGCTGGTGAAGCGGAGCCGCGACGTGGCGGCGGACCTGCGGGAGCGGATCGCGTGCGGGTACGCGGTGGGCGACCTGGGGGACCCGCGGCTCGAGCGGCGGGAGGGGCCGTACGGGACGTACCTGATGCCGCCACTGGTGGCGATCCCGGGCGGGGTGTACCCGATAGGGGATGACGCGCCAATCGAAGGTCTCTACCGGGTGCAAGCGGCACCAGCGCGGCCCACATCCCGCGCCACACGGTCGAGATCACCGGGTTCCAGGTCGGGCAATACCCGGTGACGAACGCGGAGTGGGCGTGCTTCCTGGACGCGGGCGGCTACGAGGACGAGCGATGGTGGGACACGGCGGACGGGCAGCGCTGGCGGCGGGGGGAGCTGGCGAACGAAGAGGCGAAGGCCAACACCCGCTGGTGGCGGAAGCGATTCCTGACCGATCCGACGATGTTCGAGCAGATGGCCAGCGAGGGACGCTTCCCGAGCGCGGCGGTCCAGGAGCGCTGGCAGGGCTGGCTAAAGCTGGATGCCGCGGGCTTCGAGGCGGCGCTAGAGGGGCAGTGGCAAGCGAAGCGGGAGACGGAGCCGCGGGTCTGGGGAGACGCGCGGTACAACCACCCAGCGCAGCCGGTGGTGGGGGTGGGCTGGTACGAGGCCCGGGCGTACTGCGCCTGGCTGTCGGCCGAGACGGGCCTGCGGGTGCGGCTGCCGACGGAGGTAGAATGGGAGGCGGCGGCGGGCGGGCGGGAAGGACGGCGGTACCCGTGGGGCGACGAGTGGGACCGACTGCGGGCGAACACGTACGAGACGCGGGTGAAGCGAACGAGCCCACCGGGCTCGTTCGCGAGCGGCGACACGGCAGAGGAGGTGGCGGACCTGGCGGGCAACGTGTACGAATGGACGGCGAGCCTGTTCGGGGCGGGCGATGCGGACGAGGCAGTACCGGAGTACGGCTACCCGTACGATGCGGCGGACGGGCGAGAGGACGCCGAGGCAGCGACGAGCGTGCTCCGTGTGATGCGGGGCGGCGGGTGGACCGTTGATCTATCGTTCGCCCGCGC
>JBCLES010000056.1:0-21224 GCA_038913135.1 Anaerolineae bacterium
CAGCCTGCCTATTTTGTCTAGTCTAACCATCCTAAAATGGCCAAAGTCGAGATCAGAAAGTAATATTCGACTATATCTGATTAGTTCAGACCAATAGAATCAATCGGGTCGCTGCACGGCCTTTCGCGCCGCGGTCGGTTGTCTTGAGAAGGCCTGTGCCCGCCAGCTACGCAGGAATGAAGACATGCTGACCGAAGCCAGAAGCGCCTTCTTGCTGGTGCGCAACGATGCGTACCTGGCACGCGCCAACGAAGACCTGGGGGTTTACCAGTCGTTCCTTCGGCGTCGGTCGCCCACCAGCGGTATTCAAACCGTGCAGGGCAACTGGATCGACGAAGAATGACGTCTCCAACCTCCCCAACGCGCTGGTCCTGCCGGATGCGTCAGGCGCACAGCAAACCGTCCGTATCCTGCAGGCAGCCGGGATCAACGGCCTATGGATGCTGTGCTGGCTTGAAGCGGCGGCAAACGCCGTCTCCCGAGTCGATCTGGTGGCAGCGCTGCTGGCGTGCTTCGGTTCTGAAGTCGCGACCACGCTCACCGCACGTTTCATTCCGGTCTTTGCGGACGATGCGCCGGATTCCTGCGTGAGCGCCGAGTTGCAAATGCTCGAAGCACGCTACCCCGGACTCGTGCGGCCGCCGATCTACCAGGACGGCAGCGGCAGCCTGGTCCTGCCATCGGCGCCGCCACACAATCAAGTTTCGACATCTTGAGCACGTTCGATCCCGTCTTGCTGTTCTTCCTGCTCGGGCTGGCAGCCGGCCTGCTGCGCTCGGAGTTGCGCCTGCCCGCGGCCGTCTATGAGCTGGTGAGCATGCTCCTGCTGCTGTCCATCGGCCTCAAGGGCGGCGTCGAACTCGCCAAGCAGCCCTTCGGCGACCTCGTGCTGCAAGCCCTCGCGGTCATGGCGATGGGCACGTTGTTGCCGCTGGTTGCCTTTCCGGTACTCCGGTTCATGGGGCGTTTCCCCCGCGCGGACGCGGCATCCATTGCTGCCCACTATGGCTCGGTCAGCGTCGCCACGTATGCCGTCGCCGCCGCCTATTTTGCCGGCCGGCAGATCGAGTTCGAGGCGCACATGCCGTTCCTGCTCGCCGTGCTGGAGATCCCGGCCATCCTGGTGGGGATTGTTCTGGCCCGCGGATTCTCCCGCGAAATGCGAATCGGCGCGATCGCGCACGAGGCGTTGCTGGGCAAGGGCATCGTCCTGCTCGTGGGAGGGCTGGTGATCGGCTGGGCCGCCGGCGCGGAAGGGATGGCTCCGATGGAGCCCCTGTTCTTCGACCTGTTCAAGGGAATCCTCGCGCTGTTCCTGCTGGAGATGGGACTGATCACGGCCGCCCAGTTCGGCAGCCTGCGGCAGCACGGCCTGTTCCTCGTGCTGTTCGGCATCGGCATGCCGCTGTTCTCCTCCACGGTGGGCATCGCGCTGGGTTACGGACTCGGACTCTCGCTGGGGGGCACGGCCATGTTGGCCATAATGGCAGCGAGTGCGTCGTACATCGCCGTGCCCGCCGCCATGCGCATTTCGGTGCCGGAGGCCAACCCAACGCTGTCGCTGGCCGCTTCTCTGGGCGTCACCTTCCCGTTCAACGTCCTGGCCGGCATTCCGCTCTATCACGCCATGGCGGCGAAAGTATTCGCCTTGACCGGAGGCTAGGCTCATGAACAGCTCGATGCGCAAACTTCTCACCTTCATCACCGAGGCTGCCCTGGAGAGCGTCTTAGCCAAAGACCTCGAACGCCTGGGGGTTCAGGGTTACACCGTGACCGACGCCCGCGGCAAGGGCAGCCGGGGGACACGCAACGCCGCCTGGGGCGAAAGCAGCAACATCCGCGTCGAGGTCGTCTGCGACGCCGCGACCGCTGAGGCGATCGCCTCACACCTGCAGGCCCGCTACTACGAGAACTACGCCATAATTATGTTTGTGTCCGAGGTCGCAGTGCTGCGGCCCGGGAAGTTCTGAGCAGCAGGGGATCACGACCGTGACGAAGGAAGCAGACAGGCCGCTGGTGGGAGTCATCATGGGTTCGAAGTCGGACTGGGAGACCATGGGACACACCGTGCAAGTCCTTGAGCAACTCGGGGTTCCGCACGAAGTGGAAGTGGTCTCGGCCCATCGAACGCCGGACAGGTTGTTCGCCTACGCGGAGGCAGCCGAGGAACGAGGCCTTGAGGTGATTATCGCCGGCGCGGGTGGTGCGGCCCATCTGCCCGGCATGACCGCGGCCAAGACCGCTCTGCCGGTACTGGGGGTACCGGTGCAGTCCAAGACGCTCAATGGCATGGACTCGCTGCTCTCCATCGCCCAGATGCCCGCCGGCGTCCCGGTGGGCACGCTCGCCATCGGCCGGGCCGGAGCGATTAATGCCGCTCTGTTGGCGGCGGCCATTCTGGGCAACAAACATGCATGGGTCGCCACCGCGCTGAAGGCGTATCGCAAGAGGCAAACCGACGCGGTGCTGGCGCAACCCGATCCGCGCGGGGCGGACCAATGAACATTGGTGTGCTGGGTGGCGGCCAGTTGGCGCGTATGCTGGCCCAAGCGGGACGGCCGCTTGGGCTGAAGTTCATGTTTCTCTGCCCAGACCCGCAGGCCTGCGCCATCACTTTTGGTGAGCACCTGTGCGCCGGGTTCGACGATGAGGCGTCGTTGACTCAGCTGGCCCAATGGGCCGATGTGGTCACCTATGAATTCGAGAACGTGCCGATGCAAAGCGTCGAATTCCTGGAGCGGTACGTCAAGGTGCATCCATCGTCGACCGCGTTGGCGGTGGCCCGGGACCGGCTGATCGAGAAGCGTCGTTTTCGCGCGCTGGATATCCCCACCGCCGAATTCTCGGAAGCGAACAGCCTGCACGATCTTGAGGCGGCCGTAGACGCGATCGGCTTGCCTGCCATTCTCAAGACCCGCACCCAAGGCTATGACGGCAAAGGCCAGGGGGTGTTGCGCACACGGCGGGATCTGGCGCCGACGTGGACTGCGCTGGGTGGCGTGCCGTGCATCGTCGAGGCGCTGGTTCCCTTTGATCGCGAGGTCTCCATCATCGCGGCCCGCAGCGCCTGCGGCGCGAAGGTGTTTTATCCGCTGAGCGAAAACCACCATCGCGACGGGATTCTGCGCCTCTCGCTGAGCCGCGTGGGGATTGGTGCTCAGGGTCGAGCTGAAGCACTGATCGGACGCCTGCTGGATGATCTCGACTATGTGGGCGTCTTGACCCTGGAACTGTTCCAGTGCGGGGACGCGCTCCTGGCCAACGAAATCGCGCCGCGGGTCCACAACAGTGGACACTGGACTATCGAGGGAGCACGCACCTCGCAGTTTGAAAACCACCTGCGGGCGATTCTCGGATACCCGCTGGGCGATACCGCCATCACCCGCCCCTCCGCCATGGTCAATATCGTCGGCACGTTTCCGCCTGCACTGGCGGAGTCCGTTCCTGCATGCAGTGCGTTGCATGCCTATGGCAAGGCCGAGCGACCGGGCCGCAAGATCGGTCATCTGACTCTGCTCTGCGCCAATTGCGAGGACACGGAATTCCGCGAATGCCTCGCCCACTGCCTCACGCTGACCGAGGAGGTTGAACTGGCAAAGCGCGTGCGAACCGGATGGACGCACCGCTCGAAAGACTGATCCCACGCGAGCGCGTACCGCCCTGCGACAACGGCGTCAGCACCCGCGTGCGGGCCTTGGTGTGCTCAGGAACGCCCAACGACAATAAGAAACCCGCACCATCTTGCCTCACGGACAAATGTAACCCTGGCGCTGCTACTGCCTCACGAGTAATGTCACCCGGGTCAGGTCGCATTCTAGCCGTCGACGCAGGCCCTGGCTGTCGAGGCTGCCGGCCGTTGGATGCTTGTGCCGTCCATCGCATTGCCGGACCAGCACCCGAAGGGTGTCGTGGATTCGCTGCCAGTCGCCGGTCAGACGCCACTGCCGGAAGTAGTGGTAGACCGTTTTCCACGGTGGGTACTCTCTCGGAAGCATCCGCCACTGGATGCTTCCCACCACCACAAACAGAATCGCGTTGATCAGAAGGCGCATGTCCACTGTCCGCGGTCGCCCGCCCGGCTTGGCGTCTGGGTTCAGTCCCTGCAACACTTCCCACTGGCTGTCGGTCAGGTCGGTCGGGTAGAGTTGGTTGCTCATACCCGAACTGTAATGCAGGCCGACCTACCGGCGGCCGCCCTCACTTCTCAGACAGGCTCTTACTCGCCCGTCAATCGAGCGCCGTCCGACCGACGCCCTTCCATCACACGCACCAGCGCCTGCGTACCAAGCTCAGCACCGCTTTGGCGTTCGAGCTGCTCGTACAACCGGAGGGCGTTGGCGAGACCAGGCAGGTCGATTCCCGCGGCCACGGCTTCGTCGCGCGCGATCCGTAGATCCTTCACGAAGTGGCGGACCATGAAGCCCGGCTGAAGATCGCCGGCGAGGATGCGCGGGTAGAGGTTGGACAAGCTCCAACTCGCCGCCGCTCCGGCGCCGATCGATTCAAGAACGATGGCCGGGTTGAGACCGGCGCTTCGTGCGTAGAGCAGCGCTTCGACCATCCCGACCATCGTTGAAGCGATCGCGATCTGGTTGCACATCTTAGTGTGTTGGCCTGCGCCCGCGGCACCCTGATGGACGATCGTGCGCCCCATGGCCTCGAAAATAGGTGCTGCAGCCGTGTAAGCGACGGCATCGCCCCCAACCATGATCGAGAGCGTACCTGCTCGCGCGCCGACATCGCCGCCTGAGACCGGGGCATCGAGCGCGTAAACTCCTCTCGCCGTGGCCGCCGCGTGGATCTCGCGGGCGAGCGACGGCCGGCTGGTCGTCATGTCGATCAGGATTGTGCCGGGCGATGCGACGTCTACAAGTCCAGGACGCCCTGAGTCGAAGACAGTGTTGTCAGGACGCTCGCCGCCGACTGCCTGCTCGCCCTGTCGCTCACGACCCTCTCGCTCGCCGCCAGGTCGCCCTCCGCCACCATCGCCGAAGTACACCGCCCGCACATCCTCCGGCAGCCCGACTATCGTGATGACGGCGTCCGCGCCCAAGGCCCCGTCGGCGACCGAGACCGATCTAATCGCGCCTTCCTTCACGAGAGCGTCGGCCCGCTCTGGCGATCGATTGAACACGCGCACCGAGTAGCCGGCGGCCATGAGATTGGCCGCCATCGGGCCGCCCATCACCCCGGTGCCGATAAAGCCGATCACGGCGCCCGGATCTAATGATCGCAAGTTCTGCATGATATCTCCGTGGGCATGCGTTCGCCCCGATTGTACCAAACGCTCCCCTCTGGTATGCTCCATACGTCGCGCCGGAGGCCAAAACGCCCCGGCGCACTGTCACTCAGCATCTTCACCTAACATTCGACTTCCGCGCACGCCGCGCCACAGAAATTTCTTCGCTGCCGCGCCGGCGGTCGCCTCCGCACCGTGTTCAATTTCCGGAGCCGATCGAAGACCCCTATGCCTCAACACCCGCGCCTCTCTGCGCGCATGCGACACGCGCGCATCGGCTTCCTGCTCCTCCTGGCAATCTCGACCTGGTTCATTCCGGTCGATAGTGCGACCGGCCAGAGCGATCCGGATGATCCGTCCAAAGACGTCCAGGTCACTTCGATCTTTCACTTCGCGATCGGAGCGCAGGACACCGCCGGGCAATTCGACGCGCCGAGCGGGGTCGCGGTGGCGCCGGATCGGACCGTTTACGTCGCCGATTCGAACAACCATCGGATCCAACGCTTCGACGCCTCGGGAGCATTACTTGGGGCGTGGGGTTCGCGCGGGAATGCGCACGGCCGCTTCGTGCTCCCCGGCGGCGTGGACGTGGCCGCTGACGGCAGCGTATACGTCGCCGACTCCGAGAACCATAGGGTCCAGCGCTTCACCGCGACCGGCGTGTTCATGGGAGCGTGGGGGCGCCGAGGTTCGGGGCCCGGGGAGTTCGAGTCGCCACGCGGGATAGCCATCGCGCCTGACGGCAGCGTCTGGGTCTCCGATACCGGCAACAACCGGTTGCAGCGGTTCACTGCCGCGGGTGCGTTCGTCGCGGTCGCGAGCGAAAGCGGGACGGCGCGCGGCCGGCTGTCAGGCCCGAGCGGTATCGCCGTCACCGCCGAGGGCGATGTCCTGGTCGCCGACACGCTCAACGATCGGATCCAGCGCTTTCGGTCTGACGGCCGCTTCATGGCCGCTTACGGCGAGAAGGGCGAAGGGTTGGGAGCCTTTCTCCATCCGCTCGATATCGCTGTCGCGCCCGATGGATTCTTGTACGTCGCCGACCGCGACAACCATCGCATTCAGCGCCTAACGCCCGACGGGCTCTTCGATGCCGATTGGGGCCGACCCGGCCATGCGCTAGAGCGTTTCCTGGCGCCGTGGGGGATCGATATCGGCGCTGACAGCACGGTTTACGTCGTCGAACACGGGAACAGCCGAATCCAGCGCTTCGGGCCTCTCGGCAGCTTCATGGGGACTTGGGGGGCGCAGGGCAGCGGGCTGGGCCAGTTCAACGCTCCGTCAGGCCTCGACGCTCGCCCGGACGGCACGCTGGTCGTCGCGGACTCCGAGAATCATCGCATCCAGCTTTTCGGCCCGGACGGTTACACGCTCGGCGCCGTCGGTGTTTTTGGGCGCGCGCCCGGGCAGCTTTCGAGCCCAGGCGATGTCGCTGTCGCTCCGGACGGATCGCTGGTCGTCGCCGACACGCTGAACCATCGCGTCCAGGTCTTCGACGCGATCGGCGGATTCGTTCGCGAATGGGGCGAATATGGGATCGGGCCGGGCGCTTTCGACGCACCGGAAGGGATTGCCGTAGACGACACCGGCCAGGTCTATGTTGCGGACACGGGTAATCATCGAATCCAGGTGTTCTCAATCGACGGTGAGCATCGTTTCACCTGGGGCGGCCCGGGCGCCGGCGACGGGCAATTCAACAGCCCTGCCGGAATCGATATCGGGCCGGACGGAACGGTGCACATCGCCGACTCCCGCAATAATCGCGTGCAGCGCCTTTCGCCCACAGGCGAATTCGTCGGCAAGACGGGCGCGTATGGCCGCGCGGAGGGCGAATTCGCCCGACCTGAAGACATCGCGGTCGCGTCCGACGGAACCGTGCTCGTCGCGGACACGTTGAACCATCGGATCCAGGAGCTCGACTTTGCGGGTGACGTCGTGAGGATCGTAGGCGGGCGCGGAACGTCGCTCGGCGACTTCGACGGTCCTTCCGGCATCGCGGCCGGTCCGGACGGATCCCTGATCGTGGCGGACACGGGCAACGATCGGGTGCAGCGGCTCAACTTGGATCGTCTCATGCCTAACATCGTCGGCGCATCACGCAGCGGCGAAGGCAGATTCAAATCGCCGGACGGACTGGACGTGGCGCCCGACGGCACGCTTTACGTCGTCGATGGCGGGAACGATCGAATTCAGCGTTTCACCTCTGATGGCGCCTTCCTGAGCGCGTTCGGCGGCTCGGGTTCGGGCCGGGCGCTGTTCGTCGCGCCTTCGGACGTGGCGGTAGCGCCTGACGGGCGTGTCTATGTCGCGGACACAGGTAACCACCGGGTTCAGCGCTTCACTGCTGACGGCGCTTTCGAAACAGCGTGGGGCGCGCAAGGGCGCGACGCGGGGCGCTTCGACGGCCCGGTCGGCATCGCGGTCAGTGTCGACGGCACGGTTTACGTGGCGGACCGTGGTAACGACCGGCTGCAGGCGTTTTCGCCGGACGGTACGTTCCGCGCTGCCTTCGGACGCAAAGGCGCCGCTCTCGGCGAGTTGAACTCACCGCAAGGTATCGACGTCGCCACGGACGGCACGATTTTCGTAACGGACTTGCAGAATCATCGGGTGCAATCGTTCTCGGCGACGGGAACGCCGCTCGCGGCATGGGGCGAAATCGGCACGGGACCGGGCCAATTCGCGTGGCCGACTGACGTGGCGGTCACGTCGGATGACCTGGTGTGCGTGACCGATGCCGGGCCTTCGGGCAGGATGAACGATCGCGTCCAATGCTTCGCTAGAGACGGCGAGCTTATCGGCGCATGGGGTGGGCCGGGCGGCGCTGACGGATTTTTCGTCGAGCCTGAGGGCATCGCAGCCGGAGCCGACGGGCGCGTATTCGTCTCCGACTTGGAGAACGATCGCGTAAGCGTTTTCGGCACCTTGGCGCCGGAGCGCTGGCGGGCGGAGTTTTACGGCAATCGCTTCCTGGCCGAACGGCCTCTCGCGGTGACCCGCCCGGCTGAAGCCAGCTTCGATTGGGGCGACGCGCCACCGGCGGACGGCCTCCCGTCGGACGGCTTCACCGCGCGTTTCGAGCGCGACATAACGCTAGGCGCAGGCCGTACTAACTTCGCGCTGTGGGTGTACGGCGGGGTCCGACTCTGGGTCGGCGAAGAGATCGTGATCGACGCATGGGACAGATCCGGCGAAGCGGTGCTTGAGGCCTCGATCAACCTAACAATGGCGGGCCCGCGGCGCATCGTCATCGAATTCGGCGACTCCGGCGGCCCAGCATCTCTCGATTTCGATTGGACGACGAGCGCGACCGCTGCTCGGATCTGGCTGCCGAGGGTTTTGGCGGACGGCTGAGGGTTTGTGGGAGCCGCACCCGGGCTCCGGCTTGAAGTGGATCTGACTGCCGAGGGTGCTGGCGGACGGCTGGAAGGAGTCAGGAACAACGACCGTCTGACGTGTTGATCGTGATGGTCGCGCTTCCCACCTATCGCGAGATTTGATACGATGGCCCGCGTGGATTCCCGGGCGACCGCGCAAGCGGCCGCCTGCCCGCCTCGCCGCCCACGACGACGGCGTGATCCGTGTGGCCTCGGCCCAGCGAGGGAGATGACGCGTGTACCTGCAACGTGTTACTAACGACTCCGTTTGGCATTCCCTGAAGCTCCTCTTCACCGGCGCACTTCTGCTCTTCCTCATCAACATCTACTTCGGCTTCGACAACGTCTTGACCGTCGGTGAGATCGACCGATGGCAGGTCCTGATCCACCTGCACGGCGGCAGCGTCGGCTGGATCACTCTCTCCGCCATCGGTATCGCGATCTGGGTGCTGACCGGCGATCGGGTGGTCGACGGGGCGTACGAGCGGCGTGTCCGGATGCTCGTCTGGGCGGCCATCATCGCCTTCGCCGGTTACGTGCCCTCGTTCGGGCTGGCCTTCTCCCGTCCGAGCGGTCCTTTGGTCGCAATCCTGCCCCTATTCGGCGCCTTGTCCGTGGCTGTCCTCTGGGCGGCGACGATCTTTGCATTTGGAGAGCTCAAGCGCCAGACGCCGACGAGCACGGTGCACATCCTGGCCAGCGGCGCGCTTCTAACCGCGGCCGTCGGCGGGACGGTCGGCATGCTCTTCGGGCTGGAGCGGGTGCTTGGGCCATTCCTTCCGCTGGAGGCCGGCGAGGACCGTGTCGGCGCGCACGCCGGAATGATGGACACGTACCTCTTCTTGGTGGCGAGCGCGATCGTTGAGTGGGGGCTCGTCGGGCTGTCGAAGCGCTGGACGAAGGCGGGGCTCGCTCAGGCGCTGTGCTGGATGATCGGCGCCGTGCTCGTCCCCATCGCCTTCTTCCTCGACATCGTCGACCAGGTCCTGCCCATCTTCGGGATGCTGCTCCTGGTCGGCATGGTGATCTTCCTAGCCCGGGTCGGCCGGCACGCCTTGACTGCGCTTCCGTCGGGTGCGGGAATCCGATCCTGGTCGTTCTTCGGCACGATCTGGCTCGTCCTGTACATCGGGCTCTTCATTTATGGGGTGAGCCAGGACTTCGACTTCGCCGTGATGCCCGTGTGGTTCGGCATGGTCTTCGCCCATGTCGGCTTCGTCGGGATGATGACGAACTTGCTCTTCGGGGTGGTCGCATCCCGCGCGCAGGCGGGCGCGGGTGTCATGCCCTGGGCCGAAGCGGCCACGCTTTGGACATTGCCGCTCGGATCGAGGTCATTCGATAGTTCGAGCGCCCGGCAGCCGATTGCGGGGAAATTAACTTGAATCATGACCCCAAAAGTCTGCCACGCCGCCGCGTGATATACTCGACCGATATCACCGCCTTCGACAATCAGGGTGCCTAAGATGAAAGCGCATCGCCCAGTGCTCTTCGTGCTCTTGTCGGTAGTTCTCGGTGTCGCGGCATGGAGCGCCGGCAGGTGGTTACCGTGGTCGATCGGTTTCGTGACCCAGAACACGGACTTCATCCAGGGTCTGACGGACCTGGTTCAGCTCGTGATGTGGATCGTGGCGGCCGGGGCGTTTGTTTTAGGGTTGTGGCGCCCGGGTAACTGGGGTGAACGGGTGCGATCGGTGCCGGCAGGTACTCCAGGACCGGCGGAGCCTACCGTCGGTGAGCGCAGCAACGTCATCAATGGGAACGTGAAGGGCAGCGTCATCGTCTCCGGCGATCACAACATCGTCGGGTCGACGGGCGACGGCCCGCGCGTCGATGAGCAGGCGCTCGAGCACGCCTACCTTAGCCAGGTGCTCGCCCAAGCACGGAAGCTCAACCTGCCCGGCATCGATCCCCAGATGGCCACCGGCGCGGGCACGGAGCATCAGACACAGCTTCAGCTCGATGCCGTGTACACAGCGCTGCTCACTCGCACGAGCGCCGCGAGCGACGAAGAGCGGAATGAGATCCGGAACAAGATCGCGCACGGACTGCGCGACGAGGATCGGCGGAACTACGCGGCGCTAGCGCACATGGATCGAAGCCGGAGGCTGGTGTTGCTCGGCGAGCCGGGCAGCGGCAAGAGTACGTTCCTCAATTACGTGGCAGCGTGCATGGCGGGCGAGCTGGTGGGCGACGAGCGTACGAACTTGGATGTACTCCGTTCGCCGTTGCCCCCGGAGCCGGATCGGCCGAATTCGCCGGACTCGGGGGCCGGTTACAGCCTACCGCAGTTCTGGGCCCACGGTGCTCTTCTGCCTGTTCCGGTTATCCTGCGGGACTTCGCGGCCGCGGCCCTGCCGCCGGCTGGCGTCCGGGCCACCGCGGACCATCTGTGGAGCTTCATCGAGGGCACATTGGAGCGGATGTCCTTGGAGGACTACGCCCCGGTGCTGCGTCGCCGGCTGCTCGAAGATGGCGGTCTGATTCTGCTCGATGGGTTGGATGAGGTGCCTGACGCCGATGAACGGCGGCTGCAACTCAAGGAGGTGGTCGAGAGCTTCGCCTCAACGTTCGGTCGGTGTCGCTTTCTAGTCACGAGTCGCATCTATGCGTACGAGAATCAGGCCTGGCACCTGCAGGACTTCGAAGACGCGACGCTGGCTCCCTTCACGCAAGGCCAGATCGTGCGCTTCGTGGACCTATGGTACGCGCATGTCGGTGATATGCGCTCTATGACGCCGGACGACGCGCGGGGGCGGGCGGATTTGCTGAAGACGGCCGTCATGCGCAGCGACCGACTGCGAGAATTGGCCGAACGACCGCTGCTGCTGACGTTGATGGCGAGCCTACATGCGCTTCGCGGCGGCTCCCTTCCCGATCAGCGCGAAAAGCTCTACGACGAGACGGTTCAGCTGTTGATGGATCACTGGGATAGACAACGGGTAGTCTACGGACTCGACGGCAAGCCGCGTGTCATCCAACCGAGTTTGGCCGAGTATCTGAAGGTTGAGCGACAGGACGACGTCCGCAAGCTGCTCGAGCGACTCGCCTACGAGGCGCATTCCGCGCAAACGGAGATCACAGGCACGGCCGACATCGCCGAGGCTGATCTGGTCGATGGCTTGATGTATCTGAGCCCCGACCGGCGGGATGTGAAACCATCCCTGCTTATCGAATACCTGTGCGATCGAGCCGGTATCTTGGTGCCGCATGGGGTGAAGGTCTACACGTTCCCGCATCGGACGTTCCAAGAGTATCTCGCGGCCTGTCACCTCTGCGACCTGGACTACCCTGATCGGGTGGCCGATCACGCTCGCGCTGAGCCAGACCGTTGGCGCGAGGTCGCGCTCTTGGCCGCGGCGAAGCAGGCGCGCGGCGGGCTGTCTTCGATCTGGCTCTTCACGGACGCGATGGTAAGGGGCGAGCCGCCCGCTACGGCCGAATCGGGCGGGCTCGTCGGGGCGGCTGAAGCGCCGGACACCTGGGGTGCATTCCTGGCCGGCCTAGCTCTTGCGTCGGCGACAGGCGGCCGGAACATACCGGATTGGAAGCGGGAGGAGCTTGAGCGGATCAAGCGCTGGCAACTCTATCTGATGGGCGACGATTCATTCCCGGCGACGGATCGCGCCGCCGCCGGCGACGCGCTCGCTCGCCTGGGCGACCCGCGCTTCGATGAGGAGCGATGGTACCTGCCGGCGGACGAGACCTTAGGCTTCGAGCGGGTGGAGGCCGGTGAGTTCGAGATGGGCGGGGAAAGTTACGACGACGAGAAGCCCCGGCATACGCTCACGCTCGAGACGTTCTACATGGCGCGCTATCCCGTGACGGTGGCGCAGTTTCGAGCTTTTGTGGAGGAGAATGGGATACAGCCGGTAGAGAAGGACAGTCTGGGCGGAGTCGACAACCACCCGGTGGTGCTTCTGACGTGGCATGAGGCGCTGGCGTACAGCCGATGGCTTGACGGGCAGATGCGAACGATCGCGCCCGAAATGCTCGCTCGGGCAGAGGGGGGTCCGGCGCGGGAGCTGTGGTCGGGATTGGCGGACGGCCGCCTGAATGTGACGTTGCCGAGCGAGGCGGAGTGGGAGAAGGCGGCGCGGGGAACGGACGGACGAGAGTATCCGTGGGTAGGTGTGGCGGATCCGAATCGGGCGAACTACGACGAGACGGGAATTGGCACGACCAGTGCGGTTGGCTGCTTCCAGGGGGGTTCCAGTCCTTTTGGTTGCGAGGACATGAGCGGCAACGTGTGGGAATGGACGCGAAGCTTGTGGGGTAAGGAGTGGGGCAAGCCCGAGTACGGTTATCCGTACGAAGCGGCGGGAGAGGAACAAGGCCGCGAGCGTTTGTCCGCTTCAGACAAGGTCCTGCGGGTGTTGCGCGGCGGGTCGTTCGTCCTCAATGACTACCTCGTGCGCTGCGCGTGCCGCATCAGGGACAACCCGCGCTCCCGGGGCCGGAGCGCCGGGTTTCGGGTTGTAGTGTCCCCGTTTCCTCTGGACTCTGAAGCCTCTGGACGATGAAACTCTGAACCGAGCGGGGCGCATTCGATCGAATTTCAATTCACCGCGGTGGCGTGCGATCATGCCCCCCTTCGCGCGCGAAGCGCGCCGGAAACCGAATCTTCAGGAAGGAGCACCGCAAGCATGCCACCCTCGGAGATGCCGATATTCACTCGAACCTTCGACTTCCTGACCTGGCTCCTGCCTGCCAGCAACCACTTTCCACGCGCGCATAGGCACACGTTTACGCAGCGCCTGTTGGACTCTGCCTTCGACTTGCGCGAACGGCTGGAAGAGGCCAATCTTCGGCGAGGGCAGGGGCGGATACACAGCCTCGCACAGGCGGACGAAGCGTTGTCTAGAGTTCGTCTCTATCTGCGTTTGGCGGTGCGCTGGGACTGGCTGTCGGCCGGACAATATCAGCATGTGTCCGAGATGATATCCGAGATTGGTCGCTTGCTCGGCGGTTGGCAGAAAGTCTCGCGACGTTCGTGAAGTGGCGGTGAAGAGGTGGCGATTCCCGACCCCTTCGGGGGTTGGTTTCGCAAGGACAGGCTCGAAGGCACCTGCGGGTGTTGCGCGGCGGGTCGTTCGTCAACAATGACAACAACGTGCGCTGCGCGTACCGCAACAGGAACAACCCGCACAACCGAAACCGAAACAACGGGTTTCGAGTTGTAGTGTCCACGCTTCTCGACGGCCGGAAGTGCCGGGCGGGGCTCTGCCCTTCCCGGACGAGGCGAGAAACGGCGGAGCCTGTTCTTGGCCGCGCCCGGGCGAGTGCACGGGCCGGGCACATAACAACGGCCCCGCTCCCTGGGCCTAGGCTTTGGAGCGGGGCCACCCGCTTTGACACGGAGAAGGCGGTGGCCGTGAGCGAATTTGCGATACCCACGACCGACGTCGACTCAGCGCTGGCGAGCTGGTCGAATCTCCTACGCGCCTACATCGACGCCGCGCGCGGTAAGCGGGCGAACGGCTCCGTAGCGCTGTTCGAGCACCGACTCGAGGATAACTTGCTTGCGCTGCAGGACGAGCTGAGGACCGGGCGCTACCGGCCCGGCGGCTATACGAGCTTCTACATCCATGAGCCCAAGCGCCGCCTCATAAGCGCCGCGCCCTTTCGCGATCGCGTTGTTCACCATGCGCTCTGCAACATCATCGAGCCGAGGTTCGAGCGAAGCTTCGTGGACGGATCTTTCGCCAACCGGGTTGGGAAGGGCACGCATCGGGCCATCGATCGATGCCAGGCTCATACTCGTCGCTTCGCATATGTCTTGCAGGTGGACGTCAGGCAATTCTTTCCGAGCATCGATCACCAGGTCTTGCAGGCTGCGCTCGAGCGGAAGGTCACGGAGCCCGACGCTCGACGGCTGATCGGGCTCATCCTCGAGAGCGGTGGTCAGGTACCGTCCACCGCCGGCGCCGCGCCGTACTTCGCCGGAGATGATCTATTCTCGGCTCTGCGCCCGCGCGGCTTGCCGATCGGGAATCTCACGAGCCAGTTCTGGGCGAACGTCTACCTGAACGGCTTTGACCACTACGTCAAGCGTGAACTGGGCTGTCGGGGATATGTGCGATATGTTGACGACATGCTCCTGTTTGCCGACGACAAGCGTACGCTGTGGAGATGGAAGGCAGCGATCGAAGATCGCCTGGCCGGTCTGCGCTTGAGCATCCACTCCGGCCGCCATCCACAGCCGGTCAGCGGGGGCGTGCCCTTCCTCGGTTTCGTGGTCTTCCCGGATCGCCGAATGCTCAAGCGCCGCAAGGGAATTCACTACCTCCGCCGACTACGCGGGCTGGTGGCGGCTTACGAAGCGGGCGAAATTCCGCTGGAAATCGTTGACGCCAGTGTCCGCGGCTGGGTTAACCACGTCCGCTACGGCAATACGGTCGGGCTGCGGAAGGCAGTCCTCCGCGCGACCCGCGTTCGCCCTCCCATTCGTACGGCTTCCTCGCCCGCGTTCGCCCTCCCATTCGTACGGCTTCCTCGCCCGCGCGCGATCTTTCGATCGCTCTGCTCTCAACATAGGAGATCACACAATGGACATCGCCCAGCTCGCGTCAGAAGTCGTGAACTTTCTGGCTCCTCATCTTCCCTTCCTGATCAAGGCCGGCAAGAGCGCAAGTGAGAAACTGGCCGAGAACACGGGCGAAGCGTTGGCAGAGGACGGGCTCGAAGCTGCCCGGTCGATCTGGAAGCGCTTACTGCCGGCGGCCGACAAGAAGCCTGCGACAATCGAGGCGGCACAGGACGTGGCGGCCGAGCCGGAGAGCGACGACGCCCGGGCTGCCCTTCGGCTTCAGTTGAGGAAGTTGCTTGCTGAAGACGAAGCGTTGGCCTTAGACCTGGTGAAGTTGATCGCCGATGCTCGTCCTCCTGCCACGTACCACGCAGAACTTCACGGCAGTGGGGCAATCGCCCAAGGCCCGCGCGCGACGGCGGCGGGTGCACGTGGAGTGGCTATCGGCGGTGATGCGTCTGACAACGTGATCGTCACCGGGGACGACGCCGCGGTCGAGCAAACTGGCAAGGATAGGGGCTGACATGCCCGCTTCTGGGGGGACAACGCGGTTCGACATCGAGGCGAGCATCGAAAGTATCGAAAAGTTGCGCGACTCCATGGGCGACGCCTGGGTCGACGATAACGTGGCTAATCTTCGAGCCCAGTTAGACGGCTCCGGTGCGGTGGCCCAAGGTGACGGCGCTAAGGCGGCCGGAGAGCGCGGATTCGCGGCCGACGATGTCTCTCAAAGCGTGGTGGTGACCGGGGATTACTGCCGGGTCGTCCACAAGGTCTATCAATCTGTGCCAGGGACGCCGCGCCTAGATAACAAGGAGTTCGAGCGCGTGCTTGGCGAGTACCTGAAGTGGGTCAGCGATGCCCACCGAAACGCTCGCCTGTACGGCCTAGAGAGCGCGAGCAGTCAGAGCAAACGCGCGAAGCGCCAACTGTCAGACATTTTCGTGCCTGTTCAGCTCCGCCGCTTCGAGATCCCGTCACGTGACGAGGTAGAACGGCACCTGGACGCTGAGTCAGGAGAGACTGACCGCGCGCTAGCCTGGCGTGAGGTTATGAACGAGCGCCGTGACCATGGCGCGCCGATCGATCTCAAGAAACTGTTGAACGTTTGTGCTGTAGGTGATTCGGCGACCGCAGATCGAGGGTTGCGCTTGGCCATTATCGGCGGCGCCGGCAGCGGGAAGAGTACCCTGCTCTCCCATCTGGCCGCGGGGTTGGCCGATTACGCCCGCACCGGCGCGCCGTTGCCTTTCGAATTGCCGCGCGGCAGCCAGCCACTCGTGCCGCTCGTGGTTCCGCTGCGCTATTACCGCGCCTATCGCGAGGACTGCGCGAATAAACCAGGCGCAAAGCTGGATGAGCCGCGCACCGGCACGCTAGCTAGTTTCCTTCCACACTACCTCCGCAGCTATAGCCAGCGGCTGGACGCCAGCGAGGATTTCTTCGACAGGCTATTGCGCGGTGGAGGCTGCCTGCTGATGCTCGATGGGCTCGATGAGATCGTTGTGAGCGAGGCGCGCGGTAAGGTGCGCCAGCAGATCGAGGACCTGGTGGACCACGTCTATCCGGGCAACGCTGTGATCGTCACGGCGCGCGAGGCTGGCTATCGAGCATCGGCCGTGTTTGGGGACGACTTCACCCGGCTCGACGTGCAGCCTCTGGCCGACGAAACGATCGCCGCTCTCGTCTCGAAGTGGTGTGAGCAGCTCTATCCTCCTCACGAGAGGGCGGCAAAGGCAGAAGCGATCACATCTGCCATCCGCCGATTGAACGAAATGCGCGCTCGAAAGGACCTTCAGCCGTTCGTCAGCACGCCGTTGATGACGACGATGGTCGTGAGCGTGAGCTGGGGCGACACGGAGTTGCCACGTGAGCGAGCACAGCTCTATGAGGCATGCGTGGCTGTGATCCTCCGATCTCAGTATCTCCCTGAGGATGAGGCACGCGACGAGGTGGTGAATTGGGGCGGCCCTTGGCAGGATCAGCGCGACTGGCTGAGTCAATTGGCGCTTGCGATGCACGCGGGAGGCAGCGGCGGCGCTGCAGTGGACAAGGCATTCGTGCAGAAGATTCTCTCGGAGGTGTTGGATGAGGTTGCCGCTACGCGCTTCCTCGAGGCGGTCCAATTGCGCGGCGGTCTGCTGGAGGAGCGCGCGGGACTCTACGAATTCATGCACCTCACATTCCAGGAGTTCCTGGCAGCGCGCCTTCTCGCGAAGCGGCGCGACTCGGCATTCGCGGAACTGCAAGCGCATGTGGCCGATCCTTGGTGGAGAGAGGTGCTCCTCCTGGTATACGGCTACGCGCGACGGGACTTCGCCGATGCGGCGAACGACTACCTGGAGTGGCTCTCGACGCTTGATGGCTCGGCCGAACTGCGTCTGGCCGGCATCGAATTGGCCGGCTCAGCCCTCCTGGAGGTGGAGAAGCCGAGTGACGAAACCCGACGGCGTTGCGCATTGCGAGTCGTCGAAAACCTCGCGTCGACGGACTCCAGCGAAGCACCGGCCGCACTGCGCGTGCGCGCCGGCAACACTTTGGCCGGCCTGGGCGACCCGCGCTTCGACGCCAAGAGGTGGTTCCTGCCGGCGGACGAGACCCTAGGCTTCGAGCGGGTGGAGGCCGGTGAGTTCGAGATGGGCGGGGAACGTTTCGACGACGAGAAGCCGCGGCACTCAGTCCAGCTCGAGACGTTCTACATGGCGCGCTATCCGGTGACCGTGGCTCAGTTCCGGACCTACATTGAGGAAAGCGGGGTAAAGGTTGGTGAAGGAGAAAGCCTTGAAGGTATAGAGAACCATCCGGTGGTCCTGGTGAGCTGGCACGAGGCGCTGGCGTATAGCCAATGGCTTGATACGCGGCTGCGATCGATTGCACCGTCGATGACTGAGGAAGCTCAAGGTAGCTCGGCCCGCGCATTGTGGTCAGGACTGGTCGACGGCCGCCTGAATGTGACATTGCCGAGTGAGGCGGAGTGGGAGAAGGCGGCGCGGGGAACGGACGGACGAGAGTATCCGTGGGTAGGTGTGGCGGATCCGAATCGGGCGAACTACAAAGCGACGAAGGTCGGTGCGACGAGTGCGGTTGGCTGCTTTGAGGGCGGAGTCAGTCCTTACGGTTGTCAGGATATGAGTGGCAACGTGTGGGAATGGACGCGAAGCTTGTGGGGTAAGGAGTTGTTGGGCAAGTCCGACTACGGTTATCCGTACGAACCGGCGGGTGAGGAAAAGGGCCGCGAGCGTTTGTCCGCTTCGGACGAGGTCCTGCGGGTGTTGCGCGGCGGGTCGTTCGTCAGCGATGGCAGCCTCGTGCGCTGCGTGTTCCGCTACAGGGGCTACCCGCGCAACCGTTTCCGAGACTACGGGTATCGAGTTGTGGTGTCCCCGTTTCCTCTGAACTCTGGTGCCTCTGAACGATGAATCTCTGAACTGGGCGGGGCGCTGCCGTGCGCGTAACCATGAAGGCGGATGCGTGCGCCCGCCCACTTGATGGCGCGCGAAGCGCGCCCGGATTTTCGGATGTAGCCGCGGCATGGCCATGGAGCGATCGAGCACCGACTCCAGTTCAGCCTGGAGTCGTCACGGTCATCCGCGCAGAGTCTCCCAGCTGGCGCCACTCACCCGCACCGCCGGCCTCTCCCTCGGCGATCGCGCCTGCCAGTCCAAGCCAAGCTGCCGAACGATCGCGCGGATCGTGCCCAATTTCAGATTCTTCGAGCCCCAATCAGGCACCGATGCCACCCGATCGGTAGCTGGATTAAACCACTTGCGATGCGAGCCGCCGCCGCGTCGCTACAGTTCGCGACAACCCATTTCCTCGAGACGGCGGGCAGCTTCCGAATACTTCATGCGACCCGGACAGAGGAACGAAGCGCCGCCAAGACCATTGAGACCTTCGCGAGTGCCATGGGGTCCATTGAATCGCGTCCGACCATGGCTGTTCAAGCCAACTGTTTCGGCCGTGGCGACGGCGTGCCGTTCAGCATGCCGCTTGCGCTGATGTCTTCGTCGACGTCCGGCCAGTGCACGCCATGCCCGTTGCCGATGAATTCGTAGTTGAGGCGCTGTGCGGGCGTCGCATCCGACAGGCGCCATGACCAGGCGAGCGGCACGCTGATCGTTCGGCCGTCCGAGAGGTGGGCGATGATTTCTTCGTCGGTCAGTTCAATTCGTCTGATCGTGGGCATCGACGGTCAACTCCTGCGGTCGGCCCATTGTAGCAGGGACAAAGACCGCGCAATGCCTCCCCACTCCGACATTTCGCGCTCTCCTCGACTACGCACCTCTGCGGCATTCAGATCAGATAGACCAGCCTCCACCGCCTTGTGTGTTCGTCGAGCGGGACGGCAAGGAAGAGGCGCCAGAGGGCGCCGGAGTCGGGCATGTTGGTCTGACCTTCGACAGGCGGTAGATCGCGTGGTCGATGTCGCTTTCGTTTTACGGGTCCGAGATAGATGATGCCGGGGCGTGCCGGAGGTGGCTGGAAGCCGTCGGCCGAGATCGGCGGTGCGGTCATGACCAGGGTATGCTGGCTGTCGACCGCCGCCGAGGTCAAGCTTTGTCTTACATATCGGCCAATGTCATACTCTGGTTGAATGTAAGGAGCGTCTCATGAAGGAATACACGGTCACCGCGTCAGTAAAAGGACAGATCGTAATCCCCGCACCGCTTCGAGAGAAATTCTCGATTCAAGCGGGCACGCGCATCCTCGTCGAGGACGGCGGAGATCGCATCGTGCTGATTCCTATCACAGCGGCAATGGTCAAGCGGCTGAGGGGATCGTTGAAAGGCAAGGGCGCGATCATTCAGTTGCTAGAGGCGCGTCGCCAAGATAAGGCGCTCGACGCTTGACGGCGCCTGTCATGGTGTTGGACGCGTTCGCGGTGGTCGCGTTCATCGAAGATGAACCTGGCGCGGCGGACGTTGAAACGCTGCTCTTGCGCATTGGCACGGGCGAACTCTCGTTGCTGATCTGTTCCGTCAACCTAGGCGAAGCTTGGTACGCGCTGGGCCGTGCCTATGGCATCGATTCGGCGGACGAAAGTATCAAGGCGCTTCTCGACTTAGGCATCGAGATCGTCGACGCCGATTGGGACCTTGCGCGGGCCGCCGCCGACTTCAAGCGACGAGGAGGCATTTCCTACGCCGATTGCTTCGCCGCCGCATTGTCCGCACAGCGCTCGGCGCCCGTGATCACGGGCGATCCGGAGTTCGAACGGCTGGGCGAGAGCATCGATGTGTATTGGTTGCCGCAGCGTGAGTAGCCTTCGGAAGTGCATAACGGCACCGACTTACCTGGTCCAGAATGAATGCTCTACGCAGGGTTAGTACTCCGCCACGCTGAATCTGTCAGGGTCGGCTGTCGATGCGTCCGTGCTGAACCAAGGTGGGGACATGGTCCTGGTGACGGGAGCTATTGCCAAATGTTGTAGATCCGGGGTGATCAAGCGGCGACCTGATCTGGTTCCATGTTGGAGGACGGTGGGATCTGTTCGGTCATGATGCCTTCACCATCCTTGAATCGAATGCCGTGAAGGAGGTCGGCGACGAGGTGAGGTGCGTTGAATTAGCGCCAACGCTCTACACCTCCCCATACCGATACTTCGTACTCTCCTCGACGACGCGAACCTCCGCCGCCGTCAGGTCAAACAGCCCGTACACGATCGCGTTCAGCTCCGTCTCCAGCCGCACGATCTCCGCCGTATGCCCTTGATGTGCCGCCCGCTGCTCGCCCAGCCAAGAGTCCCAATCGTCCCGCTCCCGCAAATCGATGTCCCGCCGGTACACCTTGTTTACTTCGGCCCGAAACGCCGGGAAGTCGAGGGTCCACCACGCTGTGAGTTTTTGGTTGAGCGAGATGTCCGGCACGCCGAGGTCCGCGGTGATGCGGCGGCGGGCGCGTTGGTGGAGGGCGTAGCGCGACTTGGCCTCGGAGCTGATGCGGGTGGCGAGGTCGGCGAGGGCGGTGCGGGTGGGGGTGGGGGCGTCGGGGATGGGAAGGGTTGCCATGTACTGATGGAACAGCCGATAACGCATCTGGCCAGCGCGCTCTCCAAGCGGCTGCCCTATCTGCATGAGAG
>JBCLES010000057.1:0-20732 GCA_038913135.1 Anaerolineae bacterium
TTGGCGCGTGGCGGCGGGATGTGCCTTATGGACGCTCAAGCACTTTTCTCATGGCGCACCTTGCAGAACGTCCCGGGCGCCGTCGGGGTAGAGTCAGATCCGGACCGTCACATTCTGTTTACAGTCCCGCTTGGGCCGCTGACTTGCCGGACAATTCTTCCCCCACGCTGTCCGACTCAAGACCCCGAGCAATCCAACAGAGACCCACAAGAACGTCGCCCCCCCCACGTATCCCGTGGGGGGCGACTCAGCACCGCCAGAGCCGGAGATTCGACCGACGACATCCTGTCACTCGAATTGTCCACTTCCAGCCTCCCTACAACATGTGGGGCATGTCGGAGCCGACCGTGGGATATGCGAAGATGGTCTGCTTGAGGTCACGGCTCGTCATCCCGGCGCGCATCGCGAGGGCAAACAGGTTGATGAGCTCGTCCGCGTGTGGGCCGAGCAGGTGCGCCCCGAGGATCCGGTCGGTGTTCTCATCTAGGAGAACTTTGTAGCCGGAAAACTCCTCGCCCACCCGCCGCGAGGAGTACCAGCTGGAGGTGCCTTGATGGTTCACTCGGAACCGTAGTCCCTGCGCCCGTGCTTCGTCCTCGCGCAACCCGACGGAGGCCAGCGGCGGCAGCGTGAAGACGACGCTGGGGATCGGCGGGTACTCGATTGTGAGATGGTTGCCATCGAGCAGGTTCGACGCAGCCACATGCGATTCGAAGCTTGCGACCGGCGTGAGCGGCAGCCCTCCCCTGGCTGCGTCCCCGGCGGCGTACACAGCGGGGTTCGACACGCTCTGCATGTACCCGTTGACCGCGATGCCGCGCTTGTCGTGCTCGACGCCCGCCGTTTCGAGATCCAGTTCGTCGATCGCAGGGACCCGCCCGGCGCCGTGGACCACCATGTCGGCCGTGAATGTCACGGCCTTGCCCTCTGAACAGGCCGTGACCCAGAAACCGCCGCCGGTCTTCTCGATGGTCTCCACTGGCGTTCCGAGACGCAGGTCGATGCCCACAAGCCGCGTTCGCTCGACCAGCATAGCCACGAGGTCCGGGTCGAACTGCTCGAGCGGTCGCTGGCCTCGATGGACCACCGCCACCTGGGCGCCGGCCCGCGCCGCCACGTGCGCAAGCTCGAACGACACGTAGCCGCCGCCGACGAAGAGGATCCGCTCGGGGAGCGCGTCGAGCTCCAGGAATTGATCGCTCGTCGTCAGGTACTCGCTGCCCGGGAGCTTGAGGTTGGCCGGCTTGGCCCCGGTCGCTATATGTACGTGCCGGGCTTCGAGCACATCGCCGTCAACGGCGACGGTGGTGGCGCCGACGAAGCGGGCGCGACCATGGAAGGTCGCGATCCCCGCCTCGGCGACCGCCCTCTCGCGGTTCTCTGGAACCGGTTCGGTAAACGTGCGCTTGAAGCGCATGAGCTCCGACCAGCGGATGGCTGTGTCACCGCTGACGCCGTGTCCCGTGAACCGGCGCACGGCGTCCACCACCTCGGCGGCGCCCACGAGCACCTTCTTCGGATCGCAACCCCGCAGCGCACACGTGCCGCCGTAGGGGAGCGCGTCCACGATAGCGACACTCCAGCCTGCAGCGCGGCATTTCGTGGCCACCGTGGAGGCACCGGCGCCCGTCCCCAGGACGACGAGATCGAATCGTTTTAACATGGCTTCCTCACTGCGCGTCAATGGTCGCGCGACGGATGTCCAGTACACGGCGCCTCATGACGCCGGCATCGAATAGAACGGCCTCAGGATGACCCCGATCACCATGCCCTCCGTGTCCTCCGCTGCCGGTAGTGCCGGATCAGCGTGTTGGTCGAGCTGTCGTGGTCGAGCGTCGGCTCGTCGGCGCTCTCCACCTCCGGAACGATCCGCTGGGCGAGGACCTTGCCGAGCTCAACCCCCCACTGATCGAACGAGTCGATGTTCCAGATGACTCCCTGGGTGAACACGCTGTGCTCGTAGAGCGCGACTAGCGCGCCGAGCGTCGCCGGCGTGAGCCGCTCGGCGAGGATCGTCGTCGTCGGTCGATCGCCCTCGAAGACGCGGTGCGGCACCAGCCAGTCGAGGATTCCTTCGGCCCTCACCTGGTCTTCGGTCTTGCCGAAGGCCAGCGACTCCGTCTGCGCGAACACGTTGGCCATGAGCAGGTCGTGGTGCCGGCCGAGGGGGTTCAACGACTGACAGAAGGCGATGAAGTCGCAGGGGATGAGCTTCGTACCCTGGTGGATGAGCTGGTAGAAGGAGTGCTGCCCGTTTGTACCCGGCTCCCCCCAGAACACGGGCCCGGTCTGGTAGTCCACGCGGGTCCCGTCCAGCGCGACGCGCTTGCCGTTCGACTCCATCGTGAGCTGCTGGAGATACGCCGGGAAGCGCCTCAGGTACTGGTCATACGGGAAGACAGCAATCGTCTGCGCACAGAAGAAGTTGTTGTACCACAGGGCAAGCAGACCCATGAGGACGGGCAGGTTGCGTTCGAAGGGCGCCGTCCGGAAGTGCTCGTCCATCGTATGGAAGCCCGCGAGCATGGCGCGGAAGTGCTCGGGCCCGACGGCGATCATGGTCGAGAGACCGATGGCCGAGGTCATCGAGTACCGGCCGCCGACCCAGTCCCAGAATCCGAACATGTTCGCCGGGTCGATGCCGAACTTCGCCACCTCGCCCACGTTGGTCGATACCGCGACGAAGTGCCTGGCCACCGCGTGCTCGTCCCGCAACGCGGCGAGGCTCCACTCGCGGGCCGTCCGCGCGTTGGTCATCGTCTCGAGCGTGGCGAACGTCTTCGATGCGACGATGAAGAGCGTCTCCGTTGGGTCGAGGTCCCGCGTGGCCTCGGCGAAGTCCGTGCCGTCGACGTTCGACACGAACCGGAAGGTGAGGTCGCGGTCGCTGTAGTGGCGGAGCGCCTCGCAGGCCATGACGGGGCCCAGGTCGGAGCCGCCGATCCCGATGTTGACGACGTTGCGGATGCGCTTGCCGGTATGCCCCTTCCACTGGCCGCCGGGCAGCTTCTCCGCAAATCCGGCCATCCGGTCGAGAACGGCGTGGACCTCCGGAACCACGTCCTCCCCGTCAACCACGATCACCTGGTCCTTCGGCGTGCGGAGCGCCACGTGCAGGACGGCTCGCCGCTCGGTGACGTTGATCTCTTCGCCGTGGAACATGGCCTCGATGCGCCGCCGAAGACCAACCTCATCCGCCAGGGCGACGAGCAGCCGCATCGTCTCGTCCGTCACCCGGTGCTTGGAGTAGTCCAGGTAGAGGCCGGCCGCCTCGGCCGTGAGGTGCTCGCCGCGGTGCGGGTCGTCGGCGAAGAGCTGCCGTAGGTGGACGTCGCGCATGCGGGCGCAATGGGTCTCGAGCACCTTCCATGCCGCCCGCGCCGTGAGATGAAGTCCGGGTTCGGTCATGGCCCCGCCTCCGCCACCGGAGTCATTCGACCGACTCGAGCTTGGCGCTCTTCTCGACGATGCATCCCAGCAGATCATCCCAGGATCTGACGAAGGCGTCGGCGCCCTCGGTCTGCAACTGCGCCGCCCGCCGGGAGAGATCCTTCGCCGACGCCACCGTGCTCTGCGTGTCGTAGGCCAGCTTGGGCGAGACCTCGAGCGACACCCAGCCGTCGACACGGTTGGTCGCCTCGTGGATCGGGTGGAAGAGATCGGCGGCCTGCGTCAGGTCGTCGATCGCGAGATCGAAGAAGAGCCCTTCGCCCGACTTTCCGGCCTGCATCCCCTCACGGATGGCGTCGTCGTAATCGCGGCTGTTCCTGATCGCATGCTCGAAGATCGTGGGGTTGGACGTGAGCCCGGTGACCGACAACTCGTCGAGGTACCGCTGGAGCGTTCCGCTGTCGAGGAGCTCGCGGGTGATGTTGTCGAGCCGGAGGCTCTGGCCGGCGTCGTGGAGCTGCTGGGTTGCTTTCATGGTTTACCCTCCGTCGCCGCCGCCTTGAGCAGTGCGGGTAGGTTGTAGTCCAGGAGGTCGCCGATGCGTTCGATCGTCAGGTTCGGCGCCGGATAGGTCGCTACCTCCGGGGCTTGCGCGCAATGACCTTGCCGAGGGAAAACGGTGGAAAGGCGCGCGCCCCAGATCTCCTTCACGGCCGTGAGGATCCGGACCTTGTCAGCGACGAGGACGTAGTGTTCCGCGGGAAAGCGCTCCTGCACGTCGTTCAGCTCCTGCTCCTTGTGAATGTAGATCAGCACACGGCCCCCGACCGCCTCGGATAGCCCTGACTGTTCGACCTTGCGTCGCTGGAAAACGACGTCGCCGTCGGTGAGAACGACCGTCGGTCCCCACTGGCCCAGGTGTTCCACCACGTCGAGTGCCCCCGGATAGAGCCGGTCCGCGAACGGGTAATTCACGAGGAAGGACGAGAGGCCGAGGATCTCGGGATCGTGCAGATTTTCGGCGCGGTAGCGCTGAAGAGCCCCTAAGTAGTCGGCATATCCCAGCTCGGAACGCAGCGCCTCGAAGATCGCCCGGTACCGTTCCTGACAATCCGCACCGAACTCGCGCGTGAGGTAGCTCTCGAGCTCGGCCGTGACCCGATCGTTGTCGAGCAGCGTGTTGTCGACGTCGAGGAGGAACACGACCTGATTTCGGGTCTTAGTGGAGGGCGTCATCCAGGCTCCGCGCACTCGGGGCAGTGCCAGCCGCCCGAACTCTCCGCGAGCTGAGCCGCCTCGGGCGGGCCCCAGGTCCCCGCATCGTATTCGTGGAGCGGCGTCGACGTCCCCAGGATCGGTTGCACGATCGCCCATGCCGCTTCCACGGCGTCCTGACGCGCGAAGAGCGTCGCGTCGCCTTCCATGGCATCGCCGAGCAGGCGCTCGTACGCTCCCATCTCGTCGCCGTCCGGATGGTTCACGACCTTGAGCTCGGTCGCCTCGCTCAGCATCTGTTCCCCGGGCTGCTTGACGCGTGCGCCGATTGCGATCGTCTCCTCGGGGCTGAGCCGGAAGCGCACGTAGTTCATGTCTTCCGGGCACAGCTTGCTGAGTGGTGGCCGGCGAAGCTTGAAAAGCACCTCGGTGCTCGTCGTGGCGAGGTGCTTACCGGCTCGGATGAAGAAGGGCACTCCCTCCCAGCGCCAGGAGTCGATGGAGAGCCGGACGGCGGCAAAGGTCTCGACCCGCGAGTCCGGCGCCACGTTTTCCTCCTTCCGGTACCCGCGGAACTGGCCGCGGACCAGCTCGTCGGGGCTGAGGGGGCGGATCATCCGGAAGACCTTCACCTGCCCGTCCCGAAGGGCCTCCCCATACGTGTCCGCGGGCGGCTCCATGGCGAGGAAACTCACCACCTGAAGCATGTGGTTCTGAATCACGTCGCGGATGGCGCCCGCCTCCTCGTAAAAACCGCCGCGCCCCTGAACGCCGAAGCTCTCGGCCATGGTGATCTGCACGCTCTCGACGTAGTGGCGGTTCCAGATCGGCTCGATAAAGGTGTTGGCGAAGCGGAACACGACGAGGTTCTGGACCGCCTCATTGCCGAGGTAATGGTCAATGCGAAAGATCGACGACTCGTCGAAGGCCGCGTGCAGCGTTTTGTTCAGGGCCTGCGCCGACGGAAGGTCCCGGCCGAACGGCTTCTCGAGGATGACACGGGCGTGGCGATCGCAACCCGACTGCGCGAGTCCCTCCACCACGGTGGCGAACATGCTGGGGGGAATGGCGAGATAGTGGACCGGGTGCTGCGCGTCGCCGAGTTCCTTGCGGAGCGCGACAAAGGTGGCCGCTTCCTTGTAATCGCGACCAACGAGACGCATGCGCGCCGAGAGCTTCGCGAAGGCCGCCTCGTCGACACCGCCGCCGTGCGCCTCGACGCTGTCGCGGGCACGAGCCTGGAACTGTTCCAACGTCCACCCGGACCGCGCGACGCCGATGACGGGGACGCCTAGAGTCCACGCCGGGCCATCGCGTGGAGGGCGGGAAAGATCTTCTTGTAGGCGAGGTCGCCCGTGGCTCCGAAGAAGACCAGGGCGTCCGAGCGGGCAGGGGTCATGTCCCGGGCTCTTTCTCGGCGTGCCCGCCGAATTCGAATCGCATCGCCGACAACAGCTGGTCGGCGAATTCCGCCTCGCCTCGCGAACTGAATCGCGAGTAGAGCGCCGCGCTGAGCACCGGCACTGGCACGGCCTCGTCAATGGCCGCCTTGATCGTCCACCGCCCCTCGCCGGAATCGGATACCCGGCCGTCGAATGTCGAGAGCGCCGGATCCTTGTGCAGGGCAGTCGCGGTCAGATCCAGCAGCCACGAAGCGATCACGCTGCCGCGGCGCCACACCTCCGCGATATCGGGCAGCTTGAGGTCGAACTGGAACTCCTCGGGGTCGCGCAGCGGCGTGGTCTCCGCGTCCGCCGCGTGATCCCGCTTGCCCACGTCGGCGTGGCGCAGGACGTTGAACCCCTCGGCGTACGCGGCCATCAGGCCGTACTCGATGCCGTTGTGTACCATTTTCACGAAGTGGCCGGCGCCGCTCGGCCCGCAGTGAAGATAGCCCTGTTCGGCGGTGCCTGTGGCCCCCTCACGCCCAGCAGTGCGCGGGGTGTCGCCCACCCCGGGCGCCAGCGCCTTGAACACCGGCTCGAGGCGCTTCACCACCTCATCCGGACCGCCGATCATCAGGCAGTAGCCTCGCTCCAGGCCCATCACGCCACCGCTGGTCCCACAATCGACGTAGTGGATCTGCTGGGCCGCGAGTTCCCTGGCCCGGCGGATGTCGTCCACGTAGTAGGAGTTGCCGCCGTCGATGAGGATGTCGCCGGGCTCGAGATGGGGCAGGAGATCGGCGACGAGCTCCTCCACTACCGCTCCCGGGACCATCATCCAGATCGCTCGCGGCGTCTCCAGCTTCTGCACAAGCTCCTCGAGGGAGGAAGCCCCAACGGCCTTCTCCTGAGTCAGCGCCTTCACCGCCTCGGGCGACCTGTCGAAGACCACGCACTGCTGGTCCTTCTGGAGAAGCCGCCGCACCATGTTGGCGCCCATGCGCCCGAGTCCAATCATTCCGATTTGCATCTGCTCCTCCTAGTACCGGACCACTATGAAGCGACCGGGTATAAGCGGTGGAACTTGTCTCGAGTGTCGTCAGTGGTAAAGCGCCAGGTGATGGAGGCTTGCTCGCCGTCGCCGCGCCCTCATTTCAGAGAGATCACTACTGCAGTACTAGGAGCGGCCCCAGCTCGTCGAGAAGATCATCGCCTCTGCCCAACACAGTCGCACCCCAGCCGACTGACGGCGATAGATCGGCCTCCCATGTCGCTGTGCCGTCATAGACGATGTACGTGTCCCACACGATCGGCTGAGGGAATCGGTCGAATTCAGCAAGAGTCTTGAGGTAGCGGCCGATGACATTGTCTCCGTCCCAGAAGTGCTCAGCTCGAGGATCGGCGATCAGCCGTGGGTTCCAACGGTCCCTGGCATCGCCCGGGAAGTTGGGGGCCCATACGACGAGTACGCGGAGTTCAGTCGACGACGTTGCATCCAAAACATCTGTTTGCACCCAACGGGCGCCTTTGACGCACGTCGGTCAAGTGGGCGACAGAAGGAGAATGAGCCGGGGTGACCCCGTGGCAGCATTGAAGCGTTCCCGCAGACCCTCGATATCCACGAGATCGTTGAGCATCACGGACTCGATCTCTTCAGTTGGTGGCGCCGCGGTTGGCTCCTCCTCAACCACCTCGACGGCGCTGTCCGCATCGAGTGCTGGCGCCTGACTCACAGAGTCGATCGCCGCTTCGTCGTTGGGCTCCGCCCTACATCCCGCGGCAATCATGTGGGCCATGGTTAGAGCAACGGAAAGTGCTACACAACGTGTCATCATTTCGTGTCCTTTGTAAGGGCTTTTCGTACGGATGGGATTGCGACGTTATCAAAGATTCATCAGCAGTATGACGTCCAGCCAGTAGTAGACCATGTATCCACCGGCTGCGACCAACGCAAGGGCACCGAGCCGGGACACATAGGGGCCGATCTGGCGCATGCGCGTTATCATCAAGCCTTCGAACAACGCAAGGCTCAGCGTGATCGCCATCATCACGAACCCCATCCCCAGGGCGTAGGCCACGAACTGTGTGAGGGCGCGGACCACTCCGTCCTGTGTGAGAGCGCCACTCACGACCCCGAAGAAGAGAGGTAGCGTGCAGCTGAGCGATACTACTCCGTAGGCGACCCCAAATATGTACACGCTCTTGATCGTTCGCGCACGCTCGAAGTGGAGCATTGGCAAGTTAGGCAGCGCGACATGCCTACCGGTCAAGAGCCAGAGGCCGAGCGCAACGAAGAGGACACCGATCACGAGTCCCAGCCACGGCACGGAGGTCACGAGCAAGAGACCTCCAGCGGAGATCACGCCGCCGGCGACCACGAATAGTGTTAGGAAGCCCGCGGTAAGCGTGAGTCCGACCCTTAGGGCTCGGGTCGCCCTGGCAACCCAACCAACATCCGTCGATGATATGGCTCCGTCTTCGGTCGCCAGGAAGTAGGAGACGAAGGCGGGAAGCATCGCAAAGCCGCAGGGGTTGAATGCGGCAATGCTTCCGAGAGTGAAGGGGTACACGAGCGCTGCGAAATCCATCTGGCTGCTCCGCTCTCGTCAGGCTAGCGCGCCGCGCGTGCCGCGGACTTTACCATTTCGCTCAGCGTTGGGTGGATGTGGATCGATTTGGAGATCCTCTCGATGGATCCTCTTCCGTGCATGGCGCTCACAGCCTCGTGCAACAGATCGTCCCCGTGCGGCGCCAACATGTGGAAGCCCAGAATCTCACCGGACTCAGCGCTAACAACGGCCTTCAATCGTCCGCGCGACTCTCCGATCGCCTTCGCCCGCGCACCGCCCACTGGCACGTTGCCGACCTTCACTTCGATGCCCCGATCACGAGCCTCTCGCTCCGTAAGGCCAACCGCTGATAGCACGGGATCGCTGAAAACGGCTCGAGGCACCACGCGATAGTCGACTCGACGATCGAGCCCTTTCACGGCGTTGAGGGCGGCGATCGGTCCATCGTAGGTTGCAACGTGTGTGAACATCCACCCCCCTTTGACGTCGCCGATTGCCCAGATGTGAGGTTGGCTCGTCGCCAATGTGTCGTCCACACGAACGGCTCCATCATGTTCGAGTTCGATTCCTGCCGCCTCTGCTCGAAGGCTCTCCGTATTGGCCCGCCTGCCTGTAGCCACGAGCACCGCTTCCGCCACGAATTCCCGTGCTCCGCCTTCTGTGTGGGCAACGACGACCTTTACGGTGCCCTGCTCCCGGATCGAAGTCACTGGTGCTGCCGTGCGCACATCGATGCCTTCGTGTCGAAGGGCCTCCGCCAGCAATTCCGACAACTCGGAGTCCTCTCCCGGCGCCAGTTGCTCGTTGCGTCCCAACAGCGTGACTCGCGTCCCGAAGCGCGCATACATCTGGGCAAACTCGACACCGATGTAGCCCCCGCCGATGACGATTAGACTAGATGGCACTTCGCGGAGCGTGAGTGCCGTGCGATTGTCGAGCACATCTACCGCTTCGAGCCCCTCGATCTTGGGCAAGGTGTTGCGGGCCCCAGTCGCGATGATGGCCTTGTCGAAGCTGACGGTCCGTTCGCCTGTATCTACCTCGTGCTCGCTCGTGAAGGCAACATCGCTTTGCAGGAAGTCGATGACCTCTGTTCGTCGGTCAAGGGCCTCGTGGATCCCGTTCTTGATGCCCCCGACTATGGCGTCCTTGCGAGCGACGGCCTCTCGTAGATCGAAGCCGATGGAGCCCTCGACTCGTACACCGAACTCAGCCGCTCTCCGAGCGACCAGGTGCATGACCGCGGCCGAGTGAATCAAGGCCTTGGTGGGCACACACCCTTCGTTGACTCAGGTGCCTCCGACCTCCGCGCGTTCAGCGAGAGCGACTCGAGCGCCGAGATTCGCGGCCATGTGGGCGGCGGGTAGGCCACCCTGGCCCGCACCGATAACGAGGACGTCGTAGTCATAGGCGCTCATACCGCACTCTCCATCTTCTCGCTTGCCGAGACCTGGATGGGTCGCAGCAGCGTGATAGTCGCTTCGGCGTCGTAGGCCCACCGTTCGACAAGCCACCCTAGCACGGCGCCATAGGCAACGTGAGCCACGAGGGTAGTGCCCAGCACGACGGCTGTCACGTCCTCCTCCGACAAACCTATTCTCTTGCTCATCTAGTGACTCCTGATTGTGACTGATGGCGGTGGGTTGATCGGCCTTCGGCTGACGTCGCGATGGTTCTTCTGGACGATGAACCAGCAATCAACTCCGGAGTGAGCATCGCCTGTATCTCAAGCATGTACGGCGTCCGAGCGGCGAATCAGACCATGTACATTGCCTAGACAGCAGGCACCCTGGGGATTGCGCAGTTCACACGCGCACTGCCCAGTCTGGGTCCCCAACGTGATGTCTTCGACAATGGCGGCTCGTCCCTCGGGAGAGGCGGATTGCATGTCGCCTACGGTGTGCTGGAAGCAGTAGCAGACGAGCGCATCTGATAATTCCGGTTCCTTCTGATAGACCCGTTCCCGCATATCATCCATTTCGAACGAGCACAGACCGTCACGCGAGAAGTAGACGACTGAGCACTGCGGTGTATCGCAGAATAGGAACTCGGCGTCCGTCATTCGGCGGAGGCTGACTGCGAGAATGGCCTTCACGGTCTCGCGCTGCACCGGCCGCCCGTTCTCGCCACACGCAGTGCACGACGACACCATGTGATCCGGCTCCGCCCTCTCGACTGAACAGCAGTCACATTCTGTTGCCATCGTGCCCCTCCGCGCGGCGCCTCTTCACTTGATGGCGAGTCTCGAGGGCGACATCGCCCCCAGATCCGACGCTCGTGTTGTCGTCGGACACGGGAAATGCTAACACTTCCAGTAACTGGAAGTGCAAGTGGTAGGAATGATTGTGTGTCTCGGGTGTGGCTAATTTGAGTTGGCAGCAGAGAAAGCAGAAGGGTCGGCGAAGCAGAGCGGACTGTGGAATCATCGAGGTTCGATCAGAAACCGAGATGCTACAGGAGTTCCGCAGATGCCAGCCGACCCGAGGGCGATTGTAGCCCGGATGGCCGCGACCTGTGCTGGCCTGCCCCCACCTCCATGCCACCCGAGCACCAACTTCTGGACCTTGCCGCATGACCTCTCGCCAACTCAGATTAGCCACACCCGTGTGTCTCGGGGCGATCACGGGATCGGCGTTCGGGCAGATAGGCGCCCCAGGAGGCTGTCCTGCTAAATCGCCCTCGTCCCGACGAGTTCGCACACGCAGCCCGACATATCGTCGCTATCGACGGGCATCGCTAAGCCCTCGACGTGCAACTGCTCCAGGTCAGCACGGAGCTTACCGAGCTCCTCAAGTTGTCTGTCGACCTCAGCGATCTGCTCTTTGATGGAGGCCAAGACGTGCTGACATGCAGGTTTGCTCTGATCGCGGAGATCGAGGAATCGTCGTATCTCTTCGAGACCGAGGCCAATGGCTCTTGATCCTCGTACAAATCGAAGGCGAGCAATATCTCCCGAGTCGTATAAGCGCCAACCCTGTTCCGAGCGACTGGCCGTAGGCAGGACACCGGAGTCCTCGTAGAAGCGGATAGTCTTCGGATTGACGCCGACGGCGTCGGCGAATTCCCCGATGCGCATTGTCTTCTCCAAGTCACCCTCCATTCCCACGCGCGCAGAAGTAGCTCGGTCGCGGCACTATCCTAGATAACAGGGCTGAGCCGACGATTAGCCGCCCGCGCTCATCTCCGTAAGAATCTGCGCGATGACTGAGAACACAAGCATGAGCGCGGCTGCCACCCATACGAAGATGCGCTGACGCTGAAGCACGGCAGGACTGCACCGCGATTCACGGCAGTCCTGCTTGGCCTTTGGCTGGTAAACCACGTAGAACGCCCCCCACAACCAGAGTAACGCTCAACGTCAGCGTCAGCGGGCGATACTTCATCAAGAGAGCAAAAGGACCTAGGCTCGTGAAGCCTAGAGCCAAAAGCGCCATCGGCAACACACAACAACTCGCGCTCAACGCCGCGGCCAAGGTGGCCCCGACCGTACTCGTCTTGCTCATGGGTCGAAGTTGCCCTCCGCTAGGAAACCGCTGTCGTTGATCGCCGCAACGATCTCCTTGGTCGCTACATGCTCCGGGTCGAACTCCACCACAAGCGTACCGTCACCAAGGTTGCCGATTACTTCACCGATGCCCGACAACTGCCGGACTTTCGCGATCGTTACCGCAGTTCAGCCCCCTCAAGTCCACCCGCTCACATAGAAACCGGTTCGGGCAATCGCGACAGCAGTTGCTACTTGTGTCTTAGTCGACTTGGCGCCCGACACTACCGAGCTTTCAGAGGTAACTGATGGGGTCGACGAGCTAATCTCCTGCAGCCCGGCCGCCAGGGGTGCCTGCGGGGTTGTTGCGCAAGCCGCTGCAATAAGGAGCGGCGCTGAGAGCAACCCGCGCACGAATACCTGCGCCCTACTCCAGATTTTGCATGCTCTCCCCTTCGTCGACGGATCAGATTGGCAACCCTCACAGCATATCACTTCCAGTTACTGGAAGGCCAACTCGTCGTGGCGGTGGGCGGCCGGATGAAAGTGTGGGTGTTCTGAGTGAAGCACTGGGTACCTAGTACCGGACCACGGAGAAACGGCCGGGTCCCCCCGGGTATACTGTCTGGTGTGCTGCCAAGACAGGCATGTCCAAGGAGGACCCGGTGCTCAAGAAGTATACGGTGGGGCTGACGAACGATGAGGAGAAGGCGCTGATCGAGCTCGTGACGCGCGGAACGGCCAAAGCGCGCGCGATCCAGCGCGCACACATTCTGCTCCTGGCCGGGGAGGGCAAGATCGACACCGAGATCGCGGAGATGGTGCGCTGCCACCAGGAATCGGTGACCAAAGTGCGCCGACGGTTCAAGGAGCGCGGGGGGGGGGGAGAGCCTGAACGACCGGCCGCGTCCCGGCGCGAAGCGCAAGCTGGATGGCGAGGCAGAGGCGCTGCTGGTCGCCGTCGCTTGCAGCGCCGCCCCCGCCGATCGGAGCCACTGGACGATGCAGCAGCTGGCCGACCAACTGGTCACGATCGGCGTCGTGAACACGATCAGCGACGAGACCGTCCGTCGGGTTTTAACAAACAGAAGATCAAGCTGTGGCAGACGCGACAGTGGTGTATCGGCGAGGTGAACGCGGAGTTCCTGGCCCGCATGGAGGCGCTCTTGGAACACTACGCGCGCCCGTACGACCCCGCCGAGCCCGTCGTGTGCTTCGACGAATGTCCGGTCCAGCTCTTGGGCGAGGCCTACGCCGCGTTGCCCGCAGAGCCGGCCAAGCCCCGGCGCCAGGACTACGAGTACGTCCGAGGTGGGACCGCCTGCCTGCTGGCTTGCGTCGAGCCCCTGGCTGCTTGGCGACACGTCGAGGTCTCCGAACAACGCACCAAGCGCGACTTCGCCCGCTGCATGAATCGCCTCGTAAACGAGCGCTACCCTGACGCCCGCGAGATCCACGTCGTGCTCGACAACCTCAACACCCACACCCTCGGCACGCTCTACGAGGCGTTCCCGGCCGCCGGGGCCCGGGCGATCGTCCGCAAGCTGCGCTTCCACTACACGCCCGTCCACGGCAGCTGGCTCAACATGACCGAGATCGAATTCTCCGTGCTCTCGCGTGACTGCCTGACCAAGCGGATTGCAACGATCGACGCCCTGAGCGCCGTCGTCGACGCTTGGCAGGACCGCCGCAACGGCGAGCATGCCTCCATCACCTGGCGCTTCACCACCGACGACGCTCGAGACAAGTTCCACCGCTTCTACCCGGTCGTTTCATAGTGTCCAGTACTAAGCAGCCTGTGCGATTGCCGCACAGGATCAGGCGATGAGAATACCTCAAACGATGCCGCTTCCCGTCCCAGGATGCTGTGCCGCCTTCGAGGATCCTGCTTGGGCTTGCGGGGTGTTTCGCTCACGGCGCTGGACGCCGGAGAGTTCCTGGATCGCCGCGGCGATGTGCTTCGCCGAGGTCTTTGCGGCATCGAGCAGCTCCGCCGGTTTCCCCGAACCGGGCATGTCCCGCACCGCGAGGTGCACGAAGTGCACGATCTCGCCGGCCGCGCCGGCCTCCGCGAGCGCCGCCAGCACCGCGTCACCGAGCCCGCCCTCGGCCCAGTGATCCTCGACCACGCAGAGCCGCCCCCCGGTCGTGCGCAACGCGTCGAGGAGGGTGCTGGTGTCGATCGGCTTGACGGAGTAGGCATCGATGACCCGAACCTTGATCGTGCCCTTCAGCTCGTCGGCGGCCTTGATCGCCTCGTGGACGGTGATCCCCGCCGCGATCACGGTCACCGCGTCGTCCGGCTGCCCGCCACGGACGACGCGGCTCCCACCCACCCGGAATTCGTCGAGACGGTCGGTGTAGAGGATCGGCGTCGCTGCGCGCGTGGTCCGGAGGTAGCTAATGCCCTCGCGCTCCGCCATCAGGCCGACGAGCCGGGCGGTCTGGTTCGCATCGCACGGATAGAGGACTGCGCTGCCATGGACCGCACGCATCATGGCGAGGTCCTCGAGGGCCATCTGGGACGGGCCATCCTCCCCGATCGCCACACCTGCGTGCGATCCGCACAGGCAGAGGGTCGCGCGCGAGATCGCCGCCATGCGAATGAAGTCGAACGCGCGGGTCATGAACGCCGCGAAAGTCGACGCGAACGGGACGAGCCCGACCGCCTGCATGCCGACGGCGGAGGCGACCATCTGCTGCTCGGCGATGTACATCTCGAAGAAGCGATCGGGGGCGGTCTGCTGGAAGTCTTCGGCGTGCGTCGAATTGCTCACCTCCGCGTCCAGCACGACGACGTCGGCGCGAGCGGTACCCAGTGCCGCCAGCGCCTCGCCATATGCCTTCCGCGTCGCGAGCGGCTCACTGTAGGTCTTCCATTGCGGCTTCTGCGGCGCGGGGCGCATCCGCGGCTGCCACGGCTCCGGCTTCAGCGTCGGAAACGTGCGCGACGCGACCGCGCCGATCTCCGCGAGGGCCCGCTCGGCCTGCTCCGGGTCGAGCGTCTTCCCGTGCCAGCCTTCCTTGTTCTCCAGGAACGAAACGCCCTTCCCCTTGACCGTCCTGGCCACGATCACGGTCGGCCGCCCCGCGGTTCTGGGGCGCGCCAGGGCGTCATCGATCGCCGCCAGATCGTGGCCATCGACGACGATCGGGTCACAGCCGAACGCCTGCACTCGTGCGGCATAGGCGTCGAGGTCCCACCCCAGCTCGGTGGGACCACGTTGTCCGAGCCGGTTGATGTCGAAGATCGCGGTGAAGTTCGAGAGGCCCTGGTGACCCGCGTGGTCCAGCCCCTCCCAGATCGAGCCTTCGGCGAGCTCGCTGTCTCCGGTGAGCGTCCACACGTGGTACGGCGCATGGAGCAGCCGCTTTCCCGCGAGTGCGATCCCGACGGCGATCGGCAGGCCTTGGCCGAGCGATCCAGTGGCGACATCGACCCACGGGAGAATCGGCGTCGGATGACCTTCCAGCCGGCTGCCAAAGCGGCGAAAGGTCATCAGCTCATCGTCGTCGATCGCGCCGGCCGCGCGGAAGAGCGCATAGTTCAGCGGCGACGCGTGGCCCTTGCTGAAGACGAGGTGGTCGTTCGCGGGATCCTCCGGCTTCGACCAGTCGTAGCGGAGATGACCGGCGAGCAGGACGGCCATGAGGTCGGCCGCGGAGAGCGAGGAGGTCGGGTGCCCGGAGCCCGCCGCCGTCGAGCAACGAATCGAGTCGGCGCGAAGCTGACGCGCGAGGGCCTTCATGGTGGTGAGGGTTCCCAGTGTCGTCATCAGTTTGCTCGCTGTGGTTGTGGATGCGGACAATGTCGGGCGTTCACAATCAGCCCAGCACAATCTTCACGCGGTGTTCCCCACCGTCGTCGTTGAGTGGAATCTCCATGCCGGATGGCGCGGGCGGCGTTCCGGTCACCGCCACGCCATCGAGTTCGACCTTCGCGATGCCGCGGCTCACGCCGTCCGGGTTCTCGACTTCGATGACGTAGTGCGATGAGCGATAGCGGTACGTGATGCTGAAGCCGGGCCAGGCTTTCGGAATGCAGGGATCGATCCGCACACGATCGGCGCGCACATTGAAGCCGAGAATCGCCTCCAAACCCGCCCGGTACAGCCATCCGCCCGAGCCGGTGTACCATGTCCAGCCGCCGCGGCCGGCCAACGATGCGACCGAGTACACATCCGCACACGAGACGTAGGGCTCGACCTTGTACCGAGCGATCGCCTCCGTAGCGTCGGCATGGCGAATCGGATTGAAGATGTCGAACAGTTCACCGGCTCTGTCGCCATCGCCGAGCTTTGCCCAGGCGAATATGGACCACACCGAGCCGTGCGTGTACTGCCCGCCGTTCTCGCGGATCCCCAGTGGGTAGCCCTTGATGTAGCCCGGATCCTGCCGCGCGCGATCGAATGGCGGCGTGAACAGCAGCGCAACCCTGTTCTTTCGATCGACCAGGCGCGCGTCTACCGCCGCCATCGCCTGCGCAGCGCGCTCCGGATCGGCGACTCCTGACATCACGCTCCATGATTGCGCGATCACATCGACTTTGCACTCGTCGCTGCGATCCAAACCGAGCGGCGTACCGTCGTCGTAGTAGCCGCGACGATACCACGCGCCATCCCAGCCATCGTGCTCGAGCGCGGTGCGAACCTTCGCGGCGTACTGCCGCCAGGCCTTGACCCGATCGTGGTCGCCCCGCACCTCCGCGATTGGCGCGAAGCGGGCGAGGGTATCCAGGAGAAACCGCGTCAGCCACGCGCTCTCGCCCCTCCCCCCGATGCCAACGCGGTTCATGCCGTCATTCCAGTCGCCGGTACCCATGAGCGGCAGGCCATGCGGCCCCAGCGACAGGCTGACGTCGAGTGCGCGTGCGCAATGCTCGTACAGGCTGGCCCGCTGCGCAGAGACGGTCGGCTGGAAGAACGCCTCGTGTTCTCCGTCCGCAAGCGCTGCGCCTTCAAGGAACGGCACGATCTCGTCCAGCGCCGCGGCATCGCCGGTGACATCGACGTAATGCATCGCGACGTAGGGCAGCCTGATCCGATCATCGGTTATCCGAGTACGGACGCCCTGCCCCGCCGGAGGCAACCAGTGTTGGACATCGCCTTCGACGAACTGCCGTGCGGCCGAACGCAGCAGGTGTTCCCGCACGACATCGGGTCGTGCGACGCACAGGGACAACCCGTCCTGCAGCTGATCGCGAAAGCCATAGGCGCCGCTGGATTGGTAGTGCGCGGCACGCGCCCACACCCGGCACGACAGGGTTTGATACAACAGCCAATCACTGAGCAGGAGGTCCATCGCGCGATCGGGTGTGCGCACCTGGACGGCGTCGCGCAGGTTGACCCACAACGCTTCGACTTCGCCCAACACGGCATCGACATCGGCGTTTCGGTATCTTGTGATCAGGGCCCGCGCGTCAGTCTGCGAGGCCGCGTCTCCGAGCAGAACCAGGATCTCGGTTTGCGCATCAGGCGCCAATTCGATCTCCGTCTGCAACGCGGCGCAGGGATCCGGTGCCGCGCCGGCACGACCCGACAATGGCTTTTCGTGCGCCAGAGCCGCAGGACGATCGACCGCTCCGAGGCGACCGAGGAACTCGGTGCGGTCGCAGGTCAAGGACGTCTGCAAACCACGTAGATCGGCGAACGCGATGCGGGCGCCGAATTCGGCGCGCCAGGCGTTACGAGCGAACAGCGCGCCGGTGACGGCGTCCTTGCTGGTGACGACGTAGGGTGCCGGCACCGTTCCGTTCGGACCCAGGGCCCACTCGACGTAGGCGGTGATGGACAGCCGCCGCGCCTGCCCCGAACGATTGTGGATGCGCAACCGGGAGAGTTTCACGGAATCGGCCGTTGCTACGCACTGGAGCAGCTCGACCTCGATACCGTGCGCGACATGCGTGTAACGACTGTAGCCCTTGCCGTGACGCGTGGTGAAGGTCGCCGTCGGCTCCCCCATGGGAAGCGCGGTGGCGCTCCAGAGCGCACCGCTGTCCAGGTCGCGCAGGTACAGCACCTCGTGCGGAGCGTCGCTGACCGGATCGTCCGGCCACGGTGTCAACGGGTTCTGCTGGCTGTTGCACGAAAACGTGTGGCCGCCGCCTTCGGCTGTCGCGAGAAAACCGAACGACGGATTCGCCACCACGTTGCTCCACGGTGCCGGCGTAAGGGCCGTCCCGCCGAGAGCGACCCTGTATTCGCGGCCCCCCTTCACGAACCCGCCGCAGCCGTTACCGAATTCGACTTCTTCCGGAGTGGTCTCCGGTGTGGGTACTATGCCGCGGCCCGGTGCGTGCGGCGACGGTCCGAAGGCCGCGGCGACCTTCGCAGACCCCGTGACATCGACCGCGCGCCCGCGCTCCTCCGAGGAATCTACACCGCGCGCCTGCATGCCGCCTTCAGCCGCGTCGAGTACCACACGGGCCGCGGTCGCCAGTCCGTCCCGCAGCGCGTCAGAGATCTGGTCGTTGCGCAAGGCGAACACGCCGGCGACTGCTCCGTCGACGTCGGCCTTGAGCCGGGTCGTCTGTGTCTGGCTCAGCGAGGTCAGCGTGTTGTGCAGCTCGTCGACATCATCCGCGGCTCCGTCATTCAGCAACACCACATCGACACCCAGCCGTTGGGATCGCCAGTACAGTTGCGCTCGCAGCAGCTCATGGACGTGATCGAGATCGGCGTCGCGTGCGATGCGCAGGAGCACGATCGGCCGGTCGCCCGAGATGCCGCAGGCCCACAGCAGCGGCGGGCCGCCGCTGCCGCGTTCCAGCTGGTCGGGCGGCGCGCGCCAGGCCGCCTCGGCGTAGAGCAGCGGCGCGACCAGCCTTCGGCAGCGCTCGGCGGTTTCATCGTCGATGCCGAATCGCGCGCGTTCCTCCGCTGCATGTGCGGCGGCACTTGTCAGCGTGCGTTCGCAGGCGCCTGGCTGATCCAGATCGCGCGCGATCTCGAGCACCGCATCGCGCGTCGCCGCCAGGCAAGTCCAGAAGGCGACTCCTACGCGGGCACCGGGCGCGATGCGCACGCGCCTGCGCAGACTGAAGATCGGATCGAGCACGGAGCCGATGGTGTTCGAAAGCGACCGGCCATCCTCCATCACGGCGGCAGTGCGCAGGGTGCGACCGCGCCCGAGGAACCGCGCACGATCGGTCTCGTATTCGGTCGAACGCGTGTCCTGTCCGTGGAACACAGCGGTGTGCGCCGCCCAGATCTCCGATTCGTCGCGCCAACGGGTGACGGCCAAATCGCCCCAGAGGCTGAACCCCGATCCCGCATCGGTGAGCATCACGGTATAGCGGTCGTTGGAAAGCAATCGTGCGCGGGGCGCGGCGTGCGAGAGGGGAAGGGATGACATGTTCCGTCCGTTCTCTGTGGGCTACGATTGGGTGAAAGTTGCCGCGACGAAATCCTGCGCCTGGGCCTGAATCTGGTGCAGATGGTCGTGGCCCCGGAAGCTCTCGGCGTAAAGCTTGCAGACGTCCTCGGTGCCGGACGGACGCACGGCGAACCAGCCGCTCTCGGTCACGAGCTTCAGCCCGCCGAGGGGAGCGTCGTTGCCTGGCGCCTGCGTCAACTTGCCGGTGATCAGTTCGCCGGCCAGGGTGGAGATCTTCACCTGCTCCGGCGAGAGGCCCGCCAGGAGCTTCTTCTGTTCCGGCGTCACGGGGGCGTCGATACGCTCGTAGGCGGGGTCGCCGAACTCGTCCGTGAGCGTCCGGTAGAGCTCCCCCGGGTCGCGCCCCGTGACCGCCGTCATCTCCGCGGCCAGGAGCCCGAGGACGATCCCGTCCTTGTCGGTGGTCCAGACCGTCCCGTCGCGGCGCAGGCACGAGGCACCGGCGCTCTCCTCGCCCGCGAAACCGAGGCTGCCGTCGAGGAGCCCGTCGACGAACCACTTGAACCCGACCGGGACTTCCACGAGCGGCCGTCGCAGTCCGTGAGCCACTCGGTCGATCATGCTGCTGCTGACCATCGTCTTGCCGATCCCGGCAGTGGCCGGCCAGCCCTCCCGGTGGTGGAAGAGGTAGGAGATGGCCACAGCGAGTTAGTGGTTGGGGTCGAGCAGCCCGGCGCCCCCGGTCACGACGCCGTGGCGGTCGTGGTCGGTGTCGCAGGCCCAGGCGACGTCGAAGCGATCCTTGAGCGCGATCAGGCGCTGCATGGCGTAAGGCGAGGAGGGGTCCATGCGGATCTTGCCGTCCCAATCGAGGGTCATGAAGCGGAAGGTCGGATCCACCTCGGTGCTGACGACGGTCAGCCCCAGCTCGTACCGCTCACTGATGGCCTCCCAGTAATGGACTCCGGCGCCGCCCAGCGGATCGACGCCGAGGCTGGTTTTCGAGTCCCGGATCGCTTCCATGTCGATCACGTTGCCGAGATCGCTGACGTAGGCATTGAGGTAGTCGTGCCGACGCGTGGTGGCGGCGCGCAGCGCTGTTTCGTAAGGGACCCTCTTTACCCGCTGCAGTCCGGTTTCGAGGATCTGGTTCGCTCGGGCTTCGATCCAGCCGGTGATGCCGATCTCGGCGGGACCCCCGTGCGGCGGGTCGTACTTGAAGCCGCCGTCCTCGGGTGGGTTGTGCGAGGGTGTGACCACGATCCCGTCCGCCTTGCCGCTGGTCCGGCCGCGGTTGTAACAGAGGATCGCGTGAGAGATGACCGGCGTCGGCGTGTACCCGTCCCGGTCGTC
>JBCLES010000058.1:0-19125 GCA_038913135.1 Anaerolineae bacterium
GAGTTACTCAGCGCCCGCGCCAGCGATCTCTTTGCCTATTTTCTCCGGCACGCGTGTATAGCGTGCGAACTCCATAGTGAATGTCCCGCGCCCCTGAGTGAGCGAACGCAAATCGGACGCATATCCGAACATCTCAGAAAGGGGAACGTCGGCTTGAACCGAGACCGCTCCACCCGCCCGGGGCTCCATTGAGCCCACCTGTCCGCGTCGCGAATTGATGTTGCCGATGACATCGCCTGCGTAATCCTCGGACGTTACGACCTCGACCTTCATGATAGGCTCAAGGATCACCGGCTGACCCCGCTGCAGCCCCGTCTTGACCGCCATCCCAGCCGCGACCTTGAAGGCGATTTCGCTCGAGTCAACCTCGTGGTAAGAACCGTCCCTCAATGTCACGTCAACATCGACCACAGGGAATCCGGTCAAGAGCCCACTTTCGAGAGCTTCGTTCACCCCGTTTTCGATAGCCTTGAAGTAGTCCTTGGGGATGACACCGCCCTTGATCTCGTTCTTGAAAGTGTTCTTGCCACCAGAGTCGCTCGGCACGAGATCGATGACGACGTGACCGAACTGACCACGACCACCTGTTTGCCGCACGAAGCGCCCTTCGACATTCATTGCGGGGCGGGCGACCGTCTCGCGATAAGCGACCTGCGGCCGGCCGACGTTGGCTCCAACCTGGAACTCACGCCGCATTCGATCGACCAAAACCTCAAGGTGAAGCTCACCCATCCCATAAATCAGAGTTTGACCCGTCTCCGGATCGCTCCTGACCTGAAACGTCGGATCCTCTTCGGCAAGCCGAACGAGCGCATCGGACATCTTGTCGGAGTCCGCTTTAGTCTTGGGCTCGATCGCCACGTGGATTACCGGATCCGGAAAGCTAATCGCTTCCAGCATGAGAGGCTTGCCATCTTCGCACAATGTATCGCCAGTCGAAGCGAATTTGGGCCCCACGATCGCCGCGATGTCGCCTGCCGCGATCGACTCGATCTCTTCCCGCGTATTAGCGTGCATAAGCACGAGCCGTCCCAGCCTCTCAGACTTATTCTTTCCCACGTTTATGAGCTTATCGCCGGTATTAGCACGACCGGAGTACACCCGAACAAATGCTAGTCGGCCTACATATGGATCCGTCACGATCTTGAAAACGAGTGCAACAAACGGGTCATCGACGTTCGCTCTGAGTTCCACTTCCTGACCGGAAGCCGGATCAGTGCCGATGACTGGCGGAACTTCGAGCGGGCTCGGCAAGTAGGCAACAACTGCGTCGAGCAACGACTGCACACCCTTGTTCTTCAAGGCGGTCCCACAAAGCACGGGAACGATCCGATTGGCCAGAGTCGCTCGCCGGATCGCGCCCCGGAGCAGTTCGGCACCAACAGGCTCGCTATCGAGGTAATGCATCATCAACTCGTCGTCGTGTTCGGCCACACCCTCGATGAGTTTTTCGCGAGCGGCCGTAGCTTCGGCGAGCAACGACTCGGATACATCGCTCACTGTGGACGCTGCGCCGAGATCTTCGTCAGTCCAGATTGACTGCTGCATCTCGACCAAGTCGATGATACCTTCGAAGTCGGATTCAGTTCCGATCGGAAGCTGAACTTTGACCGGACGGCCGCCGAGACGATCGACGATCATCGAGATCGTGCGATCGAGGTCAGCGCCTATGCGGTCCATCTTGTTGACGAAACAAATGCGCGGCACAGCATATCGATCCGCCTGACGCCACACCGTCTCGGATTGCGGCTCGACGCCTGCGACGGCGTCGAACACGACCACTCCGCCATCGAGTACGCGCAAGCTTCTCTGGACTTCAACGGTAAAGTCGATATGGCCAGGGGTGTCGATAATATTGATGCGATGACCACGCCAATGCGCGGTCGTTGCCGCGGCAGTGATCGTGATACCCCGCTCTCGCTCTTGCGCCATCCAATCCATCGTAGCCGTGCCCTCATGTACCTCACCGATCTTGTAGGTGCGGCCGGTGTAGTACAGGATGCGCTCGGTCACGGTGGTCTTGCCGGCGTCGATGTGAGCGATGATCCCGATGTTTCGGGTTAGACTCAGTTGATTGCTGCTCATTGTTCCCTTTCTTCCGGAGCGTAATGTTCGCCCGGCCCTCTTCGACTCGTACTACCAGCGATAGTGAGCGAACGCCTTGTTGGCGTCAGCCATACGATGTGTCTCTTCACGGCGCCGCATCGTCGCACCCTGCCCGGACGAGGCATCCATGAGCTCGCTGGCGAGCTTCATAGCCATGCCTTTGCCGGAACGAGCCCGCGTCGCAAGTATGAGCCAGCGCATTCCGAGAGCTTCGCGCCGCTCGGGTCGCACTTCGACCGGAACCTGATACGTCGAACCGCCGACACGTCTCGGCTTGACCTCTACCAAGGGCATGCAATTTCGGATCGCTTGCTCGAAAACTTCCAGTCCGGGCTTCTTGGCGCGCTCTTCGATAATTTCGAGCGCCTCGTAGAACACCCGCTCAGCAGTGCTCTTCTTGCCGCCCCTCATCAGTTTGTTGATGAAGCTGCCAGCCAACCGGCTGCCGAACAAAGCGTCGGGCATAGCGCGCCTGCGTGCTGGTCGATTTCGTCGTGGCATTTTCTAAGCTCCTGGTCCCACGGGTCCGATAAGGGCCCTTGCATTGTGTCCGATTCCAATAGACTTCACTTCGATCAGCGATGTGCCTTCAACCAACCTACGCTTCTTTGACACAAAAACAGATCCCGAGATTTTGGGCCGGCGTGTATCGGGCTTTCGCCAGCCCCCGGGATCTGTCGCAGACGCACTCTCCGAGATGGAGAGCCACACCGGTTTAGGCAATCACTTGAAAGTTTGCCCACCTAGTGCGGTGCTGGTCATCACCGTCGGCAGCTTTCTTAGCGTGGCCGCTTCGCTCCATACTTCGATCTGCCGCGGCGTCGAGCATCCACTCCCTCAGAGTCGAGGGCACCGCGGACAACGTGATATCGCACCCCAGGCAAGTCCTTGACCTTTCCCCCTCGAATCAGCACTGTCGAGTGCTCTTGAAGGTTGTGGCCTTCGCCCGGAATATACGCCGAGACCTCCAAACCGTTCGTCAAGCGTACACGCGCGACCTTACGAAGCGCCGAATTCGGCTTCTTGGGCGTCTGCGTTTTCACCTGAGTGCATACTCCGCGCTTCTGCGGCGATCCGCCCGTGTCGTTGAGGGTTCGACGAACCGCGTTGAACGTATACCGGAGCGCCGGCGCCTTTGTCTTCTTGATTTGACGCTTTCGGCCCTTTCGGACCAATTGGTTGATCGTAGGCACCGCTTACTCCTTCCGTCGCACCCATAAACCTGGCGCGAAAATGGCGAAGGGATAGGATATCAGTCCTCGCCTGCATGGTCAAGCGCAATCCACTCAGTCTCCCGCGTCAGCAGCGCGTCGTCGGCTCGGCGGCAGTCGCAGACCGAGTCCGAGACGCGGCCCGCTTTCGTCTTCGCCCTCACGACCTAGCGAGATCTGCTCGCCGGCGACGTTCATCACCTTTACCGACAATCCGAGGCTCTGGAGCTCTTTGATCAGCACCCTGAAGCTCTCGGGAGCACCCGGATCTTGGATCTCTTCGCCCTTCACGATCGCCTCGTACGTCTTGACTCGCCCATTCACGTCGTCGGACTTGATCGTCAGCATTTCCTGAAGCGTGTGTGCCGCACCGTAAGCTTCCAGTGCCCACACCTCCATTTCGCCGAAACGCTGCCCGCCGAACTGAGCCTTGCCGCCGAGAGGCTGCTGCGTTACGAGCGAGTACGGACCCGTAGATCGCGCATGCACCTTGTCCTCAACGAGGTGGGCGAGCTTCAACATATAGATCACACCGACCGTTACAGGCTCGTCATAGCACTCGCCCGTCTTCCCGTCGAAGAGCCGACTCTTGCCTGCGATCGGCAGTGTAACGCCACTCTTGGCACTGACGGTTCGAGCTGCGCTGAGCAGGCCCTCGTAGTCGCCGCCCTTTACCTTTGGAAGGTTGACCGACGAATGATTCGACGCAACGAGAGCCATCCACTCATTGAGGCAAATCTCGATCGCCTGGCTGTTTTCTGTCTCACGATGCTCTGACGACGGTCGCGCATACTCGTCGACGACTACGACCGAAGAGGATAGGTCCTTAGATTCCAGCCAATCACGGAGAGCTTCACGGCGCGCGTATCGCGAATCCGTCCACAAGCGCTCGAGATCGATATCGACCAAGTGATTCTCAAGATACTGACTTCGAACCTCATCCTCGTCCGAAAGCGCTTCCGTATCGATATCGCTCGCCTCGGCCCACTCCCAGGCGCGCTCAGTCGTCTCGGACCAAGCTCTGTCGATCAGCCATGCGCGAGCGAGGTCAGCCTCGATGTCGCTTTCGCGAGCGCCGTCGAAGACCGATGTCTTGACTTTGAGCCCGAGCCGGCTTGCCGCCCATCCCAGGTGCGTTTCGAGGATCTGGCCGATATTCATGCGGCCGGGAACACCCAACGGATTGAGGATCAGCTCGACGGGCGTACCGTCTTCGAGATAGGGCATATCCTCGATCGGAACCACTTGCGATATAACACCCTTGTTTCCGTGGCGACCGGCCATCTTGTCGCCCTCGGTGATCTTTCGTTGCTGCGCTACTCCAACGCGTACCATCCTCTCCACTCCCGCCGAGAGCTCGATGGCGTCATCGCGATTGAAACTCCTTATTGAAACGACCTTGCCACGTTCGCCATGCGGCAAACGCAGGCTGGAGTCCTTCACCTCTCGCGCCTTCTCGCCGAAGATAGCCCGTAAGAGCTTCTCTTCCGGTGTGAGGTCCGTCTCGCCCTTAGGAGTGATCTTACCGACCAAGATATCCGCCGGCTGTACCTCGGCACCGATCCTGATTACGCCTTCCTCGTCGAGATCCTTCAGAGCATCATCGCCGACGTTCGGTATGTCGCGCGTGATCTCCTCGGGGCCGAGCTTGGTATCTCTAGCCTCGACTTCGTGCTTCTCGATGTGAATCGACGTGAACTTGTCCTCGCGGACAACGCCTTCCGAGATCAGGATGGCGTCCTCATAGTTCCCACCTTCCCAGGACAAGAATGCGACAAGCATGTTCTGACCGAGCGCGAGCTCGCCCAATTCGGTCGAGGATGAGTCCGCCAGAACGGCACCCGCAGCGACAAAGTCGCCTTTCCGAACTATGGGCCTCTGGTCGATCGTCGTCGAGGAGTTGGAGCGCACGAACTTGCGGAGGTTATAGACTCTAACCCCTCCGCCATCTTCGCGCAGCAGTATTCGGTCACCAGTCGAACTGATGACCTCACCTGCGGCCTCTGCCACGACTACGTGCCCGGAGTTGATCGCGACCGACTCTTCTACACCCGTCCCAACGATCGGTGACTCCGGCACGACGAGTGGCACTCCCTGGCGGAGCATGTTCGAACCCATGAGGGCGCGATTGGCATCGTCGTGTTCCAAGAACGGGATCAGCGATGTGCTCACGCTCACGATCTGCTTTGGATCGACGTCCATAAAGTCGACGTTCTCGCGGCGCCTCAGCAGGAAGCGATCTTCACGCCTGACCGTGACTTGCTCCTCGACGATCTCGTCGTATTCGCCTGTGAGCGTTTTGGCCTGCGCGATGGAGTAGTGGTCTTCGACATCCGCCGTAAGATACTGAATCTCGCCGGACAGATAAGGGACGACCGGGATACTTTCGAGGCCAAGCTTCAGAACCGCGGCAGCGGTCTTTGCATCCATGGGTTTATCGGCCACCGCGATGATCTTGCCGCCCGTGGAGGTGATGTTCTCCCTGGGAATCCGGCCCTCCAAAGCACCCGTCTTGCCGGAGACGACCGAACGGATGCGCCTGTAAGGAGTCTCGATGAAGCCGTAATCATTGACTCGAGCATAGGTCGCAAGGCTGCCAATAAGACCGATGTTCGGGCCTTCGGGCGTCTCGATAGGACAGATGCGGCCGTAGTGCGAATGGTGAACGTCGCGCACGTCGAATCCAGCTCGTTCGCGCCGAAGGCCGCCCGGCCCGAGGGCCGAAAGCCGGCGCTTGTGGGTCAGCTCGCCGAGAGGATTGGTCTGATCCATGAACTGAGAAAGCTGCGAACCCCCGAAAAACTCGCGCGTCGCGGCGACCACGGGCCGAATGTTGATCAGACCGAGCGGGGTAATCTGCTCCGGATCTCGTGTGCTCATTCGCTCGCGGACGACCCGCTCCATTCTGAGCAGCCCAACTCGCAGCTGATTCTGAATAAGCTCGCCAACCGTCTTGACTCGCCGATTGCCCAGATGATCGATGTCATCGGCATGTTCGCGGGCGTTGTTGATTCGGATCATATGCTCGACCACTGCACGCAGATCGTCCCGCATCAACGTTAGAGGTCGAGGCTCTTCCAGACGCGCATCGAGCTCGCCGGGCTTCATGTGGAGCTTACGGTCGAGTTTGTATCGTCCGACGCGGCCGAGATCGTAGCGCCGTTCGTTGAAAAGCATTGCAGTGAGAAAGTTCTTCGCGTTCTCTAACGTGGGGGGATCGCCCGGTCGGAGCTTGCGATAGATATCGAGCAGCGCTTCATCCTCGTCGCCGGTCGGGTCCTTCTCGAGCGTTGTGGCTAGATACGGATGCTCCTCGGAGGAATCGGATTCCGCGAAGAGATCGCGCAGCACTTTGTCCTCGCCGAAGCCGACCGCTCGCAACAGCGTCGTGACTGGGAACTTACGCTTGCGATCGATCTTTACGCTGACAACATCGCGCTTCGAAGTCTCGAACTCAAGCCAAGCTCCGCGGTTGGGGATCAGCTTGGCCGAGGCGAGCGGCCGGCCGGTCGTTGGCTCTTCGACGGCTGAAAAGTAAACGCCCGGCGAGCGAATCAACTGGCTGACGACGACTCGCTCAGCTCCGTTGATCACGAACGTCGCATTCTCGGTCATCATGGGGAAGTCTCCCATGAAGACTTCCTGCTCCTGAATCTCACCCGTGCTTCGGTTGACGAGTCTGACGGTGATCCACAGCGGAGCGCTGTAGGTCATATCCATCTCGCGGCAATCCTCGACGCCGAACTTCGGCTCTTCGAAACGATGCCCGAGAAAGTGCAGCTCGAGATTCTTGTTGAAACTCACGATCGGTGATATCTCGTGGAACAGTCCGACAAGGCCTTCTCGTCGGAACGTTTCGAACGAGTCGAGCTGTACCTGGACTAACGGCGGCGCGTCCATGTGATTACTGATCCGCGCGAAGTCTCTTCGAACGATCAGCGGCGCGGATGTGCCGTTGCGAACAACTGGCGTTACCTGCTTGAGGGTGATGGCACCGTCGGACAACGTGCTCTTCGCCATGCGGGTCAGGGCTCCTCGGCGAGCTGGCGGCCCACTCGCTATCGGCGGCGACAGCGGGCGGGACGACGCAAAAACGGCCGGACGCACAGCCTCTTCGAGGATGCGGACGTCGGACCGAGGTCACAACCGGGGAAATCTACCACGCCGCGTCGCCAAAGTCAATCACTCGATGCGATGAAGTCGCTCGCGGCAACGGAGCCGTTCAGGGCCTGTGCTATACTGCACGGCGTTCGAACTCCTCGGCGCCGCTCTAGTAACGCCGCGCCATCACCGAACGGTCCAGGAAGGACCGAGAGGACATTGACCCTACCGTGAGCGATGACCGCATCGGATCGGTGAAGGGCGGCGACGTCGCCGTTTTCATCGACTTCGAGAACATCTACATCTCTGTCCGCAACCGCTACGACGCCAATCCCAATTTCGAATCGATCATGGAGCTCTGCCAGCGTTATGGGCGGGTAACAGTCGCTCGAGCATATGCGGATTGGTATCGCTACCCGAGAGTGACGCACGCGCTCTACGCCAACGCCATCGAACCGATGTACGTTCCGACCTATCAATACGATCGGGTCAAGGGCAGGACCGGCACCGCGATCAAGAACAGCGTTGACATGCACCTGTGCATCGACATGATGAAGGCGCTCTACGCCTTTGAGACGATCGAGACTTATGTCTTGATCACTGGCGATCGGGACTTCATTCCGCTGATCAACGCGATCCGTCAGCGAGGCAAAAGGACCGTTGTCATCGGCGTCGCGCAGGCGACGGCCAGCCACTTGGTCCAAGCAGCCGACAAATTCATGTACTACAACCAGGTTGACCGCGAGCTCGACGACTCTTCTGAGACTGACGAGCGCGATCCTTACCAAGTTGTGGCCGAAGCCGTCAAGCTGGCTCGAGAGCGCGACAATGTCTCGACGCTGGCGAGCATCAAGCTGCTGATGCTCGAGCTGCTGCCGAACTTCGACGAAGGGAACTACAAGGACAAGCAGGGCCGCGCCATCACTAAATTCAAGACCTTTGTGCGCGAAGCCGAGCGCCTGGGACATGTCAAGATCCATACCAGCGGATCCGTCAATGAGGTCTTGTTGCCCACTGAGGATCCAGCCAAGGTGAGCCGATTTATCGTCGATCAACCAAGCGTCGAGGAATCTGAGCTCGAAGGCCTCGACGCCGGCACTGGTGAAGGTGAGGCACTGAACCTCTCCGAGACCGATTGGGCCGTCTTCGAAGAAGCGATGAACCAAATCGGCGAGCCGGCCCTGTTCATCCAAATCTATGACGCGTTGCGCGGACTGCGGAACAAAGAGATCATCGATCTCTCGAATCAGGACATCAAGCGCATGATCAAGCGCTCGATCAATGATGGACTGCTCATCCGGACGACCCGCGGCCCTCACGCTTACTATCACAACGAATCGGACAAACCTTTCAAGCCGAAAGACAATTGATGCGGGACCCCTAGGCACGCGAAGTGCTCTTGGCCGAACGCCCGCTCGGACATAGGGAGGTGACCGTGAGCCGCACATCGCAAGCCCATCGACGCGCAACTTGCCTCGCCCTGATTCTCTCTTCGCTGGCGCTGGGCGGCACTGCAGCGGCAGCAACCCTCAAGCCGAGACCTCTGACGTGTGACCCGTCAGTCGAGTCATGTCTCGGAGTCGGAAATGAGCACGTAAGAGCCGACGTCGGCCAGACCGGAAGCTTTACATTCGGAACGACAGGCGGCGATCCCGACACACCTCTCGACGACGACCGTGGGCTCTTGTACGGTTTCCAGCCGGGGGGGGCGAGCGACGTCGGGACCGGTTTCTTCACGGTTCACACTTCGGGTGCTCGCGGTGTCGACCTGTTCACTATGCAGGACGAATCACAGATCGTACTGCAAAGGCGCGAAGCGGATCACGTGGATACAGTCTGGCTGCGGCCGGAACCGTACCGACTTCGGGTGACCCAAACGATAAGCCTCGCGCGCAATCCCTTCTCGGGTCGCGAGGATGTCGTCGACGCCGAATTCAGCGTGCTGAACGAACACGACGCCGATCTCGAGATCGGCGTCCGGTCCCTCCTCGATGTGCAGATCGGTCGGAACGACGGCGCTCCGTACTTCGTTCCCGGCGTCGGTGCGGTCACCAAGGAGTCCGAGTTCTTGGGCGCGGATGTCCCGCCATATTGGGTCGCGTTCGAATCGGGTACTTATGATCCCGACGGTTTGCGTGGTGTCGGCATTCTCGATCACCCGAGTGTCTCCCGCCCCGATCGATTCTGGATCGTCGACTGGAGGAACATCTGGGAGAACGATTGGCTATATGAGATCAAGCCGACCGAGAATGTGACCGTCGACAGCGCGGTTGCGATGCTCTGGGAACCGCGGACCATACCACCTGGCGATGCGTTCACCGTCAACACTCGTTATGGCGTTTCCGCGCGGCAGGGTGGGCTCGCCTTCGCTGTCGCGCCGGTCGAGGCGGAGTGCGGTACCGCCTTCGCCCTGTCTCTGTTCGTCAGCAATGTGGATGTCGTATCCTTGACCGGCGGCTCGGCAACCATCTCGCTGCCTGCACCACTCCGTCTCGCCGCCGGGGAATCGATCGTTCAAGTCTTTCCCGACGTGGCGCCCGGCGAAACTGGGTCGGTCGTCTGGCGCGTGGTCGCGCCCCCTGGGTTAGTGGGGCGCTTAGAGTTGGCCGCCAGCGTGAGCTTTGACGGTGGTCGCACGTTCGAAGGTTCAAGCGAGATCGACGTACGCTGCCTGCCGACTGCGACGCCGCCGGCGTCGGCCACTCCTCGCCCGACTTTCGTCCCACCGACGCCTTCGGATCCCGAACACGATCCGCGGGCGTGCGCCCTTGTCGAAGGTCGGGCTCCGCCGGCGGCTATTGAGGCCGCACTGGCGAATCCGGAGCGGGTGTCGGGATGGGGAGATCTGATGAACCCCGGCCTCCCGCCCTCTCCTGCAAATCCGATCAAACGATGGCTATCTCTCCGCAATCCGTCGGTTCATTATCATCCAATCCACAATCCGCTCATCTACAAAGTCGGTTGTCCATGACAAGATCGTCTCCGGCGGCTACCCGGTGAACAAAATCTTGATCAAGCTCACCGGCGTTATGCGGCCGGATGACGCCCGCTTCGCAGTCGAGGCCGGAGTCGACATCATCGCCTGCGTCTTCTTCGCTCGCAGCGCGCGCTATGTGTCGCCCGCACTCGCGTCGTCAATCCGTCGCGAAATCGGACACTCCGCGGCTTTTCACGGTGTGTTCGTCGACACGCCGGGTCCGCTTGTCCAGCGCGTCGTGGAGCAGTGCTCCCTCGATCGGGTACAGTTTTTCGGGAACGAGTCGCGCGAAGATCTAGACGCGATCGGCGACATAGCATGCAAGGCGGTCTCGGTTCGTTCGCCTGCCGAGGTAGTCGATGCCCAGCGCCGATTTGTCGGGCGCCGGCAGAAACGGACATCCGAGCCGGGTCTTTTGCTCCACCTAACGGGCCCGATCGCGCAGCGCTGGAGTCTCGCTGCTCCTATTGTCGAACGGCTGGCACTCATCCTTGGTTCGAGTGAATTAAATGCCGACAGCGCTCGAGCTGCGGCTGCCATGCGGCCATGGGCTCTCGATGTATGGGAGAGCGTCGAGGTCGAGCCGGGAATTCTTGATCGCGTTCGGCTTGCCGCCTTCGTCCAAGCGGTACGAGATGCTACGGGCTGAAGGTGGGTCGCACGGCCGGCCGATCGTCGAGTTCAGCGCAGAAGCTCTCGAGATTCCGACGGCCGTTCGACCGCGAGTCGGCGTCGTGGCGTCGGAGTGTAAGTCCGGTTCGAATCCACATACGAAGTAACATGCACCGTCAGAGTCCACTCTTCCGCTCGACGGAGTCATCCGTGACGCGACGCCGATTTCGGTGGTTGGTCGCCATACTTCTCGCCGTCGCCGGCGCATCCACTTCGCCGGCGATATCTCGAGCCCAGCCCATCGCCGACGCTCTGAGTTCCAATCGGGATAGTCATCGAACCCTGGAGGAGCTCAGCGCACGTCAACGTGTCGGCCAGCTCTTCCTCGTCGCTCACTTCGCTGCGGGCGACGAGCCGCTCGCGGATGTGCGGCGGTTGATTGTCGATCATGGGATAGGCGGAGTCGTGCTCCAGTCGGGGAACAACGTTTACAAGAACGACGGCGACCCGGATTTGCCGTCAATAATTTCGGAGCACGTGGAAACACTGCAACGCATCGCGCTCGAGAACGGGAGCGGTGTCCCTCTTTTCGTCGCTGTGGATCAAGAAGGTGATGGCGCGCCATTCACACATCTGCGATCCGGCTTCACCGCGCTGCCGTCGGCCATGGCGATCGGCGCGACTTGGCGACGCGAGGATGCTGAGGCAATTGGTCGAATCGTGGGCGAAGAACTCGGCGCCGTCGGTGTGAACGTCCTCCTGGGCCCCGTGCTCGACGTGTTGGCCGAGCCGCGGGTAGATACGGGCGGCGACATCGGGACGCGGGCCTTCGGCGGGCATCCGTTTTGGGTGGCGCAATTGGGTTCGGCCTATGTGCGTGGAGTTCATCTAGGCGGCGACTGGCGCGTAATGACGGTGGCGAAGCACTTTCCTGGTCATGGCGGAAGCGACCGTCTCCCGGACCAAGAGGTAGCCACCGTGGTGAAGGACCTTGCTGCCCTCAGCACGATCGAGCTGCCGCCGTTTGGAGCCGTAACCGAATCCAGCCCGGGGGATCGAGATTTCGGTGCGGTCAGCGAGGCGTTGATGCCAAGCCACATAAGGTATGCCGGCCTTCAAGGAAACATCCAGCGAAGGACAGGGCCGATCTCATTCGATCGCGAAGGCTTGAATGCTGTGTTGAATCTTGAACCCTTCGCATTTGAAGAATGGAGGGTCGGAGGCGGCTTGATCGTCTCTGATTCGCTTGGAGTACCGGCGGTGCGGAGGTGGTTCAGCCCAATGGGTGAGCCGCTAGCCAATCGCCGAATTGCCCGCGATGCGCTAATGGCCGGCAACGACGTACTGACGATTGCGCAATTTGCTGATGTGCCCGCTTGGAGCCAGCAAATGGCGAACATCGTAGATACTCTCGACTACTTCGAGCGGCAGTACAGAAAGGACACGGCATTCGCCGCTCGGGTCGATGATGCGGTTCGACGAATCCTCGCCCGAAAGCGCGTGCTCATGCCCGAATGGTCGATCGATGGTATCGCCGCCGACCCTTCGATCGATGAGTTGCCGCCAGGAGGCGAGGTATCGCGCGCGATTGTGGATGGCGTCGCCCGCCGTGCGGTGACAACGTGGCGAATCTCCTCCCGGCCACCGGGTCGCGGCGATCGAATCGTGGTGATCACACCGCGCGAGCCGGGCCGAGGAGAAGGCGGTCAGCTTGCGGCGCTTTCATTCGGTCCGCCTTACCTGATCGACTCCACTAACTACTCCGGACTCGATGCATACATCTCCGCCTACACCAAGATCCCTCCGGCCATCGAAGCCGCAATCGGCGTTCTCTTCGGAGACCTAGAGGCGCCGGGGCACTCGCCGGTCACCGTGGAGGAGGCCGGATATAGGCTGTCCGATCGCCTTCAACCGCTTCCGGGCTCTCGTTTTCCCATGGTTGTGCTGCCGCCCCTGCCACCGGTGGGAGCCCAGGTACCGACTACGATCGAATTCGAGATCGGTCCGGTAGTCGATATGAACGGGAATCCTGTGCCAGATCGGTCGGTGGTGGAGATCGTGTCGGAGCCAGCCGACGCCATCGGCGGCAAGCCGCCCTTGATCGCTCAGACTATCGGCGGTGTCGCGCGCATCGAGATCAACATGATACGCGGAGGTGATGTTACCGTCGTCGCATCGATGGGAGACGGCGCCCACGCAGAAGAGCGGATCGAGTTGCGGCTTGCGCCATCGCCGCCCGCTCAAGTCTCCGGATCGAATTCAATTGAGCCTGCGACAGCAATTGATCCAAGAGGAACCATGGGTCGAGCTCTAGGCGGCGGGTCGGATTCGTTAGTTGACAACTCAAGCACAGCTATTCAAAGTCGCCTCGACCGCCTCGACTTACTCCTCTCCGCCTTGGCGATCCTACTTACGACCGTTGCTTCGACTGGATTCTCATCGCGAAAGCTAGGACCGTTCGTCACCGTAAGAACGGGACTGACCTCGTCCGCGATCGGACTTGGGGCGTATGTCTGTTACGCACTCCTTGTCTTAGTCGGCACGATCAATCGAACTGGATTAGGTCCGCTCGATGGCGTAGTGGTCGGCGTGCTAGGTGCCTTAGCCGGCCTCTTCCTCGGGCTGTTATGGGTCCGGCGCGAGAGGTTCACGGCCAAGAGCTCAGCGCCAGCGCCGCAATCATGAGCAGGACAACCAGCAAAACAAGCCACCGATTCCTGCGGAAGGCATTCAACCATCCGGAATCCTCGAAGCCGCCGGCAACGCGCACACGAGTCGCAAGATCAACATCGGCGATCGACGAATCGCCTACGACCAACAGGCGACGAAAGTCACTGATTCCAGCCGGTCGATCGTTCGGGTGAAGCGCCATAGCTACCAAAATCGCATGTTCGATGTGGGGCGAGAGATTCTCGCGCAGGGAGCCGGGTCGGATCAGCGCAGTCGGATCAAGAAATCGCGTTCGAGCATCGATCGGAGGAACGCCGCAAAGCAGATGGTAAAGCGTAGCGCCGAGCGAATAAATGTCCGCGCGGACGTCGATGGCGTCGCCATCGCCGAATTGCTCAGGCGGCTGATATGCGCGCGAACCGCCGCCTGCGCGAATAGTCAGGGTTGCGCCCGAGTCCTCCACTATAGGTATTGCGAGCCCGAAGTCGACAAGGCGGATCTGACCATCGGGTGTGAGCTTGATGTTCGAAGGTTTGACGTCACGGTGCACGATCTGAGGTCGTCGGTAATGGAGGTAGTGCAAGGCTCCGCAGAGCGCTTCCGCCCAGCCGAGGACCCGTGCCTCGTCAAGATATCGATCTTTCGCTCTGGCCTCATTGACGAGCGTGGAAAGGTCGTCGCCGGGTACATAGTCCATAACGAGATAGCTGACTTCATCAACTTCGAAGTGATCCGAAACCCCCGGCAGCGCAGGATAGTCGAGCTGCGCGAGCAGCGTTGCTTCGCGTTTGAATCCAGCCTTGAGCGCATCGGCGTCAGCCGCGACCATGCCGACAGGAAGTTGGTTCGCCTTCACAGCGCAGCGTCGGCCAGGCAATCTCTGGTCTTCCGCCAAATAGACGGCGCCCATACCACCCCTTCCGATCTCGCTGAGAATCTCATATCGATCATGAAGGATCGTTCGCGTGGTGCCCGTCGCCATCGTCGTGCGCGCCTCCGCTGGAGTCGTTCGCCTATTGTGGGAGGCTAGAGCGAGCGCATCAGGCCGTCAAGGTATACGAACATCGAATCTCAATAGGAGGAGGGGAAAGTGACCCAACGTGCCGTGCTGATCTTTAAGGAAGGGCCTGGAGTCGATGTCGAGCGTTGGTTGCTCGAGACCAATTGCACGACGTTAGGTCGGTGGAATGGCAACGACGTCTCGCTGCCCGATCGAGAAGTGTCACGCAGACATGCCCAGATCCGAAATGAGGGAGGCCGATTCGTTAATGTCGATCTCGGCAGCAAGAACGGTACACATGTCAACGGTCGGCCGATCGGCGGCGCGGTAGAGCTTTCGGACGGCGATGAAATCACAATACCACCACGCTACAAACTCCTGTTCGTGGACTCGGAAGCAACCGAGCCTGCTGCCGGCGGCGGCCGCGGATTGCGGGTCGACGCAGTGTCGAAGCAGGACTTCGTAGCCGGCCAAACGCTCGACCCGCCTTTGGCGCGCAGCCAATTCGCCTTGCTCGAGTTGCTCGCCTCGCATCCGGGCAAAGTGTTTGATCGCGATACAATCGCGGCTACATGCTATCCGGAAGCGAGCGGAGGGGTGTCGGATCAAGCGATTGACGGACTTGTACGACGGTTAAGGGCGCGCCTTGAGGAACTCGACAATAGCTCGGAACACATCGATGCGATCCGCGGGCACGGATTTCGGTTGACCGTGTGAAGAGGTGCCTGGCAGGTGCGCGAGCCGCCAGAGGACTATCTGGTAAAGACCACGTCCAGAACGAGTGTTAACAAGAGAACCGGCAGGTAGATCACGGATGTTCGCAGCAGGTTGCGGGCTGCCGTTCCGCTTCGCTCGGCGTTAAATCGAAGCGCGGCGCGCATGAAGTACGCCGCGAGCATCATTGCGCTGGCCAGGTAGAACCACCCGGTCAGGCCGAACAATGACGGCAGCGCGCTCACCGGTACCATAGCCACGCACGCCAAGAGAATCTGACGAGCCGTTGAGCCGCCTGTCGGATCGGACCGGCCAAGAGTCTTGAAACCGGCCCGAGCATAGTCATCTCGATACATCCAGCCGATCGCATGAAAGTGCGGAATCTGCCATAAAAAGAGGATCGCGAAGAGCGAAATGCCGCGGCTGTCGACCGCTCCGGTCATGGCTGTCCAACCCATCAGCGCCGGCATCGCGCCCGGCACGGCGCCGACGAGCGTCGACGCTGCAGTGTGCCTTTTGAGCGGAGTGTAGATCAGCAAATAGATCGCGAGACCACCGGCAGCGATGGCCGTGGTCATAGCACCGACCGGCAACAGGAGAAGCAGCCCGAGACCCGAGAGAGCCGCACCGTAGGCGGCAGCGGTAGCCGGAGAGATCCGGCCGCCAGGAAGAGGTCGGTTTTCCGTACGGCGCATCAGAGCATCAAGATCGCGCTCCATCACTTGGTTAATGGCAGATGCTCCGCAAAGAGCGAATGTTGAGCCGGCAAGCAAGAGGCTGAAGCGGGCGGGCTCGAATTCCTGAGCCACAGACTGCGCCGCGACGTATGCGAGAGCTACCACCACGAGCCCAAGCGTGGCGAGACGCGGTCGAGCGAGCTGGAGAAGATCCTTGGCACGTGGCAGCGAGCGACGCCAAGTAGCCGCCCCGATACCGGTCTCTGTCAATGAAGTCTTCATCTTCCGACATTATGCCACGACGCTTCCGGATCGCTCAGCGCCACCCGTTTAGCTCACGCTCACTTGACAAGAGGGGTGATCGGGGGCACAAACGGTGCATTGCGCTCACGAAAAGAGCGCTGTCAGTGAATTGTCCGCTGTCCGTCATGGTTTCGATCGTCTTCGCGACTTAGACTCGTACGGATACGATCGAGACAACAGATCGTCATAACCAGTCCGCGCCGTAACGCCTAGAGGCGGTCGGTGCTTCGAGCGCCGCGAAGTTGGTTAGGTGCTCGCCGGACCGGTCGTGAGCGCATGGAGGAGTGTTTCGGATGGGAGAGGCACAGGGACGGTCCGGCGCCCAATTTCTGATGGTCCTTTACACCGCGCTCATGGCGCTTGTGATCGCCGGGTGCAACAGGAACGACGAACAGACGACCGAAGACAATCCGGACGAAGATGGAGGACCTTCAACTGGGACATTCGCGGCATGCCTACCTTGGTACGAGGACAACGTCGAGTCCTTGTCAGTAAGTGCTGATGGCCTACGTTGGATCTATTTGAGCGATCGACGTCCAGACGGATTGCCGGATGAATCCAATTGGGGAAGCGACGACCGCGCGCTCTATGTGCGTGATCGAGACGCGGACGGTTCAACTCTCCGCTCACGCTATATCGCCACGAGTTGGGACACTACGGACGAGGTCTCGGTTTACGCGACCCCGGATCTCGGCGGCTCGACGAGCACTGACCCGTTCAGCCTAGAGGAGACCCTGGGCGATATTGCACTGTCGGCAGATGGCACCCGCTTCCTGATCTCGGTAGATCAGGCCGGCGTTGGTGCCGGACGCGCCAAGCTCTATCGGGGCGTCGTGCCGCCCACCGACGACACGGAGTCGATCCTCGCACCTGGCGAAGGCGGACTTACCGTCGTTCCAATCAACAATTACGTGGCTACCGAGGGCATCGGTAGCATGGAGTATTCGCCGGATGGCGCCAAAGTTGCCGCCTTGATCGGCTCACGCTCGGAGCTACGTGTCTACGATATCGATTCGGAGACCATTTACGCCTACGAGCTCGGAGAAGAGAACGAGATCGTTGTCAAGAACGAGATGCCGGAGGCAGCGACCAATATCGGTGTATCGCGCCAACCTGCGATTCGCGTTGCCACGGGCGTCTTGGTTTGGTCGCCGGATTCGACTCGCCTCGCCTTCTCTCGTCTCGAGGGAGTCGGCACCATGGCTCTCTATATCCTCGATTACGCCAGCGGTGACTTGAGCTTCGTGCGCGCATTCGAGAACTCGACTGTGCCGCAAATCGCTTGGTCAAGCGATGGCAGCTCTCTCTTCGTGATGTCGACCAAGCTGTCGTCCTATCAGTCGTATGGCGACACTGAGTTCCGCCGAGTCGAGGCGTCGGAGGACGGCTCTGACTTGGGTTCCGGCGTCGCGATCGAGCGTTCGAAGGCTGAGTTCTTGAATTGGTCGACCGAGCCTGCGAATCTGGTCAACATGGATGACGAGACTCTCCTGTTCACTTGGGAAGGTCGCCTTTATCGCTTGACGGCGACCGGCGGCGAGCTGGCGGGAGCGCCGTACGTTCCACTGACGGTGTACCACTTGATCGACAGCCTTGTCACCCGCAACGTCACTGTTGAGTACGAACGGCCGTTCGCTTCGTCGAGCATGGACTCAGTGGTGTTCCTGGTAAGGAACGGTTTGCGAACTACAATCGGTCAACGCACATTCGCGACGGCTGACACTTGCCCGGATATCGTTCCACCAGCCGAAATCGAAAGTGAGGAAGCAACTCCGGAAGAGTAAGCGATCGATAGGCGGGCGCAGCGATCGGGATGAGACCGGGATACAGCCGCGTGTCCCGGTCTCGCCGCGTAGGGCGCCGGTATCCTCGCGAGCCCTGAACATCGCTTTCGTCGTCCTTGGCTTGGTTTCTGACTCGGGAGATTTTCAGCGCCGCTGGACGACCGCAGCTGTCGATGCATTAGACCTGCCGCGGAGTCCTCATGTGAAAGCTGGAGTCGTCTATCTAGGCGAAGACCAATCGATCCTTCAGAATCTAACCAACGATGACCATCTCGTCCGAAGAGCACTCCGAATCCCCTATCGGGTGGCCAGCCCCGGCGCACCTGGCCTTTGCTATCAATGTGCGTTTGAATCTGCCAAACGTGTGTTGGGCACTGAGCCTCGCTCCGACAAGCGCCTGATCGCCTTTGTAGGAGGCATCCTTCATGAGGCGAGCTCTTCTGGGTACGATGATTGGATCCGAGCTGCACGAAGAGCGAAAGCGACCTCCGACCTGTTGATCGTCGGCTGCGGTTGAGTCCTGTCATGCAAGCTGTTTTCAGATTGGTGGAGAGAAGCTTCTCCTGGGTTCTACTTCGAGGGCGGGGGTCCAGGCAAGTTTGCCATGGCATTGGAAGAACAAGTGAGTCGCTCCATCCCGAGCCCGCTGGAGTCGGTGGCTTCACCAGCGCACTCGAAGAGATGGTGTCTAGTTCTTCCCCAATCACCATCGAAGCGCTCTCGATCTTCGAGACGGTCCCGTCGCCGCTCGAGTACACCCTCGGCAGCGCTCTGCCACCACAAACGAGCTTCGACTCCGCCACCGGTCGCCTCCACTGGTCCATTCCGAAGCCGATCACCGACTCGGCGCCGATCACTCTCACGTATGAGATCCGTCCGCACCCCGACGTGCTCACGCCGATCGTCGCCGATTTCGCCGGCGGCACCGCCGTCCTCACGGATATGACCGGCCTGACCCGAACCGTGCTCG
>JBCLES010000059.1:0-19085 GCA_038913135.1 Anaerolineae bacterium
GCTGTACGACCCAGCGCCCCCGCGGGCCGAACACCAGCGGGGCCGACCCCGAAAGAAGGGACAGCGCCAGCCGACGCTGGCGGCCCGTCTCGACGACCCAACCACGGCCTGGACCGATGTGACTGTCAAGTGGTACGACCGTTCGGTCAGCACCCTGCGGATCGCCACAGGCACAGCTGTGTGGTATCACGGCGGCTTGCCACCGGTCGCCATCCGCTGGGTGCTGATCGCCGACCCAGCCGGCAAGTTCACTCCCCAGGCCTTGCTGTGCACCGATCTGAACGTGTCGGCCGCCCAGATAATCGAGTGGTTCGTGCTCCGCTGGCAGTTGGAGGTCACCTTCGAGGAGGCCCGGGCTCACCTCGGCATCGAGACCCAACGTCAATGGTCGAACCTGGCGATCCTGCGCACCACGCCCGCTCTGCTGGGCCTGTTCTCGCTGGTGACCCTGTTTGCTCATCACCTGCTCCAAGGCCAAGATCTCCCGCCGCGCCAAGCCGCTTGGTACCACAAAGACCTCCCAACCTTCGCCGACACCCTGGCCCTTGTCCGCAGCCAGCTCTGGCCCGTAACGATTTCTTGGATATCCCCTTCCGAACCCAATGTCGTAATAATCCCTCGCCAGCTGTTCATTCGCCTGACCGATACCCTGGCCTATGCTGCCTGATGGCCAAAGTCGAGCTAAGCTCAGATGGCGATGAGCGCTTCCCTCACAGATCGCGGGCAGGGTAGGGATTTGAAGTACGTCAATCAAGCCCTTCGAGCGTGCGCGCAATGCCGTCTGGCATCTTGGACACTATTCCGTTTCGCAGCCAAAGATGTCGAGTCGTGGCGTTGCTGACTTGTAAGGGCTTGTTGTCGCTGGTCACGATCTCGTAGACGAATGATGCTTCCCGGCTTCGCACGCGGGTGATAGCGGTGCGAACGATTAGTTCGTCATCAAAGTGGGCCGGCCGCACGTACCGAACACTAAGTTCGACGACTGCCAGGTGATAGCCGGACCGCTCAAGTTCAGCATAGGAATGGCCGATCGAACGCAGCCATTCAACGCGACCGAGCTCCAGCCAGGCGATAAACGATCCGTGATGCGCCAGTCCGGCCGCGTCCGTCTCCGCGTATCGGACCCGCAGGCGACTCTCATGAATGACCCCGGAAAACGGCATAGATAAAGCTCCTTCAAGGACTATCTCGGCAGCTTCAACACGGGTATAGTCCCGCGGTCTTTCGGCGCATGCCGACGAACGGCGAAACGTGTGAAGTTGGCGACAGCGTGCGAACGGAAGAAGCTTAAGCTTCGTCGTTTGTAGGGGCAATCCGTGGCTTCTTACCCTCACCGCGAGCCGCAACAAGAAGACCGGCGAGGATGAGCAGTCCACCGGCCAATGTCCTGGGCGTGGGAACTTGCCCGAAAAACAGCCATGCCATACCCGAACTCATGATCGGCTCGCCTAGAGTGACGATCGAAACGAAAGCCGCAGAAAGCGAAGCGAGCGCCCAATTCAAACTGCCGTGTCCGATGACCTGAGGGACAATAGCGAGCAAGACCAAGAGCGTCCACGCCCGCGGCCCGAAACCTACGAGCTCGTCGCCCCTGACGAGCGCAAGGCCAACAAGGCATGCCCCTGCGATCGAGTATACGGCTCCGATGTATGGTATGAGTCCCAGTCGGCTCCGCAGTAAACGGCCGAAAAGAAAATAGATAGCTGCCGCGACCGCACCGGCGATCGCCATCGCATCGCCAAGGAGCGCCTTGCGGCCGAATGCCGCATCGCCCCAGCCGACGCAGAGCGATCCGAGAATCGCGAGTCCGATGCCGCGCCAAGTTGCGCCTGCCACGGCCTCGCCAAGCACACGCTGAGACATTACGGCGACGAAGAGCGGACCCAACGTGACCAAGACAACCGAACTCGACACGGAGGTGAAGTCGAGCGAGGGAATCCAAAGTGCGAAGTGGGTCGCGAGAGCCAAACCGCTTCCCATGATGTGCAAGCGGTCCCGCGGTTCTAGTGCGGCAAGGGCCATTCGGTGGCGCGGGTTAGCCGAAATTAGCACGAGCAGGATTCCGCCGGCGATCGACGTCCTCCAAGCCGCCTTCGAAATGGCCGGGACTTCGTGAGCGGCGACGACGAAGATAGCGCCCGTGCTGATCGCGAGCACACCGATCGCCAAAACAGCGACCGCCAGTGGTCGTGTCAGCATATGGATTTCACGTTAAGCGATCGGCGAGACCTCTTTCGAAGCGACAACCGCGTGCCCCTTATCGCTGCTCCGAATCCTTCGATTTCAGGCCGGAGGTTCGATCCCGAGGGATTCTGAACCGCGTGCGCCCCAGACCCATCGACCGTCGATCATCGTTGCAAGAATGCCGAGTGCGTGCATCTGCTGTGAATCCGTCTCGAACGGATCTGCGTCGAGCACAACGAGATCCGCGCAGCGACCCGGCACTAGGCAGCCGAGGTCGCCATCCTGTCCGCCTGACCAAGCGGCGTTTCTTGTGTATGCAAGCAGTGACTCATCGATGCGTATCCTTTGCTCGCTGCGAAAACCGCCCTCCGGCTCGCCGGACGCACGTTGGCGGGTTATCGCCGCATGGATTCCAGCGAAGACGTCCATGGTCTCGATCGGAGCGTCCGAGCCAAAGGCGACCATCGCGCCGGAATCGATCAAACCCCGCCATGCGTATGAGCCGACCGATCTCTCCCCCCAGGCGATCCGCGCAACCTCGTAGTCCGCCGTGGCATGAATTGGCTGCATGGACGCGATCACGCCCAGCGCCCTGAAGCGAGGAATGTCCTCTGGCGCGAGCAGTTGCGCATGCTCGATACGATGACGAAGCCGGCTTCCGTCGGCCGAACGCCAATCGCCAACCGCTTCGAAAGCGTCTAGTGCCGTGCGATTGGCCGCATCGCCAATCGCATGCACCGCTGTCGCCAGCCCTGCAGATGCCGCGCGCTCGACCAGATCGGCAAGCGCCTCCGGATCGATGATCTGGATACCCAGGCCCGGCTCGCTGGGAAGCGCGTCGTCAAATGGCGCGAGCATGTGTGCCGTTCTAGAACCGAGCGTACCGTCTAGAAAAAGTTTGAGTCCGCCGACTCTGAGCCAAGAGTCTCCGTCGCCTGAGCGCAGTCCGGCGTCAATTACGGATTCCAGCGCTTCCGAAGGAGCGTAGAAGACCATTCTCAGTCCAAGCCTGCCTTCATTCCGAAGCGCTTCGAGCGCCCCATGGATCGATTGGGTGCCGAAACCCATATCGTGGACGCCCGTGATCCCATAACGCCATGCGTCGGGCCATGCTTCAGCCATCGCATCTCGCAACTCGGCCTCCGACGGCTCCGGTGTCACCCGCCGAATCTGCTGGAGCGCGGCTTCCTTTAGGATGCCGTTAGGTCGTCCGCCTGTGCGTTCGATCAGGCCCCCGGCCGGTGATGGCGTGTTGGCGTCTATACCCGCCTCCAAGAGGGCGCGCGAATTGACCCACATCGCATGCCCGTCCTTCCGAACGAGCGCTACGGGGTGTGCAGGCGCGATATCGTCAAGATCCTCAATGCTCGGCCAGCGGCCCCAATCCGCATGATCCCAGCCGCGGCCGACGATCCACTCGCCTGGTTCCGCGCGTTTCACGCGCTCGGCCACCCTTGCTCGAATCTGAACCAGTCCTTCATCCGGCGAAAGCGGGAGTTGAAGGCGGAAAAGTGCATAACCCGCCCAATGGAGGTGCGCATCGATAAAACCGGGCAGGACAACCCGACCGCCTAGGTCGAGCACCCGCGCTTCTTCGCCGGCGGCGCTTGCGCATTCTAACGCGCTACCGATCGCTACCACCTGTCCGTCTCGAATCGCGACCGCGGGCACAACCGTCGGACTCGCGAACGTGTGGATTCGCGCGTTTGCGAGCACCATCGGCGTTGCGCCCGGCGACTGGATGGTTGCCCGCTCTTACGGTTCGGTATCGGGGCGAAGCACGTTCACATAGCGTGCGTCATCGTCGTCGTCGTCATCTTCCTCGGTCGTGACAGCTCCTTCGGCTTTCGCGGCGCCGGCTGCATCTCTGCGTGCACTCGGGTTTGGGGGATCGGCGGCGGGACCAGGCGCACGTTCGCCGGCGAGCCAAATGTCGATTCGTTGTCGAACGTCGTCGAGGATTCGGATAACCTCTCGCGCATCCCAAGTGTTGCCGTCTCGATCGCTCCACGAAGGCGCCGGTTCGGAGGCGCGCTCCAAAAAGCCTGCAGTGCGCTCGCGCCACTGCGCGATAGTCGCGTGGACGTCGCCGGCCCTCGACTCATGCAGAATACGTTGCAGCAGACGTCGCTCTGCCTCCCATGATGCCGCCAAGTCGCGACCGAGCGATCCGGCGGCGGGACCCAGCGGACCGCCTGGAGTATCTAAAAGCCCCTTGAGCGTGACGATACGCTGTTCGACGACTTCGCGCGCGTTCATTGCGCCAGACCAATGCACATCAGATTCGCTCGAGCACTGGGATGCCTAGAACGTCCAAGACGTCCGAAAGCACCAATCGGAAGGCGTGGACAAGTCCCATCCGCCACGCGGCGACGATCTCATCCTTCTCTTGCACTATCGGTGTGGTGTTGTCGTAGAACGAATTGAACGTAGTCGCGAGCTCGAAGGCATATTTTGCCAGCGTCTGCGGCGATCGTTCCGTAGCGGCGCTCTCCAGCGCTTGCGGATAGCGCGCGATAGCGAGGACCAAATTTCGATCAAGCGCGTCGAAAGCATCCGGTGGCGGCGCAGGTGATGGCGCAGCTTGCTCATTTGTGACGTTTTTCCTCAAAATGCCACCGGCGCGAACGATCGCGTACTGCAAGTAAACCCCGGTCTCTCCGGCCGTTCTTAGCGCTTCATCGAAGTCGAACGTGATGATCTGGCTATTCGAAAACTTGAGCATGTAATAGCGCGCCGCGCCGACCGCTATCGCCGCGGCGGAAGCGTCATCTCCGGTACGTTCGCGGACTTTCGCTTCAAGGCGATCGAGCAATTCGTCGGCGAAGACCTGGATGCCGCCTCGTCCGCTCATCGCTACGGGCTTGCCTTTGTCCTCGTCGTCGACAGGGACCCCGAGCTCGCGCGCCGCAGCAGGCGAAAGGTTGACTACGGCGTAGCTCAGGTGCTCCGAGGCATCGGCTTGCGACACGAAACCCATGCGTCGCATGCAGTCATAGACGACTTGCTGTGGATAGGCTTGCCGATCGTCGATAACGTTGATCACGCGATCTGCGCCTGCGAAATGCGGTTCGTCCAAATCCCCGCCGTCTCGCGCTGTCGTCCACATTCCGGTTTCGGGATTTCGGCTCATGCCTGAACCTGTCCAGCGGCGAAAAGCGAAATCGCTTCCCAGAACTCCGAACTTCCACATCTGGTAGGCGATGTCCTTGGCCGTATAGGTCACGGTCTCGTGGCTGGTGATGAGCACCTTGTCCTCGGTCACCGTGCCTTCACCGGTCTCGACCGTGCCGACCCCGAACGGAACGACCCAGCACCCGGCGTTTGGTCCGTCCGCCTCAAGACGGATCGCACCGCTGTCGCGCAACTTGTCGAACGCGCGCCGCCAGAATCCAAGTGCGAGAATGTCGGATTCCCACGTCAGAAGGTCATAGCCTACGCCGGCGCGTGCCATAGTGGCGAGATTGGCATCAACTACCCGAGTGACGATCGAACGCGCGAACTCGGCGAGTTCGCCGTGACCATCCTCGACAGCCGCTTGGACCTCTGATCGATATGCAGCCAATTCCGGCTTATCTTCGAACGTCTGCTGAACCAACACGTAAACGTCTGAACAGTATCTATCGAAGGGTCGACCATCCTCGGCCGGAGGATCGAGAAAGCGGAGCCCGGCTACAAGGTCCGCGACCTGCACGCCCGTGTCGTCTATGTAGTTCTGGACTTCAACGAACTCACCCAAGCGCGCGAGCATTCGTGCGACCGTGTCGCCCAAACAAGCGTTGCGGAAGTGGCCGACGTGCGCGGCTTTGTTGGGGTTGATGTTCGTGTGCTCGATCAAGGTCTTCGATTGGGACTGGCTTGGTCGGTCGCCGAGGGCGCCGTGAGCATCGTGGGCTGACGCCACTATGGCGTGAAGTACGCTGGTTGCGATCCGCAAGTTGAGAAACGCCGGCGCTACCGCCTCGACGTTCGAGAAGAGGTCGCCGCCGTGCTCGACCAAGTCTGCGGCGAGTGCTCCCGCGATCTCGAGAGGGGCCCTCTTCTGTGATGCGGCGAGCGAGAAAGCGACGGCGGAGGCGTAGTCGCCGAGCTCAGGCCGGTTCGACACCTCTACCGGAACCGCGCCTGTCCAAGGCGTCCCGATAATGCGCTCGATGCTTGCGCGCAAGGCGTCCTCGAGCACGGATTCGATGGGTCGCACGGGTCGAGGCTCCTCCGATGGCAGCCGGCGATTATAGCATATCCTTAAGCCGCGCCGTTCAGTCCCTATGCCCATGCTATCCTTGAGCTTCCGCGCTACTTTGCGCGCGGATTCGGGCGGAGCCAACGGTGTTCAAACGTCTTCTGGGGCTCTCGGATGCGCGCCCAACCGAACGTGCAGCACTCAGCGACAGCCTCACCCGGTCTCGGGAAGGACTGCTCAGCCGCATCGGAACCGTGCTCGGCCCAGTCGACATCTCTCCGGGCACTTGGGATGAGCTCGAAGCTCACCTGATTCAGGCCGATGTAGGCGCTCGCACCGCGGCGTCGTTAGTCGAAGCATTGAGGGAGCTCGCCCGGGATGCGGCAGTCCGACGGGCAGACGACCTCCCGCGCCTTCTTAGACGGGTGATGGTCGCGTCACTTGAGCGAACGGGCGCCGAGATTACATCTGTTCGAGTCGAGCAAGCCTCCGGCGGCGGCTCAGTCAGTCCCTGGGTGATCCTCGTAGTCGGCGTCAACGGCGGTGGGAAGACTACGACCGTTGCAAAGCTTGCGAATCGAATGCGCTCGGAAGGCTTGGAGGTTGTCCTGGTCGCCGCGGATACTTTCCGCGCCGCGGCGATAGACCAGCTCGCAGCTTGGGGAGAGCGGATTGGGGTGCCGGTGATCAAGGGAATGCCGGGGGGCGATCCGGCCGCGGTGGTCCACGACGCTCTTGCCTCCGGCGCGGGCCGAGGGGCCGACGTCGTGATTATCGATACGGCCGGCCGCCTCCACAATCAGCGCAACCTGATGCGCGAATTGGAGAAGGTCGCGAGCGTCGCCGGCAGGGCGGTCAACGGCGCTCCTCACGAGGTCATTCTGGTCCTCGATGCGACGACGGGCCAGAACGGATTGGCGCAAGCCAAGGTCTTCTCCGAGTCGGTAGAAGTCGACGCGCTCGTGTTAGCCAAGCTCGACTCGAGTGCGCGCGGAGGCGTTGCATTCGCCGTTAGGCGCGAAATTGGCGTGCCGATCCGATGGATTGGAACAGGCGAGTCTATCGATGATCTCGCCGCATTCGATGCCACCAGTTACGTGGACGGCCTCCTCGGTCTCTAGGTAAGTTGAGGCAGGACGTGCGTCAAGACGGAGCACGACGTACAATCCGGTCAGCGATGTACAGCAACACCCAGAACGGAGAGGTCGCGAAATGGATGAGATTATCGCTCGGCTCAATGCGCTCGACGAACGCGTTCGAATGCTGATGGTGCGTCTTTGACATCGATGCGATGGAGGCCAACGCGGCCAGGCTTGAGACTGAGACTCTCGAGCAAGACTTCTGGTCGAACACTGAACTCGCGCGCAAGACGATGCGTCGCCTGAGCGGGCTCCAGACGGATATCGAAATGTGGCGCAGCCTCGAAGCACGTATCGCGGACGCTTCTGAGCTCGCTTCAATCGCGGCGGAAGATGCAACGCTCATTCCGGAACTGGAAGCGGAGACGAGCGCGATCGCTAGGGCAACGAAGGTCGCTGAGACGGCTTTGATGTTGGCTGGGGAGTACGCCGAAAGCGATGCGCTACTTTCGATCCATGCCGCCGAAGGCGGAACGGAAAGCCAAGATTGGGCCGAGATGTTGATGCGCCTCTACATCCGTTGGGCGACGTCGCGCAGCTTTACCACAGAGATCCTCGCGACGACCGAAGGCGAAGAGGCCGGCGTGAAGAGCGTGGACCTGATCATTCGGGGCCGTCACGCCTATGGACTGCTACGATCGGAACGGGGAACGCACCGTCTGGTTCGAATCTCGCCTTTCGACGGTTCCGCAAGGCGTCACACCAGCTTCGCAAACGTCGAAGCATCTCCGGTGATCGAAGATGATGTGAGCATCGAAATCCGCGACGACGATCTCCGCGTCGATATCTACCGAGCTTCAGGCGCGGGAGGACAACACGTCAACAAGACTTCGAGCGCGGTTCGCATGACTCATCTTCCGACCGGGATTGTCGTAACCTGTCAGAATGAGCGATCGCAGGCGCAGAATCGTGTGACGGCGATCTCCATGTTGCGTGCCAAGCTACTTGAGCGGCAATTGGAGGAGCGCGAAGTCGAGCGGGCTAGGATGAAGGGGGAGCACGTTTCCGGCGGCTTTGGCGGAAGCCGCATTCGCTCGTACGTTCTTCACCCATATCAAAAAGTGAGCGACCATCGAACGGGCTGGGAGACGTCGAATGTTCTTGGCGTACTAGAAGGCGATATCGACGACTTCATTGAAGCATGGCTCCGCCATCAGATCAGTGCCGAGGAGATAGCGTGAGAGCGGAGCGAGAGGGATGGTTGGCGGGAAATCGACTGTGCTGACGGATCGTGCCAGGATCGCGTCTAACGGAGTGCTCGAGACGATTGCCCGTCGGCTGGATCGAATTGGTCTAACGCCGAACGGTGTGACGGTGATAGGCAGCAGTTCGCACGTCATCGTCGCCTGGTTGCTCGCGGAGGGCCATCCGGTCGTGGCTGGATTGGCGCTGGCGCTCGTCGCGTCATTCGACGCAGTCGACGGAACGCTTGCGAGGATGACGGGACGCGTCAGCGACTTCGGTTCTTTTCTCGACAGCACGTTGGACCGAGTCTCAGAAGTGATCCTCTTCGTCGGTCTGTATCTTTACTTTGGACGCGACGCCACTCTGTTGGAAGAGATCGCGATTCTTGGTGCTCTCACGGGTTCGTTGATGGTCAGCTACACGCGCGCGCGTTCTGAAGGAATCGGTCTCGGGACCAGCGTCGGCATTTTCGATCGCCTTGTTCGCACCGGTGTGATCGTCCTTGCGCTCATTACGATGCAAGTGTTCGTCGGCGTAGTGATCGTTGCCATTGGGGCTTGGTCGACCGCGACAATGCGCGTGCTCGATGTCGCCCGGCGCTCGGCTTCGACACGGGATCTTTCTTAGCCGACGATGTCGAATCAATTGGACCATCGCGGATTGGTCGTTGCGTTATTGGTGCTGCTCTTGATCGCGATTGTCGCGGCCGAATGGTCGGGGTTGAGGCGGCAAGCATGGCGGACGTTTTACCCAAACTTGCCGCCCATTGTTCAGGTTCTGCCTTATCGGGCGGCGGCCGAACTGAGGCGAATCGGCGCGGGTCCTATTGATCCCGCCGCGCCTTTGCCGACAGCCAGGGCTGCGACCGATGCCACTGCCCAGGCCGTCACCGGCTCCCTCGCACCGGGCTCATCCACTGGCACAACCGCGCGGCCAACGGCGATAGGACCGGCCGCCGTAACCGCGCCGCCCGCTGCATACTCCTGGACGCCGACCGCCGACTCATCGTCGTTCTCAAGTCCGATTGAGACAACGCCGCAGGCACTGCCCACCATTCCGCCGCCTCATCAGGCTGCGGTGACGGGATTGCGGCACGAATACCAGACCTGGAACAACTGCGGACCGGCGACGATAGGGATGGCGCTGAGCGCTCTGCAGTGGCAAGGCGATCAACGGGTCGCTGCGGCACGCCTCAAGCCGGATCCGGATGATAAGAACGTGAGTCCCGATGAACTCGCGCGCTTTGCAAGGGAATCAGGGTTTCAAGCGACCGTGCGTTACGGTGGCACCGTCGATCGCCTGCGCGACCTGATCGCGGCTGGATTGCCGGTGATCATCGAAACGTGGTTCATTCCGGAGCCGGGCGATGAAATGGGACACTACGTGCTCCTGGAAGGCTACGACGCAACTCAGATGACTTTCCAGGCCCTCGATTCTTACAACGGCCCTAACGTCACACTGGATTGGGAGACTTTCGACGAATTGTGGCGTGTCTTCGGACGCGTGTATGTGGTGGTTTACAGCGACGAAGAGGTTGGGCAGGTCGGTCTACTTCTGGGGCCTGATGTTGACGACCGGTCGATGTGGGTAAGAGCAGCCGCGACGGCTCGTCAGGAAAGCCTCGAAATCGACGACGCTTTCGCGCACTTCAATCTCGGCACTGCCTTGTTGGCACTCGGCGACAGTGAAGCATCGGCCGCGGCGTTTGACACGGCTCGAAGCCGTGGGCTTCCGTGGCGGATGCTGTGGTACCAGTTTGCTCCCTACGAGGCGTACTCAGGCGCAGGGCGCTGGGAGGACGTCTTGGCTCTTACCGACGCGACGCTCGCACGTATGCCCAACTTGGAAGAGTCGCTTTACTGGCGTGGTCGAGCCCTCGAGGCCACCGGCGACATAGAGGGTGCGACGCGCGATTGGCGCAAAGCACTCGAGATCAACCCACTTTTCACCGCGCCAGCGGATGCTCTTTCCGGCGGTTGATCAGGGAACTTCAAGAGTTGATATGCGTTCGGCGTACGCTCGCCTTCTACCAATTGCAATTGAACAAGAAACGACCCTAGTACACCGTCACCATGAATCCCATAGGCTCGACCGCCGATGCATCCGCCCCGGCGCCCCGCTGCTCCTCGGGAATAGCGCAAGGCTATGCCCTCGTCACATCGAGCCGCCGGAACGGCGCATCGACGCCCTCGCTACCCATGCTTTTCATGGTGGCGGTGTACTGTCCACAACCGACGAAAGTCGTCAGGTGAGCGTCAGCCGGCGGTCAGCGGCTCGTCCAGCACCTTGCGCACGGGTTGGATAACCTTGGCCCATACACGTAGGTCCCCTGCGATCCATGCGAGCGACAACGACGGGAGCGGAGCCGCACGCGTGACGCTAGGTAAATGTAGTAAAGGAACCGGTGAAACGGGGGGCGCTTTGCGCCCCCCGTTTCTCGTCTGAGTTCCGGATGAAACCATTCGCCCCGCCAGGGCAAGACTAAGCCTCGACCACCCGACCACCGAAAATCCGGAGTGAGTCCACATAGGTCGGCTTTGTCCGCTCTCGCCGGGATGCTATCCTCGCGCCGCTCGCCCCGCTCACGTATCGCCGCTTCCTATTTTTTCGCCTGCGGGCCGGAGAAGACGATGTCAAGTATGTTGAACGCACGCTGCATTCAAAGCAGCGGCGCGATTTCAGTCGCCGTACTGCTGCTCTGTAGCGCATGCACGGTGGAAGATCCGCCTACAGTAACCCCGGCGCCGATCCCGGCTGGCGTTGAGATAGAAGGTTCGGAAGGTTCGGTTGTCATCGAGGTCACGGTTCCCCCGCCGATGCCTGCGGTGCCGATGCCGGTCGAGCTGCGCGACCTAGAGCCGTATTCGTCACCTGGCGGTGAATTCAGCATATCGATACCGCGCGGCTGGTCGGCGGCCCATCAACCACAGGGTGAGCCCGGCAGCCAAGTCGCGATCGGTGTGGTTTTCCAGTCGCCGGAAGGCGACGGATTGATCTCGGTGACGCAATTCGACAGTGGAGAGCGCCCGGCATCCCTCGGCTTTACGGTCAACAACATGCTGAGCGAAGTCACCGGTTGGACCCGACAGCCAGGCTATACGGAATTCAATCGCGAAGCCGTGCTTGGAAGGGAACAGGACGCGCTGCGTGTCGAGATAGGCTATGCGCGCAGCAACAGCGTGCCGATGCACAGCCTCGTGCTATTCGTGATCGACAATACGACGTTTTCAATGGTCAATGTCGCGGTCGAGGAGGGCAGCTGGTCCTCGAACCAGCCGTTGATACGCGACATACTCGGAACGTATCGCGTTCCGGCTGCGCCGACACCTTGACCCCTTCCTACTTCGTGTAGTCATCGACTATTGGATTACATCGGTCAGCATACGGAGGGAACGGAGGGGAACGGCGGAGGAGTGGCGCGCCCGCACGCATGCGGCCGCAACCATCTGCGATCGATCGTGGCCGCTACGATGCATGCCGAGTCCACCAGTTGGCGTCAGTTCGGCGTGACGGCGCCCGCTCCGCGAGTCGGCGCCCGCGCCGCGTGTCGGCGTCGCGACCGCCCGCCTTCGATCGTAACCTCTTTCACGAGACCAAGTCGGCGGTCGTGCTGACGCGTAAGCCCGTAGCCCGATCCGTTGACCAGTCTTGATGCCCTTCATATAATCCCGGCCTCTCCCGCCGGCGATGATCTGTCAGTACGATGGGTTCGGGCGGGGTATGCGCAGCACCCGACGACCGATGCACGAGGAGCTCCCAAGCGATGCCGTTGCCACCAGATCCCGTGGCCTTCACCCTCCCGTTCATCAATCGCGAGGTCTATTGGTATGGCCTGATGGTCACCCTTGGCACGCTGGTTGGCGCTTACGTCGCCGATCGCGAGGCACGCCGCCGAGGGCACAACCCTGACCACGTGTGGAACGCTTTGATCGTTCTGATGATCTTCGGGCTTTTAGGTGCGCGCCTCTATCACGTGGTCTCCGTCCCCGCCGGCGGAGACACGACTCTCAGGGACAGCTACTTCGCCGACCCAATCAAGATAATCGCCTTCTGGGATGGCGGCTTGCGCGGACTTGGCATTTTCGGGGCGATCATCGGCGGTCTTCTAGGCCTCTGGGTTTATACTCGCTTCGCCAAGCTCTCTTTCCCGGAGTGGTGTGATATCGCGGCTGTCGGGGTGCCGCTGGGTCAGGCGATCGGGCGGTGGGGCAATTATTTCAACCAAGAACTCTACGGCACGCCTACTCGCCTTCCTTGGGGTATACCGATTTCAAGCGAGTATCGCTTGCCCGAGTTCGCGCGACTCCCTGAAGAAGTCCGTTTCCATCCGACGTTCTTGTATGAGAGCCTGTGGAACCTCCTCGCCTTCTTTCTTCTGAGCTACGTCGCTTCCAATTGGTCTGATCGGCTTCGGACGGGCGACATCGCGCTCCTGTACCTGATTCTCTACCCTCTGGGCCGATACTTCGCCGAACTCCAGCGACCGGACGCCTGGACCGCTGGCGCGACCGGCATCCCGGTGGCTCAGATAGTGTCGGTGATCGCGATACTATCCGCATCGTTGATTTTGTTCTTCCGGCACGGCGGGTTGAGGCGCGTCCTTGCGAGCGGTTCCTGATCCCTGAAGGTACCTCAACACCAAGCAAGAGATGCTGACCAACGTTGTCGTCGGCGGAGCGCTCCTGTACTTTCCAGGCGCAGCTGCGCTGGTTATGGCGCGCTCCACCTACCGCGGTCTGACACACCTCAGCGCATCACTTGGTCTGAGTATCGGGATAATTCCGCTTCTCCTTCTCTGGAGTGGCCTCGTCGGCGCCGTCTGGAATACTTTGGTAGTCTGGATCGCGCTTGCCGGTTCGGCCGCGATCGTCGCTTGGAACAGATTCGATCGGCGGGCCGGCGATTCGCACGGGCGGTCGAAGCATTCGTTGGCCTCCAATGAGCGGCTGAAGCATTCTCTGGCCTCCGATACGTCGAACCTTAGAAGCGTTAGCTATTTCGCCCGAGAAGCGCTTCGATTCCTCGACGAACATGCGGCGGAAGTCGCAACGCTGATCATCGTTGGGCTCGCGATTGTGCTTCGACTCCTGGATGGGATGGCTCTAGCCGTTCCAGCCTGGGTCGACGGCTACCACCACACGATGATCACAGAGAAGATCGTCTCCGAAGGCGGGGTTCCGTCTGACCTGCGGCCATGGTTGGCCGTCGACCGCTTCTACTACCACTTCGGCTTCCATTCAGTCGCGGCTGCCTTCGTGTTGCTCTGCGGCATGGCATCTTCGGAGGCTGTTCTGATTCTCGGACAGGCTCTCTGCGCGCTGGTCGCCCTGCCGACATGGTGGCTGGCACGTCGCATGACCGATTCCCCCTGGTCGGCTGTGTTCGCCAGCGCCGTTCCGGCGACGCTTTACTGGTTCCCGGCGTATTTCGTCGCGTGGGGCCGCTACACCCAGCTCGCGGGACTCGTTATCCTGCCCGTCGCACTAATTCTCCTGTGGGATGCGATCATCGAGCAACCGAGTTGGTCCGCGGCTGTCCCGCGCATCACACTCGCCGCGATCGCCGCCGCTGGGCTCGTCCTCGTCCACTATCGCGTCGCAGTGTTCTTTGCGATCGGGGCTGTAGTAGTGCTCATCGGAGCGTTGATCGACGTCCGACAACAGCGTGCGACTCTAGCGCGCTGGTCGGCGGTCGCCACGATGGGCGGGGTGCTCGTCGCGCCGTGGTTCGCCGTTCAGCTCTTCGGCGGAGTGCGGGCCATGGAATCGGTGACTGCAAACTGGTACACGTGGGATCCGACGTCCAACTCTGTGCCGGAGTGGTTGTTCACAATAGGGGACAATCGGGTTTGGATTTCCGTCGGAGCGATTGGTTTGATCGCGGGGTTGCTCGCCGGCCGCAAGGGCGCGTTCGGCGCCGCTCTAGTGCTGGCGCTGGCAGGCTTGGCCGTGAACCCGGCGTTGATCGGACTTCCTTCGAGCTGGATGCTGCCCTCGTTCGCACTTGCGATAAGCCTTTTCTCACCGATCGCGATCGGGGTCGGGTTCGGGGTGTCGGAGGCATTGCGGGCAATTGGATTTCAAGGGTCAAGCGGTGACCGGCGACTCGCCATTGCGGTCTTGGTCGTCGCGCTCGTAGGGGCTCTGCGCATGCACGTCGTGGTCGCCGAAGGGCGTCCGAGCTTTCGAACCATGGATAATCGAGCCCGGACCGAGATATTCTCGTTCGCGGATCAGGCGGGAATGGATTGGGTCCGCAACAACACGCCGTCTGACGCGCGATTTCTAGTGTCGACAGCCCATTGGCAATTGGGTTCGTATCGCGGGCTGGACGGTGGCTATTGGCTGCCGCTCTTGACCGGGCGCCAGTCGTCGGCTCCGGCAGCGCTATATACATACGGGGCGGAGGCCGACGTCCTCGAGGTGCAGGCCATCTGTGAGCGGGCCTCGCGCGCGGACGGGCTTAGCGACGACGAACTGATTGCGCTTATGGAAGATGGCGCCTTCGATCACGTCTATGTGGGCCCTGCGGCTGCGAGACACGGCGGTTTCAGCGCCGAGCGGCTACGGCGACATTCGCGCCTCGAAGAAATCTTCGCGGCGGACGGAGTGTACATCTTTCGTATCGCACCCTGAGACGTTGTGCTGAGAGACGTTGTACTTCGCGATGTTGTACTTCGGGATGTCATGCTTCGGGACGAAGCACTCGGAAGACGCTGTTCACGCTTCTAATGTCGTCGTGCAGGCTCGAACCTGCCGAGAAGCCGGCAGCCGAATGAATTTGCGATTTGACGCGCGATACTGCGTGCGACTTAGTCGCAAGCGAGGAATCAGCCGCACCGGATCGATCGCCAATGAGTCTTAGTCGAGGAGACCGGCAGGTCCACGTCGAACCGGTTGCGGCGTTGAATATAATGTGGCGATCGAGCGCTAGGCCCTAAGAGGCCGCGCGCGCCAGACGAACGGCCGTCAGGCCTAGGAGGCGGTGATGAGCGAAGTGCCACGACGCGATAGCCAAGCAGCGCGCGCGAGCTTCGACAACGACCGCTTAGGCGGCCGCATCGCCTTTGTCGTCTTGAGCTACTTCCACTTCGGACCACGTCTTGTCGCGATGCTCTGCGCCGCGCTGGCGCTCAACATTGCAGTGGCCATGTTTGGCGTCTCGCTGCGCGCACCTTTGAGCGCCCAAGGCGATCCAGGTGTGAGCGGTTGCACCGTCATTCCAGACAAAACGGCCGATCCGGCTGCGCCTGAAACAATGGAGCTTGGGGAGACGGCGCGCATCACGCTCGACCTGACGGCCGAATGTGAAGAAGACGAAGCGCCGATCGACGTCATGCTGGTCATCGACCAATCGGCATCGATGGCCGAGTCCGGCAAGCTGACCAATGCAAAGGCCGCAGCGCATGCCTTCCTCGACGCCATTGACTTCGAGCAATCCCGCGTCGGCCTTGTCGCTTTCAACCACGACGCCGGCATTCCGTCCAGGTTGACGAACGATCGAAGGGCGATCGGCGATCGAATCGACTGGCTTTCGCCTGGCGGCCAGACCAATATTTCCGGCGCCATCGAGCTTGCGCGCCTGCACCTCGAAGAAGCGGGTAGCGCCGAGCGATCACAAGCAATGATCGTACTCACCGACGGCTTCAACACCGTGCCGGCGGACCCAGTTCCGGTCGCCGCCGAGCGCGCCAAGCTGCTCGGAATTACCGTCGTCACTATCTGCGCAGGCGGCGTTTGCGACACCGATCTCGAACTGGCCGCCAGCGAACCCGCCCTCTACTTCAATGTTCCAGACCCGTCCGAACTGGTAGACCTTTATCGAACTCTTGCGTCTAAGCTTGTCAAGAACGCGATTGTCTCGCTGACGGTGGTAGATGTCCTCCCGGCCAACATGCGCTATGTCCCAGGCTCAGCGCTTCCGCCGACCGACTCGGCGGTCACCGATCCCGTGAGCCTCGAAACGACAATGACCTGGGTCCTGCGCGGAGGAATGCCGGCAGGCGGTTTGAGCTACTTCGTCGAGCCGCTAGACATTGGTGTGCATCCCACGAACGTTGTCGCGACCGGCCAATTCGTTGATCGCAAAGGAATGCCGGGCGAAACGGTCTTTCCGATACCAGTCGTCGAGGTCGTAGCGCCGCCTTGCATGCCGCGGCCGCTCGAGATCTACTTCCTAGTCGATGACAGCACCTGCCTCTTGAACACCAAGCTGAGCGGCATGTCAGCCCTTCAGGCGATCGCCGAAGGCGCCGACAATCTGCTCGACACTGTGTCTCTCGGCCGCGATACGGCAGCGGTCATCGGGTTCGGAGACACCGCTGAGCTCTTCCAGGAACTGACGACTAATCAGAAGGCAGTCTACGACGGTATTCTCCGCGTGGCGATGCGCGACAGCTCGGCTCGCCTCGACTTGGCTTTCGAAGAGGTCCGCCGTGAGCTGCGAACCGCGCGCCACAATCCGCGCGCGCAAGTCGTCACGATCACGATAACGGACGGCCCGATGATGGCTGCACCGGACCGCTCCGTGGCGCGTGCCGACCAACTCAAGCGCGAGAGCGACGCGATCCATTACGTCATCGCGGTAGGACCGATCGTTCAGCACACAATCCTTAAGGCGATCGCGGTCGAAGGCGGCTACCGGCACATCGCGCTGGGAGGCGACATCATTGAGGAATTCGACTACGTAGCTACCCTGCTGGCGCCCATTGCCGAGGACTGCATCCCCGTAGGTTCGACGCCCGATCCGGGCGAGCCGACTGTCACCCCAACGCCGCCGACCGCTACCGTTCCCGATCCGATTTATCTTCCCTCACTCTTCGACGGCGTAGGACTCTGATTAGTCGGTTCAGGCTTCCTTGCACCCGCACGGAGTCTCTCCGCAGCGCGGGCACCCGTGCGCATAGCGCGCCGCGGCATCTCCCATATCGACGCCCAATTGGTCTGCGACCGAAACGAGCCAAGCCAGGCAGTCGCCGAGTTCGTGGGTGCGCTCGACCTGATCGCCATGTCGTATGGCCTCGGCCAGTTCACCGATCTCTTCGACCAGCCATAGAAACGACGTTTCCAAGCCGCGCGCTCGATCCTTCTCGCCGAAGATTTCGACAATATGTCGCTGGAAAGCAGCTATATCCACATCGATTCTCTCACGCATTGGCGAATCATCGTAGCGGCAGGCACCGCAGCGTTTCGTCCATTACAGCGAACAAACGTGCTACGCCCTCCGCTTCATCGGTTTCGGCATATCCTCCGCCCGCCGAAATTTCGCGCAAAAGCGCCTCGTCGGCATCGCTGCCCACGGCGACGGCGAAGATGAACGCCCCCTCGGCCTTCAGAGCCGCCGCAGCGTTTCGAACGTCGTTGGCGTCGCCCGCGTGCCTGCCATCGGAAAGCAGAAGAACCTCGCGCACCGCCTCGCTCCTTGCCCCATGCAAGACAGACATTGCGCCGGCCAATCCCTTGTCGATCGCCGTGCCTGGCGCTGTCGATATTCGCTCTAGGCTGCCGACCGCCTCAATCGCACCCGCGCTAAGATTCGCGAGCACGCGCGCGTCCGTGTTGAATGCCACCACGGCTGTTCTGTCGCGCTCAGGCGACGAACGCTCGATCAAAGCGACGGCCGCATCTATCGCGGCTCGAATCTTGGTCGGACCACCTAGCCTAGTCGGTTCGTCCATGCTTTGAGATGCGTCGATGACCAGCACCGCGTCCCTCGGTGCCGGTCGGAGGCAGCGAAGGGCGCTCGTGAAGGGCAGGTAAGCGAGCTCGACGAGGCTAGCGGGCGACCAAACGCTCACGCGCGGGACCGGGAATTCGAGTCGGTGGTCGAACCCGGCGCCGTCTCGTCCATGGGCGGTTGCGAAGACATTCGTCGGCCACACGCCGTCCAGCAGCGGTTCGAGCCTGTAACGTAAAACAACCGGCTCATCGCGGACGACCGCTCCGATTGACCAGGTTAGAGTGCGATCGAACTCATTCCACGCCGCATCCGGCTCCGCCGAGCCGTCGACATAACGCATCGTTTCAGGCACTTCGTCGACGACCTCTAATGTTTCGAAGAGGAAGTCGGGTCGCCGCGAATCGCTGACGGTTCCGAAAAGTTCTCTTATGGCAGTCGCTTCGGGCCCGACCAAGACCTTTTCACGATCGCCGCCTGCGAGGTTCGCAAGGACGGTAGTGAAAACAGCTTGATAGTCTCCGCCTGGCACGACGACAAAACGTAGGTCGACGCCTAGGGAACGCAAGGCGTTCGCTTCCAGGATCGGATAATCACTCGGCCTGCCGTCGGTGAGCACCACGACGACATCGCGCGTGCCGGCTGGCGTCGGTAAACCTTCGGCAATCCCAAGCGCTTCGGCGGCCAACTCAATCGCCGGACCTAGCAGTGTGTCGCCG
>JBCLES010000060.1:0-18954 GCA_038913135.1 Anaerolineae bacterium
TCAATCGAACTCGAAGCGCTCGCCGAGCAGCTTGTGGAAGCGGCCAACTCGAGCTATGTGCTAATCCACGGCTCGGTCGACATGGGCAGGCCGAGCATGCTGAGCCTTCAGACGATGGCGCAACCGATCTCGGCGGCATCGCTCATGGGAGAGCCGCAGCTTGCGCGGCACACGCTCGATGCGGCTATTGACGAAGGATTTGCGCTTGCGGCGGAAGAGCTTGCCCTTTCGCCGGACTTCAAGCTGGCGCGCGGCCCGGCGAAAGCGGTCGCGGCTTCGACCCTGATGAGCCACCTTGGCCTTGCCGGCTTCTATTTCCCGTGGACGGGCGAAGCTAACTACAATCGTGACATGCCGCCATTCCAGCTCCCACAGACCATCGCGCATGAGAAGGCGCATCAACGCGGAATCGGTGGCGAGGACGAAGCCAACTTCCTGGGCTATTTGGCGAGCCTGCGGAGTAGTTCCGATTTTGCCCGCTACTCGGCCCAACTCTTCGGACAGCGTCAACTGCTGCGTGAGTTGACCGCCCTCGATAGGGAGGCGGTAGAGCGCCTGATCGCAAGCCGACACGCCGGCGTTCAACGCGACGTGGATGACGCCAACGAGTATTGGCGACGCTTCGAAGGTCGGCCCGCCGAGGTGCAACGCGATGCCAACGACGCCTATCTACGCTTCAACGGGGTCGAAGAAGGCATCGACGCTTACGCCTTGAGCACCCGCCTGATCGTCCTATATGCGCGTGCTAACGGCGGTCGGGCGATGGGGCACCTTGGCGATGCGGAGGCGAGTGGCGATCAGGGACTTGCTCTCGAAGAGGTCTCTGCTGCTGAGCACGCAGCCGGGAGTCTCGATAACGTGAGTCGTCCGTTGGTAGATAGCTCGGCGTCGGGAGTACCTGCGTCCCAGGTGGGCGGCACTCGGATCGAGAACTAGGTCCAACCACCGCGGGAGCGAGTCAGTGTCAAACGACGTACTGGCCGTACTCACCAAGCAGTATGAGACTGCGTGGAAGCTCACCGACATCCACCTGCAGGGCCTGACGACCGAAGAGTGCCTTTGGCGCCCGGCGGTTAGAGGCCTTCATGTACACAAGGGTGCGGACGGGAAGTGGACAGCGGATTGGCCCGAGCACGAAGGCTATGATCTCGGGCCTTCGAGCATCGGTTGGCTGACCTGGCACCTCGGGTTCTGGTGGTCGATGGTGCTCGACCATAGCTTCGGCGCCGGCGGCCTGTCGCGGGAAGACGTGGCGTGGCCCGGGGGCGCAGACGAACTGCGAGAACGGATCTATGAGCTTGAAGCCGACTGGCGAAACAGGTTAGGGGAACTGTCGGACGATTACCTGCAATCGACCGCCCTCACGCGGTGGCCGATCCAGGACCGTCCATTCCGCGACGTCGTAGCCTGGTTGAACATCGAGCTTGCAAAGAATGCCGCGGAGATTGGCTATGCGCGCTTCCTTTACGCAGTCAGCACTCATTCGATCTCATGAGTTGAAAGGATGTGCCACGGCGCTTGTCCTCCTATGATTCGCCCCGACATCGCTCGCTGTAATCGCCGGTTGGCCATGCCGACCTGGACGCCCAAGCCAGGTCACTCGATTTGAAGCTCGAGATCCTCACTCTCTGGCGTCGAGAGTTCGCACAATATGACGCGGCCAAGTTGCGTCAGGATGTGCTTGCCGGTCTGACCGTCGCCGCCGTAGCTCTGCCACTGGCCTTGGCCTTCGGCGTAGCTTCGGGCGCTAGCGCCGCGGCCGGTCTGGTCACCGCGATCCTGGCTGGGCTGGTGATCGGAGCGTTGTCAGGTGCTCCGTACCAGATTTCCGGTCCCACCGGAGCGATGAGCGCCGTCCTTGTCCTCTTGGTGGCTGAGAATGGGCTGCCCGGAATGGGGGTAGCGGGAGTGATGTCGGGCTTGAGCATGCTTGTCCTCGGCGTCTTGCGGCTTGGCCGGTTCATTTCCTTCATCCCATCGGCGGTCATCGCAGGCTTCACATCGGGTATCGCGCTCCTGATCGCTATCGGTCAGATCGATAACTTGCTCGGCGTGACCACACCCGCTGCCGACACTGCGGCCATGAAGCTGCTGGGCTATGTCCGCGCCGGCTACAGTGTCGATCCGCGTACGCTGGCAGTGGGCATGATCGTCATAGCGGCAATGCTGACCTGGCCCAAAGAATGGAATGCCCGTCTTCCCGCATCGCTGTTGAGCATCGTCGCGACCACCGTGTTGGTCGCGCTCCTGGGCTGGAGCGTGCCTGATATCGGCACCATCCCGTCGACGATCGTGCTCGCCGAGCGCCTGAACCCAAGCGTTATACCGTGGGGCGAAATGGGCGGACTAATCGCGCCTGCGCTGGCCATCGCGGCGCTGGGCTCAGTGGAAAGCCTTCTCTGTGGCGCGGTGGCAAGCAACATGACGGGCATACGCCTATATGCGAATCAAGAACTAATCGCCCAAGGTGTCGGGAACGTGGTCATCCCGTTCTTCGGCGGAGTGCCCGCTACCGCGGCTATCGCCCGAACTAGCGTCGGCATTCGGGCGGGCGGGCGCACGCGGATGGTGAGTCTGGTGCACGCCTTCGCACTACTGATGTCGGTGTTCCTGCTGGCTCCGGTGATGGCGCTGGTGCCGCTTTCGGCGCTCCGGCCCGCAGCTCCGCGGCCATAGCCAAGGCTATTGCCTCGTCTCTGCGAACCAGATCGCCGGTACATCGACGCTCTCTCTATCCCGCTGCATCTGTGAGGCTGCACTTAGACCTCCGCGTCACTGGAAACGACGGGCATTTGGAGCGCGGACGCATCGGTGGCCGAAATCGACAGATTCGGTGTGGCCGAGGAATAGGCCGGACTACTCCTCGCGCTCACCGCCTCGAGCCATACCGATCCAAGGCAGGTCTGTGCCGGACGTCTTTGCGATACGCTCGTACAGCTCGCCGATGTGCTGCATCGCGTGTCGGAGGCTATAGAGCTGAAGTTCCAATTTGCCCATTGGTAGCCAAGGGAAACCGGAGTCGGCTTCGAGGTCGATCTCTTCGGTTAACTGATCGACCTGCTCACGACAGAAGCTCAGGTAGTCCAAGACGTGGTCGCGCGAAAGTGGGTCGCCGATCTCTGCCTCGTCGTGCGGCGGCCACGGAAGCCGGCCGAGAAATTGGTATTGGGCTCTGTTATGCAGTCCCGGAACGAAGTCAGCCCCGCTTGGTTGCAGATAAAAGTGAACATAAAAAGCATATGATACGCCACTTGCCAGGTCCGATTCTCGTCCGCCGGTCGATCCCAAACGTCATCCGGACACGCCTCGATGGCCGCGCCGAGCATGTCGAGCGCGGCGTGGTACTGCGATCGGATGACGCATCGAACTTCCATCACGTACTCCTGAAGTTGTGACGAGTGGAGCGATCACTTGCCAGGCGAGGGTACGGAATCGCATGCTTGCCGAGCGTTTAGGTCCATGCGCGTGGCGGTTTTAAAGCCCGAGTTAGCCGCCGATCCCGGATCGAGTACATGCTATCAGCGCAACTGACGCCACGCCACGCAGCCGAGTGCTCACGCTGCCTAGTTATACGGCGCAGGCAATCTCCGAGCGCTGAAACGACGAACTCTTGCCGCCCAACTCTTCGCCGTCTACGATCTACCGCCCGTTTCGCGCGCGCCTGCGCGCAGCCCAAAGGCCCGGAGCGAAGCTCATGATGAAGCGCATGGTCCGATCGGCCGCGGAGCGGCTGAAGATCAAGGAGCGGCTGTATTCGTTAGGCTATGGCGTGTATGCGTTGGACAACTACGAGTCCGACTTTCTGACTCTGCAAGCGCTGTGTCAGCAGTTCACGATGACATCAATCGAGCGCCTTTACGCGGTCCATCAGGCCGTCAATTACATAATCGACCACGAAATTCCGGGCGATTTCGTCGAGTGCGGTGTATGGCGCGGCGGTGCGTCGATGATGACGGCGCTCAGCCTCAAGGCGCGCGGTGTAACGGATCGGCACCTATACCTCTACGACACGTTCGCCGGCATGACGGAGCCGGAAGCGGTCGACGCAAGCTACATGGGCGAGGACGCCTCAGAAACGTGGCGCAAGAGCGAGCGCGACGGCTACAACGCCTGGTGCTACGGCGCCCTTGACGATGTCCGCGAAAACATGGGTCGGACGGGCTATCCGGCGCCGATGATCACGTACGTCAAGGGCCCGGTCGAAGAGACCATTCCAGGCACCATCCCGGAAGAGATCGCGTTGCTTCGCCTGGACACGGACTGGTATTCATCGACTCGCCACGAGCTGGACCACCTATACCCTCGCCTTAGCCCGCTTGGCGTCTTGGTCCTGGATGACTACGGATATTGGGTGGGCGCTCGAAAGGCTGTCGACGAATACATGGCGGAGCACGGGATCCCGCTACTGCTGACTCGATCGGATCATACGGGGCGCATGGCGGTGAAGCCGGCGGAGTAACCACCGCAGCGACCAGCCCGTTCGCTAGTCCACGACCTCCGCTGGCAAGGGCACCCGTACCGCCTTGTCGTCCGCGCCCCTATCTCGGCCCTCGACGATCGGCATCCGTTCGCCGGTCAGGGGATCGTACAGGCCGATCGCAAGCGTAAACGGGCCGTCGCCCTGAGGGATCGCCAACGGGTGGGCATCGAAAACGATCTCGCCATCGAGCCACGATCGCATCGGCCGCTCACCCTCCGCAGGCTCGGCATCGTGTTGCGCTACTACTACTCCGGCAGAGTCGATGATGTGGACGAACACCTTGAGGTCGCGTGACGGCGTCCTCTCGGCGCGCCATTGGAGCTCTATCCACGCTCCGGCTTCAAGGTCGTCGCGCTCTGGGACTGCGTCGAGACCGATGAGCTCGATCCGATTCGGGGCCTCGGACGACGGCTCCGGGACATCGAAGAACGCGCCAATTCCGACGCGGGGCAGTACAGCCTCGAAAACATGGACGATCCGCTCGAGCGCGATCATGCCTACATGTAGCCTGCCTGTGGTGCCAGGGACCGTCAACCAAACGTCGTACGTACTTCCCTCGAGCCCGTGAGGCATCACGAGGCTGTACTGCCCCGTAAGACGCTCGCGGCGCGACCACCCTTCCGGCGAATAGTCGCGCGCGATCTGTTCGGATCGCAGCGAAAACGACTGGTCGTCGTGCTCGAGGACGATGGTGAAGAGATCGCTCTCGGGTGCTTCACCCTCGGTCCGAGCCCATTCGATCTCGATATCCAGCAGATCGCCCGGCTTCAACTCGCCCGATAGCACTCGTGCTTCGAGAACGGCGAGTCCCGTCTCGGTCCATGGCGAAGCCGGTTCGCTATCGCCGCCCGACTCGCTGTCGCCCGACTCGCCGCCGCTCGAATCGCTGCCACCTGACTCGAAGTCGATCGGCCCGGAAGCAACCTGCCCGGAATCGATCTGCCGGAATACGATTCGTGGCTGTGTCGACAGGTCGACACGCTCGCGACCGTCTGGACCGATGTCGAGCGTCGTCGAAAGGATGATCTCCGCTACGACGCCGGACGCCGTACTCACCGGGAGTGGGGTGCCACCTTCACCCGCATAGCGCAGCGCAAGACCGTATCGGCCAGGAGGGATCTTCGGATCGAGGGCGAAGGTGAAGAAGTGGAGCGTGCGCCTCCCCGGCCCCCGCCAATCGCCCGGCACGACGCCGGCCTGATCGACTTGCTCCCGCACCCGACCGGCGCTGTCGACGAGGCGGAGCGAAAGACTGCGCGCCGCCCCGGCGGGTGGCGAAGCGAGCACGTCAGTAGTCACTGTTAGCGTTATCGGTCGGTCGCGGCGGAGCAGCGCGCTGTACGGGGCGGCAGCGCTCCCCCCGGCTTCGCTCCTCTCAGCTTCGCTCCCATCAGTCTCCCGCTTCGCAGCCTCGCGCACCGAGTCCCAGTTCTCAACACCGCCGCTGATTACCTCGGCCGCTCCGATCGCGAGCTCCCCGCCCAGGTTCGAATTCTCGCTAGCCTCCGCCAGATCCGAACCGGTTCGTGTTCCAGCCGCAGGGACGATGTAGCGACGGATTCGCATCGACCCGGCCGGCCTGCGCCCTTGCGACCCGACGACCGCCGAACCACCGGTCGCCGACCCGACGACCTCCGACTCGCCGACCTCCGAACCTCGCGCCCCCGACTCGACGACCTTCGACTCGCGAGCCTCCGACTCACCAGTCTCCGACCCATCCCCCTGTGTCCCTTCGGCCTCGTTCCCACCCCCAACTTCGAGAACCGGCACCCCGTCCACCACCTCGAAGATAGTGCGGTCGCTCGACTCCGTCTCCAGCCAGCGGAGCGCTAGGGGCGCCTGCAGAATCAGCGCTTCGGGAGCCAGGTAGACTGTCGGCTGCCCGCCCGGGTCGAATCGACCCACGGGCAGCGCGCGGCGTGGATCTGCCCATACGGCCTGCTCGACGACCCCGGCCGCCGCAAAGGCCACCGTCGGGTGCCGGTAGTGCTCGGAGAGGATGACCAACGGGTGGCCCGCGTCGAGCGCCTCGCGCGCCAGGCCTGCCATTGCGAGATGGTCTTCGTGGTACGTCTCCGCGACTTCCGGCGCATTTGCCCAGACGCCGAAGTGATCGCGGAGCGTCGCTCCGCCCTCCCATGCCAGCACGAACGCGAGAAGTAGCGGCCACGCAGCGTGCCATCGGAGCCGATCGGCCAGCCATGCCAGGCCGATGGCCGGCAGGATTGCGAACGCCGGGAAGACACCGAACATCCGCTGGCCCGCGGGCTGCATTTCGAGCGTGAGCAAGCCCGGCAAAGCCATGACCGCGACCCAGACCAACGGGATTAGGAAGCGGAGTTCGCGCGCGCGTGTCACCGCGATAACCGTGCCGAGCGCTAGGAGCGAAGCCGTAGGCGGGCTCCACATCGGGCGGCCAGGGAGGTTGAAGTGCCAGCGCGGATCGCCGAGTCCCGGCAGCGCGATCGCCTGGAGACTTCGGACCGCATGGCCCAAATATGCTCGCACCAGGTCCGCACCATGGAGTTCGCCGCTCGCCAGTACTTGATTCGCCCGCTCCCAGAAGTCCGCAGGGAACCGGACGAAGTGGACGACCAGCGGCGTGATCACGGCGAGCGCCGCGACGAGCGCGAGGCCGATTCCCGCCCGCCTACGCCGATAACGCGCCGGCTCTGCGAGCGCCGCGGCCGCGATTACAATGGCCAGGACGACCGGCCAGAGCCGTGAAGCGAGGTATGTATAGAGAACCAGCCCGGAGAAGGCGCCACCCGCGATCCATGCACGCTTCGAGCCCGGCACCCATCCCCTCCAAAGCGCGAGAGCCGCGGCGGCCTCGATCGGCGGGATGAGGATGTTCGGATAGCCGTTGCGGCTGACGGTAAGATGCCAGTACGAGATCGCGACGAAGCCCGCCGCCGCGATGCCGACGCGCCGCCCGTGGAGTGCCAGTCCGAGCGCGAAGGCGAGCGCGACCGTCACTATGCCGGCCAGAGCGCTCGTCAAGCGGATGACGTAGGCCGACGGGCCGGTCGCTGCCGAAAGTAGTGCGATCGCGTACATGTAAAGGGGCTCGCGGCCCGTGTACGGGGGGAAGAAGATCGGTCGCGCGCCCTGGCGGATGTCCTCCGCCAGGAGCCCGTACACAGCTTCGTCGAAATGGAGCCCGGGCGGGACTGAGCCGAGCGCGACGAGACGCACGGCCGCCGCAGTCAGCAGGATCGCCACGACAAGCGCTCGATCGTGCGCGGACAGGCTGCGAGCCGGGCGGTGTCCGGCGGCGTTGGGCGTGGTCATGGGGTAAGGGCGGCGACGATACGATCTCCGCTGCGCTGCGTCAACTGTTCGCGCGCATCCTCAGCCCGCGGTTCGCCGTGTCCGACCATCCACGCGGCGCCGTTCCTCGACTATCATGGTCGGGTCGCCTGTCCGCGCTCGCGACGGTGACGCACTCGCTCGGGAGAAGACCGCGTGAATCGAATCGCCGCTATCGCTCGAACTTTTCGCATCGTCTTCGGCCGGTCCGCGAGGTCCGCGAGATCAGTATGGTCCACATGGTCCGCCGCGAGGAACGCGAGGTCAGTGTGGTCCACATGGTCCGCCGTGACGTTCGCACGCGTCTTCGCGGTCGCGCAAGGTCTCGCGGTCGCGCAAGGTCTCGCGGTCGCGCAGGTCACTGTCGTCGCGGCGTTGCTCGCCGCCCTCCTCGCGGTCGCGCTCATCGCCATCTTCCCATCGAGTACCGACGGCTCGCTCGGAGCGCCGACTTCGCGCGCTGCCCACGCCGCCCACGGCGCTGCATACGTTTCCGGCCAAGTCGGAGGGCCCGTGCTTGCCGTCGCCGAGGACCTTGGCGTGACATGGGTCGGCGTCGGGCCTCGACTCGAAGCCTACGCCACCTGCGGCGGCGGCGCGACGCTGCTAGGGCGGTCCGCTGTCCTGCCCGGCATCGTCTCCGACATCGCCCTGCGCGACGGCCTGGCCTATCTAAGTCTCAGCGCCGACGGCTTCGGCGTGGTCGACATTTCCGACCCAAGCAATCCGAGAATGATCGGCCATTCGAGCATCAACGGCATCGTCCGCAAGGCGGTAGTGCAGGGATCATACGCTTACATCGTCGCCGGCTACGGCGGCATGCCAATCCTCGAGATCAGCGATCCTCGCTCGCCGCGACTCGTCGGGACTTTCGAATCGATCGTCTCCGACATCGCCGTCGAGAACGATTGGGCATTCGTCGTCGCACGCAACCTGAAACTCGTCAACATCGAGGACCGGACGGCGCCCTTTGAGCGGGCGAAGATGGCCGAATGGGCGGACGCCGTCGAGGTCCGTGACGGGCGACTTTACGCCGGCGAATCGGATGATCCGACCCGTTCGCGCCGTGAGGGCTTCTTGCGAATTTACGACGTCGGCAATCCGAATAGGAACCGCCCGATGTTACGGGAGATCCCTATCGGCGACCCGGCTAAGGACATTGTCTTCGATGCCCGCGAAAGTGAACGCGCCTGGGTGCTGACCCGTTCGGAAGTCGTCGAGATCGGTGGAGTGAGGCCGAATCCGGCGCCGGTTATCTTGCGAAGGCGACCGATGTTCGAGCCGGCGCGTACCATTGAGCTGACGGCCGGCGAGCTCCTCGTCACTCTCGGCGGAGGCGGTCTGCTGGCGATCGACGGCCGAAGCATGGCCGATCGAACGGTGCTCGCGCTGATGGGATCGGCCGAAAACGTGGTCACCGACGGACGCTTCGTCTTCGTCGATGACGAGGGGGACTTGGTGCGCGGTGATCGCATTCGCGTCCTCGACGCCCTCGACCCGTACCAGCCGCGCGAGATTGGCGCGATCGCCGTCGACACTGAGGCACGCGCGTTAGCGGTCAACGAAGGCGTGCTCTTCGTCGGGGACGAATCGCAGGTCGTGCACGCCTATGACGTCTCCAGCGGCTTCCCCGCGCCCGAACTAGGCACGCTCACTCTGCCGAAGAAGATCTGGGCGCTCGCTGTCGACGGCGACGTGCTCTATGTCGCGAACGACGATCGACTCCGCGCGATCAACGTCTCGGACCCGCACGCGATGGCAGAGATCGGCGAGCGGCGGACGACGTGGGGCGCCACCGACGTGGCACTGGACCCTGACTCGCCGATCGCGATTGTCACCGGCCCCGACTCCCAACGCGAGACCTTCCGCGACACGATCCATCGGATCGACATCACCAACCCTGCAGTCATGCACCAGCGCGCTGAGGCCCAAACCGATGGCTGGCGGAGCGGCATCGCCATCGGCGGCGGTTTCGCTTTCGCCGGCGAGGCCGCACTCCAGGTCTATGCTCTTCGCGAGCCGGACGCCCTGGCGGAGGCCGCGACGCTCGAGTTCGAAGGCGATATAAACGACAAGGCGCTTGATGGCGATCACCTCGCACTCGCGGTCGAGATCTCGGAGGGCGGCGGATTCCTGCGCCTGATCGATGTGAGCGCCCCGGCCGCCCCGGTGCTCACCGATACGATCGACCTCATCGACTGGGTCCGCGACGTCGCGATCGACCCCGAGCGCGGCTTAGCCTTTGCGGCGGCGCATGAGGCCGGCCTGTTTGTAGTAGGCCTCGATGGCCCGCCCGAGCCGCCGGCGGCGGCGCCGACCCCGGAGCGAACGCCTTTTCCGGACGAAGTCCGGATCCATTTGCCAATCGTTGCTAGGGGCGGGCTGGCCAAGGCGTGTCCGGTTGGACCGTGAGGAGAGAGGCGGTGCTCTGAGCAAGGCCGAAGTTCTTGAGGCTGTCGGCGCTGGAATCGATGGGTTGGCGTTCCATGTGGCTGTCGGTGCAGGTTTCGAGCGGTCGGCGCTCATTGGGTCTGTCGGCACTGGGATCGACTGGCCGGCGGTCATCGCATGGCTCGAAGTGGGCACAAACTTGGCGCGCGATGGGCGCGGCGCGCTCTTGGTCGGCGAGTCTTCAGCTACATTGTCGCAGCGTGCCGCGAAGCGGAGCCCCGACTTCCGAGGTCGAATCGAAGGGTTGAGATGACGGACCAACGCGTTCTCGGCGCGCTCTCGAAGCACTTCGGTTTCGATTCTCTCAGGCCGGGCCAGTCCGATGCAATCCCTCCGATCCTCGACGGGCGCGACGCGCTCATCGTCATGCCGACCGGTGCCGGCAAGAGCTTGTGCTTCCAATTGCCGGCAGTGCTCGATGAACACGTCACGCTGGTCGTTTCGCCTCTGATCGCTCTTATGCAGGACCAGGTCGATGCCATGCGACGATTGGGCTTGCGTGCGACGTTCGTCAACTCAACCCTTGAATCTGCCGAGCAGGCCGAAAGGCTGGATCGCCTTGGGCGCGGCGATTGGGACATGTGCTATGTCGCCCCGGAGCGGCTGCGAAGCTCTGCTTTCCGTGCGGCGCTCGAGCGGACCAAAGTTGGGCGACTGGCCGTTGACGAAGCTCATTGCATTTCGCAATGGGGGCACGATTTCAGGCCTGAGTATCGGACCATCGGGGAGTTCGCGGCCAGGATCGGCCGCCCGCCGATCGTCGCCCTCACCGCCACGGCTACGCCTCAGGTGCAAACTGACATCGAGGCCCAGCTAAGCTTGCGCGATCCGTTCCGATTGGTCACCGGCTTCAATCGTCCTAACCTGCGCCTCACGGCTACTTATGCGCCTGGCGAAGAGGCCAAGCGCCGCGCCATGCGCGGTGTGTTGGCTGAGATGCCGCAGGACGCCTCAGGTATCGTCTATGTCGGGCGGCGGAAGGATGCCGAGGGTATCGCGGATTTCATTCAGGGCGAGTGCGGCCGACGTGCCGTTTTCTATCACGCCGGGCTCTCGGGTGATGATCGCACGGCCGTTCAGAATGCATGGATGGGCGGCCAGGCGCCGATAATCGTCGCCACCAACGCCTTCGGCATGGGCGTTGACAAGCCCGATGTCCGCTTCGTTATCCATCATGCTCTGCCCGGATCAGTCGAAGCTTACTACCAGGAAGCCGGCAGGGCGGGCCGCGACGGCGAACCGGCGGAGTGCGTGCTCCTGCACGGTCCAGCCGACGCTCGGCTGCACGAATACTTCATCGAACGCGGCCTCCCGACGCTAGATGATCTGCGGACTTTCTACGCCCGCCTGCGGGCCGATGCGGCCGCGTCCCGGGATGGTCTTGCCGAAGCCGATGTCGACGGACTTGACGCAGAGGTAGGTCGACCGCGCGAAGGGGTTGCGCGCAACGGGCTGCGGCTGCTCGAAGAGGCGGGGCTCATCGAGTACATGGGCGATCGGGCGGGTACGGGCATATGGTCATTGCCGAAGCCGAACGGTCGGGTCGACATGGACGGCCCGCTGCGCGATCTAGAGAACCGGCGTGGCCAACAGCGAGCGCTCCTTTCGATCATCACTGACTACGCCCGAGCGCGCGACTGCCGCCGCCAGTACCTCCTCGACTATTTCGGCGATGCCTCGCCACCGATCGCGGAGCGGTGCTGTGATCGCTGCGATGCAGGCGCCATGGGCGACATCGAAGCCCTGGATGAAGCATCTAATGCGATCGAAGCCGAGCCGCTAGCCGTTCTCGAGGCCATCCGTGAGCTCGATTGGGGAGTGGGACGCTCGACTATCGCGAAGATCCTGGTCGGAAGCCGCGCTTCGGACGTCGCACGCTACGAGCGCCACCCTAACCACGGGACACTTGCTCACCGTGCACTGCGCGATGTGATGTCCATGGTCGACGAGCTCGTGGGCATGGGTTACTTGGACCTGGATGTCGGCCGCTATCCGACGCTCGCGCTCAGCCCTTTAGGAAGGCGCGCTCTTTCGGAGCGCTTGAGGATTCCGGTGGCTGCGGTCGGCGGTGGAGGGCGGTCGGGCTTCAGCTGGAACCACCGAGATTCGAGTGACTTGATCGGCGGCCGTTCGCGAGCAGGTACGGGTCGAGCTGGTGCCCCGACGCTCGATGAGACGCGGCGGCTGCATGAACTCGGCAACGATCCGGCCGAGATTGCAGCGGAGCGCGGGCTGACCCTCGAAACGGTGTACAACCACCTCGCCGCGCTGGTCGAAGCGGGATCGGTCGAGGTCGAGTCGATCGTAGCGGAAGCTGAGCTCGAACGGATCGAGCGCGCGATCCGTGAAGCGGGCACCGTTTACCTCACGCGCGTTCGCGAGCACGTGCCTGAAAGCTCGAACGGCGCCATCCGCTGTGTTGTGGCCGCGCTTAGGCGCGCTGGGACGGCGCCCGGCGGCGATTCGAAGAAGAGCGCGGGCTCAAGAACTCGCGGAGGCGCGGCGGGGACTGAGGGCTCGTCGAAAGGCGGAGGTACATCGAGCCTCGGTTCGGACGGCGGCGGGGTCGACGCGCTCGCGCTCGCGGGCGAGGTCACCGGCAACGGGCACGACGACCCGGACGAAGAGCTCTTCGCGCGCCTGCGCGACTGGCGCCGCCTGGTCGCTCGTGCGGAGTCAGTGCCGGCATATGTCGTATTCCCGGACAAGACTCTGCGCGCCATCGTGGTCAGCCGCCCGCGCTCGCTCGGGGCGCTCGAGAACGTGTCGGGGGTTGGGCCGGCGAAGCTGGATCGGTATGGAGAAGCTGTGCTGGTGTTGGTGTCGGGAATTTGAGTCGCACTCTGGCGGGCGCGTATCGACCGCATGTCCGATCTTATCGACAAAGACAAGGAGAGTGACAAATGACCGTTACCGCCGTACGGAAGAACCGCGACGAATTGTCGATGACTATCACCGCTGAGTTTGACGCCTCGCCGGAGCGCGTATGGGAATTGTGGGCGGACGCTCGCCAGCTGGAGCGCTGGTGGGGACCGCCGACCTGGCCCGCCAAGGTGGATGCACACGACTTGAGCCCCGGGGGTCACGTCGCTTATCACATGACCGGACCCGATGGCGACGACTCACGGGGTCAGCTGCGATATCGGCGGAGGCCGCACCCATATTTCGACGGCGATGCGCGCTGACGGCTCGGGGACTCAGGCCTTGTCGCGCCTCAACTCGGTGCCCGTAACCTATACTTCATGCTCGCCATCGCCGCTGCCGCGGCAATCACATCACAGTCAGCGAGCGGCCGCGGCTTCAGCGACATGCGAATTGTGCTGGGCATGCCTGTGCTGGTTGAACAGCCGCGGCCGCTCGCGCCGTCTCGGAATGCTAGCGGGCAGGAGGTGATCATGGGCTTCGACAAACATCCTTTCGCCGCCCATCCGCTGGCCGTCGCGTTCCGCGAGCGTATTCTGGTCAAAGACGGCGCGATGGGAACGCTCATCCAGAGCAAGCACCTGGACGAGGCGGCGTTTCGTGGCGCTCTCCTGGCGGATCACCCGATGCCGCTCCAGGGCAACAACGACATTCTTGCGCTCACCCAACCGGACCTGATCGAACGGCTGCACGGCGACTTCCTGGCCGCCGGCGCCGATATCCTCGGAACGAATACGTTCACCGCCACTCGGATCGCGCAGGCTGACTACGGCGCGGAGCACCTTGTCTACCAGATGAACGTCGAGGCCGCGCGGATCGCACGGCGGGCGGCGGATGCGGCTACGGAAGCAGATCCTTCGCGCCCGCGTTTCGTGTGCGGTGCCATCGGGCCGACGAACAAGACGGCATCGCTTTCGCCCGATGTTTCCGACCCGGGCGCGCGCGGCGTCACGTTCGATCAGCTTGCCGAAGCGTACGCCGAGCAGGCGCGCGCACTTCTCGAAGGTGGGGTTGACGCGCTCTTGCCGGAGACTTCGTTCGATACGCTCAACATGAAGGCCGCGATCGTCGGCATGGAGCAGGCCCAGGATGACTTCGGCCGGCGCGTGCCGATCCTGCTGTCCGTTACGATTGTCGATCGCTCCGGTCGGACGCTTTCCGGTCAGACCCTCGAAGCGTGGTGGAACAGCATCCGGCACGCCGATCCGCTTGTGGTCGGCATCAATTGCTCGCTGGGCGCGGACATGATGCGGCCGTACGTCGAGGAGCTTTCGCGGCTGGCCGATCGATTCACGCACTGCTACCCGAATGCCGGTCTGCCGAACGCTTTCGGCGGCTACGACGAGCGGCCCGAACATACAGCGGGAGTGCTCGGGCAATTCGCCGCCGAAGGCTGGCTCAACATGGCCGGAGGATGTTGCGGCACGATGCCGGAGCATATCGCGGCCATCGCGGAAACTGTCCGGCGCTACCCGCCGCGCCGACCGGCAACTCCGGCTCGCGCCTTGCGCTTGAGCGGCCTCGAGCCCTACACGGTCGACTACTTGAGCGGTTTCGCGATCGTCGGCGAGCGAACGAACATCACGGGGTCGCCAGGCTTCGCAAGACGTATGCGCGACGGAGACTTCGAGGCCGGTCTTCAAGTCGCGGCCCAACAGATCGAGCGCGGCGCGAACTTGATCGACGTCAACATGGACGAGGGCCTGATCGACTCGGAAAGTTACATGGTGCGCTTCCTGAACCTGGTCGCCACCGAGCCGGATATCGCACGCGTCCCCTTGATCATCGACAGCTCGCGTTGGGACGTGATCAAAGCGGGGCTCAAGTGCGCGCAAGGTAAGAGCATCGTCAACTCGATCAGCCTCAAGGATGGCGAGGCGACGTTCCTCGATCGCGCCCGCGTTGTGCGGCGCTACGGGGCGGCGGCCATCGTCATGGCGTTCGACGAAGAGGGTCAGGCGGACACATTCGAGCGCAAGATCGCGGTCTGCCAGCGGGCATATCGGCTGTTGGTCGACGATGTCGGCTTCCCGCCGGAGGACATCGTCTTCGATCCGAACGTGCTAACCGTGGCGACCGGTATGGATGAACATCGCGATTACTCTGTCGCGTACATCGAGGCAATACGGTGGATCAAGGCCAACCTGCCTCACGCGCGGACCATCGGTGGGATCAGCAACGTTTCCTTCTCGTTCCGCGGCAACAACGTGGTGCGCGAAGCGATGCACGCCGCCTTCCTGTACTACGCCATCCATGCGGGGCTAGATCTGGGCATAGTCAACGCGGGCATGCTCCAGGTGTATCAGGAAATTGAACCGGAGCTGCTTGAACGGGTCGAAGACGTCCTCTTGAATCGGCGGCCCGATGCGACGGATCGCATGGTGGAATTCGCCGAATCCGTGAAGGACCAGGCGGTCGAACGCGGGCCGGCCGAGAAAGCGGCATGGCGCGAATTGCCGGTCGCCGAAAGGCTCAAGCACGCGCTGGTCAACGGTATCGTCGACTTCATCGATGTCGACGTCGAAGAGGCTCGAAAGGCGCACGAGCGGCCGTTGCATGTGATCGAAGGTCCGCTCATGGACGGCATGAATGTTGTGGGCGACCTTTTCGGAGACGGAAAGATGTTCCTGCCGCAGGTCGTGAAGAGCGCGCGGGTGATGAAGAAGGCGGTTGCATATCTGACGCCGTTCATCGAGGCGGAAAAGGCTGCCGGCAATGGTGCGGCGTCGAGCGCGGTTCGCGTCCTCCTGGCGACAGTGAAGGGCGACGTGCACGACATCGGCAAGAACATCGTCGGCGTCGTCCTGAGCTGCAACGGCTACGAGGTGCACGACCTTGGCGTTATGGTGCCGGCAGAGCGCATCCTGGCAGAGGCGCGCGCCCGGCGTGTCGACATAATCGGCCTGTCGGGGCTGATCACACCGAGCCTGGACGAAATGGTTCACGTGGCGCGGGAGCTGGAGCGCGAAGGCTTCGAGCTGCCGCTCCTGATCGGCGGCGCGACGACGAGCCGCATGCACACGGCTGTGAAGATCGAGCCGGAGTACTCTGGGCCGACATCGTATGTGGTGGATGCGTCGCGGGCGGTCGGGGTTGTCGGCGCGCTGCTCGATCCGCACGGTATCGAAGACTTCATGGAAAAGAGCCACCTTGAGTCGGCACGCCTTCGCGAGCGCTTCGAAGGGCGCGGGGCGGGCGCCGATCTGCTGACTCTGGAGGACGCGCGCGCCAACGCCTTCATGTGCGATTGGAACACCGTGCCGCTCGAAACGCCTAGCTTCACGGGCGTTAGGGTGATCCGCGACCATGATCTAGCCGATCTGGCGGAGATCATCGATTGGACGCCGTTCTTTAGCGCTTGGGAGATGCGGGGTGCTTTCCCGCGCATCTTCGACGACCCGCGTGTAGGTGAGAAGGCGCGCGAACTGTACGATGACGCCCGCGCGCTTCTCGACGACATAGTCGAGCAGGGCCAGCTCTACGCGCGCGGCGTTTACGGCATTTGGCCGGCTGGCCGCGTGGACTTTGATGATATCGCGTTGTTCGAGGACGCTGGTCGCACTCGGGAGATCGCGCGCCTTCACACGCTGCGCGAGCAGCGCCGGAAGCGCGAAGGGCTCCCTAACCTGGCGCTGGCCGATTTCGTTGCTCCCCTGGAGCACGATCGACCAGACCACGTCGGCGCCTTCGCGGTGACGACGGGCCACGGGCTTGCGGAGATAGTCGAACGTTTCGAGGCCGATCACGACGATTACCATGCGATCATGGCCCAATCGCTGGCCGACCGCCTGGCCGAAGCCTTCGCCGAACGCTTGCACCAGATAGTCCGTCGGGAGTGGGGCTACGGTGGCGATGAGACTTTGAGCGTGGAGGACTTGATCAAAGAGCGCTATCGCGGCATCCGCCCTGCGCCGGGCTATCCGGCGCAGCCCGATCACACGGAAAAGCGGACGCTGTGGAGCTTGCTCGACCCCGATGCCGCTGTCGGCATGCAATTGACCGAGTCGTGCGCGATGTGGCCCGCGGCCGCCGTTTCAGGCCTGTACCTGGCGCATCCGGATGCTCGCTACTTTTCGGTAGGCCCGCTGGGAGCTGACCAAGTCGCGGACTATGCGCGCCGGAAGGGGATGAGCTTGGAGGAAGCGGAGCGCTGGTTGGGGCCGAACTTGGCGTATACGCCGGGAAGGGATGGGAGTGCGCGGCTGACGGCTTCAGTGAGTGGTGGGCGGGCGGGGGATAAAGGTCGGACCTAATGCTAGCGAGCGAGCTGGAAGAACTGCCCACCGGAGTAGATGTGGTGGCGCCGGGTATGTTTCACGCTTCGTCCTGTCGCGACTTGCGAGTTTGACACTCTATCCGGCGACGTACCGGCTGGCGGTCGCGATCAAACGATCGGCGAGGCCGTAGATGTCGTCGAGAGTCTCGATCGCTACCTTCTCCTCCCGTGCTTTGCCACTTTCGTCCAAGACATCGAACAAGCCGACGTACCGTTGCGAGCGGTTGAACCACAGCCGGCAGAGCGGATGGCGATTGTTGTCGTCGAGTAGAATTCCGCAATAGGTCATTTGGTCGCGCATCGCCACTCGGGCGGGAGCGACGGTACCGCGTAGGAGGGATTTGACTATGAGGAATCCCTCGATCTCCTGAACGGTCGTGTCATCTTCGTCTTCGGACTCAATCTGAGCCGCATTTAGATGACCTGTTCCTTCGTTGGAGATGGGCTGCGCACCGGTTGAAACCCCGTGAGTGGTCTCCGACTCACCGCGACTCAGTGCCGCACGAAGCCGCTCGTTCACTTGATCGGCGATGAAATGTTTCAGCGAGCGTCGGACAATTGGGGCGAAAGTATCGCGCACCTTTTGCGTGATGACTTTGCCCTGATAGACCTGGGCAATGAGCATCTTAGAGAATTCGTCGCCTGGCTCGGTGAACTCTTGCTTGAGGAAGCGGCGAAGTGCCTGGTTGTATTTCAACTCGGCTGCTGCTGACAACACTTCGGACTCGTTGAACTTCCCCTTGCACAACCGCTCAAGCTCAATAATCGGCGCGTTCGCGAGATCGGACATATCTATTGTCATGAACGGCTTGGCGTCCATCCGGTTGATGTCGTCAAGATCGGAGTAGAACTCATAAAGGATACCGTTCGTGAGCACTCCAACGCGGACGGTCGTAGAGCCGAAGTAGCGGTACAGCTGCGTGTGGTGAGGGTTACCTAGGCTTGCGCCGGCCGCCTTGCATTCGAACATGATTATCGGAGCACCATCCTGCATGATGGCATAGTCCACACGCTCGCCCTTGATGCCGGGCACGTCTGCGTGGAATTCTGGAACTACCTGATCTGGATCGGTGAAGTCATAGCCCAGGGACTGAATGAAGGGCAGAACGAGGGAAGTCTTGGTCGCCTCTTCGGTCGTAAGCTGGCCGCGTACAATGGGGATGCGCGTCGCGATAGCCTGCAGTCGTTCTTCGATTTCCATGACGTCCCTTAGAGCGCGTTCATGACCGACCTGTGCCTCGCCCGTTTATACCACGGTCGCAAGATCGCGCAAGTAGCCGCCGGGACAGTGAAGCTACCCCGCTGGCAGCACCCCATGCAGGTTTGAGATCGCCTCCCGTAAGAGTGCTCTCCAATTGTGAGCGCGAAGGGGAGACGCCGGGGAGATTTCAGGTACGTAAGCAGGATGAGTTAGAGAAGAAATCCCGTCAGCCCAGAAACGTAATCACTCTGCGTCCGCACACGGAATCTGACGTAATGTATGCGGCCTGCGAGAACGAGAGCGATAGGCGAA
>JBCLES010000061.1:0-17716 GCA_038913135.1 Anaerolineae bacterium
ATACCAGCCACGAGAACATCCGAACTTGCAGCTGACGCGGCGGCGACGCCGACGATCAGACTAGCGGTAGAAACAATCCCGTCGTTGGCGCCGAGTACGGCAGCACGCAACCAGCCGATACGCGAAACGAGATGTCGCTCGGCATGCTGGCGATTCATACCTTTCTCCGGATCATAGCTTCGAGCTTCAAGGCCTCGGCGACGAAATTCAAGAGCGAGTAGGGATAGGCAATCCGATCACATCCCCTGGAGAATGCTCTGCGCCCTGAGTCGCGTCATCAAGGCGAACGCCTCGGCCCCGGGAACACGCACTCGAGAGACTGCCGGACTTGTCACACTGACCATTGTACTTGGCATTCTGCCAAGTATAGATTACAGCCTTTCTATCGAAGGAGGATGCCCGATGCCCGCCCGACGCCTCGCCAACCGCATTCGGGTCGCCCGCGCCGAGCACGGCTGGTCGCAGGACGAACTGGCGCGGCGCGCCGGCGTCACCCGCCAGACTATCAGCTCGATCGAGACCGGACAGCACGTTCCGTCGGCGCAGCTTGCGTTCGTGCTGGCCGAGCAGCTGGGATGTCCCATCGATACGCTGTTCTACCTTACAACCGATGAAGGAGCATAATCCCGATGACCCTCTCGCCTATACCCGTGACGCCGGATACCAACGTCCAGCTCGACGAGCGCACCATTGCCGTCGAGCATGCCAGCTTCCGACTGGCATACATGTGCCTGAGCTACGGCCTATTGGCCTCCGTCCCCTACCATCCCCGCCACCAAACAGCCACCACGCGGAAGTAAGGTCTCGAGGCCGAGCACTTCATGGCCCAAATCGGCATATTCACCACCCTGAACGGTCCCGGATCCCGCGCCCTCGTCACGCGGGTACTCGCTGCGTGCCGGGACGGCGTGATACCCGGCGCGCGCGTCGCCTTCGTGCTCGTGAATCGCGCGTTGGGGGAGTCCGAGGTCACCGATGAGGCCGCGGACGACATCGCCCGCGAATTTGGCGCGGACGTCGCGCGTGTTTCCGCCGTCGGCTTTCAGCCTGCCGCCCGGAAGGCGGCTCGCGCTGCGGCCCATTCAGGCGATCCCGCGCCGCTGGAGAAGTGGCGCGAAGCGTGGTGGGCTTCGTTTCGCGATCGTGTCCCAGCGGCGGATCTCGACCTCTGTCTCGGCGACCTCTGGATCTGGAGCGAGACCCAATGCGCGGAGCGGCGGGGAGTGAACCTCCATCCGGCGATGCCGGGTGGCCCGGTGGGCTCGCTTTGGTACGACGTGATCTGGGATCTCGTCGAGGCGCAAGACCATGCCTCAGGCATCATGCTCCACCGCGTCATACCCGAGGTCGATAGGGGACCGGTCGTCGCCTGGTGCCAATATGGTCTTCGCGGCGAAGCGCTCCAACCCATGTGGGACGACCTTCCGCAGAATCCGGACGAGTTGGCCGCGTTGATCGCCCGGGAGCGCGACGAGCGTGGCGCGTGCCGGCACCCGCTCTTTACCGCCATCCGCGCCCTTGGCCTGGCACGGGAGAGGCCGCTGACACTTGAGACGGTTCGCGCCGTCGCGACCGGTCGTCTCAAGCTCGTGCGAGGCGGCGTGCTCGACGCCGACGATCGGCCACTTCCCCGCGGACTAGACCTGACGGTGGAGGTTGAGCGGGCGCTCTGAAGCGAGCCCAACCACGGGATCGCGACCAACGACCCCGCGCACCAGCCGCCGCACACGCTGCGTGGTACAATCCGCCGGCCAGGAGTGAGCATGTCCGAACTCGATCCCCGCACCATCCTCATCATCGGCAGCGGCGGCCGCGAACACGCGCTCGCTTGGGCTATCGCACGTTCCGAGAATGTGGATCGTGTGTTGGTCGCTCCAGGCAATGGCGGCACCGATTTGGAGATCGGCGTGACCAACGTCGATGTCGCGGCCGACGATATCGATCGGCTTCTCCTCCTCGCGCAGTTCGAGCAGGTCGGACTGACGGTCGTGGGGCCGGAGAATACGCTCGCGGCAGGCGTCGTCGATAGATTCCGGGCGGCCGGAATGCCGATTTTCGGGCCTACGCGGAGCGCGGCTCGGCTCGAGACCAGCAAAGTTTGGGCGCGCCAATTCATGCGCCGCCATGGTATGCCGCACCCGGACTTCGTGGTGGCCGAGGACTTGGAGAGTGCAGAAGCGGAGGTTCGCCGTCTGAACGGGCACTGCGTCGTGAAGGCGGACGGGCTGGCCGCCGGCAAAGGCGTGATCGTTTGCGACACTGTGGACGAAGGGCTCGAGGCGATGCGCGGGATGATGATCGATCGAGCCTTCGGCGAGGCGGGCTCGCGCATCCTGGTCGAGCAGCGCATCGAAGGTCCTGAGCTATCGGTGATGGCCATTTCAGACGGCGAGACTTACATCACGCTTCCGCCGGCCCAGGACCACAAGCGCCTACTCTCGGGAGACACCGGACCGAACACGGGCGGCATGGGCGCCTACGCGCCGGCTCCTATCGGCACGGACGCGGTCATCGACTTCGTACGTGTAAACGTGATCGAGCCGACTTTGCGCGGGATGGCGGCGGAGGGCGAGCCTTTTAGCGGCTGCCTGTACGTCGGGCTCATGCTGACCGACGACGGACCAAAGGTCATCGAATTCAACACTCGCTTCGGCGATCCCGAGACCCAGGCCCAGCTCCCGCTGATCGAGTACGGCCTGACCGACATACTTCGCGCCGCGGCCGGCGACGGACGCAAGGTCGTCGACGTTCCGTTCAAAGTCGCCGAAGGCAAGAGTTGCGCATGCGTGGTGGTTGCGGCCCAAGGCTATCCGGCGGTCGTCCAGACCGGCACCACGGTATACGGCATCGACGCGGCGGAACAGCACCAAGGCGTCAAGGTCTTCCACGCCGGGACGCGAATCGACCAGGATTCATCGTCCCTTCCGCTCCTGGTCACATCCGGCGGCCGAGTGCTCAATGTCGTCTGCGTCGGCGACTCCTTGGCCGGTGTGCTGAGCGGCGTGTACGGCGCAATCGGCGACGAAGGCGTGCGCTTCGACAACATGAGCTTTCGCCCGGACATCGCCCTTCGCGCGCTTTCGTCGAGCACATGAATCTGAACGCGATATGACGCCGCTTGTCGTCACTTTGGGCAGCCATTCCGCGCTTCAGATCCTGAAAGGGGCTCACGACGAGGGTCTTCCGAGCGCCGTAGTCGCGGTGCGCGGCCGGGAAGGGCTGTACCGGCGGTACCCGTTTGTAGATGACGTCCTTTCGATCGAACGCTATGCCGACTTTCAGGGTCTTGAAGACCAACTCATCGACCGGAATGCAGTTGTGGTGCCGCACGGCTCGTTCGTGGCCTATTTGGGCGAAGACGTCAACCAATCCATGCGCGTAGGCTACTTCGGCAGCCGGTCGGTTCTGCGCTGGGAAGGTGATCGAGCGCTTCAGCGCAGATGGCTGACGGCGGCCGACGTTCCGATGCCTCGGGAATACCTGCGGCCCGACGACGTCCAAGAGTGGCCCGTGATAGTTAAATCCGACGGCGCAGCGGGCGGCAGCGGCTACGTCATGGCGAACTCGACGGAAGCTCTGACGAGCGCGATCGACGGCCTGGTCGCGGCCGGGCTCGGATACACGATCCAGCAATACGTCGTGGGGGTGACGCTCTACGTGCACTACTTTCAATCGATCGTGCGCGACAGGCTCGAGATATTGAGCATGGACCGGCGCTACGAAACCAACGTGGACGCGCTCGGCCGGCTGCCGCTTGCCGCGCAGAGAGAATTGAAGCCTGAGCCGAGCTATGTCGTGGTCGGCAACTCGCCGTTGGTCCTGCGGGAGTCGATGCTCGAAACAGCGTACGCGATGGGCGAGCGGGTGGTGGCAGCGTCGCGCGAGATGATCGACGACCGCGGCCTTTGGGGGCCGTTCTGCTTGGAGACGATCATCACACCGGATCTGAAGTTCCACGTGATCGAGATCAGCTGCCGGATCGTGGCAGGGACTAACCTGTTCGTAGACGGCTCACCCTACGCCGCGCTGTGGTTCGACGAGCCGATGAGCACCGGGCGGCGGATCGCGAGAGAGATCCGGGAAGCGGAGGCGGCCGGGCGGCTGGGCGAGATCGTGACTGGGACGGTGCCGGGAGCACGGTCATGAGCATGCACAACGGAGGAGATCCGATGACCTGGCTTGTCGACGCGATTTCTCGGCTAGAGGCGGACAATCTGTGCGTGGCCGTGCTCGGGAGCCATTCTGCGCTCGAGGTGTGCCGCGGGGCCAAGGCGCAGGGGTTTCCGTCCGTGGTCGTGGCGGAGCGCGGACGTCATCGCACGTATGCCGAGCATTTCGCGACGAACCTTGCGACGAGCACCGGCTGCGTCGACAAGACGATCGTGGTCGATCGCTTCCAGGACATCCTAGACGCCAGCGTGCAGGCCGAGCTGAACGATTTGCGAGCCATCTTCGTTCCCCACCGATCGTTCGAGGTCTACCTCAACAGCGACTACGAGCGGATCGAAAATGAATTCCGCGTTCCGATGTTCGGGAATCGGCACTTGCTCCGAATCGAGGAGCGTGAGCTTCATCCCAATCAATATGACCTTCTCGCGGCGGCCGAAATCCGGCATCCGAGGTTATACAAGGATCACAGAGACATCGACCGGCCCGTACTGGTGAAGGTGCTCGAGGCGGAACGCGGCTTCGAGCGGGCGTTCTTCATCGCGCGATCGCCGCAGGATTACGAGCGTATCGCAGAATCGCGGATCGCTGCTGGGGTCTTCACGGAAAGGGCGCTGGCGGCGGCGACGATCGAGGAGTACATCCTGGGCGCGCTGGTCAACTTCAACTTCTACTATTCTCCGCTAGCCGACCGACTGGAGCTCTTGGGGACCGATACGCGGCGACAGACCAACATCTCAGGCCTGGCGAACGTGCCGGCGAGCCTGCATGAGGCGGTTGTCGAGGCGATACCCTTGAAGTTCGAGGAGGCGGGCCACATCGCTGTAACCGTGCTCGAGAGCATGCTGGAGATGGTCTTCGAGGCGGGCGAGCGCTTCGTGGCCGCGGCGCGGGAGCACTATGCGCCCGGTGTCATCGGCCCGTTCGCGCTGCAGAGCATCATCGTCCCGGGTCCGCCGAAGAAGGACATGGTCGTCGTCGACGTCAGCCCAAGGGTGCCGGGCTCGCCGGGGATTGCGGCGACGCCGTACAGCACGTACCTGCACGGACGGCCGGTGCCGGTCGGCGAGCGGATCGCGATGGAGATCCGGGCGGCGGCGTACGCTGACCGGCTGTCCGAGATACTTACGTGAGGCGATATCGATTAGCGGTGAGCAGTGGAGCGACGAGCGGCGAGCGGCGCGCGGTAAGTGGTAAGTGGTGAGCGGCGCGCGGGAGCGGTGGAGAGATTAGCGGCGGTACGATGGAGAGCGATAGACCTATAGGCGAGGGGACCAACGGATGAGCGAGGGCACAAACGGGCGGCCGCGCGTCGCGATCATGATGGGCAGCGACAGCGATCTCGAGACCATGAAGTCGGCGTCGGACACCCTTTCCGACTTCGGGGTGGAGCACGAAGTGAAGGTGCTATCTGCCCACAGATCGCCTGCAAGAACTGTCGACTACGTCGAATCGGCTCCAGCGCGCGGCGTCGAGATCTTCATCTGCGCAGCTGGAATGGCGGCGCATCTGGCAGGAGTCGTGGCCGCGCATACGGACCTGCCCGTTATCGGGGTGCCGCTGAAGAGCTCGGCCGGACTAGCCGGCGCCGACGCTCTGTACAGCACGGTGATGATGCCTCCCGGGATCCCCGTCGCCACGGTTGGGATCGGCGGGGCGAAGAACGCGGCGCTGCTCGCGATCAGGATCCTCGCGCTGGCCGACGGCGCGCTCGCCGACAAGCTCGCGGCATACCGGGCGGGATTGGACGATGGCGTCGCGCGGAAGAACGAGCGCTTGGACGAACTCGGTCTGGACGGCTATTTGCGCTCGCTCGGATGACAGCCCCAAAGGCCGTCGTTTAATCGGATTTCACCCGATCTCGCCGAGGTCTTAACCGAGAGCGCGCGATCAGTTCACATCGGCCGGATAGAGTGCAGGCCGTGTGAGGGAAAGGCGTCTTCACAGCGGCGATCCCACAGCATCTCTCTCCTTGCATCGAGGGGCACCGCGGCTTGGCGGGTGCCCCTCGATGCATTCGCGTCGCGGCCGCGCCCCGCGATGTATTCGTGCGCTGCAGGGGCATCCGCCGCCAGGTTAAATCCGCACAACAAGAGCTTAACAAGAGGTTGCCGCCGCCTTAAGCGTCGGTTGCGAACCGATCGCTACCCTGCATCGAGTTCCGACTCAAAGTCATGGACACGCTGCCGGGCAAGGCGCGGGACACGCCGCTCGGAACCCCGGTGAAACATCCCGAGGAGGGAATTGCATGCATCGCAGCAAGATCATCCATGTAGGTGTTGTCGGACTTGTCGCGGCCCTGGCCGTATGTGGGGGACTGGCATCCGAGCACGTGGCCGCCCAGTCAGAGACCGAGAACATCCAGATGGAGAACGCCTGCTACGTCAGACTGCCCGATCTGCCTGCGCCGCGCTACGGCGGCTTCGGCGCCTACAACGAGGCGACCGGAGTGCTTACATACGCCGGCGGCGCAAACAAGCTCTCTGAAGAGAACACGGAAGCGCACGAGGATCTCTACGCGATCAAGCTCGACGTATCGGAGACGAGTTGGACGCGGATCCCGTACAGCGGCGGCATCGGCTACACCAGCGATGCGACGGACAAGGGATGCCGCGAGATGGCGTCGGTCAGGATCTCTTCGGAACGTCATCTTTCAGTCTTCGGCAAGGACGGTTGCGACAACGGCGCCTTCGATACCGGCTCGAAGAAGGGCGGCGATTTCAAGGAGCTTGAGGTCGGCGACACGGCCGATCGAAGCGGCGTGCGCTGGCGGCCGAACAGCGGCGCGAATCGGCTTCCCCCGAGTCTCGACGCCAAAAAAGGGAAGCTCCTGCGCCTCATGGCCGCGTGGGACTCCAAGCGTGACCGGCTGATCTTCGGCCAGGGCACGTTCGACGACGAATTTGATCGCGAGTCACAGAGCGAGATGTACTACGCGACCGCCGCCGGCGCGAAGTGGTCGATTAGCGAGTTCAGGCCGGGTGGCACTGTGCCGTCCCCTAGGCTCGGCACCTGCGCCGCATACGTCAACATCGAAGATCCGGCGGATCCGTCGAAGAACGTCGACGGAGTATTCGTTCTGGGTGGCAAGATCGGTGGGGGCGCCGGACCGGCCTTGAAAGAGGTGTGGTGGTTCGACCTGAAGACGAACCCGAACAAGGGCGAGTGGGTCAATATCACCGAACGCTTCGGCAACATGGACGCGTTCGGCACGCGCCGCGAGGGTGCGTGCGCCTACGACGCTGAGACGATGCAATTCTATTCGGTCATGGGCCGCGCTAGCTCATCGATCCCGGGCGGCGCCAGCCACTCGGCCGGCTTTTGGCGGACGGACCTTTCGAACCTAGGCGATACGGCCGCCACGCTGACGTGGGAGCGGCTGGCCGCGGACAAGCAGGACGAGGCCACGCTCCACGGTCGCCGTCTTCTCCCAAATGTTTGGGACTCCGTGAACAAGCGTTTCTTTGTGATAGGGGGGCGGATAGACAGTGTTCCGCTGGCGTCCTTGTCCGACGTCTGGGCGCTCTATCCCGGCGTGACGGGCGACGCGTGCACCAATCTTGACCCGTACGCGCCCTTCTCGGAGCCCGGCACCCCGGAGCCGACGAGCGCGCCCCCGACAACCGCGCCGACGAGCGGTCCCGGTTCGCCGACAAGCCCGCCGGCGCCGACCACCCCGCCACCACCGCCGGATCCGGAGGCGCAGGCCTGCCCGGGCCTCGATGCGCAGGTGCCCGCATCGGTCATAGCCGCCGCGCTCGGTTCGCCGGACAGCATCTCGGGCTGGAACGAACTGTGCAACCCTGGGCTGTCGCGCAGCATCTGGAACACGTTGCGCCAGCACCTTAACCTGCGCAATTCCGGCGCGCCGTACAACCCGCTTTACAACGGCGTAGTCTACAAGTGCGGCTGTAGCTGATCTAAAGCATCCACGTGCAGGCCGCGATCCGATCGCCAGAGCGCATCGGCGATAGGATCGCGGCCGCACCATGCACGTGAACAATCGAAAATCTGGAAACCGGCGAGTACCATGATCCAAGGCGCAACGGCGCACCTAAAATCGGAGGAGAAAACGATGAACACTAACATGCGGATGCTCGGACTTCTTACCATAGGGCTTATGGTCGTCTCGGGTTGCAGCACGGCGCCTGATTCAGGCTCGCAAGAAACGAATGTTCCCACAGAGGCACCGATTGTTGTCGAGCAGGCAACCTCGGAGCCGATCGTTGAAGAGGTAGAGATGACGGAAGTCGCACCGGCGGACGGGATGCTTCCAATGGTCGACCCGCTTACCGTCGAAGGCGACATCGTAACGGCAGGCAGCTCGACCGTCTTCCCGATGTCGGAGCGTATGGCCGAGCGCTTTAAGGACGAGGGCTACGACGGCAACATAACGATCGATTCGATCGGCAGCGGTGCCGGACTTGAGCGCTTCTGCGTATCCGGCGAGACCGATATCGCCAATTCCTCGCGCGCGATCAAAGAAGAAGAGATCGCGAGCTGTCAGTCGATCGACCGTGAACCATTGGAATTCCGCGTCGGTACGGACGCCCTAGCCGTCGTGGTCAGCAAGGCCAACGACTTCGTCGAAGACGTCACGATGGAAGAACTGGTAGCAATCTACTCGACCGCCGTGCTTTGGTCCGACGTCCGTCCCGAGTGGCCGGCAGAGGCGATCGACCGCTTCATCCCCGGAACGGACTCCGGCACATTCGACTACTTCGTGGAAGCGGTTTTCGAAGAGGACAACGTGCCGATCCTGGCCGCGAATCCCCAGATGTCCGAAGACGACAACGTCCTTGTCCAGGGCGTTACGGGCAGTCCGTACGCCGTGGCCTTCTTCGGCTACGCCTACTACGCTGAGAATATCGACCAGCTGACGGCTCTTTCGATCGACGGCATCGAGGCATCAGCTGAGAACGTCGACAACAATACCTACCCACTTGCCCGACCGTTGTTCATCTATTCGACGGCGAGCATCATGCAAGAGAAGCCGCAGGTGGCCGCGTTCATCAACTTCTACCTGACGTACGTCAACGACGAGGTCATCGACGTCGGTTACTTCCCGGCCGCGGACGATGCTCTCGAAGTCGCTCGCGACAACTGGCTATCCGGGCAGGGCAACTGAACTCACCTTCTGACGGGCTGCTGGGCCGGATGGCGGACGCGCCGTCCGGCCCTCGGAAGTCAGTCGAGTGAAGCCAACAAGGGTCGAACACTCATCAACATGACGGAGCGCGAGCATGACGGTACAGAGTGAAGTGGGAAGGGGCGGAGGCTTGTCGTCGTCCCACGACCTACCGCTCGATCTGCGCAAGCGACGCCATTTGTTCGAGACGCTGGTCGAAGGGGGTATGTTCGCCAGCGGCATAATCTCGATCCTGACGACGTTCGGGATCGTTTATGTCTTGGGTACTCAAGCGCTTCTGTTTTTCCAGAGCAGCGGCGTGACCTTGGCGCAATTCTTCGGCGGGATCGAATGGCAACCGCGAATCGGCAAGTTCGGAGTTTGGCCGCTTATCAACTCTACGCTCATGGTCACAACGATAGGCATGCTCGTCGCGCTACCGATGGGCCTTTGCGTCGCGATCTATCTCAGCGAATACGCCTCACCCAAAATGCGAAACATCTTGAAGCCCGTCCTCGAGGTCCTGGCCGGAATTCCGACGATAGTCTACGGCTACTTCGCCCTGACCTTCATGACACCACTGCTCCGGCTGATCTTCGGCGACAGTGTGGTCCAGATCTACAACACGGCCTCCGCGGGCATTGTCATTGGGATCCTCATCATTCCGCTGGTCGCGTCGATGAGCGAAGATTCGCTCCACGCAGTTCCAGACGGTCTCCGCCAGGCAGCGTTTGGTCTTGGAGCGACGCGGCTCGAAACCGCACTTCGCATAGTCTTCCCAGCCGCGCTCTCCGGGATCTCAGCCGCGGTGATCGTAGCCATGTCACGCGCTATCGGTGAGACGATGATCGTCGCGATCGCGGCCGGCGCAGGGCCGAACTTCACATTCAATCCGTTCCAATCCGCGGAGACGATGACTGGTCATATCGTCCGAATCTCCGGCGGCGACCTCAGCTACGACTCGCTCGACTACAACAGTCTATTCGCGATCGGGCTCTTGCTCTTCGTGATTACGTTTACCTTGAACATCATAAGCGGCCGGATCATCGCTCGTTTCCGCGAAGTGTACGATTGAGCGGCAAACAGGGGACACTCCCGGGCGCTGAAGCCTATGCGTCGCCCTTGGATACGACATGAACGAGACGTCTGCACGGCCGTCATCGCCGGCTGACGAAGTGTTCGACGACAACGTAGCGTGGCGACACACGAGAGGCGGGCGGTGGCTGCTGATCTTCCAGCTTGCCACGATCACGTGCATTCTCGCGCTCTCAGCTCTCACGTTCAACATCGTAAATAGCGCTTTCGGACTCGTCGCTATGCAGAACGAGGTCGATCCTGATTCCCTCGCCGTCGATGGGGTGGATCTGGAGGATCTGGAGAAAGACGCCCTGATCGAAGTGCTGAGGGACAACGTACGGGCAGGGCTGTTCCGGGCGCTCGACTCACGCGGACCGCTCAATGACCGATCGCGCGACGAACTTCTGGTCGTCATCCTCGAGGACGTCGTAAAGCCGCGCGCTGCGGCCACCTATCCGCTCGTCGACTCCCTTCTCGCCCGTGCCGCGATCGAGTCCGAGGTCGCCGAGAAGTTTCCCACGGCCGAGCTCGAGTTTAGGTCGTGGATCACCCCCAGGTTCGTCACAGGCTCTCAATCGGGCATCGCCGAGATCACCGGAGTCAGGACCGCGATCCTCGGCTCAATATGGACGATCCTGATCACCATCCTCGTCGCCTTCCCGCTCGGCGTTGGAGCAGCGCTCTACCTGGAAGAATACGCTGACCACGATCGGCTCTTCAATCGCTTCATCCAGACCAACATCAACAACTTAGCCGGCGTGCCTTCGATAATCTACGGCATGCTGGGACTAGCGATTTTTGTGCGCGCACTGGAGCCGCTGACCAGCGGCGCGATGTTCCAGTCTGCCGTAGCAGCCGCGAACGTCAGCGCAAACGGACGTACCGTGCTATCGGCCGGGCTCACGCTCGCCCTGCTCATCCTCCCCTTGATCATCATCAACAGCCAAGAGGCGGTTCGGGCAGTTCCTAGTTCGCTGCGCCAGGCCGGCTTAGGCCTCGGCGCGACCAAATGGCAGACTATCTGGTCTCTCGTCCTGCCCGGCGCAATGCCCGGTATCATGACCGGTGCCATTCTCGCGGTGTCTCGAGCGATCGGGGAAACGGCACCGATCGTTGTCATCGGCGCATCGACCGTGATCTTCCAAGACCCAACTGGTCCTTTTTCGAAGTTCACGACACTGCCGATTCAGATCTACCAATGGACATCGCGCCCACAGCCTGAATTCAGGAACATAGCCGCGGCGGCGATCATCGTCCTGCTTGTGCTCCTGCTTTCGCTAAACGCCAGCGCGGTATTGTTGCGCAATCGATTCACCGTGAGGTATTAGGATGACGATAGAAGCTCAAGCTCCACCCAAAGCCAGCGCCAATTCAGATGGCGCGCCCGTGCAGAATGAGACCAGTGCGCCAGTCGACGGGCAGGTGGCTGACACGCAGACCTCCATGGTGCTTGAGGCACGCGGGGTCAACGTCTACTACAGCGACTTCAAGGCAATCGAAGACTGTAATCTCTCGATTGTGCGCAATCAGATCACGGCGCTGATCGGGCCGTCCGGTTGCGGGAAGAGCACCATGCTCCGCGCGTTCAACCGCATGAACGATCTGGTGCCGACGTGCCATCTCGATGGGCAGATCTTGTATCACGGTCAGGACATTTATTCGCCAAAGGTCGACCCCGTAGCAATTCGGCGACGGATCGGAATGGTGTTCCAAAAGCCGAATCCATTTCCGAAGTCAATCTACGACAACGTCGTATGGGGCGCCAAGGTCAACGGCTATAAAGGCGATCTAAACGAGCTGGCGGAACGATCGCTCCGCCAGGCCGTGCTGTGGGACGAGGTCAAGGATCTGCTGGACACCAGCGGGCTGTCGCTCTCAGGCGGTCAACAGCAGCGGCTGTGCATCGCGCGGACGCTGGCCGTGAAGCCGGATGTCATCCTGATGGACGAACCTTGCTCGGCCCTCGACCCGTTGGCGACCCTTCGGATTGAGGAGTTAATGCAGGATTTGAAGGGCGAATACACGATCGTCATCGTGACGCACAACATGCAGCAGGCGGCGCGTGCTTCCGACTTCACGGCCTTCTTCAACATGGGCGAAAGTCGTCAAGGCTATCTTGTCGAGTATGGGCGTACCGACGACCTTTTCACGAATCCCAAGAATTCGATGACCGAGGACTACATCACCGGCCGCTTCGGCTGATCGTATCCCGGACTCAACCGATCGCACAAACAAGGGGACTCGAACGATGCGCGAGCATTATCAAGAAGAGCTCGACCGTCTCGAGCGCGCGATCGTCGCGCTCGGCGACACGGTTGAACGGAGTATCGGTGAAGCGGTCGAGCTCCTATCGCTCGGCGATCGGGCTGGTGCGGAGCGCCTCATAGAGCGCGATCGCGCCGTCAACGGGAAGCGCGACGCACTCCAATCCGACGTCTTGCGCCTCATCGCGACCCAGTCGCCGATGGCGGGCGACGTTCGCCTCCTCACGGCCATCTTCGAGATCTCCAGCGAACTGGAGCGGGTCGGCGATTACGCCAAGGGCATCGCGCGAATCTCGCTCATCCTGGGCGGCGACACGTTCGGGCCGGAGATCGTCGAACTTCTGGTTCGGATGTCCGACACGGCGCGCGACATGTTGAGGCGAAGTGTTCATGCCTTCGTCGATCGCGACGTGGAGGCGACGTCGGACATCATAGATCGCGACGACTACGTCGACGGCCTCTACAAGGAGGTCTTCCGCCATGTGGTCGATATGGCAAGCATGGTCGAAGAAAGAGGCCCGGAAGCATTCGAACACGCGAACTACCTGCTCTGGGTCGCCCACAACCTCGAGCGAAGCGCTGATCGCGCGACGAACATCTGCATCAAGGTCGTCTTCACGGCACGCGGCGAGGTCAAGTCGGCGCACGCTTTGGTCGAGGATGCCAAGGGTGAGCGCGCGAGCGATGGGGCGCCTTAGCGCGCGAACTGCCTCATTCGGCCAGCGGCACCGTGAAGCGGAAACACGCACCTTCTCGTTGACTCCGATCCAACCAGATCCGCCCGCCGTGCCCTTCGACGATATGGCGGGCGATCGCAAGCCCAAGGCCGGTGCCACTAGACGTGCGCGCCCGGTCGCCGCGGAAGAAGCGTTCGAAGATCCTCTCGGCATCATCCGGCGAAATGCCGTGGCCTTCGTCCCGGATGAAGACTTCGACGTAAGCAGGATCCGAAGCGACCGTGCCGCCACCGGCCTGGGTCTGGTTCTGGGTCTGGGTCGAGTCAGAGGCGAGGGATGCGCCGGGGGCGCCGTCTTCGATCGATGGGGCGACGATCGACGCCGGATCGGGCGCGACTCCGACCAAAACGCATCGACCGGGCCGCGAAGCCTGAAGCGCGTTGTCGAGCAGGTTTGTTAGCACACGGATGATCTGGGGTTCGTCTACTAGGACCGACAGGTCATCCGGGATGTCCGTGGCGACGGTCATTCCGCGCTCCGCGAACTGCGGTTCGACAGCCTGAACGGCGGTCGCGACTACCTCGGCGAGCGGGTGGGCGGTCAGTTGCAGCAGCGCCCTGCCCGTTTCGAGACGATTGAGCTGCACCAGACCGTCGGCCAGGCGTTCGAGAATGGCGGCCTGGTCGCGGATGCCTGTGATCCGCTTCAGCTGGATTTCGGGCGCGCTCGCCGCGCCGGAGCCTGAATTCGAGCCGGCATCGAGCAGCGGCTCTATGAGCAGGCGGATCGACGTGAGCGGCGTGCGAAGGTCGTGAGAAATGTTGGCCACCAAGTCGCGCCTCGCCCGGGCCAAGCGCTCGACCTCGGTGTCGTCGCGCAAGGAGATCATGGCGCCGCCGTCGGCCATGCGCTGAAGGCGGACCCTATATACGTGATCGCGTAGAGTTAGCGTGTGCTCAATCGGCCCATCTGAATCAGGATCGCTCGTGCCGCTAGGGCTGCCCGCAGGCAGGGACTCGAGCAAGTCGTGCATCTCGGCCGAGCGCAGGATGGACTTAAGGTTGGGCCGTCGATCCGATCGGGCATCAAATCCGGACCCAACCTCGGGTCCGATGTTGAACCACGTACGGGCGACGGAATTCGCGTACCTCACCCTATTGTCTGCACCGGCGATAAGCAGCGCCTCGTTGATAGCCGCCCCGAGGACGGTCAGGAGATCGCGCTCGGCCGTTGCCACGCTGACGACGCGTTCAGCGAGTGCAGCAGCGCGCTCATCGCGTCGGGTGATCTGCGCCCCGGCCCTGAAAGCGAGAGCCGCAACGACTATGAGCGCGACGAGAGCGGCAAGCGTGGCTAAACCTAGACCGAGCGGCGATGTCGATAAGTCGAGAGCCACGAGAAGTCGTTCTAACCCTCAGCCGTCGAATCGATAGCCGACGCCCCGGACGGTCGATATGCGCTCCGGATTGGATGGGTCGTCTTCGATCTTCTGGCGCAGCCAGCGGATGTGTACGTCGACGGTCCGGCCGTCGCCGGCATAGTCGTAGCCCCAGAGCTTCTCTAGCAGAAGATCACGGCTGAGGACGACGCCGGTATTGCGCATCAAGGCCGCCAGAAGGTTGAACTCCTTGTTGGTCAAAGCGATTTCGCCGTCTCCGCGAGAAACGCGTCGCCCGATGAGATCGAGCCGCAAGTCACCGGATTGGAGCACGGTACGCCGTGAAGCCGGAGCGCGCCGCAGAAGGGCGCGCACTCGTGCTAGGAGTTCGCCCGTGCTGAACGGCTTGGTGACGTAATCGTCGGCGCCTGATTCTAGACCGACGATCTTGTCGAGGTCGCCGGTCCGCGCCGAGAGCATTAGGACGGAGGTCTCGATCTCGGCGTTGCGGAGGGCCCTGCAAGCCGAAAGCCCGTCGATGCCGGGCAACATGATGTCGAGAACGACGAGGTCAGGCCGTTCGCGCCGCACGTGCTCGACAAGACCGTTAGCCTCGGGCAGTTGCTGCACAGAGTAGCCGTGCGCCTCGAGCGCTTCGCTCAGGGTTTCGCGCAAAGTGCGATCGTCTTCGACGATGAGTATGCGCTTAGGGGTTGATGGAGCGGTTGATTCGATCATGGGCCTCAGTGCCGGCGAGCGTTGTGCGCGCTTCGGGTTGGTTATCGAGGGGGCTGGGGGGTGTCGGATGGCGAGAGAGGGGCGGGATGGTGAGAGGGCGAGAAGGCGAATTGACCCGGCATTCCCGGGAATTATAGGTTGGCGCTCGGGAAGCCTTCGAAGAGGACTGTTAAATCCTCTTCGTCGTGTACAGTGCAAACGCATTCTGGATTTACGGTGTTCAAGGCTGAGTCCGGCGCTGGCGGGGCGACGCCTGCCTCTGAACTGGCAGAATCTCCCATGACAAGGCCTCTGCAGGGACTGGCGCCTCCTTGCCCATACAACTCTCGCCAAACTGTGCCGGGCCCGCACCAGCGGGCTTTGTCATGAACGAGCCAGGGGCCGAGGCCCCTGGCATCGGCTGCGACTTCCGGCACTCCTAGTCCGCAGCATGCGTTCGCCGTGTCGTCGGGCAGCGGACCGCGCCCGCCTCAATCACTCGGACGCGGACGGTGACCCGAGTCGATCGCGCTCAAGGAAATAGACTACCGCCGCGACGATGGCATACGCTAAGGCCATCAGCAAACCAAACCGGGCTTTGTCCAGAACGACTCTCGGCCGTCCAAACATCCAAGTGGACGGCTGAGTTCGTTCAAAGTGCTTGACATCATCGTAGTCATGCGTATACTGATGCGTGCGTAGCGCATTGACTACGCGCGACACGTTGAAGGAGACCTACGATGGGAAAGTTTCTACGATTCACACGACCGTTCAAGCGAGCCCGGAGTTCGGGGGAGGCCAACACCGAGTTCGTTGACATTCGCCCGATTCTGCCCCCTGTTGACTATGATCCGATGAGCGCACGGACTTTCGTCACGCATTTCGACCTAGGCCGGATCTTTTAGGACAGCTTGCCGACTGCGGCGTCACAACCGTGACACTCGAGATGCAACAGGAGTCATGTGATGGGGTTAAAGCTCGTCGATAGAGGCGCCGTGCCGGCGGTCAATCCGATCGTCGGCACGGCGTAGAGCCGATGATGAGCGCTTCGAAGGGCTGGACGGTCGGGCGATCGATCGCGTTCGAGTTGGCGCTCGCCCTTCGCGGCGCAAGCGGTCGGATGGCGGTGAACGAGGTTCCCGAGGAGATGGCTCCGCTGCTGCGTCTACTACAGGACGACTGGCGCATCGCGTGGGAGGCCCTGATCGGCCCCCTTGAGGACACGCTCAAGATCCCGGCGGTAATCGCTTGGCTAGCCGACGCATACATGCTCGAAGACTACAGCCAGGCCACGCGTGCTATGCGCGAACTGGATCTGCCCACGGCTCTAGAACGCATGACCAATCGAGCCGCCGAACACGGGGTGACGGCGAATCCCGATCTTTCACCGCAAGAGCGGCTGGTGGAGCTTTGGGCCGCAACGGAGCGCGCGACGTTCGAGAGCGTCGGGCTAACCCAGGTGGTCGATCGCCGCTCGAAGGACGGACACACCCTCGACGCTTTGCCGCGGCTCCTTCACGGTGGGGACCTGCATAGCCGCTTCTGGCACCTTTCGGATCGTTTCTACTACGAGACTTACGCCGCATGGCGCGCGTCACGCGAAGACGCTATGCGAATGCTACATAATCGCGCCAAGCTCTTCCTAGGCGGCACCAAAAGTGTGGCGGAACCACCAACGCTTGATTGGCTTCCGGCCCAGAACATGGTCGTGAACATTCCAAGCGTTCGGGAGGCGGTCGAAGGCGGCCGTTTCGAAGTCCTCTTTCTGGTCGAACCGCTCGGCCATTTCGACACCTTCATCCTTCTGCCCGACTTGGTGGTCATGACTTTTGCCGAACCCGGCGGCCTCTACCAGCGTTTCGTCGCGGCGGCCGAGGATTTATCGACCCGCTTGAAGTCGGTGGCGGATCCGACGCGTTTGAAGATACTCCGCCTGATCCGGCACTTGGACCTAGACAACACGCAGGTCGCCGCTTACCTGGAGATCGCTCGCCCGACCGTCAGCATCCATGCGCGCCAGCTTCGGGAGGCGGGTTTGATCGAAACCCGGCAGGAGGGCCGGCAGGCCAAGCACTCGATCAACGCCGAAGCGGTGCGGGCTGTTTTCGAAGATCTGGAACGGTTCCTGGATCTACCCGCGGCGGCGGATCACTAATCGCCGCCATCGACGTAAGGCATCATGATGTTAGGGTGTGCAGCTCCTGTGGGAGTCGAAGTCGACGTTGTGGGCGCGGCGATCCAGCGCGATTGATCGTATATTCGCGATTGATCGGAAGGCAAGGTGTCAGTGGAACTCACCGCCCGGACG
>JBCLES010000062.1:0-16587 GCA_038913135.1 Anaerolineae bacterium
GGTGGCGGTGTACTAGAGCCGGCCGATAGGAGGACGTCGTGGGCGTTGTGTCGACACTGAACGCGGATTCATCGCCGGACAGCACGGGCCAGACGTTATCCGACAGCGCGGGCGTTCCATCGTCCGACAGCGCAGTCGTTCCATCCTCCGACAGCGCAGCCGTAACATCGGACTTCCGGGCGCTCCCGGCGATCAACTACCTGGTCGATAGCCTTCCGCTTAAAGAGGCTGTCGAAAGCGATGGGCGGCCGCTCGTCGTCGCGGTTGCGCGCGAGACTCTCGAAGCCGCTCGCTCCGCGCTTCGGGCCGGCGGTCCGGCACCTTCGCCCGAAGATCTCGCGGACGACGTTCGCTCCCGGCTCGACACCCTGACCTCTGCGCGCCCTGCCACTGTAATCAATGCGACCGGAGTCGTCCTCCACACGAACCTTGGCCGCGCACCGGTCAGCGCCGTCGCAGCAGCGGAAATGGCGCGCGCCGCGGGCAGATACACGGATCTCGAATACGATCTTGCCGCCGGCAGGCGCGGCTCGCGCCACGATCTGGCGATACCACTACTCTGTCACTTGACAGGGGCCGAGTCGGCGCTTGTGGTCAACAACAACGCGGCCGCCACGCTGCTCGTATTGTCCGCGCTTGCCGCGGGCCGCGGCGTTATAGTGTCGCGCGGGCAACTCGTCGAGATCGGCGGCGGCTATCGGATTCCGGATGTCATGGCCGCCGGAGGGGCGCGCCTCATCGAAGTCGGGACGACGAATCGAACGCATCCGAGCGACTACGAGCGTGCGATCGATGCCGACACGGCGCTCTTGATGCGCGTCCATTTGAGCAACTTCAAGCAGATCGGGTTCACGGCCGAAGTCGGGCTCGAGAAGCTCGTCGAGATCGGTCGGGCGCATGATCTGACGGTGGTCGATGACCTCGGCTCCGGGAGTCTGATCGACACCGCTCGCTTTGGGCTCGCGCCCGAACCGCTCGTCACGGGCAGTGTGGCCGCCGGCGCGGACTTGGTCACGTTCAGCGGCGACAAGCTGCTCGGAGGGCCGCAAGCCGGCGTGATAGTCGGTCGGAAATCCCTGATCGACCGCCTTCGCGTTCACCCACTGACGCGCGCGATGCGCCCCGACAAGTCGACTCTCGCCGGGCTCGCGGCAACGCTCAGGCATTACGCGCGCGGGGAGGCCGAGGCGCAAGTTCCGATCTGGCGGATGATCGCGGCGACGGCCGGCGATCTCGAAGCGCGCGCGCAGGCGTGGCGCAACGCCCTTGCCGCGGCCGGGATCAGCGACGACGTCCTGCGCGTCGCGGATGACGAGTCCGCGATCGGCGGTGGATCGCTTCCGGGCGAATCGCTGCCGACAAGGGTCCTCGCCCTGCGCGCCGACCACCCCGACGCGCTAGCTGCGGCCATGCGAGCAGGCTCGACGCCGGTCGTCGCCCGTGTTTCGGAAGGCGAACTGCGCTTCGACCCGCGCACTGTGCTGCCGGAAGAGGACGCGGCGCTGATCGACGCGGTCGTCTCCGCCTTCGCCGCCGTGCTCGGCCGGACCTCCGGACACGGCCGGGAGCCCGACGTCGCTACGCTGTACGGCAGGACATCCGGGCACAGCGGGGAGCAGCCCGACGTCGCGCCGCTGCTCGGCCGGACATCCGGACTCGGAGGACTGTCCGGTGTCGAACCGGCGCCCGACTTGACCACGGACGACGGCGCAGGCACGCCGGCGGCGAATTCACCAACATGATCCGCCTGCGCCGTCTGCGCATCAACGACTTCAAGCAATTGCGAGAGATCGATCTCGCCCTTCCGCCGCGCGGTACGTTCTTGGTTCAAGGAATGAACGAGGCGGGCAAGTCGACGCTGTTCGAGGCAATCTTCGTGGCGCTTTTCGGGCGCCCGCTCGAAGCGCGGAGCTTGGACGAATGCGTGCGCTACGGGAGCGAGGAGAGCTGGATCGAACTCGAAGTGGAACTGCCCAACTCTCGTCGCCTGCGCGTGACCAGGAGGCTTCGCATCGACAAGGCTAACGTCTGGGGTCTCGAACTGATCGGAGCGACGGGCGAGGTCGAGGAAGTGCGCGGCAACGCCGTGGTCAACGCGCGCGTGGAGGCGGAACTGGGATTCGACGGCGAGGCTCTGCTCAACACCTGCTTTGTCGAGCAGAAGAAGCTCTCCAAGCTCGAGGGGATGAGCCGTCGCCAACGCGAGACCAGCCTGATGAAGCTCCTCAACTTGGATCGGATGATCGAGCTGGGCGATGAACTCAAGGTTGGCCGTGACGAAGAGCATCGGCTTGAGCGTTTGCGCGCCAGGGCAGATCTCGCCCGTCTACAAGCCCTCGAACCAGCTCAGGCTGCTGCGCTGTCCGAGGTCGAGACGGCGCTTGTCAGTGCAAGGGCGAGCTCTGCGCTGCGACGAGCGGCCGACGCACGTCGCGACCTTGACGCGATAGAGGCGAAGTTGGCGGCGGCGCGTGAAAAGGAGGCGGCGATCGCCCGCTTGGCCGAGACCGCCGAGCGGCTGCGCGTGGCTTCTGTTAGGCTCGACGAGGGACGCAGGGAGGACGAGCGGGCAGTCGAAATGGAGCGGGCCGCAGCCTCTGCCGCCGCGTTGGCGGCCGCGGCTCGATCCGCCGCTGCCGAGACGGTGCCGGCGATCACACGCCGCGGCACAGTCCTGCGCCGGATCGCCGATAGACTCGCCTTCATCGACCGCCTTGATGCGGAGCGGGACGCCGCCGAGCGCTGGGCGGATGCCGCCGGCGTGCAGCTCGAGCGGCTCTCTCGGATGCGCGAAGATTTGAACAGGACCCGACGGGAGCTGGTCGAAGCGCGCGGGGCGGAGCGCGATGCGATCAACGCCGAGGCGGATTTGGCGCAGGCCGTGCGCGCGTTCGAGGTCCGCTCCGCGCTGAGCGAGTGGGTTGAGGCACGGGTAGGATTGGCGGGGCTTGGCGATCCCGAACCGCGCATTCAAGCGGTGCGCGCGGAGAGAGAACGAGTGCGCCGAAGGATCTCGCTCGAGGCCGGCAGCCTGGTCGCCGTGGCGACCGCTATCGGGATCGCCGGTTGGCTCTTGCCCGCGATCCCGATCGGATTGGCCGTCGTCCTCGCTGTGCTCGCGCTTGTGCTCGCTGCCGGCCGATCGTATGGCGCTGCCCGCCGGCTTGGCGCGCTCGGGGCCGAAATCGGACGGTTGGAGGGAGAGGCGAGCGTTCTACATGATAGGCGGCGGCACCTGGCGGGTCGTGCGACTGAATCGGCGGCGCGGATCGAGGCGCTAAACGCCGGCATCCCTGGAAGCCCCGAGCGCGCTCATGAGGCGTTGGTCGAGCTTGATCAGCGCCTGGCCGGCCGTTCGACGGGCGAAGTGAGCCTTTCGCTCGAAGCCACACGCCAAGCCAGAGCGGATGCGACGGCTCAGATCCGGTCACTTGAGGCCAGAGAAGCTGAACTTCGAGATTCGGCCGGCCCTGTGGATGCCGAGGCGCTGGGCGTTGAGCGCAAGAAGAAGACGGGGTGGGCAGACCGCGTCGCAAAGTTGATCAAGCGCCAGCGGCAGCGCCTTGCGGACTCAGCCGCGGCACACGGTGCGGAGCTCTCAGGATCATTTATCGAACGCGAGCTGGGATCTCTCCGGTCCGATCTCCGCACCGCGCGCGACCTATCGGATCGCTTGCCCGAACTCGAACGCGAGCAGGCGTCCGCCGCAGCGGCGGCGGCGGAGGCTACGCGAGCGGCCGTCGCTTGTTGGCGGGCACTGCCGACGGAAGTTGTAGGGGAGCTGAAGATCCACGCCGCCCTACCCAGCGCCGCCCTATCCAGCGCCGCCCTACCCGACGCCGACCTATCCGACGCCGCCCTACCCGGCGCGCTCGAATGGGACGCTGCGGAGGCGCGGATCAGAGCGGCGTATGAGAGTGCCGGCGGCGATGCGGTGCGCGCGGCGCATCGTGAAGCGACTACCCTAGCTGCCGACCTAGCTGGACGGAGGGCCGCGGCTTGGGAAGCGGCGAACAAGCTCCTAGCGGCGGCTCACGACCTGATCGACGTGGTTTCCGACGCCCGAACAGGCATAGAGATCGCGATCCCCGTCAACTCCGAAGCCCGAACAGGTTCTGAGATCGCGATCGGCGAAAATGCCAATGCTGACGCGTTAGTCGCAGCGGCGGATGCTTTCGCACAACGAGCCGGCGCGGGCGAAGCGCAGCTTGTTGCGGAACGGGACCGACGGGCCGAGGCGATCGCGTTGACAAGGCACGATCGTGCGCGGCTCGAGGACCGGCTAGATCTGCGCGGCGAGCGCCTTGACGCCCCGACGTGCGAACGCGAGCGCGATGAATTTGATCGCGAACTGCGCGTAAGATCGAGCGCGGCCCGAATAATCGATCGCGCTGGCAAGAACGTTGTCGTGCGCATCATGCCGAGCACGATTCAGCATATGCGCCATTTATTGCCAACCTTGACGGACGGTCGCTACTTCGACGCCCAATTGTCGGAAGACTATCAGATGGAAGTCTACGACGATCGGGCGCGCGACTGGCGGCGCAAGACGCTCTTCAGCGGCGGCGCGCAGGACCAGATGTCGCTCGCTCTCCGCCTAGCCTTCGCGCTGGCGACACTGCCTGAAGAACGCGGCGCCGCGCCGAGCTTCCTCTTCCTGGACGAGCCACTTGGCGCCTTCGACAGCGAGCGCTCGCGCGCCCTGATCGACCTGATCACCGATGGAGAGATCGCGGACAGCTTCGACCAGATTTTTCTGATCAGCCATGTGCGCGTCGACCCGGAGCGCTTCGATCATCGGATTGTTTTGGATGACGGGCGGGTCGTTGAGACAGATCTGGATTCTGGAGCCGAAGTGGGTCCAGTAATCGAGGAGTCCGTGGAAGAGGTCTAAAGCGGTTCGGCTGTCGTTCGAACCGTTCGCCGTTGCCGCCCGCATTCATCGACGGCCGCCCGTCCCGTCTCCGGCATCCGCGTCAGCGGCGCGTTGCCGATTTCGCGCGTGATCGTTTCGTTACATCGCAGATCGATGTGCTCTGGTAGCTGGGTGGTGAGTACCCACGTCCCACCCAACTCGCGGGTGAGTTCGCGCACGATGACGCGGATCGGCCGGTCGAAGCAGATCACGATTTCGCCGTCCCGGTCCGTATCGCGCCGATGGTGCCGCGGCTCCGTCCGGTCTTCGATAATCTCGAACGGCATCTCAGGAAGGAGACGCTCGCCTTGATCTCGGCGACCATTCGAGTTCACATCGTGGTACTTGACGATGCGCAAACAGGAGTTTGGTCCATCAGGACAACCACCCGGCGGTCGATCCTCCGGCGGGCGCGGCGTCGACGGGGGACCTGGTGTGCGTGTGTTCGTCGGCGTGGGGCTTGGACCCGGCGTGCGTGTGCTCGTCGGAGTTGGGCTTGGAACCGGCGTGTTGGTCGGAGTCGGGGACGGCGGGACGGGCGTATTGGTCGGCGTCGGCGACGGCGGCGGTGGGCCGATCGGCGTGTCGGTCGGTGTCGGGGACGGCGGGACCGGCGTGTTGGTCGGCGTAGGCGACGGTGGGATAGGCGTATTCGTCGGCGTCACCGTCGGCGGCGGGACAGCCGTATTGGTCGGGGTTGCGGACGGCGGTGGGACAGGCGTGTTGGTCGGTGTCGGGGACGGTGGGATAGTCGTATCCGTCGGCGTCACCGTCGGCGGCGGGACAGCCGTATTGGTCGGGGTTGCGGACGGCGGTGGGACAGGCGTGTTGGTCGGTGTCGGGGACGGTGGGATAGTCGTATCCGTCGGCGTCACCGTCGGCGGCGGGACAGGCGTGTTGGTCGGGGTTGCGGACGGCGGGACAGGCGTGTTGGTCGGGGTCGGCGACGGCGGGACAGGAGTGCTCGACGGTGTCGGCGATGGAGTCACCGGCGTGTTGGTCGGGGTCGGTGATGGTGGGACAGGAGTGTTCGACGGCGTCGGCGACGGAGTCACCGGCGTATTGGTCGGCGTCGGAGATGGTGGGACCAGAGTGTTGGTCGGTGTCGGCGTGGGCACCTGGTAGCAGAAGTCCAGGTCGACGTTATCGATATAGATCTCCACGCCTACGCTGGCGTTCACGTCGATCTTCAAAGTCTGAAGGCCGTCGCGCAGGACCGGCGTCACCGGAACGCTCTTCCTCTGCCACGTGCCGCTGGGAACGAAGAGGGCGCTGGTCGGATCGGAATTCGCGATGCTGAACGCATCTCCTCCGAATGTGCCCGAAAGCGTGAAGTTGGCCGTGGCTGCATCGCCGCGCACGACACGCCAATGTACGTCGATTCCAAGATCGCTTGTCGGCGGCGAGACCGCCGGCATTCGGACATCGTTGCTTATCGAGCCGATGCCGCTCGTACCGAGTGGGCCCTGGGGCGCCAGCTGCATGATCCCGAGGGTGCCGTTCGCCGGATACGCTATCGGCAGATTTCCCGGAACGCGAACGGCGTTGATCGCATCGCGCCACCAGAGTGCGCTGCCCGGCCGCACTCCGATCGCTTCGAAGCCGCCGTTGTTGCCGATAGCGGTCCTGCCGTCAGGATACCTTCGAACTCCGTCATCGGGATGGATCGCACAAGAGTCGACGGCAACAGGCGTCGGTACGGTGTCTCGGCCGCACCGCCAATAACCGAACTTTTCTTGGATGTATCGTCCGGCACCCTTCTCGCCGCGCCCGCTCGAAATGTCGAAATCGCGCTGCGTGATGATCCGCGTCGGCGGCGTGTTCGGACAGAGTGAGTAGCACGGCGGAAACTCCGTGATCATCTGAATCCGATACGGCGGCGGCGCGCAGATGGAGAAGAGAATGCGGATGTCCTGGCCGCTGATGTCCTTGCGGCCAGGATGCTCGCGCTCGATGAAAGTATCGACCAGAGCGACCGTTGGATCGTCGCGCGGAGAGATGATTACCCGAAGGGGCGCGAGCGGGCAGTACGAAGCTTGGTAGCGATCGCCGTCTCGGAAGTTGCCGTCGCAGCCTGGGCACGAGTATGGCCCCTTGCCAACAGTATCGATGTACGCCCACACCGCGATGGTCCAATTGTCCGGGCAAGGAGTCGGTGTCGCGGTAAAGCGGGGCGTGCTCGTCGAAATCGGTGTCGGAGTATTTGTGGAAGTCGCGTCTGGACTGGGTGTATCTGTCGGCCCGATGCCTGTCGGGGTTGGAGTCGGTGTATCGGCCGGCGTCGGAGTCGGACCGGTAGGCGTAGGGCCGGTCGGCGTTGGTGGTGGCGGAGTCGAGGTCGGAGGTTCAACCGTCGGCGTCGCGGTAGAGGGCTCGGTTGTCGGCGTCGACAACTGAGGCGTGTTCGTGGGTAGCGGTGTTACCGAGCCCGGTGGGATGGTCGGCGGCATTATCGTGAAGATCATCGTCGGGAGCGGAGTCAGGATTTCCGTGGCTTGGAGTGGATCCGCGCCTTCAGCCCCGAGATCGCCAGAACCGGTTCGCCCGAAAAGGACTCCGACACCCAGCATGAACGCGACGAGAGTCAGCGCGAGAGGCTTGCCCTCGCGCCGTGGAATAGGGCCGTCCATCCTTAGCGGTGTCATTCGATAATGAATCGTCATAATACGTGAGCGCGCGCGAACGCTCCGGCAGGGACCTGGCCGCGCAGATGTCTGAGTATGGACCAAAGCAGATTACCGTGGAATTAAGGTTTCAGTAAATGAACCTATGGTACAAGGACGCGCCAGTGTCTGAATCGGTGCGCCGAATTGCACCGAATCGAGCGGAGCGGTGCCCTAATAATCACACATCCATGCCGGTTCCGCCATCCCGTCGCGCGTTATGGCATGAATTGGATGATCTCTCGGTTCGCATGAGGTTGTTGGTGGAATGACCCACTCTTCGGCGTTACCCAGTCCCGCTTTGGCGCGTCCTACCTTTAAGGCGTAGCCATTCCCCCTCAGTTCCCTAACCATCACCCCGCCCCAATGCGAGGCCCACATGCCCTTTTCGACGCGCATCGCGCCGAGCGGTGGAGCGCGAGTTTGTGCCTTCGCCGTCGCCTTGTTCACACTCGCTGCGCTCGCGCTCGCCTCACCTCTCCCCGGTAGGGCGGCGCCCGTTTCACAGAGCAGCACACCTTCGCCCTCGCCGACTTTTGCTCCTTACGTGCCAGCGGGAGCCTGGTCCGCGATCCACGGGCCGGGCATAGATGCGCTTTGGGGTCCCATAGACGCTCCGACGTTGAACGGTGTACATGTGCTCGAGTCCGAAGGCGCCATGGACGGATGGACCGTCGGCAATGATTGTGCGCTTGCCCGCTTTGATGGCACCGAGTGGGCGCGGGTGAGCGACCTAGAGTCGATGTGCGGTGGACTCACCCGTTACGACTTTCGCGATGTGTTCATGCGCACCGAAAGCGATGTCTGGGCAGTGGGCCGAGTGATCGGTGGAAGCGGTCCGTTCGCCAGGGATTGCGTAGCGGCGGATATCCGCGACATCGATCGGGACGAAGGCTGCGGCTTCGTGGCCAACTTCGACGGCGATCGCTGGCGCCTTCTCAATCCGGGCGACTACGGTGTCATTCGCATCCCACCGCCGCTGAATGCGATCGACATGCGCATCGATGACGCGACCGGCGAGTGGCAAGGCTGGGCCGTAGGCAACAATGCCGAATTCGATTCGATCAAGGCGATAATCCTCCAATACAAACACGCCGACAAGCGCTGGTCGGTTACGCGCGCGACGAACAATCTGGTTGAACACTTGCGCGCCGTAAAGATTCTCACGGCAACTGACGCATGGATTGCGGGCGACAGCGGTACTGAGTCTCGCTTTCAGATCGGAGAGGGCGACGATCGCGGCCAATGGCGGCGGTTAGGCCTATCGGGCCGCGACCATCTGTATGCTATCGACCTGACGGAGCGCGACTTCGGCTGGGACGGCGGCTGGCGTGGTCGGATGAATCGATACGACGGCAATTGCGACGACGGGGATGAGACGACGCCGTGTTGGTTCGATAATCAGGCGTATCCGATCCGAAACGCTGGCGGCAATCCGATCACGACGATCGACGTGCTTGCGATCGACCTGATCGACCTCGGCATCGGTTGGCTTGTCGGACTCGCAGACGGCCGCACATCGACGGTCGCGTTTCTTGATGTCGAAAAGTGGAAGATGGCGCCGGTGGAGGGCGATCCGGGCCGCGACCTCCACGGGTTGTTCATGTTCTCCGAGTGGCTCGGCTGGGCCGTTGGAGAGGACGGGACGATCCTTGAGTACACGGTCGACGGCTCTGCCCCAACGGCTACTCCGACCGACGGCCCGCCGGCGACTCCGACTGACTCGTCCAGCCCCGTCGCGACTTTGGGTGCAAGCCCGACGCCGCTGGAGACACCGTTCGGCACCGAAGGGACTCCTACGCCGACGGAGACGACGGAATCAACCCCGACCGCGACCGAAGCCGAGCTGCCCGCGACCGAAACGGCGACCGAAACTCCCACCGAGGCATCCACCGAACTGGTGTCGACGATCGTGCCGCCGACCGCCACCGACCCCCCGCCAATCGCGACAATCCGGCCGCCCGGCAAGATCTTCCTGCCATGGACGGCGCTGCGCCGGAGCACTAGGGCGTCGAATTGAAAGCTTGAAAAAGGCTCTGAACACTCGGCAGCCAAAGCCGTCCTCTGTCAGCCCGACCTGAGCCGTCGACCGGCGGCTCCGGGAGCGTCGAATAGGCGCCGCCCTTAAAAAGCGTCGTTGCCGGGTCACCGAAGAAGGCGTAGGCCGTAACAGTATCCGCAAGCGCTGGATCAGACGTGATCGCCGCGCTCATCGCCTCGACCACGAGATCTCCGAGCGGTGCCGTCGGCCTCTTTGCCAATGAGTCGATGAATGCGTGGAGGAGCACCGCTTGCCCCGGAAGGCGGGCTAGGCTGGTGGGGCTCCATGCCGCGATGCCGCCGCCGTCCGGATTGGCAAGCCAGGCTTCGGCGATCGATTCCTTCTTCAGTGGATGGTCGAACCAGCCGTTCATACAGGTCGCCGTCAGTAGGATCGGAAGGCGGCCGGCATTCGACAAGACCACGACGTCCGCCGTCCGCAACAGGCGACCGCCGCCGCGCCACGGCGCCCAAGTGTCGACGTTGCCGTGCCCGACATACGCTACGACAAGCCGGCCATCGCCTATCGATGACCTGATGCGCTCGCGGACGTCGGTCGAGGCGTCGATTCGGTTCGCGAAAATGCGCTCCGCATCCGGCGCGAGCGGGGCGAGCGCTTCGGCGAAGCCGTCTGCGACCGATTCGACCTCGGACGCCGCATCATCGGTTACGAAGAGCGAGCGGCGTCGCCAATCGTCTGTTTCCGGTGGAGCAAGCGGTCGCATTCCTTCGAACGCGATCAACTTCGCGACGACAGCCCTCACTTCCTCCTGTGTCGAACCAGGCAGGCGTCCAAGGCGGATTTCCGGCACGCCGTCGCCATCGAAGTCGGCATATGGTAGGTCGCTGGTCGCGACGCTCCCGTCCTCTAGTTCGACCTGCAGTGAGGGCACTAGGTTTCGCGGCGGGTTTGGATCGGAGCGCGCCGCGGCATAGCCGCCCCGATGGTCCAAGCTCGCTTCGCCGATCAAAAGCGCGTATCGCGGACGGGCGGCGGCAAGGAACAGCCCGATCGCGTTGGGATCGAAGCGCCCGTGCGAAAAGGTGTCGTAAATGTCGTCTGTAGTGACGACCACCGAAGTGAGTCCGCCCGCCGTCCGATGCGCCGCGAGCGCTTCGGCAGCCGGTGCCAGATCGCGATGAGTGATGATCACGTGCTCGGCTGTGGGTGGCTTGTCTCGAGCGATCTCTATTGTGCGACCCCGATCGATCCTAGACGGCGGTCGAGTGCCTTCAGGTCTCCACGTCACGTAACGCGCTGTGCCGGACGCTCCGGCGAAGCGGACGGCAAAGCTGCCGGCCGAGTCTGGCTCGATCCGGACCTCAGACAGCACAACTGGCTTCAGCGGATCGGTCGCGTCGACTACTGTGATGTCGGCCGAGCTGAATCCTCCGACGCGGATGTCTGACGGAGGCTCATCGGCCAATCTAAGCGCGATCTCGGTATTTCGAACCGTCGCCGTCCCGACCGTCGCCCCGCCCATCGACGCCGGACCAGGTCCAGGAAGTTCGAATTGGAGACTACCGTTTACTGCCTCGAGCGCCGCCGGATAGTCGAGTTCTACCCGATCCAAGAACACGGAATCGACGATCGCTCCCACGCCAAGCGACTGGAGGACCGGCGGTTCCGAGCCGAAAGCGAGGTCAGTTGCAGGGAGCGAGCTCGTCAGGACGGCCGGCGACCGACCGTCGAAACGGATCTCGGCCAGCGTCTCTCCGCCTTGTAAGAGGCGCAGGTGATGGTCCGGAGAGATCGCCGGATCATCCGTATGTCCTTGGATGAAGACCCGGATTTCGGCCTGACCGTCGACTGGGAGAGAGCGATCCGGCTCGGATCCTGTATGCACGATTGCCTCGAGCACGCGCAGATCACCGGCCACTAGCGGTCCGTCCCACACCCAGCGTTCGCCGCCCTCCGGGCGATATGCAGTCAGATATACGCTGTCGGTCTCCAGCCTGACAGATTCCGTGAAGGTGCGCGTCACCGCTCCGCCGATGGGCGCCGCGTTTCGAATCCCCATACGGAGCCTCCGCGCCGGCGGTCCGTCAGGTTCCAGCCAATAAACGGCCGCGTCGGTGAACTCGTCGTGGTGAGCGGCGCCGACGAATTCGATCCGATCCTCCGGCAAGAGACCGCGACGGAGCGCCATCGACCATGCGCCGGACTGGCTGGTCGCCTCGGAACCTTCCAAGTGGCCGAGATGCGGATTCAGCTCATCGATGGATCGGCCGGTAGGTGCGCCCGTCGATATTACCGCTGCCTTGGCCGGTAGGTAGCGAAGCGCAACCGGCCGGCCGCCCTCTGAGAGGGCCATGGAGTCGGGATCGACGTCGGCGAGCGTCCAGCCGGCGATCGCCAGCTCGGCGCCGGTGACGACCACCGGACCGTCCGATTCGACGATGATACGGATCGCGTCAGGATCGGCCGCAGGGCTATCGAAGGCTACGGTGGTCAGCGTGCTAGCCGCGAGAGCGGCGCCAAGCCCGATGCGCTGAAGCCTAACCCATCCCAGCTCCTCCGATCTGCGTGTCACGGGATCAGCCCCGAGCCGCCGTACCCTGCTTGTGCGGGTCCGAGCGCATCGATAAGTTCATCGACGTGGGCGAGACGGGTGAGTCGCGGCCGCGAATAGGCATTTCGAGACGGACTTGTCGAGATTGGGCCGCCGCTTCGATCGGCACCAGGTTCCAGGAGCCCTTCCGTCACGATGCCGCGGGCATCGAGTCCGCCAAACGCCTCGACTATGGATAGGCCGATCGACAAGCCGGTCGGTGCGCCCATCAGCGCATCCTCCGCGGCGAGAGGCCGGTCGGCCGCAGGAATTCCGATCTACCTATTGGCGCCAATCCACACCGGGCTGCCCATCCCCATCGTGCTGCCCATCCCCGCGGAAGTCCCAATCCGTAACAGTTCTCGTAACGGCGCGATCTCACGCCCGCTTCCATGGCCCCGACGTCGAGGGGACCGTGAGGAGTCGCCCTTCCGAGCGTATCGACGTCCTCGAGCCAATAGCGAATTCCGTCGGCGGGAGCGGCACTATCGAGCGCATGGTAGTCGGCGCCTGCGAATGCGTCGCCGCGGGCTGGGATCAGGCCTCCGATAGCGATGGATTCACCAACGGGCCGATCAATCGTAGATTCACGTAGTAGCCGGAAGCCCGCGTGATCGATCTCGGAGAGTGTTCTCCAGGTCACGACTACCGTGCCGTCGGTTCTGCGGACCGCTCGCAAGTCGACCAGCTCTACCGCCAACCCTCCGATGTCCTCTGGGGTCGGTGTCGCGTCCGGTGTCGAGAGCTGGGTTGGGGTTGAGCTGGGAATGTCGGTCGCGGTCGGGGTGTCGCCCGCATCGCACGTGGCGCCGGGTACATTCGACTCCCCCGGTGTGGCGCAGCGCGCCGCGAAGTCGTCGGCGTTGACGTCCGTGTCCGTACCGTCGGGATACCGGGCGATGGCGACGTCGGCATCGACACCATTGTCGGCTGGCGCTCCGCCCGCGCCCTCGGTCCATGAACCCCCGTTCGGCGGCCCGCCCGTCGTTTCGCCCTCGTAGCTCACGCTGTCGACGAGCAATTCATCGTCCGGATCGCCTGTCGCCGTGAACATGATGGCGATTGCGTCCGGCGCGCCGTTCTGAAAGATGTTCGTTGTCCCTCCGACGTGGTCCACATTGGGCACGCCGGCTGAGCCGACGACATACCAGTCGCCCGCGAGCAGCGAAACGTCGGGCAACGCGATGCGCTTATACTCCGTGCCGTCGCCGTTTATCCCGAGAACGCTCACTCCATCAAGACCTACAGGATCGCCGCCGGCGTTGTAAATCTCCACGAACTCGAGGGTGTCCGATCCGGGTTGATCGTAGTCGACTTCGTTGATCACGAGCGACGATGCCACTTCCGCGCTGGACGCGGATGCAGCCGCCGAGCCGAGGTCTCGGAAGTCTTCGATCGAGTGCGATCCGGCGAATGCCCGCTCCGGCTGGAGTCGCGTCGTGTACATTGCGCTGATTGCGATCAGAAGGGCGGCACAAATGATCGTGGTAAACGCGACCGAGGCGGGGAACGGATGGCGGGCGTTGATCATGCGATCGATGTCTGGACTTCCTGGTCGTCGATGCGCTGGTGGTGCGGATGACATGGGCTTCTCCACTCGCAGGTTGATTCGTCGGCTGGGCGCGGCGCTTTGCGAGAGGGCCGTCAACAATGACGGGGCGGGGGCGCGCTCGACTCAGGCAGATAAGCTAATCGATCGCGACCCGCAGCACGGAGCACTTGCGCCACCAGAAGGACAGCTTCAGGTCGCTAACGCGCCACGTCTAAGTTGGGAGTCGACAGCGTCGGGCCGAATCGCGTCAGTCCGCCGACCTAGACGCCTCAAGCGAGGGCAGGTATACCCGGCCATTCAGGCGCGTCAGGCTGAGTCGGGCCAGCGTCGGCCTGAACGGGCGGTCCTGCGGTCCCGGCGTAATATGCGATGCCGTGCGGCGGCCGGAGCTTGGGCGGCACCCTCGCTCCGTGCCCAGCCCGACGAGCCAGACCTCGACACCATCTTCGGTCTCTCTCGCTGAAAGTCCGCCTACGTTGCATTCGAAGAAGACTGTCGGGACGCCCCCATCGAGCCAGCGCACCAGCAGCGATACTTCACGATCCGCGACTCGCCCCGTTCCGGCGGTCCATGCCTCACGCTCGTCGACCGCCGTTAGAAGGTGCCAGTTCACGTCGTACACCCGCCCGCGCGGCGATGAAAGGGGAAGGGTCCTAGCTTCAGTCCATCGCCGTCCCTCGAGCCTCATCAGCACGCCTTGAGTACGCCCGAATACCGGTCCGGCCTCTTTAGAGATGGCCCAACCGGCGTCCGGCGAGACAAGCTGGAGATCGAGCACTTCGCCGCGTTCGGACCCGCGCGTCGATTCGAAGTGCCGCCCGTCCCAACGATGCATTCGCCCATCGGCACCGCCGACCCAGCCGACAAGGCCGTCGTCGTCTTCCACGACGTCGAAAGGCGCGACTAGCGTTTCGCAACGCATCCCGCCCAGAATTCGGCGGCAATCAACCGCTGCCGTCGAGAGGCTTGGTGCATCCGGCACATCGGTCCAAGAAGTCCCGTCGAATGAGATGAGCCCGCCCCCGCGCGATGCCCGGGCCCATGCTCCACCGTCAGGCAGGGAACGCAATTGAAGGGTGTCGGTGGGCGCCTGCGTCGGAATCCATTCGTCGTCGACCAGGCGCCAAGCAGCGATAACGCCCGCTTCACCGCGTTCGGTCGTATCCGACGCCCAGCCCGTTTGAAGCGCCCAGCCGACCCCGGGCGCAGCGACGTCGACCAGCATCCTAGAGCCGATCGCCGTCGCGAAGCCGAATCCGCTTGGCGCCGGCCAAGACTCTTCGCCGTCTCCGTAATTTATGAGCGGCGGACCGCTGCGGAGAGCTCCGAGGTGCACCCGATCGCCGAACCCGCCTATTTCGACGGCAACGTCCGCCGGCTCGAGCACGAGCGGATGCGCAAGGCGCGCCGCTTCGTCGTCCAGTCGGATCATCGTCGCGATGCCGACCAAGGGGGAGGTTTCGTCCCTGACCTGGCCGATAGCCCAACTCCGCCGCCCGTCCGAGGTCATGTCGAGCGGAGGGATCGGACTCGGCGCTCCGGCGCCGCCGTACGTCGTGATCAGACCCAGGTCGTCGATCGCTCCGGGCACCCATTCTCCGTCGAACAGACGCCATGGCTGCTGCGGCGATGAGTAGCCGCGCCAAGTCGGCACGCCGGCCAGCGCCCACATGCTGCCCTTCCCATGCCTGTCGAGGGCGAGAGCGACGCGCATCCATCGGACGTCGGCCGGCGACACTTCGGATCCGGGGTCGGCAGCGGGCGGGCGGCCGGCCGGCTCCCATGCGACGCCGTCCCAAGTCAGAATGTCCGTACCGCCCGCGGCGACCCCGCGCGGAAAGCCCGCCGGCAACGGCCCTGCAGGGGCGAAGGCGAGGTGATAGATGCAGCCTATGGCAAGGGGCACGGGCATTTCTTCCCACTCCGCGGAACCCGGCGCAAGACGCATGAGGAGTGGCGCACCGGTTTCACCGTCCACACCGCAGCCGCCGGCCCAAAGTGACCCGCTTTGGTCGACGGCCAGAGCCGTGAATTGGTGATATCGAAGGGCGTCCCACGTGATCTCGACCATGGAACCGCCATCCCAATGGACCAGGACGCCGCGCTCGTTCGGGTAGTCGTAGCCGGCGGCCCAAACATCGCGCGGACCCCTGTGGGTCGCCGCGAGGAGGTCGGCGCCGGTCGGGCGCGGCAAGTCGCGCCAAACGCCGTCAGAACCGCGGCGCCAAACGCCACCTTCGTATCCAAAAGTCCAAGCGTCGCCACCTTCGACCGTCAGCGCGAAGGCGCGAACGCCGTCAGGCAGGGGCTCGGGCTCAAGCCAGACACCGTCCAACAGCCGTGAGACCATGGTCTCCGTCGCTACCCACATCGCGTCGCCATCGAGCGCTAGTGAGAACGCACCGTCGCCCATCGGCAGAAGGAGCGGCGTTCCGTACTCGGGCGTCCATCGCGAGATCATACCGCCGGCATCCCGCGGATCGGCGCTGAAGGGTGGGCCAGGACCCGGATCCGTCCCGGGCTGGGCACTGGCCGCTTGCGGAGCGAGCGCCAGTAGCCCTAGCATGGTCAGCATGGCTGCTGTTCGCCAAGCGGCGGTCTTCCGACAAGACGGCTGGTGGGAAGTCGGTCGTGCGGGCTGCACCACTTCAGTCTCCAATGAGATCATCGGCTGCGGGCTGCGCTACAAGGATAGATCGTTTTGAAGCGCCTTCGGATAGGGTTCGGCCGCGTTGACGGTCCCTGACGTAATTCGGCCGACGCTGGCCATTCGGGCCGTGCGCCCATATGCTCTGACTTTGGCGGTCCGATCGAGACCTGAGGAGACCAGAATCGATAAGCAGTGGTACGCGCTGTTCACCAAAC
>JBCLES010000063.1:0-15603 GCA_038913135.1 Anaerolineae bacterium
ATAGATGCTCGGTAGCTGATAGGTCTAAACGTCCGGTCGCGAGATTCGAGATTCCCAGGAATATCGGTCCATCCGTTGTCTTCGTCGGAGTGGCATGAGGGCCATCGAAAATCTCGACGTGTTCACCAAGCGCCGCTCTCCTCCAGCTCCGCCAGCAACCGCGGGTACTTGTCCGCGAACGGCTCGCCGTCGTCCTCCTGCACTTCGGCGCCGACGTAACGGCCGGGGGTGAGCACGAAGCCGTGCTTGCCTATGCCTTCGGTCGTCTCGCTCTTGCAGAAGCCGGGGATGTCGCGGTAGGCCCATGCGCCGTGCTCGGCCTCGTTCCACCAGGCGGGCGCCGGTTCGCCGCGCCACTGGCGGAAGGCGTAGGTGATGCGGCCGAGGTCTGAGTCCGGCTGCGGGTCGCCCAGTCCGTCGGCGAGCAGGGTTTCGCCTTCGTCGCCGCCGGTGAGCACGCGCAGCGTGCGGGTCTGCAGGGTGCCGAGCTTGCGGGCGTCGATGAAAAGCGTCTCGCCGCGGCGGTCGCGGCCGCCGTGCTTCAGGTTCCGGCCGGTCTTGTCGCGCGTCAGGAACCACAGGCAGGCCGGAATGCCGGTAGTGAGGAAGAGCTGGGCCGGCAGCGCGACGATGCAGTCGACAAGGTCGGCCTCGACGATCTTCTGGCGGATCTCGCCCTCGCCGCCCGAGCCCGAGGACAGCGAGCCGTTGGCCATGACGAAGCCTGCGACGCCGCCGCCGTGGCCGTTGGGCGGGGCGAGGTGGTGGACGAAGTGCTGGATCCAGGCGTAGTTGGCGTTGCCCGTGGGCGGCGTGCCGTAGCGCCAGCGCACGTCGCCTTCCAGCAGCTTCCCCGACCAGTCGGAGATGTTGAACGGCGGATTGGCGAGGATGTAGTCGGCCTTGAGGTCCGGGTGAAGGTTGCGCAGGAACGAGTCGGCCGGCTGCGAGCCGAGGTTGGCCTCGATGCCGCGGATGGCCAGGTTCATGTGTGCCAGCCGCCAGGTGGTGGGGTTCGACTCCTGGCCGAAGATCGAGATGTCGGTCGTCTGCCCGCCGTGGGCCTCCACGAAGCGCTCCGACTGCACGAACATGCCCGCCGAGCCGCAACAGGGGTCGTAGACGCGCCCCTCGTAGGGTTCCAGCATCTCGACCAGCAGGCGCACGATGGAGCGCGGCGTGAAGAACTCGCCGCCGAGCTTGCCCTCGGCCTTGGCGCGGTCGCCCTTGAATCCGATGTCGGCGATCAGGTCGATCAGGCCCTTGAGCTTCTCGGGCGCGATGCCGCGGCGGGCGTAGTCGCGCGGGAGCTTGCCCTTGAGGTTCGGGTTGTCGCGTTCGACGGCGAGGATGGCGTCGTCGATGAGCGTGGCGATGTCCGGCCGCGTCGCCTGGTTCTGGAGGTTATGCCAGCGCGACTCGGGCGGCACCCAGAAGACGCGCTCGGCGGTGTACTCATCCCTGTTCTCGAGCAGGCCCTCGAGCTGGGGGCCGGTGATGCCGTCGGCTTCGAGTTCGGCCTTGAGCTCCGCACGCCGGGCCTCGAACGAGTCGGAGATGTACTTGAGGAAGAGCAGGCCGAGGACGACGTGCTTGTACTCGGCGGCGTCGATCTGGCCGCGAAGTGTGTCCGCCGACTTCCAAAGGGTGTCGGCGTAGGCGAGGTCGATGTTGTTCGTGCCGTTGGCGGCCATCGGTGCTCCTGTTTGGTCACTGTGTCCTGGCCCGGTGACGGCCGGACTCGGAAGGCCTAACGTCTTGGCGATGAGCCGCCGACGTCTGGGCGATCGCGACGGGGAACGGCGCCTAAGGGGCCGTCAAGCAATAATCCTCGCAATTCGGGCATCGCTGCATCCGGCCAGGTGGCCCGACCTGTGCCCTCGGCATCTCCGCCAGAATACTGGGAACAAGCGGAAGGAGATCCTCAAGGGCGTTGCTCGGCGCGACAAGAAGGAGCACGAAAAGGCCTGAGCTCGTGAGATTCAGCTGAAACTCGAGGTTCTGATCCGCAGTGATGAAGACCTCATAGCCCGCATCCGCCGCTTGCAGCAGGAGCTCCCCGTTCTTCAAACCTGCCCAGCCCTGCTGCTGAACCGTGCGGACCTCGTGGCCAATCAGCTCCCGGACCAACTGCCGTGGGAGCTGTTCATCAAGCAGCACGCGCACGGGCCACTAGCGCCTCATGGGCCGCCTCCAGCGCGGCCACTGCTTGCTCGCGGGAGACCGATGGGAAGGCATCGACAAATTCATCGAGGCTATGTCCGCGCTCCAGGTAGTCGATGAGGTTGCGCAGCGGCACCCTGGTCCCAACGAACACCGGCGTACCCCCAAGAATCTCTGGGTCACAATGGACGACGGTACCTGCGCTTGCCATTTTGCATCCCTCGGATGGTTATTTCTGGCGCACCGGTTCGCTGTTGCCGAACGGCCGAGATCAGCGGCCAAAGCAAGAGGCGTGACAGTTTGCTTTGGTCCGTCTGCATCGACATGCAGCGGAATCGCTGATCGATTTCATCGGAATACGCACCTTCGCCGAAGTACCCACCAGGGCCTGCAGGTCGGTTCCACCATACGAGTTGGTGTTCAGCTGTGTGGACGCCGCATGTTGACGTGCCCTCGGTCCACTCCCACGACCGTGACGGCACCGATGACCAGTCTCTGCCCGCTGTCATGGGAGATCGAGCCGAGCAAGCTGGGCGTTGGACCCGACCCTCCTTGAACAACTCGGAAGAATCATAGCCGGCACCCTGGTCGCCTAACTCCTTGGCGCTCAGCGGCGCGCAGCGACGTCCGCTGCATGCAGTTGTTAGGCGGTCTGTTCGATGGAGAAGCCATCATAGACGCCCTCCCAACGGTCGTCGCCAAACGATATGTTGATACTGCGGACCACTAGGCATCCTCGGCTCCACGGACCCACGAAGCCCATTCTGCCACCCCTCCCGCCACCCATTGCCCGGTCCTTGACACGGCTTGTTAGACCGTTGTTGCACGCGGTCAGCCCGTTGCCTTCCTGGCCTGTTTCGCGGCGATCTCTGCAAGCGTCCGTAGCGCGTCGTTCACCGCTGAAGAGTCGGTGAAAAGACTTGCCACATCGGGGTCGAGGACCACGACATTGCTGCCCTCCGCGAACCTCGCTGCATACTTGCCTCGCGCTCCGCCGGTGAAGTCGTACTCCTCTCGCATGTCATCGGGGTCGTTGGTTTCAGCCTTCATACGCGTGTCTCTCGGTTCGGGTCGCCAGTCTGGCGCTGATGATGCGGATATTGTCACCGCGTTCGGTGTGAACCACAACCAGGAGCCTGCCTTGGTACGTGGAGCCAAGGAGGATGAACCGATCTTCGTCGTCCGAGTGGTCAGGATCGGGGATCGTGACAGAGAGAGGGTCTCCGAAGGAGGTCGCAGCCTCGTCGAACGAGACGCCGTGCTTCCGCGCGTTCGCTCGCGCTTTCTCCGGATCCCACTCGAACGCAAGGCTCATCTTCCGTGTGCGGCCCCTCTCATCGGTCTAACGTCCTGCATCAGCGGCGGCGCGCAGCGTCGTCCGCTGCATGCTGCTGTTAGGCGCCCCGCTTTCGAGACAGGCGTAGGTCAGCCGCCACCGGAAGCTCGAAGAGTTTCTTCCGCAGGAGGCGCGTCGAGAAGAACAGCACTTCGAGGCTCTCAACCTCGTCCGTGCCCGGGTTCATTCGCGCGATGACCTCGTCGCCGAGCTCCTCAGACTCCTGCGCGGCGTAGGGCGCGCACTTGTCGATATGAAGAATGTCGGCCTCGCGGTCGTACCTGAAGCTCAGCCTCGCTTCCACTCGACATCTCCTTCTGCCAGTGTTCGGGCAATGTACGCTGTGATGATCCAGTGACGCTCACTCGGATCACGCTCGCTCACCACGACGACGACCACATGCTTGCCTTGCCGAACGTCAGTGTACCAGCGAGCGAACAGCCTGCACTACCGAACCGGATGCTCCGGCGCACCCGGTCGGGTCGAGCCAGCGTTTCTGCCAGCCGGTGTCGGTGCTCCGGCAGCAGATCGGGATGTCGCTCCGCGATGTGGCGCTCGCGCACCTCCCCGCCTCCACACTCCACATGGACGCAGTGTCCCCCGATCGATATCCTGCACCCCATGTCGGTATCGGATGGTCGCTTCGGCGTGGCGGCTGGCGAAGGGCGGTGGCGGATGGTTTGGACGGTGCTAGCGATCATCGTGCTCTGCCAGCTCGCGCTCCCACTCGGGATGCTCGTGGCGCGTGATCGCCTTATCTTCTTTCCGTCCGCCCGACCGACGACGGCCGAGGGCCTGGCGTGGATCGAAGGCGTCGAGGCGGAGGTGCTCGAAGTGCGGCGCTTGGATGGGCTGGCGCTCGCCGGCTACGACGCCCGCCCGCCTGGAGCGCCCGACGCACCGCTCCTCCTCTTCCTCCACGGCAACGCGGGCAATGCGGCACTCCGCGCCCCGTGGCTCGGCCAGTTTGCGCGCGACGCGGGTGTGCGCGTCGTCCTGGCCTCGTACGCCGGCTACGGCGGCAACGGCGGTCGCCCGAGCGAAGCGGATCTCCACATGGATGCCCTCGCGTTCTTCGACCGAGTGGTTGCCGACGGCGTCGATCCGCGGGGCATCGTGCTGTACGGCGAGAGCATCGGCGCCGCCGCCGCCCTTCGCCTGGCGGGCGAGCGACCGTGTGCGGGAGTTATCGCGCAGGCGCCGTTCGCGTCGCTCGCCTCGATGGTGCGGCGGGTCTACCCGTGGCTACCGCTCGCGCCGCTTCTCGCTGGCGACGCCTACCCAAACGCCGAGCGCGCCGCGGCGCTAAGCGTCCCGCTCCTCGTCGTCCATGGCACTGCCGACGAAATAATCCCGTTCGCAGAGGGCGAGCGAGTGCATGTGGCTGCACCGGGATCGGAGCTGTGGCCGATCGAAGGGGCAGGGCACAACGACCTGTTCGAGGCGGGCGGGCCGGAATTCGCTCGGAAAGTGGGGGTGTGGGTGCGGCGGTGGGCGGGTGGTGGGACGGGCGGACAATGACCGCGGCGTGCAGGGAAGTGCATGACGACGCGATCGCGCGCAGACAACATGGCGAGCAAGGCCGCGAGCCTCCTTCCGTTTACACACAATTCGGCACACTCCCGCTTCACGATTCGTCCCCCTTCCGTTGCCTCAAAGACTTTCCTGTCTTCGTCTCGATCCGTTTGACCTCTTTCTCGAAGTCGCTCTCGAATGCCCGGTCCTGCTTCACACGGAACTGTTCATACTGCTTCTCGGCCAGCCGCTTGGCCACTTCTGCCGAGACTTTGCCGGCGTCGGTGAGCACCTCGTATTCGTTGAAATGGAGAAAGGCGTCGAGTAGCCCGATGCGTAATGGCTGCGGCCTTGTCGTAGTCGATGCTGCACTGCTCGTAGATATCGGTGATCTTCAGATAGAACCGCCGCTCGCTCGCCCGGATTTCCCGGATGCGCTCCAACAGCTCGTCGAAGTAGTCCTTGCCGAACCGCTTGTTGAGCTTGAGGCGCTCGTCGTCGAGCACGAAGCCCTTTATCACGAACTCCCGCAGCGTCTGGGTCGCCCAGATGCGGAATTGCGTTGCCTGCAAGCTGTTGACGCGGTAGCCCACCGAGATGATCGCGTCGAGGTTGTAGAACTCGATCTCGCGACGCACCTGTCGACTCCCCTCGGTCTGAACTGTTAGAATTCTTCGAACAGTTGCCTCCTGGGAGAGCTCGCCTGCCTCGAAGATCGCCTTCAGGTGATAGCTGATCGTCGGAATCTCCACCCCGAACAGCTCCGCGATCCTCTACTGATTCAGCCAGAAGGTATCTTCCTCATACGTCACCTCGACCCGCATGGCCCCGTTGGGGGTGTGGTACAGGATCAGTTCGCCTTCCTGGGGTTTGCTCTGTTCGCTCACGCTCTCCCTCTACAGGCTCCGCACGTTCGTGAGGCCGTGCTGGCTTAGGATCGCCGCGAGGGTAGTGTTGGCCGTATTGCCTCACGGGAAAATGTCACCCTGGCACCACTACAGTGACATTTCTGTTGAGGCAATGCGGTAATCTCCGGCTCGGCGTGGAAGGCCAGGTTCGTGATGAAGAGCGACATCGTGAAGCCCATGCCGGCCAAACAGGCGACACCGTAGACATGGCGCCAAGTCACGTTTTCAGGCAATTCGGCCAGGCCGGAGCGGACCGCTAGCCAGCTCGCGCCGACGATTCCAACTCGGTCGCCGAAGAAGAGGCCAAGCGCGATGCCGATCGTGATCGGGTTGGAGATGGCAGCCGCCGCGTCCATGTCGATAACGCGAATACCCGCGTTCGCAAGGGCGAAAATTGGGAGCACCACGAAGGCGCTCCAGCCGTGGAGCGTGTTCTCCATTCGGTGCAGCGGTGACATCGCGAGGTCGGCTGCGACTTCGATCCGGCGGATGACCGACCGTTGCGCGATCGACGTCGGGACGTCGATACCGATTTGGCCGCCCGACAGGAACGAGCGGGTTGAACGACGCAGTTCGCGGACGAAGCGTCGAGTGTCGATTCTGGCCCGGACAGGGATGGTCATCGCCAAGAGCACTCCCGCGATCGTCGCATGGACGCCGGAGAGCAGGACGAACAGCCACAGTCCTAGCCCGAGCGTGGCGTAAGGCACGCGGCTGTGCACTCCCAGAAGGTCGATGATCACAAGGAGGGCCAACATCACCATCGCCCCGCCTATAGCGTCCAGCGCCACCGAAGAGGTGTAGAAAACAGCGATGACGATCACTGCGCCGATATCGTCCGCTATCGCGAGCGCGGTCAGGAAGATCTTGAGACCCAGCGGCACCCGTCGGCCCAGCAGGGCCAACACGCCCAGAGCGAATGCGATGTCCGTCGCGATCGGCACGCCCCAGCCCATTTTCGGCGGGGGTGCCGCGGTTGAGCGCTAGGTAGATCAAGGCCGGGACGATCATCTCACCGGCAGCCGCTGTGATCGGAAGCGCCGCTTTCCGCAGTGTCGCGAGCTCGCCGACGACCACTTCCCGCTTGATCTCAAGACCGACGACCAGGAAGAAGACGGCCATCAAGCCGTCGTTGATCCAGTGCAGCAGGTCATTTTCGAGCGCGAAGCCCCCGATTTCGAGGCGGATCGGAACGTGGAGGATGGCTTCGTAAAGCGTGTTCCAGGGCGTGTTGGCGATGATCAAGGCCGCTAACGAAGCGCTGACCAATACGATGCCTGAGAAAGTCTGGACACGAGCGAAGCCCTGGAACGGCCCGAACAGAGCCACGATCGGCGGATCGCGCTTGGGCGGCGGCAGCCTGGTCTCCGGCGGCAGATCGGGAGGCGGCTCCTTCGGCGGTGTCATCGGCGTCTTATGCGCCACATTCATACCCTGGTCGTTTGCTCCGGGACCGATCCCGTCACTCATCCCGTCGTCAATCCTGTCGCCTGACAATTTACCTCGAAGCCAATGTACAGCGAAGTGGTCGATCAGTCGGCTCAGACGCTCGACTTCACATAATTTCACAGGTGGCGCCCGAGTTCAATTCGACGATTGCGTTACGAAGGACCGGACGGTCTCTTCGGATGCTTACGAACCGGCACCTCGATGGTAGAGACGAACAGCCTTCTTCCGCCTCTCCGGTCTATAATCGCGAATCCGATCAATAATCAGGGCACTCGAAGAACCAACTCCGGCGCGGCCACCGTGCGCCGTCGAACCAAGACGGAGGCGATCGATGAACGCGACGAACGCCGGCGCCATGCCGGCCGACGCATCAACAACCAGCGGTGTGAACGGCGCGCCTTCTAGGTCGAAGCCGGCTTTCCGGTGGGATGACCCGTTTCTCTTGGAAGCCCAATTGACCGACGAAGAGCGACTGATTCGCGACGCGACCCGCGATTACGCCCAGGCATCTCTGATGCCGCGCGTCCTCGAAGCCAATCGCCACGAGACCTTCGATCGTGAGATCGTCAACGAAATGGGCGGCCTTGGGCTCCTCGGCCCGACGCTGCCTGAGAAGTACGGCTGCGCCGGCGTGAGCTACGTGGCTTATGGCCTGATCGCCCGCGAGATCGAGCGCGTCGACTCCGCATATCGCTCGACGGCCAGCGTACAGAGCAGCTTGGTCATGCACCCGATCTATGCGTACGGCACCGAGGCACAGCGCGAAAAGTATCTGCCCAAGTTGGCGAGCGGCGAGTGGATCGGCTGCTTCGGGCTGACCGAGCCGGACCACGGATCGGATCCGGGCAGCATGGTCACGCGCGCCCGCAGGGTGGACGGCGGCTATCGGTTGAGCGGCGCTAAGACCTGGATCACGAATTCGCCCGTGGCCGAAGTCTTCGTCGTGTGGGCCAAGACCGACGACGGCGTGATCCGTGGCTTCATCCTCGACAAGGGCATGGAGGGACTCGAAGCGCCGAAGATAGAGGGCAAGTTCTCCTTACGCGCTTCACCGACAGGCATGATCATGATGGACGAAGTCTTTGTGCCGGAAGAGAACCATCTGCCCAACGTCGAGGGTCTGAAAGGCCCATTCGGCTGCTTGAACAGCGCGCGCTACGGCATCAGTTGGGGCGTTCTCGGCGCGGCGGAATTCTGCTGGCACGCGGCCCGACAATACACGCTGGATCGTACGCAATTCGGTGTACCGCTGGCCTCGATGCAGCTCATCCAGAAGAAGCTCGCCGATATGCAAACGGAGATCACGCTCGGCCTGCAGGCAGCCTTGCGCGTCGGGCGCTTGAAGGACGAGGGCGCCGCGACACCGGAGATGATCAGCCTGATCAAGCGCAACAATTGCGGCAAGGCCCTGGACATCGCCCGCGTGAGCCGCGACATGCACGGCGGCAACGGCATATCGGACGAGTATCACGTTATCCGGCACGTGATGAATCTGGAGGCCGTGAACACGTACGAAGGAACGCACGACATCCATGCGCTGATTCTGGGACGGGCGCAGACGGGGTTGCAGGCGTTTGCGCCGGGAGCGGGGGTGTAACGCGCCGCTGAACTCGGTCAATCCGGCGCAGGTCAACCTCCAAAAGAAATCGCCGCTACCGCACCCCCAAGCTCTCCCCCCCAAACCGCACCGCAAGCGGCTCCATTACGACCTCGCGCGCCCCCTCCTCGACCACCCCGGCCGCCCACGCGCCGATACCGTGGCGCGCCGCGACATTTAGCACGGTCTGCACGCCGGCCTCGGGCACGTAGACGGCGAAGCCGGCGCCCATGTTCAGGTTGCCGTAGGCTTCCGCGGTGTCGATTTCGCCGCTTTCGACCAGGAAGTCGAAGAGTGCGCCGGCGGACGGGACATCCGTCATGCGGTAGCGAAGGTCGCGGCGGGCGCGCATCAGCTTGCGCCAGCCGTGACCCGTGATGTTGGCCAGGTAGTGGACGTCGGCGCCGGCCTCGTACACATCGGCGACCAGGCGGGCGTAAAGGTGCGTCGGGGTCAGGAGCGCTTCGCCGTAGGTCCGGCCGTCGCCGATTCTGGCCGCGTAGCCTTCGGGCAGCGTCTCGGCGATCCTTCGGGCCAGCGTCAGGCCGTTGGCGTGGATGCCGCTTGAGGCCAGGAGCACGATGTGGTCGCCTGGCGCCAGTCGATCGCCGAGCGTTAGCCGTTCCTTCGGCCGGACGATGCCGACGCACGCTCCGCCCAGGTCGATGGTCCCCTGTTGGATGATGCCGTTCAGAGCCGGCGTCTCGCCGCCGCCCCACACAGCGCCAGACGCCGAAACGGCCGCGGCCCAGCCGTTGATCAAGTCCGTGGCCCGCTCGTGATCATCGAACCAATCCGAATCCCCGATAGCCCAGTAGGCATTCACGACCTGCGGTTCCGCCCCGACCGTGATGATGTCATTGACGATCATCGCGACGGTGTCCTGCGCCAGGGAGTCGTAATGCGACCGACCGGTGAAGGCGCGCGACGCGTCGGCGACCAGGCTCTTGGTGCCCAGCCCCTCGACGACGAAGGCGCGATAGCAGTCCGCTTCCTCCCACACGTACGCGCTCTCTCCACGACTGGCGGCCAGCTCGGTGGCACCCCAGCGCGCGAGCCCCCCGGCGGTGCCGGCAGCGGCGACTTGAGCGAGGATCTTGGCGGGGTCGATCGAGCCATAGTCGACGCCGGCGTCCGCGTAGGTGAGGCCACGGCTTGCGGAGGAGTCGCGAGGCGTGGGGTCAGTTCGGGTCATCGTGGTCGGAACCCCCCAGGCGGATGTCCCCGTCCGAGTCGATTCCATCCCCGAATTGGTCCGCATCCTCTTCGCGGCCGATGCGCCCGAAAAGCGCAATTCGCCGCCTCTGCGCAAGAAGGCCCATGAAGAGAGCGACGGGCAGCAGCCAATCGACCATTCCTGCGAAGATCGGGGCAACCGAGCCGTGTTCGCGGAGCGCGATGTAGCCGATGAGCAAGCCAACACCCAGTCCCGTGTACGCGCCCGTAGCGACATCCGCGCTACGGATGTTGCCCCCAAAAAGAACAGCGGTCACGGTGTCGAAGGTTTTGGCGATCACGTCATCCTCTGTTCCGCGCGCCCTGCATGCGCCACCCGATATCGGTCAAGATGGATCGATTCGCAGTCACAGCAAGCCCGCCTCGCGCAGCCGCCGCTCGATGCGCACCGCCGGCGGCTCGGTGTCCTCGATGAAGCTTGTGCCCGTGATCATCTCGTATGCGTCGATATAGGACTGGGCCATGCGCTCCGCCAACTGGCGGGGCATGGGCGGGGGCTGGCCGTCGCCTTGAAAGCCTTGGTCGATGTACCAGCGGCGGAGGAATTCCTTGTCGAAGGTTTTCGGTTCGCGGCCCGAATTTAAGCGCTCTTCGTAATCCGCCTCCAGCCACCAGCGTGAGCTGTCGGTGGTGTGGATTTCGTCGATCAAGGTGAGCTCGCCGTCTATATCGCCGAATTCGTATTTCGTGTCGACCAGGATGAGGCCACGCTCGGCCGCTACCTCCTGGCCGCGTGCGAAGAGGGCGCGCGTGACGGACTCCATCTTCTCGTAGACGTCGCGGGGCACGATCTCGCGGTCCAGGATCTCATCGCGCGTCAGCTTCTCGTCGTGTTCGCCGGATGTCGCCTTGGTGGTCGGGGTGATGACCGGTTTGGGCAGGCGTTCGTTCTTCAGGAGCCCTTCGGGGAAGTCGATGCCGTAAATGTTCCGCTCGCCGGCGGCATAGTTGTACCAAAGCGCGGTCTTGGTCACGCCCGTGATGTATCCACGGATCACCATTTCGACGGGCCAGACGCGGGCGTTCCGTGCCACGATGACGTTGGGGTCCGGCATGTCGATCAGATGGTTGGGCACGATGTCGGCGGTCTCGTCGAACCACCACTTGGTCAGGCGAGTGAGAACCTGGCCCTTGTACGGAATCGTTCCGAGGACGACGTCGAAGGCGCTCTGTCGATCCGTTGTGACGATGATCCGCTTTTCGTCGATGATCCACATGTCGCGGACCTTGCCATGCGTGGCGGCCCCGAGCGGGAGATCGAGGGAGAGCAAGTCGAGTTCGGCGTGGGGAAAGGTGCGGTCCATGGGCTGTGCTGCTCCTGGAGGGGCGGGTTGGAATGACGTCGATCCGACTCGACGCTATGTCGGGCCGGTCTGGTCGACTCGATCAAACGTACCACTTGAGGGCGGGACGTGCATCCTTCGCGCGCCTTACATTCGACTCGAGCAACTTCAGCGAACGTTCTTGAGCAACTGCAGCCAACGATTATGCTCAACGGATCCCGAAAGCAAGTGCCCAGCGCTCGCCGGGATCATCGAAGGTCACCGCAGACCTGTCGAATGCATTCGGGTCGAAAGGTCCTCCCAGCCATTCCAAGTAGCTTTCATACTCCTCGTCGCTCGGGTCGCTCAGGATCTCGAGCATCCGGGCGTATCCGCCAACTCCGCCGACGTCCTCCGGCGGGCGGGCGTGCCGTCCGTCGACGCAGCGCGGATATGAGATCTCTGGGTCGGCGGGCTCGATCGACTCGATCTTGATGCGGTGCTCCCATGAGTCGCCGAAGTCATATTCGTAGTCGCACTCCGGCCTCTCTAAGTTGAGATACTTCAGGACCGGCACGCGCCAACCTTTCAGCGGCTCGGGTATGTCGTCGTAGGCTCCTTCGACAGGGATTCCGATCTCCTGCAAGGCGTCGCAGGTTGGATCTCTCACTCTAAAGGAGTGTAAATGGTAGTCAAGCCAGCCGAAAGCATCCTGGATTGCCACGTGTAGATCCCAGAACGAATAGTCGCTTGGCACTTCGATGACACGCCACACTAGGGGTCGTATGTCGCGCAAGGAGACCCGGACCCGCATGATCTGCCCAGAACCTTCAGGCGGTCCGCTCTCCGTGCTGGGGCAGGCCAACTCACGCGGCAGTGGCGCGTGCCATGCGCCGGGGCGGGCGAACCTGATCCGCTGTATATCGCTCTCTTCGATCGGTTGGCGGTCCGCGGTTACAAGGACATATTGGTATTCGGCGTATTTGTAAACGGTGCACCACTCAGCACAAGCCCACGGATCATCAGCCTCCACCGAATCCAAAGTCGCAATCTCCAGGGCTTGCCCTGCTTCGCGGGCCACTTCGATCCAGCGCCAATAGTTCCATTCGTCGAAGCCCGACCATGGAACCGCGAACCTCTCATCCCAGTTCCTCCAGCGTAGGCGCACTGCGCCTTGCACGCGGCCATAGTGATACAGCGCGGATAGATCCATTACGTCGCGTTCCAAGCGGTCCGCCAATCGGTTGACGGAGCCGGCGTCGTGCAGCTTCTGAAGGGTCTTCCGGTCTGTCAAAGACCGCTTGATGCCGCACGAACCGCGCAGCAAGTGCTCCATGGTGATTTTCAGCGGGCTGCCAACCTCGCTTACTTTCATCGTCTTCTGAGGTGGACTGAGTTCATGCAGGCGGAGCGCGCGGAAGTCGATGCCGAGTCCGAGTAGAATCGGTCGTATTTCCACTCCGGCAAGGGCGTCGAAGTCCGAAAGCCGTTCGGGCACTTCGCTGAGCTGCTCGCCCGTGAAATGCTCTACGCGCCCCGAATCCACGTCGAACAGCACTAGCGCCGCGGGCGACTCCACCGGGAATGAGCTCAAGACCGCGCGCTTCAAGGCAGCTAAGGGGGCTGCCTCGGCGTCCTTTCGTTTCGACCATTGACTTAGGCCGGCACCAGCGCCCTCTGAATGCGTTGACGTTGTCAGGTCGGCCCCCTCCTCTGCGACGGGCGCCGCGGCCGCTGCAAAGCGTCCGCGCGCCGGCCTGAGACCGAGTCGAAAAGCCCAAAGACCAAGGTCGCTGTCAAATGGATCGAGATGGTATAGGTCGCCGAGTCGGTAAACCGGCGGGTGAGCCGGTCGACAGCGCTTCAGAGCTAGGGCGACCGTTCTTGCCGGCCCGAAGCCGGCTTCGATCAGTCGCTCCGCCACTTGCTCGAGCGTCAGGGGACCGCCGGCCTCCAGAAGCGCCGTCAGCAAGAGCGCGAAGGGTTTGCCCTCGCGATGGCCGATCACATCCTCGACCCGCGGAACATCTATGCCGAGCGCTTTGCAGTAGGGATTGTCCACTTCGGTTCTCCGAGAGGGGTGCAGGATCGATACTTGGCCAGGATAGCGGGGAATGGAAAAAGGATCGATTCGGAAGTCCAAGCAATCTGCTACGGAAGATCCCAGTGCGGCAAGCGATATGGCGAAAGCCTGTTGCACACATGCTCCACTTCGCGATATTCTCCTAGCGCCTGCGAAATCCTGGACGGTGCCCGTCCGCGGTCGATTCCGACCCGTCTCGAGGATCTCCATCGTTCGCGACTTGTGCCTTGACGCGCCCATACGCGTCTTGCACGACGCGGGTGGTCGCATCATTCTGGAAGGGGGAGACGTGAGGTCCTTTATCGGTTGTCAATCGATTTGGGCAAGACTGTTGGGTCCGGCCGCGTGTCTGGTCGCCGGGGCTATCGTCGTGGGCGGGGTGGCCGGCGCCGTCGGCGCCTTCGCGCCGGCTCAGGATGAGGAGATGCGATGCAATCCGGTCGCTGTGCGCAGCGTCGAGCCGCTCGTCGTGGCGGCGGGCGACTCCGTAGACGTGAACGTCGAATTCGACTATGCCTGCTCGGATGTCGAGAGGACGATCTACTTCTACCTGGTCGTCGAAAACTCCGAGAACTTGAACCCAGGCGGGTTCAGCGGCCGCGAGTACTTCGACAACGTTCGCGACGGCTTGAATGACTTCGTCGAGCAGATCGACTACACCAATGGATCCAAGGGCGGACTGATTCTCTACACCAACAACGAGTCCGAGCGCTTGGAATTGCGAGATGGCGACGGCGGGAAGAGGGCACTCCAATCCGCCGTGACCGGGATAACCACTTCAGGGCGCAGCGCTAACGCGGCCGGCGAGGCGGTGGAGCTCGCGACGGAGAAGCTCCTCGAAGCCGAGGCCGACGGGGTCGTGCACAGGGTGATCGTGATCATGGATGCCGGAGCGACGATGTCAGCTCCGAGAGTGGAGCCTCTGGTGGCGTGCCAAGCCGCCCGGGACGCAGGGATCCAGGTGGCGGTGATCAGCCTCCGCGACACGGAAAGTCGCCTAGCAGAGTGTGCGCCGGAGTACTTGCGCCATAGCGCGGCAAGGCCGACCGGCGAGGACATTCCTCCGGAGCTGGACGAATTGGGCGACGGCATGTCGCGCGCCGACCAGGCCGACCTCGTTTCCGTCTTCGACCAGCTCGAAAGTGGCTTCAGCTACGAAGTGGGCTCAGGCACGCCGCGCCCGCCGGACGTTTTCTTCATCAACGAACTCGGCTGGGATTTCTTGCCGCCGGCGCCGGAGGGCGGTCAGGCCCTCGGCTACAGGCTGAACGTCTCCGAAGAAGCGGCCGGCACGATAGGTATGGCTTCTATGAACCCGCTGGTGACGATCAACTACGCGGATGGATCATTCTCCGTAATGAGACTGGAAAACCCGGAAATTTGCGTTCATCCAAGAGCCAACCCGGCTTTTTGCGAAGACTTCATAGCGACGCTGACGCCGTCCGCAATGACGGCAACCGCGACTTCGCCGCCGGAGGAGACGCCGACAATGGAGACGCCGACAATGACGGTTCCGACGGTGGAGACGCCGACGATGGAGACGCCCACGGAGCCGGTCGATCCGACACCGGATGAGGGCGACGAGGCGCTTATCTTCATGCCGTATGGGGGGGGCCGGGCGATGAAATATATGCAATAGTTTGCTAGGGTAGTCGATGGGGTGAATGGGGGCCGACAAGGTGAGTGGGTGGGTGGTCTGGTGAACGAAGCGTGATGGTGATAGGCGCTGTCATGTCGTCTGGAGTCGTCCGGCGCAACGCCGGCCGGCTCTGGGCGTTTGGTCGCCCGCACACGCTTGTCGCGACCAGCGCGAGTGTGGTGGCGCTGTGGGCGATTGCGGCCGATGTCGCCCCCCGGGGTATCGCCCATCGCCTTCGTTGCGCACGGGACAACGACGTTGGTGGCTGCGCTTGCGGCCAACGTGTTTATCGTCGGATTGAATCAGATCACGGACGTCGCGATCGATCGGATCAACAAGCCGTACCTGCCGATTCCGGCGGGTCAGCTTTCGAAGTCCGAGGCCAGGCGCATGGTCGCCATCGCGGGTGTGGTCG
>JBCLES010000064.1:0-14410 GCA_038913135.1 Anaerolineae bacterium
AAGGGCGAGCTGACGCCCGACAGCCCAACATGGGCCTCACATCCTGGCAAGGCGGAGCGGTCAGACTGCCGGATGTCACCGTCGCCAAGAACTACCTGCGCGAACCAGAGATTGCCGAACTGAACAGGGTGGTCTCAATGTGGCTCGATTTTGCCGAGGATCAGGCTACTCGGCGTAAGCAGGTTTTTCTCAGGGACTGGGAAACCAAGCTGGACGAATTCCTCCGCTTCAACGACCGTTCCGTGCTTCCGAACGCCGGCAAGGTGTCGAAGAGAGAAGCCGATGCCATGGCTCGACAGGAATACGAGCGGTTCGCTGCCGGACGTCGAAGCGAACTCGAGGCGCAGGCCGAAGAGGATGGCTTTCGCAATCTGGAGCACACGGTCAAGCGGCTGTCGCCGCCCCCGAAGGACACGCCATGAAGCTCCACTTCGAACCCAACCTCGACTACCAGCTCCAGGCCGTCGAAGGGGTGTGCGACCTCTTCCGCGGGCAGGAAATCTGCCGCACCGAGTTCACGGTCACGCGCGACGCGGCGCACCCGCAGATAAACCTGGCCTTCGCGGAAAGTGACCTCGGTGTCGGCAACCGCCTCACCCTGCTCGATGACGAGCTGGCGAAGAACCTCGGCGACATCCAGCTCCGCCACGGCCTGCCCCCCTCCGGCGCGCTCGCCTCAGGCGACTTCACCGTGGAGATGGAGACGGGCACCGGCAAGACCTACGTCTACCTGCGCACGATCTTCGAACTGAACAAGCGCTACGGCTTCACCAAGTTCGTCATCGTCGTGCCCTCGGTGGCAATCAAGGAGGGCGTGTACAAGTCGCTCCAGATCACCGAGGAGCACTTCAAGGGGCTCTACGCGGGCGTGCCGTCCGACTACTTCGTCTACGACTCCGCCAAGCTCGGCCAGGTACGCAACTTCGCCACCAGCCCGCAGATCCAGATCATGGTGGTGACGGCCGGCGCCATCAACAAGTTTGGCGACGAGGCTGAGGCGACGGCCGAAGAGTCCGACGAATCCCGCCGCCGCGACAAGTCGAAGAACGTGATGTACCGCGCCAGCGAGAAGACCGGGGGCGAGAAGCCCATCGACCTCATCCGTGCCACGCGGCCGGTCCTGATCATCGACGAGCCGCAAAGTGTGGACGGCGGGTTGGAGGGGCGCGGCAGGAAGGCGCTGGCCCGCATGAACCCGCTCTGCACGCTGCGCTACTCGGCGACCCACGCCGACAAGCACCACATGGTCTACCGGCTCGACGCGGTGGATGCCCATGAGCAGAGGCTGGTGAAGCAGATCGAGGTGGCGGCGGCCACCGTGGAGGACGCGCACAACAAGCCCTACGTGCGATTCGTAGGCGCTGTGACTCGCGGGAAGAGCGTGGTGGGCGCCACGGTGGAACTCGACATGCAGACCGCCACCGGCGTTCGGCGCAAGACGGTCACGGTGCAACCCCTCGACAGTCTGGAGCAGACCACCGGGCGGGAGATCTACCGCGATCTCACCATCGGCCAGGAGATCCGCGCCAGGAAGGGCGCGGAACTCATGGAGCTGCGCTACCCGGGCGGCGAAGTGTTCCTGGCGGCGGGGCAGGCGCACGGCGACGTGGAAGGGCTGGCCGTCCAGCGGGAGATGATCCGCCGCACCATCCGCGAGCACCTCGACAAGGAGCTGCGACTGCGCCCGCAGGGCATCAAGGTGCTGTCACTCTTCTTCATCGACGAGGTGTCGCGCTATCGGCAGTACGACGACGAAGGCAACCCGGTGAAGGGCGACTACGCCCTCATCTTCGAAGAGGAGTACCGGCGGGCCGCGAAGCTCCCCGACTACAACACGCTCTTCAAGGAAGTGGACCTGACGCGCGCCGCCGAAGAGGTCCACAACGGCTACTTCTCGATCGACAAGAAGAAGGTCGGCACGAAGACGGTGGAGATGATGCGGGACACGCGCGGCGACACCAAGGCCGACGACGACACCTACAGCCTCATCATGCGGGACAAGGAGAAGCTCCTTGGCCTGGAGACGCCGTTGAAGTTCATCTTCTCGCACTCTGCCCTGCGCGAAGGTTGGGATAATCCCAACGTCTTTCAGATCTGCGCGCTGCGCGAAATGGCGTCGGAGCAGCAACGCCGCCAGACCATCGGCCGGGGCCTGCGCCTGTGCGTCAACCAGAACGGCGAACGCTTGCGGGGCTTCGAGATCAACACGCTCACCGTGATCGCGATGGAGAGCTACGAGCAGTTCGCCGAGAACCTCCAGAAGGAGATCGAGCAGGACACCGGCATCCGCTTCGGCATCGTCGAGGCGCACCAGTTCGCGGCCATCACGGTCACCGCTGCAGATGGGACCTCCGTGCCGTTGGGCTTCGAGCAATCGAAGGCATTGTGGGAGAGCCTCAAGGCGGCGGGCCATGTCGACGCCAAGGGCAGGGTGCAGGACTCACTCAAGACCGCACTCAAGGATGGTTCGCTCACGGTGCCGGATGCGTTCGTGGCGCAGCTCGGTCAGATCATCCCTTTGCTCAAGAAGCTCGCCGGGCGACTGGAGATCAGGAACGCCGATGAGCGCCGGCAGGTGCGAACGCGACAGGCGGTGCTCCAAAGCGACGAGTTCAAGGCGCTTTGGGATCGCATCAAGCACAAGACCACCTACCGAGTGCACTTCGACAATGAGAAGCTGGTCGAGAGCTGCACGCGCGCGTTACGGGAGGCGCCCGCGATTGCGAAGTCCCGCTTGCAGTGGCGCAAGGCGGATATCGCCATTGGCAAGGCCGGTGTGGCGGCCACCGAGCGAGAAGGTGCTGGAACCGTCGTGCTCGACGAAGGCGACATCGAGCTTCCCGACCTGCTCACCGATCTGCAGGACCGCACACAACTCACGCGGCGCACCATCCAGCGCGTCCTGAGCGGCAGCGGGCGGCTCGACGACTTCAAGCGCAACCCGCAGCAGTTTATCGAGCTGGCCGCCGAGGCGATCAACCGGTGCAAGCGACTTGCTGTCGTGGATGGCATCAAGTACCAACGCCTCGGAGATGAGCACTTCTACGCGCAGAAGTTGTTTGAGGATGAGGAGCTGACCGGCTACCTCAAGAATCTCCTGGCGGCCGAGAAGTCAGTCTACGAGCAGGTGGTATACGACTCCGACACCGAAGCCACATTCGCGGGCCAGCTCGAGAAGAACGCGGCGATCAAGGTCTATGCGAAGCTGCCCGGATGGTTCAAGATTCCAACTCCGTTGGGGACGTACAACCCCGATTGGGCGGTGCTGGTGCAGGAGGACGACGGCGAGCGGGTTTACTTCGTGGTCGAGACCAAGAGTGGTCTGTTCTCGGATGATCTCCGGGACAAGGAGCGGGCGAAGATCGAGTGCGGAGAGGCGCACTTCAAGGCGCTGGTAGTGCGCGAGTCGCCGGCGCAATACATTGTGGCGCGGACCGTTGATGAGGTGTTGAGCAGCGCGGCGGCGGAGTGAAGCAGTGGCGTGCGTGGAGCCGCAGTCCCATTCGAGAGGGCGCCTAACAACAGCGGACGACGCTGCGCGCCGCCGCTGATGCTGGGCGTTAGGCCGCCAGAGACCTTCATGCGAGAGGAGCACGGACGGATGCATCGGCTCGGGTGGATCGTATTGGTCTTGGCCCTCATCGAGGGTGGCTGGCTGGCTTTCGACGGCGGCCGTGCGCTCGTCGTCGGGGATTACGTGACACCAAGTTCGGGACAGCACGCGGGACAACTCGGGCAATGGGCCAAGGTCGTAGCAGCGGTGGGGATTGAACCGCGATCGACCTTGATGAAGTCGATACACGTCGTCCTTGGGGCCGTGTGGCTCGGAGTCATGGTCTGCTTTGCGCTGGGGGTCCCGTGGGCTTGGACGGGAATGCTCGTCTGTGCGGTGCTTGGTCTTTGGTATCTTCCGTTCGGCACGCTCTTGAGCATCGTTCAGATCGTGCTGCTGTCCCTACCGGTGTTGCGTGGTTCAAGGAGCTGAAGGTCTCGGTGCGATGATCAGCCACGAGAACCGGCGGCCTAATACTACCGTTACGAGGCGCTAGAATTGCCGTCCGATGACAGTTTAACCGACGGCCAGCCGCTGAGCAGCGAAACCGTGCGGGCGGGATGCGTCTGCGCCATCTGAATGCCTTCGCCTCGGACCGGCGACTACGGTCGCCGGGCAATACTGGACACACGACCCATTCCTACCCCTAGCGCGGGGACCCGGCGGGCGCGCGCGCGACGGTTACCGAGGCTCCGCCATTCCGCTCTCCAACCATCGCGGGAGCCGCCACATCACTCGCTCATGTCCACTATCGGCCCAGTCTGGTGCGCCAACTGAACAGCCCGCCCCGCCGCTACAGTACTGATGCGCATTCACGCCGGGTCATCGTCCAACCATCCTCCACGGATCCTCGGGTCAATTACCGCTCGCCGGAGTACCATATCTCGCCGCGTAAGAGCCGGCGCGCCGGGCGCGAGCGATCGAGGGAAGACCGATCGGACTGCATACACCGACGGAGCAGCCGATCACGTCCACAATCCGTCTGCTCGACGGATAGCGCACCCTAGTCCACGAGCCGACGGAGTCGATCGACGTGCCGAACGACGTGCCGAACATGCGCAGCGACCACGCCGCCACTGGGCCGGCCGCCAAGCCCCCGCCCGCCCGCCCACCCTCCGACTTCACCCGCTTCGACGCCGCCCTCCTCCTACTGGTCCTGATCTGGGGCGTGAACTTCGCAGCGATCAAAACGGCGCTCCTCGAGATCAACGTCACGGCCTTCGCGATTCTCCGCTTCACGCTCGCGACCGGCGTGATCATGGCGCTCGTCGTGATTCGCGGCGAGCCGCTCGGCATTCCGCGCCGGCACTGGCCGGCCGTCATCGGGCTCGGGCTCGTCGGGCACACGCTCTACCAACTGCTCTTCACATATGGGCTCGAAATGACGACGAGCGGGCGGAGCGCCCTGATGCTCGCGCTCGTCCCGGTCTTCGTCGCCATAATCGGGACGCTCGTCGGGTTCGACCGCCTTTCGGCGCAGCGCTGGGCCGGCGTCGGCCTGTCATTCGTCGGCATCGTGCTCGTCACGCTAGGACGCTCGACCGGCGGGTCGGCCGGACTCGCCCCCCTCACCGGCGGCACCGTCGCCGGCGATCTCCTCGTCCTCTCCGCGGCGCTCGGCTGGGCGCTCTACACCGTTTTCGGCTCAGCCATGCTGGAGGAGCACTCGCCGCTCAAGCTGACCGGCGTTACGATGGCGGTGGGAACTATCGGGCTCGCGATCGTCGGGTGGCCCGGCCTCGTCGCACAGGATTGGGCGTCGGTTGGGCTCCAGACCTGGGGCCTCTATACATACGCGACGCTCGCCGGCCTCGTCGTCGCCTACACCATCTGGTACACCGGCGTTCGGCACCTAGGCGGGACGCGGACCGCCGTCTACTCCAACCTCGTGCCGGTCGTCGCGCTCATCTTCGGCTGGCTCGCGATGGGCGAGCGCCTGGGCACATTGCAAATCGTCGGGGCTCTCGTCGCGCTCTTTGGCGTGTGGATCACGCGGCGCAAGCGATAATCCCAAGTCGCGCACCCCAAACATCGCATCAAAGGACTGCCCCATGCAATCACCCCCTCACCCATGACCAGCCGCGCCGCCTCCATCCGCCCTTTCTTCCACCCGCGTTCCGTGGCCATCGTCGGGGCATCGCGGGAGCCGGAGGCCATCGGTCATCGCATCGTCGTCGCCATCCGCGACGCCGGGTTCATCGGTTTCATCTACCCCGTGAACCCCAAGGCCGAAGAGATCGCCGGGCTGCCGGCTTTCCCCGACCTCGCATCGCTTCCCGACGCGCCCGATCTCGCGGTGATCGCCGTGCCGGCGGCGGCAGTGCCCGACGTCGTCGAGGCGTGCGCGGCGCGCGGCGTGCGGGCGCTCGTCGTGATCTCCGCCGGATTCGCCGAGACAGGCGACGAGGGGCGGGCGCTCCAGCGACAGGTGCTCGAAAAAGTGCGTGGCCACGGCATGCGCATGGTCGGGCCGAACTGTCTTGGAATCTTGACGACCGACCCCGAGGTGCGACTCAACGCCTCCTTCTCGCCCGTCTTCCCGCCTCAAGGCAACGTGGCGATGGCATCGCAGAGCGGCGCCCTCGGGCTCTCGATACTCGCCCTTGCCCGCGAACGGCAGCTCGGGCTGTCGAGTTTCGTCAGCCTCGGCAACAAGGCGGACGTATCGTCGAACGACCTCATCGAATACTGGGTCGATGACCCGCGCACCGACGTGATCCTCCTCTACCTCGAATCCTTCGGCAATCCGCGTCACTTCGCCCGGCTGGCGCGCAGCGTGGCGCGCAGGCAGAGGAGCCGGCAAGCCCGTCTTCGCATGTCTCATGGCGGGCGAAGATGCCCGGCCGCCCGTGCCGATCCAAGCCCAAGGCGAGCGCATCCCTGCCTACACCTTCCCGGAGCACGCCGCCCGCGCCCTGGCATCCATGGCCGATCACGCCGATTGGCGCGCCGCCCCTGCCGGTCGGATGCCCGAATTAGACGACCTCGACGTAGAGGCTGCTCGTGCGATCATCGCCAAAGCCCTCATCTCACGTGGGGACGGCTGGCTGGGGATCGAAGAGACACGCGGCCTGCTGTCGGCCTTCGGCATGCCGGTCGCGCCGGGCGGCGTCGCGACGAATGCTGACGAGGCCGTGCGGCTCGCTGAGGCCGTCGGCTATCCGGTGGCGCTGAGGCTCGCATCGCACACGATAGTGCACAAAACCGATATCGGCGGCGTGCGGCTGGGGCTCGGGGACGAGGCGGCGGTCCGAGCGGTGCCGGGCGCGGCGATCGCCGGCCGCGAACGTGATCTCAAGAATCGAACCGACCTGCGAATCCCAAGAGGGGCGAATTGGCTACGCTGACACCGCCGAATTGCGCCCGAGCCCTCGAAGTCGGAAAACGACGCCGATCAGCGCCACTGATCGGGTCTCCTGCCATTTGTGTGAAGCGGAAACGGGGACAGCGGTGTCATGAAACCAATGCTACAGGTTGGGGACGGCCGGGCAGACGAGGGCACAAGCCCCCATGCTAGAGCATGGCCAGGGCGATCAGAGCGTCAGTGCTGTGGACACCGTATGCCTTGCGCGTGACGAGGCGGGATTGGATATGCCCCGACAGGAGGGGTGCGATGGATGTGGCCGAGTTTGGGCGATCGAAAAAAGGTGGTCCACGTTGTTTCTGTAGCTGCTCGGCAGGATCCCGTCGCACGACACGTTTCGACGGGTGTTCGGTCTGATCGATCGATGGCATCGGTTGCAGACACGAGATCACTCGAACGGTCGCCGGAGATAGTCGCGATGGCGGTTCCGATCGCTCGAGCCGCCCCGTAAGCGCGCGCTCGACCATGGTCGAGAGCGAGGCCCCGCGAGACAGGGCCGCGAGTCTCACTCGACGGATCAGCGACGTGGACAAGTAGACGTCGAACTGCCTCTTTTCAGCCATGCTAGCATGCTAGCACTTTGAATTGGGGACACTGGTAAACCAGCAGGGCGAACGCATGCTGCGGACTGCGAGTGCCAAGCCCGCACATAGGCGGGCTTTGTAATGAACGAGCCTGCCAGTTACGCAGGCGTTGCTCCGTCAGCGCCAGACTCAGCCTCGACCACCGCCAATCCAGAATGCGTTCGCCCTACACCTAATGCACTATCGCGACTATCGTAGTATAATTGGCGGGCAATTTATCGAAACCGTCGAACTCCACCGCAGTCTTCGGGGTCAAGGAGGCCTGACGTGTCCGCACATCCGCACATCCGCACATCCGCACATCCCCACATCCCCAGCCCAGCCCTCCGCAACGTAGGATTCGGGCCCTCTCTCGCCGCTCAGGCTGGAGTAAGTCTCTTCTCGGCGCCGTAGCCCTCGTGGCCGGCGCCTTTTTTATGGTCGCCGACGTCGCGCACGGCTACTGTGGGCTCGACAACTGCCCGCTGGTGGCGGACGAGGTGTCGTCGTTGACAGTTGTTCACGCCAGAGTGGGTGGAAGCTCGCCCATTCCCGTCGAGCCTGACAGCGGCGAGACGATCGAGGTAACGGCGTACTGGGATGCCCTGGAAATCGCTCGCGGAGGCTGTACGTGCGTGCAGACCGCGACCGCGTCCGTGGTCGTCGACGTCGACTGGGATGACTCGACCGGATGGACCGCGATTTGCACGGGCTGTGATCTGATCAACGGCCCCATCCACCGCGTCGCGGTATGCAGTCTGGGCCATTGCGCCAGCGGCCACACGATCGAGAACGGATGGAGCTACGAGCTGATTGTGGATATCGACAAAACTAAAGGTACGTGTGGAGGCGTCCATGATGGTTACCTGAGCCACGTCGAGTATGAGACCACCGCGGTGGATGATGGCAACCTCATCAACACCGCCGGCTGTACGGAAGGCGTGTCTGTCAGCCCGACGAGTCAAACCTTCGTGGCAACAGATTCCTCGCCCTTCGAGTGCAACTTCACATGCGCCGCAGCTAGCGGTCCCACAATGACGATCACGTATTAGCGGGCTGCTCGGAAGCGAGAGACGATGCATCTCTCTGGTTGTCCGTGCCCGAATCGGTCTCTACCGATTTGGGCACGGGCAACCGTCCTGCGGCACTTCGGCGCACAGCCGGCGAGCTGAACCGGGGGTTGACCTCGAACAGGGAGGATCGATGATGCCGTTTAAGCGATACACAAAGCTGGCCGGAATCCTTGCCCTGCTTATGTTGTTGCAGCAGCAGGTGGATGGCGCAACCATATTGAATGACAGTGCACGATCGCTCTTGGAAGTGGTGAACTACCCGCTCTTAGAGGAGATTGAGCATTCAGAAATCGTTCTGCTAACCGATGATAGGGCTGTGCCCATGGCAGGCTGCGATGCAATCTCGATACACAATGTCGAGACCGGTGAGAAATATCAAGGAGGGACAATGCGAGTATCGCCCGGTAGAATTGCCGCTCGGCGCGATCTAGGACTGCTCGTGGCAACTGCGTCTAACCATTGTGGACAAATCGATGGGCCACTCCAATTGAATCCCGATTGTGAACCATGGCTAAGCATTGACTTACCTGAACTCCCACGTGGAACTATGCGCAGTGGATTGAGAGTTGGTCCGAAATTTGCCACTTTAGGTGGCATCGTTTTTGATGACCTTGGGCGGCTAATCTTCGCGGAAGCTCACCCGACCAAAGTTGATAAACCGACTGTCTTGAGTCCAGGACCACCATACTTCATATCACGAGTTGTTCCACCACGTGACTTTTCCGTCCGACTCCGCTTTCCAATTGCCACTGAGCAGATCGAGGTCTCGAGCTTGCCGATCGAGATATTCTCAATGGATGACTACAACCGGATAATCGGAGTATTGGCTGGCGGTTCGATTGTCGGTATTGATGCCGACACATTTCTGGAAACAGAGAGCCCAATCGCCTTCGACAGGGCAGTCTCACCAAGCCATATTGTGCATAGACGGCAGCCGTCTTCTATCTCGGCGATGCATGCCACGGTCGACCGTGCTGGCAAGATTGTCTACGTGAATCGAATGTTCGCTAACAGCATTGCAGCGATCGAACTTGAGCCGCGCGAGAGCTACACAATGGCTGTATCGGGCGATGTCGAGTTTGTTGGTGGGATCACATATAACAATGGTTGGTACAATTCTGGCTTATTGGCCACTCACACGGGAGAATACATAATTTTGTATCGACGCTTTGGGCTCCGTGATTTAGTGGAAGTCAACAGGCTTGCGATTCCACCGGTCATCACATATTCAACGACTTCGGTGATATCTGCTTCGAATGGCCCACTCTTCAGCGTGGAATGGAGCGGTGCAGGTAATTACCTCATTGCCGCATCCAACAGGGGACACGCCGAGTTTGCTGTCATTGAGGTCAGGGATGATGGGAAGAGCATGGAGATCGTGCGGTGGCTGACCGCTTGTCCTGACCCACAGAATTATCCCAACGATATCTACACTTTCAACGGACTACTCACGCCACCACCCACACCGACGGTGCCGGCGACGAGCACACCCTCTCCGACGCCCACGCCGACGCCTATGGCCACCGCCACCCGTCCGACCGATCCACCGTCGCCGAGCTCCACGCCGCTTCCTACCGCGACCGCTACACCTACGCCCACGCCAGGACCCATATACCTCCCGCTCCTGCTGCGCGAGCCGCCGTGTGTGCCGTCCCAGCAGCCGGTGGAGATCGTGCTGGTCTTGGATACCTCGTCGAGCATGGAGGAGCTGACCCGTGACGGCCGCAGCAAGTTGGATGCGGCCGTTGGCGCGGCGAGAGCGTTGGTGGCGGTCGTGCAACTGGAGCTCGGCAGTCGCGTGGCCATCGTGAGCTTCGATGCGGTCGCGCGTACGGTGCTCGAGCCCAGCGGCGATCGCGAGGACATCGAGCGGGCCCTCGGTGGCCTTGTGACCGGGCGGGAGACGTGTATCCCGTGCGCCATCGAGGAGGCGGCAGCGGTGCTCGCGAGCTCCGCGCCGGCGCCGGACGTGGCGCGGGCGGTGATCCTGCTGACCGACGGCCGTTCCAATCCGCGGCCGGTGGCGGAGGCCGTAGTGGCGGCAACGAACATCAAGGCCGAGGGTGTGACGATCTACACGATCGGTCTAGGCGATGACCTGGAGCGGGATGCCCTGCGCGCCATCGCCACGACTGCCGAGGACTTCTACGAGGCGCCGGATGGCGAAGATCTGGAGGCGATCTACGAGCGTATCGCCGTGGAGATCCCGTGTCCGGCGGGGCGCTACTGGGGGCGTCGGTAGGGTGAAGTGAGTGCGGTGACGGTGAATGGCTCAGGCCCTGCCGAGACAATGGGTATCATTGTAGATTCAGGGTGTCTCGATTGAAGTTCTTATCCCCTTGATGGTGGTCGCGGGAAAGGTCGGCGTGTTCACGTCGAACTTCCGGCATCGGGGTCTCGCATGAGCCGTCTTCGTGGCGGTGCCGGCGGTGGCGCTTGGGAGCCCGACGTCTTGCTTTACCCGAGTATGAAGGGCGTGGTCGCCGCGATGTTTGAGGGGCTGGGACTCTCGCCACCGGAGATAGTTGACGACGCTGGGACGGTGATCGTGGTCGTCGTGTGCGGGCCGCTTGTCGCTCCGGGAGGGTACGCATATCGCTTCGCGCGTGCGGTGATCCACCGATCCCGTGGCGGTCTTGGCATCGTATCGTGTGGACGGACACGGTCGAGAAGTCTCTGCTCGGGCTGCCCTGAGCAGGGACGATGATGGCACGCGCGCCCTTCCCGAGTGAGCTGGTGGGTACGTGGCGGTCAGCGTTGCTCCTGACGTAGGTTTACTCTCTTGCGGGTACCCGTTCAGGGGTCGTTTGCGCGTGAGGATGAGTTCGGGTAGGGTGGGGGTATGATGACCGACTCGGAGATCGTGCGCCCAAGGACTGAGCTGGTGGCGGAGATACGCCGCCAGAGCCTGGAGATCGAGGCACTGCGCAGCGAGAACACAGAGTGCTCGAGCAGGTCGACGAGGTTGTCGAGTGCGTGCCGGCGGTGTGCGAGCAGTGCGAGTGCGCGCTGGCAGGCATCGACGAGAACCCACAGCGGCATCAAGTGATTGACATCCCCGATCCGCGATTGGTCACGACGGAGTACCGGCTGCACCAGCTGCCGTGCCCGGCGTGCGGGGCTCGGACCCGTGGGAAGCTGCCCGCCGACGTGCCGGCGAGTTGGTTCGGTGCGCGGCTGCACGTGATGACGGGGACGTTGGTAGGGCGCTTCCGGCAAAGCAACCGGCTGGTGGCGGAGCTCTACGGAGTGATCTACAAGCTGTCGATCAGCTCGGGAAGCGTATGCGCGATGGAGCGGCGTGACTCGAAGGCGCTTGTCGCACCCGTCGAGGAGGCACGCGAGATCTTGAAGCTCGAGCCCCATCTGTGGGCGTTCCTCGACGACCCGGCGATCCCGGTGACCAACAACCTGTGCGAGCGGCTGCTGCGCTATGCCGTGATCTGGCGCAAGCTGAGCTACGGCACACAGTCCATGGCCGGCACGCGCTTCATGGAGCGGATCCTGACCGTCTGCGCGACGCTCGAGCTCCAGGATCGCGACGTGTTCGGCTACCTCACCGAGGCAGTCGAGGCTCACTTTTCCGATCAGACCGCACCCTCCATCCTGCCGGCTACGCCGTCATGAGGGCTGAACAAGTACTTTCGAGAGCCCTTCCGGCTTGGCGTTCATCCATCTGCTTGTGACCCTTCTGCACGTGATCTTCTGCCAGGCAGGTCCGTGTGGAGCAGATCGTGTGTGCCAGCTCTTGAAGCTGTCTGGCCTCGCGGCGTTCGTGGGCGGTTCTCACGGTTCCCAGCAGCAGGTGTCCGTGGAGATTCGCCGCGAGATCCTTGAGTTCGAGCGGGTCCAGCATGCGAAGTTGACTCCGGGGATGCGGGAGAGGCCGATCGTCATCGCGGCCGACGAGACCTGGCTGAACGAGATGTGCCTTGTCGGAATCGATACTCGGTCAAACTACGTTCTGGTCGAGGAGTATGCGGACAGTCGCGACGGCGAGACGTGGCAGACCGTGGTCGAGCGGGCGCTGAAGGGGCTGCGCGTGAAGGTCGTGGGCATTGCCGCGGACGAAGCGGCGGGTCTCGGTCGATTGATCCAATCGCTGCTCGGCGTCCAGAAATCTCCGGATGTACTGCACGTCCAGCGAGACCTTTGGAAGGCGCTCGGTCAGGCCAATCGTCGAAGCCTTCTCGAGCCTGCGGAAGCAATGAAGAGAGCGGCTTTTCGCCTGGAGTGCTGGCTCCACCGACATGCCAGTCACGCAGCCGGCGAACGGCCGGTCGGCAGACCCCCCGACTTCGAGCGCCACATAGCTTCCGCCGAAGATGCGCTCCTGGAAGCGGCATCCAACAACGCTCGTGCCATTCAAGATGGGGAGGCGGTCGAGGACGCCATTCGCACGCTGTCTACGGCGTATCATCCCGTGCACCTCGCGACCGGGGCATTGCGGAGTGTCGAGTGTATTCAAGCCGCGTTCGACCAAGCTGTCGCGACGATCGATGAAGCTGCCCGAAGGCTCTGTATCCCCCAAAGCGGGCGCGAGCGCATCGCCAAGGCGAAGCGCGTTCTGCCCAAGATGATCGACTCAGCCACCTTCTTCTTCAGTTATATAGAGCGCTGCCTCGAGCCGCTGGATCTCTCAAGCGAGGTAGAGGTCCTCATCCGCCAGGCTCTCGTGCCAGCGTTTTATCTGCAACAGGTTGCCCATCGTGGACGCAACGCGCCCGAACGGGACCGAATCCGGGAATTGGGTCGCGCTCTCCTGGAGCAGGCTCGAACTTCCGGATCCGCGTTCGCAGCTCTGCCACCAGCGCTGCGACAAGATCTCGAGACCATGGCCGCCGACTGCGCCTCACTCTTCGTAAGGGCCACGTCATGCGTCGAGGGGCGCAACGGCCAGCTCGCTCTGATGTTTCAAGGACAAAGGCGACTTAGCGCCGACCGGCTCGCCGTCCTCAGGGCACTCCACAACTACTTCATCCGCCGCCCGGACGGCACGACCGCCGCCGAGCGCTTCTTCGAGCAGGAGCACGACGATCTCGTCGAATGGCTGCTCGATCGGATCGATCACCCTGTCAGACCTCGCACTTCGCGAACCCTACCGCTGGCCGCATGACTCCGCGGCGGACGGGCTTATGACTAAACCCACGGCTCGGACACCTCTCTGAGCAAATTGAAGTCGACCAGATGCCAGCCTGCACATTCCGTCCAATCGGAGAAGAGAGGGTAAATTGCACTCATCTCTCTATATGGCAATTCTGTGTCTGGGTCAAGAGTTCGCACAGAGTAACCGCTACTTGCCTGCTCCGAGTCCACAGAATCGTGACTCAGGAGCTCCAATTGCAGTGCAGAAAGAGGAGGGATGTCCTGATCTGGACCAATACAGAGAGTCACGAGACCATTATCGTCGGTGAGGACGTTGCCAAGGCGTACCCTACGCGCCGGGAATCCAACGGTTCCACCGGTATAGCCATAGACAATCATGTATAGATCGCCACCCTCGTACGTTCTATCGGACTGCAAGCGAACTGCGATTTCAATTCGCGTTGCCATGCCGAAGTCGTAGCTGCCGCACAATGGGCAGACCGCGCTGGATGACAGCGTCTCATCGAAGCCAGTCGTATCTGCCACGCCCTTGGAGTTGGCTGGATTTGCCGTGCCACTAAACAGGCCGTGGCCGGATGAGCCAGACGCTGCCTCCACACTCCATCGGGTTTCCTGCGTCTGAATTCCGATGCTACCAACGCCTGCAGCACCGCTGCCAAATTGAGAGATCAAGTACGGTGAAGCGTTGATATCGTTCGGCGACGATGGGGACGGATACACTGAGACATCAATCTTCCAGTCACCGGCAATG
>JBCLES010000065.1:0-14366 GCA_038913135.1 Anaerolineae bacterium
GCCGCCGCGAACAATTCGAAGCACGTCAGCGGTCGCTTCGGCCTCCTCGCGACCGTCATTGTGGCGGTACGGATAGCCGAAATCAGGGGTGTCCGGATCCGTGCCCCAAAGGCTGCGCGTCCACTCCCACACCCCTCCGCTCATCTCGTGCGCACCACAACTCGCAACCCCTTTCGGGAATGCACCGACCGCGTTGACGCGCCAGATGCGTCCTTCGACTGTGTTCGCTCGATCTGTGTCGAAGTCGTCTTCCCAAGGATATCGAAACCCGTTAATGCCCCGTCCGGCTGACTCCCACTCCGCCTCCGATGGCAGAGTGATGGATGCGTTCTCACCGACTTCATCAGCACCTTCGTAGCTGTCCGCACGCCACTGATGATCGAGCCATCTGCAAAAGGCCATGGCCTCGTACCACGAGATGCCGATGACCGGCATGTTGTCTACCGTCCAGTCAGCATATGCCGGATTGTTCCAGTAATCAGGTTGCCCCTTCTGCTCTCCGTCAAGTTTCTCGCGAATCGCAATCAAGTATTCATCCAGCAACATTTCGCGTATGAATCTGAGAGATGCTGCTTCCGCCGACCTTCGAGAGCGCTCGATAAGAACGATTTCCGCCTCGTCTAGCCCTGTGACGTATCGCCAATTTGCCTCGTACGTTGCCATAGACGCATCGAGCGTCCCATCAAGCCATCGCCGCCCATCCGGCGTCCACCACTTCTCCGGCTCCACGTACCCTCCCGCCTTCACGAAACACCGGAATTCGGCATTCGTCACCGGATACTCGCCGATAGCGAATGCCGGCAGCGTGATCCGCTCTCCACCCGCTTCGTCTGGCCACGCCTCCTCATCATGCCGCGGATCTCCAGGCGGTGGATTCCCCACGAGATAGTCGCCCGCCGACACCGGGACCAGCCGCGGGCGAATGTAGCGTACGCCTGTCGCGCCGACCGTCTCCACGAAACGCGGGTCGCCGATACGGCCCAGACGTAGGACGCTCTCGAGGCGCATCCGGATGTCGACGACCGGGTCGCGCAGGTCGGCAAGAAGTTGGAGCCTGAGCGCTCGTGCGTCGTCCTCGGGCAGATCCACGTCGGCGCCCGACTCTGCCAGGCAGCGTGCAGCCAGCGGCGCGTTTACAGCACGGATTGCGCGGATGAGGGCCGGGAAGTGTCCAGAGGCACGGCCCGCCGCCGCGATCGTGGTCTCCTCCCATCCCGTCGTGGGCAGGGACGGCAGCTCCGTCGGTGACTGGTCGGGGGCGGGCTTCGGAATCTCGGGCAACTCGTTCTCCGTGCGTCCGACTCGCCAGAAGTCGGAGAGGTCGTCGCCGGCCGCGAGGCGTATCAAGAGCTCGCCGGCGGCCAGCGATTCCTGAAGCAGGTGGTGCCGGAAGCGCAAGTCTGGGTCGTCCTCGTCCTCCTCTTCGGCCACCGCCTCGAGCAGTCCAGCGCCGATGGCAAAGGCGAGCACGTCCGAAGCGTCGGTGCCTTCCGGGAAGGACGCGACGGCGCGATCGCGCTCGATCCTCTGGGCCTCGCCCCGAAGCTGGAGTGAGTAGGCGAAGGCGGAAAGCGGCTCGACGTACGACTGAGCGCACTCGCGCTGATCCTTCGGCAGGCTCGTCCGCACCATCTGGCGCTCGGCTTCGCGGGTGAGCATCTGCATCACGAATGCATGGAAGAGCAGCCCTCGATTCGGCGGCAGCAGACCGCCCGTGTCGCGGAACACCATGCACAGCGTGCCGAGCACGAAGGGATTGCCGGCCAGGTGGAAGAGACTTCGCTCGGAGCGGCCGCCTTTAAGGCACGCCTCCTCGTCAGCTTCGAGGCGGCTCCAGAGCGAGCCCGCCTTCGGCTCGTCCAGCGCGCGTTCGATGTACTCGCGGATCCGTTCGCGCTCGAAGGGCAGGACAACGACCTCTGGCAGGTCGAGGCCATGGACATAGTCGAGCGTCCGGCAGGCGAAGACCAGCGGCGTGTCCTCCGGACACTCGTCAGCGGCCCATTCGGCCCACTCTCCGATGACCTCCGGCCGCACCTCGCGCCTGATCTCGTTCACGCCGTCCAGGAGCACGACGAGCCGGTCACCCCGGAGCACATCTTCGAATGACCGCGCGATGACCCTGGCGTAGCCCTGCCGTTCCCACTGATCCTGTAGGAAGTCCGCCGGCGTCAGCGTGTCCCGTTCGGGATCCTTGTTGTGCTTCGCGAGGTCGACCAGGATGGGGACGCGCTCCGCGTCGGATCTCATCGCGCTTTGGAGCGCGTCGTATAGGTACTGCAGGAGCATCGTCGACTTGCCGCCGCCCGGATCACCCAGCAGCACGAATCGCGTTCGCCGCTCGAATGCGTTTCGGAGATCTCCGATCCGTTCCCGCTTTCGCGTCCGAGACGGTCCCTCGCCCTCCAGGAAAATCAACGCGGCGTCGACCGGGATGCGCTCCACGCCCTCTAATGTAACGAAATCTCTTTCGACGTCCCGGAGGACCTTCTTGCCGAGCATCTTTCCGAGCCACGCTCGTCGGTCCACGGGATTCGCCTTCGCGAGCGCACCGCTCGTGACCGACGCCTGCTCGGCGCCGGCCCGCGCTGTCACCGCCTCGCGCTCCCGCGATCCCTCGACCGACGCACCTTCCTGTGACGCGACGCGCGAAAAGCCTTCGAGCGCCGCGTGGGCTCCAGCGGGTCCGTGATGGTAGATCGTGACATGCTCCGCAGTCACGTTGTAGCCGCCCGACATGTTAGCCACGTTGATGTCGCGCGAGCCCTCGATCTGCCCGATCAGCATCAGCGTCCGCGAGCCGGCGGCGTACGGTTCGAGCTCCGCCTTGAGCGTGGCGGCGAAAGCCTCCCACCCGTCCCCAAACGCCTCGCGAGCAGCTTCCAGCACGCGCAGCTCGTCGATGATCAAGTCGACGATCCGGCGCTCTGGATCCGTCCCGATCGTGTCGTCCAAGGCGGCGAGCGAATCGTCGCGAGCGCGCTGGATTAGGTTGGCGAGCAGGTTTGTGCCGACGCCAGCGGAGACGCCGAGGATAGCCGGACCAAGCTGTTCCGCCGGGACCGCTAGGAGCGGCAGAAGGCCGCTCGCGGCGAGCAACCCGTAGCTAGAGTGGACGCCGAGCTCCGCCATCATCCTGTCGACGTCGCCGGATCGTTCCCGCCACCACTTGCGAACCTGATCGCGCAGTGATCGGCGGATGTCAATTTCGATGTCGCGCCGGCTCTCGGTGTTGCGCTCGCCGGATTCGGTTCTGTTGTCGGCCATTGGGTGCCCCATGCGGTCGCCCCGGCGGCGGGCCCGATAGCGGCAAGCCGTAGACGAACATTTCCGTGAGAGACAACAACGGACTTGCATCGTACCATGCCCTCCCGAAACCGAGCGAAGTGCATAGAAGACGGATGGCTGTACCCGGCAATAGAATCGGCGCATGTGGATCGACCTCGCGCCCAACGACATTTTCCCGTGAGGCAATACGATGCGGTTTTTCGGTTGACTTTGGGCGGCAGCATCACGTCCACCGCTTTGCTGACGTTTCTCGGTGTCCGCCAACCTGGGTCAGGGATCACCCCGCACCCGGTTCAGTTATCGCGCAGTGAGGCCCATCCCGCATCCCGTAACCTGTGATCACAACCCCGTCGGACATCCCAGATCACAGGAGAACGACCCTGAAGACCAAGACACTCGCCACGATCGCCGCCGCAGCCACTTTCGCCATCGGCGCCCATCTGGGCGCGCGGACCGCACAGGCCGCCCCGCCCCCCCCCCCCACCTACGTCGTCGAGATCAAGACCGGTTGCTTAAGCAAGTCGGGCACGGACGCGAATGTCCAGATCTCCCTGCTCGGCTCGGGCTACTCCTTTGGCAAGTTCCTCGACAATCCCGGGGTCAACGACTTCGAGAATGGGCGGACGGACTCCTATCGGTTCGTGGGCTGGGACCTGGGCGATGTGTCCCAGATTCACCTCGGCCACGACAATACGGGCGGCAGCCCGGGCTGACTGGTCCGCACGGTCAGGATCTACAACTTCAGAACGGGTAAGTGGTCCGACTTCCCGGTCCATCGCTGGCTGGCCTAGGACTCCTGCGACGGCAAGACCGGGCTCTTCTTGACGCGCGACACGCGCCCCTACTGCACGCCCTACTACTACGGCCTAGGGGCCGGCTGCTGAGCTCCAGCCCGGGCGGGCGCCCCACGAATGAATGTGCGTCCGAGGGGGGCCGAACCACCCGCCGGGAGGTCATCGTGGCCGCCCGGCGGGTGGGCTTGGTCGCCCACACCTGCGCATTACGACGAATCCGAGCACCTTTTCCGAGCAATCCGAGCAGGGGGCTGAGCCACAGTCCTCTGTTGAGGCCGCACACTTGCGGCCGCCTTAGGCCCGCAGTGCCCTCGGTGGACGAGCACCGCGCGGAGAGCGGTCGTATCGCTGCCCTCTTGTCCCGCCCTGATCGCCCGCCTACAATCGCATTCGTGCCGTGCCAGAGTTCGACCGGATGAGCCCGTTGAATATCGTGTTGACGGAACATGCCCGCGACGCGCTTCGGAAGCGAGGCATCAAGCCCGTGTGGGTCGAGCGCGTGGTCCAGAGGCCGGATATGCGTAGAGTCCGATCGGTATAATCCTGAGTTCGAACACCGGCTCGCGGCGATTCCCGAACGGGGCGGCCGCATGCTGAGGGTGATCGCAAACGTCAAGGCCGATCCAGTGCGCGTCGTGACGGTGTTCTTCGATCGAAGGAGGAGCAGCCCGTGAGGCTTAAGGTGGACGAGCAAGCCGACGCACTATACCTCTCGCTGAGCGATGGATCCGCGGACCGGTCGGAAGAGGTGTCGCCGGGCATTATCCTCGACTACGACGAGGGGGGGCACGTGGTCGGCATCGAGATGCTCTACCTCTCCAAGCGCCTGTCCGACCCCAACCTGCGCAGCCTGTTGTTCGAGTCCGTTCCGCTGGCAAGCTAACAGGCCCGCCTGGCCGTGAGGGAATACGTAGCGCGGCGACGAGCGCCCGATGCGATCCGGCGCCTGCTATCGCCCGCCCCAGAACGACTCCGCCGGGCAAGGGATGGTCACTGCGATCGTCCGGTAGATTTCCTCGAGGGCATCGGCGTTCGGAGCAAAGTGATAGTAGTCGGGCCGGGAAGCCATGCGCGCCAGCGCCTCGAAGTCCAGGTCGTCGCCGAGACCAATCGTAAAGACCACGATGCCTCGCTCCTTGGTTTGCGCCGCTCGCGCGACGGCTTCGCTCACGGGGCGGGGATTGGAACGCCCATCCGTGAGAATGATGAGGACGGGGACGTTCCACGACTTTCGCCGTGGGCTTGATAGCTCTTCGTCGGCCGCGGCGCGATTATCGGTGGCAGCGATTCGAGGAGGTATTCGCGAAGGCCCCATGAATCGGCGTTGCGGACGTGGTTGATCCAGCCTAGGACGCTCGCGTCGAGTTCCGCGAATGTAATGCGGCCTCGACCGTAATCGTCGATGCGGCCGGTAAGGCGGCGGCGGGCGTTGATCACGTTGCGGCGTTTCACGCGCCGGTGAGTCGGGTAGACAACGAAACCGAGCTATGGGATGCCTTGGTCGGTCGGGATCACCTGGACCACCGGATGTGTCGTCAGGCGGAGCCGCGCCATCCGCTCCACGATCGCACGGTGCCAAGCCCAGAGGGTGCGCTTGTCGTCCGCGAATAGGGCGAAGTCGTCGACGTAGCGGAGGTAGGCGTCGCAGCCTAGTTCGCGCGTGACGAACCAGTCGAAGGGGTTGAGATAGCAGTTCGACCAGAATTGGCTCGTGAGGTTGCCGATCGGCAGGCCGCGGGGTCGGGTGGCGGCAAGGAGGTCGTCGCCCGGGAAGTAGGTCATGTCGTAGACGGCGGAGAGCACACCCGCGGCCGCTGGCCAGGATGGTGTCGATCAAACAGAGCACATCATCATCGTCGGTGATCTCGCGCGCCAATTCGTTGCGCAGGATGACGTGATCGCCGGGCATTTCTGGAACCGCCGCACCGGCAAGCCGATCCGGCCGGTCGCTCGGACCCTCGCGAGCCCGAGCCAGAGAAGGGGCAGAGGGACGTGGGCAGCCAACACCACCCGGAACCCGTTGTTCCTGTTACGGTTGTTCGGGTTCCTGTTGTTGCGCTGCGCGGCGCGGGCGTTCGTAGGATTGTTGTTCCACGACCCGCCCCGCACCACCCGCAGCCGGTCCCAGGGCGCCTGACCCGAAGCCGATGGCTCCGGGCGCCCGCAGGATACCCGAAGTCTCCGACCAAGTCGACGCTCGCTGCGCTCGCGGTGGAACAGCATCTTGGGCCATCGGTCAATCGCACGCCCACTGACAGAGAGACAGAGCCTCCAGAGCCCCAGAGGCCAGAGGACCCAGAGACCTGAGCTATGAAACAGGGGCAGCCAACACCACCCGGAACCCGTCGTACCAGTTACGGCTGTCCGGGAACCCGTAGTGGCGCTGCGCGGCGCGGGCGAACGTAGGAATGACGTACCACGACCCGCCCCGCACCACCCGCGGCCGGGCGCTCGACAAATCATCGTGACTACCGTCCGTCGGACCACCGCCCCACTGACGCTCGCTCAGCGTCCATTCCCAAACGTTCCCGGACAAGTCGAAGATGGCAGCGCCACCTCCCTCCACTCCAAGTCCATGATCGCCGCTCGCATCGCTCCCGTGCAGTGCCGCGCGCAGCGGATAGATTCCGACCGCGGTCGTCCGCTTGAGATACGTACCGCCTGTTGCGCCACTTTCGTCGACGTTCGCCCGGCCGACCTCATACGTCGGCCCCCACGGATACGTCCAGCCCTCCGGTCCACCAGCCGCGAGCTGCCACTCGGCCTCCGTCGGCAACCTGATCTCGATTTCGGCATCGATGTCGCCGGCATCGCGCAGACGCGCCGTCAACCAGCGGCAGAACGCCATCGCGTCGTACCAGCTCACGCTTTCGGCCGGGTGGTTGTCGATCGGCCACTCTTGCTTTCCGGGCTCATCTTCTCGATCGGCCAACTTCACCGGCTTGTCCCACCAGCGCCGGTCCAGATAGCCGTCCTGGGCCTTGACGAACGCCCGATACTGAGCGTAAGTCACGGGGTAGCGCGCAATCTGGAACGGCTTGTCCACCGTCCTCGCCCCGACTCCCTCCTCGATCACTACCGTCCCCGGCTCTATCCAACACATCGTCTCCACGATGTCGGGCAGCCCATCCCCCCGCAACCCAACGCCCGGTCTGTTGTCGCCGCCGAGTTCGCCAAGCACGCGCCAGGCGACCGACCGACCGCGCGGATCCGGCTCGTCGGAAAGCGCTCGCGCGGCCGCGATCAGTGCTTCACGCGTCTCCGGCTCGACGTCATCGAGCGTAAGACCCTCTCCATTGCGTCGGATGACGTCCAGCGCCACCTCTGGGCTGACCGGCGCGAGCCAGCGGGCGACGCGGTTCGGACCGATGCCGCTTTCGTTCAGGAACTCGCCGAGGATCACCAGCGTCTCGCGCCACGGACCCGGATCCCACCATCCTTCGCCTTGCTCGAAGAACGTGCTCGGAGTTGCGTCGCCATCTTCGCCCTCCAACGCCGCGAGGACGATCCGGACCGCGAAGTACTCCTGCAAGAGCTGGTGGGCGAAGCGCCAACCGTCCGACTCGGCGACCAAGAGGCTCGACGCCGCGGCGTCAGAGAGTAAGCGCCCTCCGTCCGCAGAGCCCGTTGCGGCCAGCGTCCTGTCCGGCGCAAGGATCGTCGTCGCGCCCTCCTGCATTACGGCCGCGATCCTGACCAGTGCGGCGTGAATTCGATCGCCGTGACCGTCGGGCCACGGCGCACCGCGCGTCGCGGCGCCCTCCTCCTCGCGCGTCAAGAGAACTTTTACGAAGATGCTGAACAGTCCAGCTCGATTTCCCGGCAGATCCGCCGCGCCATCGTAGATCTGGCCGATCACATCGAGCAGATACGGGTTCCGCGCGAGCGGGATAAGGCGGGCGCCCTCGTGCATCCGGCACCACGCCCAACTTCCTGCCCACGGAAAACCGGATGGGTCGTCACCGGGCAGGTGATGCCACCAGTCCGTCGTCTTCTCCCAGAACGCCGCCTCACCGTCGTTTTCGCGCACCAGCTTCCAGAATTCGAGTAGCTCGTCTGACCCCTCCATCTTCGCCCACAACCCGGCCGCCAATTCGGGCTGTCCGGCGTACCGGAACTGCACGATGTCCCGTATCTGCACCGGATCGAGGTCGCGGAGCTGAAGTTGGTTGCGGATCTCTAGCGGTCCGAGGTCGTCGTGGTAGTCTCGCGTTCGGCACGACACGACGAAGCGCGGTGTCTGCTTCAGGAAGGCGACAACCTCTGGCAGCAGCTCTCGGCCGTCGAGGGGCGAGGTGCGGGGCATCTCGTTCAGCGCGTCGCACAGGAAGACTAAACGGCCCTCACGGATCAATCGGTCGATGTGCGGATCCAGGTGCTCCAGGTCGCGTCGCGCGAAGTCCGCGAACGTCAACAACTTCCGGTACTCGCCTTCGCCTTCCGTTCCGTCGAAGCTCCTGAGCGGGAGGAATACCGGGATCGGCGCGTCGCGGTCCTCCGCCTTCCGCTCGGTCCCGAACTCATCGGCGTAGAGGACGGTCAGCCGCGACAACGTCCACGTCTTGCCGCTGCCGGGCTCTCCTAGAAGCACGGCGCGATCTAGCATCGCCAGACGGCCACAGACGTCCTGAACCGCCTTGGATGGTTCGTCCGACGCCGCATCCGAGGCTACGCTGGGCATCGTGCCCGCGAGAACTCGGCCCGGCGATGGCTCACTCGGATCACTGACCACATGGTGCCCCATCACGGATGGCAGCATCTCATCGATCAGCCGGGCGACCCTGTCCTGGCGTGTCCCCGGGCGGGCCGTCGACGAGCCGAGGGCAATATCCAACGACGACCGCTCGCCACGCAGTCGCGATTCGATCTGGCCGGCGAGCGCGACATAGCGCTCGCGAAGCGCTTGGTCGTGCCTGGTCACCAGCGAACCGAGGTACGTGTCGAGCTTCGCCGCGAGGTCTGTGTCTTCGTCGACCTTCGCTACCAGGTCCATATTCTCGCCGGAATCGAACAGTGAATGACCGGCGTCGGCACCCGGGCGGACAAGGAGTTCTGGGATAGACGAACGATGGCCGCCTTGCCGCCGAGTCCCTTCATTACCGTCCGCCTCGACCGAGAGGCGTTCGCCGCCCCCGCTCTCGCCGCCCTCCACCTCGTTGCATCCGAGCTCGAAGGCCGTCTTCACGGAGCGATCGAAGGCGAGGCCACGGTAGAAGCCGGCCGCGAAGTCGATCGCCGCGGGATCCTCCACCGGCTCGCGCATGCCGATCACGAAGTCGATGTGCTCGTTGATGGCCTCGGCCTGAGCCTTCGACCAGCAGGCGTTCAGCACGACGCAGCGAATGTCGTCCTTCAGGATCCGGAATAGCTCGGCCACCACTTGCGGGTCGACGAGCCTCGGCTCGCCCCGCTCGCGCTCGAACACGAGCTCGCCGCCGCGCTCGCCATGGCCCGCGAAGTGGACCACGTTCGGTCGATACTCGAGCAAGAGACGGCTCAGGTCGGTCCATCGGAGCGCATGCGCCTGGCGGAGAACGTAGCGGTCGCGCGCCGATCCTTCGCGCAGTCGCTCCTCGATCGTCCGGACCTCCTCGCCCAGCCGCAAGGCCGTCGTCTTCCGGGGGTTCGCGGCCATGAAGAGCACCGTGAGCTTATCTCCGCTCCCGGCCGAGCTGGCATGCGAGCCGGCGGCACGACCCGGACCGGTCATTTGTCCTTCAGTCATGCGCGCGTTCCGTGGTGCGTCCTCTGCAAGAAGTCCAATGGCGCGCCATGGTGGCGACAAGCTACCGCAACGTCAAACCCGTCCAAGCACTTCGCATCGACCGGCGAGCGCCGTCGGTTTGGAGCGGCGTCGGTTTGGAGCGGCTGTCGAAAGACCGCGGCAATCTGGAACACCATCGGTCGAGGTGACTACGCCTTGGACCGCCCTGCGGTTCGCAACAGCTCTTTCCCGCCGAACGACTGGGCCGGTAGGTCTAGGAATCACCACTCGTCGGGCGTATCGATTGCTTGGGCGCGAGAAGCCTCGGATCGAGCACGACGGCATCTCCAAACCGCTCTACGAAGGTCTCCCACGTCCCCGCTCACCCACCCCGCCCCTCAACAATCTCAATCTCCGTCTCCGTCAGCTCGTACAGCTCATACACAAGTCGATCGATCTCGCGATCCGTCGCCTCGATTTGCCGCTGCATGACGGTCCTGTCGTGGGCAGACTTCAGCTCGGGGAGGCGCTTGTGGAGGTCGAGCATGCGCTGCACGAGATTTATGAGACCACGGTCGGTGTGCGACATCGGTGCATCAATTGGTATGCTCTGTGGCATTGGCAGAACCTCAATGAACTGCTTGTTTGCCGGAAAGTAGCCTCCACGGAACGTAGATGTGGCGGACCGAAGAACAAAGTCTAGCAGTCGCGAATTCATGAGACCGCAAATGAACTCCTGACTGTAGCGTTGCGACGGAACGATACCGAAACCTCCGGTCGTGACATTGACGAAATATAATGATTCTCCATGGTCTGAGAATGACGAGAGCCTGGTTACCATATACGAAACCATGAGTTTGTCTTGATCCCACATTCCTACGTTCTGATTTCTGCCAAAGCGATACCACTGATGATCTCTGAACTTCCCGCTCTCGCGTGATTCAAGCAAGCGGCGATTCCTGCTCAAGTACTGCAAAGCAAGCGGGAATCGCGAGCCTAGCTCGTCAAGTGTCAATAGTCGCGCAGTAGAATTCTTGATCTCGTATGGAAAGAGTACTAACGCAGTTGGAATGGCTGCAAAGCGATCGACATCACCTCCGCGAACAACGCGCCGCAAGATGCCGGATTCTATGTCGACAACCTCATTCAGTTCCTTGGAATGCAGTCGAATTACGTCCTCCGATGTCCTCAGCTGATTCTTGAACAGAAACACAGTATCCGCACTTGTCTGCAGGCCAACGAAGATGTCACCGACGTCGCCAAGCCGCGTCGGATATTCCTTAAGTCGATCAAGTAGTGACATGCCCCTACTCACAACAAAGTTCCATTCCGCCCCCGTCACCCTCTCCCCCGCCACCTCTCCGCTCGCCGCCTCACCACCCGCCCGCCAGCCGATCAGATCGACAACCTTGGTGAACCTCACCGCTTCCGCGCCCGCCTTCTCGAGGAACATCAAGCACGTGTATGTCGTCGCCCCGCCAAAGATCTGCTTATCGCCGAAATGCACCACCTCCGCCAAATGCTTCCCTTCGGCCAATAGCGCACGCAGCGGTGCGCCGTACCGCGCGTTGAAGAACTTGTGCGGGAGGATGAAGCCAAGGCGGCCGTTCGCGTTGAGCAGGCTCAGCCCGCGCTCGACGAAGACCACGTATAGGTCGTAGTTGCCTTTGCTGGCGGAGCGGTAGCGCTGCTTGTAGAGTTCTACCTCGAAGGGTGCCCACTCCTTCATCGCCTGGATGCGCACGTAGGGCGGGTTGCCGATAACCGCGTCGAAGCCGCCGCGGGCGTACACCTCGGGGAATGCGCTGTTCCAATCGAACGCGTTGATCCGCGTCACCGCCGCATCATCCCCCAACAAGCTCAACTGCTGCCCCACATACACATCCGTCTCGATCAACGAGTTCCCGCACTGCACGTTGTGCCCCAGGTCCGGCAGCGCGCGCTCTTGCAGCAGGCGCATCTGGCCGCCGAGGGTCTCGTCCGTCTCGCCTTCCAAGACCTTGAGGACCAGGGACAGCTTCGTCACCTCCACGGCTTGGGGGTCTATGTCCACGCCGAAGATGTTGGCGGTCAGGATCCGTTTGCGCTCGGACGTGGTCAGCCGCCAGCCTCCATCGTCCGTCTGCCGTACGGCCTGCTTGTGCTTCTTGGGTTCGTGCGAAGCGTACCATGTCAGGTGCCAATCCAGCAGAAACTGGTAGGCGCCAAGCAGAAACGAGCCAGAGCCGCAGGCCGGGTCGACGATGCGCAACTCGGCGGCTTTCTTGGGGGTCTTGTCCGCCAAAAGCGGTCCAACGGTGTGCTGGACGATGTAGTCCACCACGAACGTCGGCGTGTAAAAGACCCCGCCTGCCTTGCGGACCTCGGGCTTCTCCTCGATCACGGCGCGGTGGCCTGGCGTCAGGCGAATCACCTTGCCCAGGAACCGCTCGTAGACTTGTCCCAGGATGTCGGCCGGGATCACCGAGAACTCGTAAGGGCTCTCCGGGAAGTAGAGCTTGCGGATGATCTCCTTTAGCACTTTGTCGTCGATTGTGAGCCCGAGCGTCCAGTCGTCGACCGACCCCGATCGACCCCGCTCCTCCCAGAAGTGGAACAGCCCCGAGTTGTAGCGCGCATCGGCCCGGGCGAAGAGCTCGCCGAGTCGGCCGTATACGTTCTGCCCGTTCAGGTACCCCTGTAGCTGGCCGTCCGACTCAATCCCGCGGTCCTCGCAGATCCGCAAGAAAATGATACGGTCCAGCGTCTGCTGCACCGCCTCGTTCAGCGCCCGGACGCTCAGCCCCGAATTGCGGAGCGCGATGTTGCGTGCGAACAGCTCCCGCCAGTCCTCGAGGTCTGCCAGGAACGCATCGTCCACTTCCTCCGTGCCGCGCTTGCGCTTGTGCTCGGCCGCGAAACGCTCCAGCGACCCCGCCTGAACCGCGTCGCGCCCGAACAAGCCGGCCAGCTCTTCCCAGCGTGTCGCCAGCTCGTCGAACCGCAAGTAGAACAGCCGTCCGACCGCTGCGCCGTCTGTGGACAGCGGCTTGATGCGGCAGTCGTAGACCGCCCACTCTTCGAAGTCCGTCAGCACCGAGAACGGCAGCTTGGCCGACCACGCGTAGCGCCGCAGCTGGTACGCCGGTTTCACGTCAGCCCGTAGATCGACCGACGGCTTCTTTGCCTCCACGAAGAACTTCCGCAGCCCGCCCAGCCGCATCCCGTAGTCCGGAGCCTTCGTCACCCCACCCACTTTCACCCGGTCCTCGTAGACCACGTCGCGCAGCGCCTCGATCTGGCCGGACTCATTGCCCACGTCCCAGCCGAGCGCCGCGAGCACCGGGTTAAGGAAATCGATCCGCAGCTGCTGCTCGTTGTAAGTCCCGCCCTTGAACGCCGCCTGCTGCTCAGCGAACTAGGCTATGACGTGGCGCACGGCCTCCGGGGCACCGTCGGGCGCGTCGTTGTCGGTGGCATGCGTCGGCCCGCTTCAAAGCGCGCAGCGTACCGCACCTACATCGTCCCGGACGTTCGGGACGGCAACTAGGGGTTCCGAGTTGTGTGGTCGTCGTGCTCCCCATCTCCTGAGCCGCTGATCTCTGTTGGGCCGCGTCAGCGGCCGACTTGGCCGCGCAGCACCCCAGGTGGCGCAGCACCGCGCGGAAGTGCCTGTCGCGAGGTTGCCGCCACCCTATCGCCGGGGTAAGATGAGCCCACAGCCATACTCTAGAGAGGCGCTGGCGGCGGGTCGCTAGGCAGTCCGCCGGTGGAGGTCGCTATGGCGCAGGACAATCTGCTGGCGCGCATCACGTTCGACCCGCGCATCTTCGGCGGCAAGCCCATCGTCCGCGGGCGGCGCCTTGCGGTGGAGCATGTGCTGGCCATGTTGGCGGCCGGGGATGACATCCCGACAGTCTTGTCCGGCTACGATTGGCTTGAGCGGGATGACGTGTTAGCCTGCCTGGAGTTCGCCCGCCGGATGGTGGGGCAGGAGCGCATCGAGCTGCTCAGCGCCTGATGCACGTGCTGCTGGATAGCTGTGTCCACGGCGCCGCGCGCGCGGTCATCGAGGCGGCTGGTCACGACGTCGCTGCGATCAGCGACCTGGACGCCGATCCGGGGGACGAGGCGGTTCTCGATCAGGCAGTGACACAGGGACGGATCCTGATCACCCTGGACAAGGACTTCGGCCACTTGGCGATCGTCGAATGCTGTACGCCTCTGGAAGGACTGGCTCGTCCGCCTCGTCGCCGAGCGCGGTCGGCTGGAGATCGCGGTCACACGGGTGCTATCATGCGCCCACCTCCAGTTAGCTGTTCCGGTAGCCGCCACCGTCCACGATGAAGCAGCCGGGCGGTGGCAGATCCATAGTTGGAAAGGCAAGGTCCACGCAATGGCACTTCGCACGTTGAACCTCCCACCGCTAAAACGCCTGCCCGAGTCGTTGCCTGCGGACGGCGCCGTCAGCATCGCACTGCAGGATGGCATCCCGGTCTTCCGTGCCGCCGATCGCGTCGTCGCCCGCATCGAAAGCTCTGTTGCGCAAGCAGGGTGAGGAAGCGCTCACAGCGCTCGAAGCCGAGGAGCTGGATGGCTAC
>JBCLES010000066.1:0-13556 GCA_038913135.1 Anaerolineae bacterium
GCGCGGTTTCCCGCCACGCAAGCCATCAAGGGCACAGCATGAAGCGCCACCAGAGCGACGGACGGCTGCGGAGGTGGATGTAGAACTGACGAGCCAGATCGGCACGGCCTGGTGGAACCCTTCGACCAGCCCTTCCCCGTGCTTCGACACTGGCAAGAGAACCTGAGACATGCAGAACACCGGTCCGCACCATGACCACGCGCCAAGCGCGTTCTCCCAGCCTTCCGCCGGTCCTGAAAAACTGCCAGGAATCAGGCACGTCATCGCGGTGGCCAGCGGCAAGGGCGGCGTGGGCAAGTCCACCGTCAGCGTCAATCGGGCGCAGCCGACATCCGTTCATGCAACCCGTCGGGTGGCCCAGAATTGGTCCCACGCACCCGTGCTCCGGTAGATCGAGCGCAGCGCCAGCATGGCGTCGGCGCCAGCGGATCGCCAGCGCATGCCGACCCGCTTCATCCGTTGTTGGACGACGTAACTGACGGCGCTCTCCACGGCGCCACTCCCGATTGCATACCCAGCCGCGCGGAACGTCTGGTACCGCATCCGCGCCCGGTTGGTCGTCAGATAGCGCTCGAGATCCGCGACGGCCGTCTGCTTGGCGGTCGTGCGTTGATGCGCCCCGAGGAAGCGGAGGCCCTCGATCACCAGGTCGACCTCATCGGTGGCCAACCGATCGAGTTGGGTCGTGCGCCAGAGGGTCGCCTTGTCGGTGCCCTCGCCGTAGAGCGCCCGGGCCACCGCGCTGATGTGCTCGTCGGCGTGATACCAATCCAGGATCTCGACCCGGTGCGGAAACACGACCTCGGCCAGATGCCAGATCCAGGGGGCGCCGTCGCCGAGCACGACCACCCGCCGGTGCGCCGCGCCGAGCGCTGCAGCCTGCGGCCACAATCGCGCGGCCAACGCCTCGGGCGTCCCGCGGACCGCGACGACCGCGCGTTTGGTCAGCATCCCCCGTGTCGGGGTCGCCACGCGATCGGCCGTGTCATAGACGCACGCCAGCTTCACCTCTTGCCACCGTTTATCCACGAAGACCATCCCGCCATCAATGCCCACCGTGAGCGGCCCCTGCGCCGACGGGCGCGCTGGACCGGGGTCGGGCGGCGCCGCCGTCAGCGTCGCGGTCGCGCGCGCCCCTTCGTCGCGCACCAACGCCTGCAGCTTCTCGGTGCTCACCGTCACCCCGGCCATCCGTCCCAACAACTCACTGCTGGCGGCCTCGTACGGTTCGATGACACTGGCCAACGTCGCCAGCGCTTGCAGGGCCGGCGTGAACCCTTCGCCATCGACGCCCACCTCGCGCAGCACCGGCCAGCGCCAGCGCTGACACGTGCCACACTGCCCATAGAGGACCGTCGCCTCGACATCGCGACCGGGCAGCACCGTGTGCAGGCGGACCGGCCGACGCTCCCGAAACGCCAGCACGCCTCCGCACGCACACGGGCCCCTCACACCCAACTGCTCCGCCCGCGCGGTGAGCGCCACGCCCAGCGCGCGGCGCAGGAACGCGCCCCCGCGCGTGCGCATCCACGTGTCCACCGGCTGACGCCCACGCTGCTCGACGACCGTCGTCCACAGCTCGTCGGCCAGCCCTTCGGCCAACGCGTTCACCACTGGGCAGAATTCCGCGCGCGTGGTACATCTCTCCATCGGTGTCCTCCTCGGTCCCCACCAGCGACCGAATTGTTCTCCACACTTTTAGGAGGACACCGCTTTCTCCTCTCTTCTGGCAAGTACCCTAAGATTAAATGAAACTTGCGCCCGATTTACCTCTCAAATGAAAACCCGCCTCGACCCCAAGATCTTCAACCTGCCCGTCGAACGGATGCGCGCAGGGTACTACTCCGACAAGTACTTCGTCCGCGCCCGCGATGTCCTCATCCGCGACCACTACAACCCGCGCGTCACCGTACAGGTCTTCGGCAAGGCCGACGCATTGCTCGGCGGGATCGACGAGGCGATCGCGATCCTCAAGCTGTGCAGCGAGGACTGGAGCGCACTCGACGTCAGGGCGCTCTACGACGGTGACGCCATTACGCCGTGGGAGCTCGTCCTCGAGATCGAGGGCCCGTATGCGCATTTCGCGCACCTCGAGACCCTCTATCTCGGCGTTCTCGCCCGCCGCACCCGCGTTGGCACGAACACCCGGCGCGTCGTCGAGGCGGCGCGCCCCAAGCAGGTGATGTTTTTCCCGGCCCGCCACGACCACTGGTTGGTACAGACCGGCGATGGCTACGCTGCGCACATTGCTGGGGCGATCGGCGTGTCGACCGATGCGCAGGCGTCGTGGTGGGGCAGCGAAGGAATCGGGACGGTACCGCACGGACTCATCGCGGCCTACGGCGGTGACACGGTGCTCGCGTCGAAGAAGTTCCTCGAGCATATGAACGGGGAGACCCGCCTGGTCACGCTCGTTGATTTCGAGAATGACTGCGTTCGCACCTCGGTCGATCTCGCCAATGCCCTCGGTCCCGCACTGTATGGTGTTCGGGTCGATACCAGCGAGATGCTGGTCGACAAGTCGGTGATTCCGATGATGGGTCGTAGCAAACCGACCGGCGTCACGCCGCAACTCGTGCACAACGTTCGCGACGCGCTCGACCAGGCGGGACACTCGCACGTGCGGATCGTCGTATCGGGCGGCTTCACCACCGACAAGATTCGCGACTTCGAGAAGCTCGGTGTGCCGGTTGACGCGTACGGCGTCGGCTCGTCACTCTTTCAGGGGCGATTCGACTTCACCGCTGACGTGGTGATGCAGGAAGGGAGGCCGTGCGCGAAAGTGGGGCGCGCATACTGCCCCAGCCCGAGGCTGGAGAAGGTGGTGTGATCACCATCTGCTGGGACGTCGACACGCAAATCGACTTCGTCATGTCCTCGGGAAAGCTGGCAGTGCCTGGCGCCGAAGCGATCATTCCAAACCTGAAGGCGCTCACCGACTGGGCGCATCGCACTGGCATCCGGATTGTCGCAACGGCGGACGATCACGACGTGGGTCACGCCGAAATCACCGATCAACCCGACTGGAAGGCCACGTTTCCACCGCACTGCATGCGCGGAACACCAGGACAGCAGAAGATCGCCGGGACGGCACTCGATGATCCGTTGGTGCTGCAGCCCGTGCCGCTCGACCCAGTCGACGTCGCCGCCACGGTGCGCGCGCACCATGGCGACATCCTGTTCAACAAGCCCGGCACCGACGTCTTTCGCTGGAACCCCAATGCGGCCACCGTGCTCGCGGCACTCGCGCCAGAGCGCATCATCGTCTACGGCGTCGCCACCGACGTTTGCACGCGCGCTGCCGTCACCGGATTGGCGCGCCTTCGATCCACGGCGAAGCTCGTGATCGTGACCGACGCGATCCGCGGCATCGACGACAACACCAGTCGCGCGCTCGTGAGCGAGTGGCGTGCGTCCGGGCACACATTACTGAAGACGAGAGAGTTGGTCGCGTGACCCTCTCCGGGCGCTTCTTCAATCCTGGGGCCGACGAGATACGAGATGCAGGTGAGCACATCGGTGCTCAGGGCGCGGCCGTCCGGGTGCGGGCGCCCTCGTCGCGGACTTGCCAGCGGGCCATGATGTTGAAGAAGACGCGAAGGGCGGAGTAGCGATACGCCATAATCCAGTTATCATTCACGAAGTGGCACGGGGTTCCTGCGCATCAGATGGTCGAGCGCAGGCTGAGAGCACACCCGTCGAACCTGATCTGGGTAATTCCAGCGAAGGGAGCGTCACTGGCGAACGGCAGGTCTCGAGATGGTGTCGCGTCACGCACACTCTCACTCCTCCCCGCCGCGCTCCCCTCGCGTAACGCGACACAACCGGAGCGCGCAGTGCTGACACTCGCCGTTGTCTTCCTTCTTCAAGTAGTTCCTCAGACGGCGAGCCGCGCCGATACGCTGCGTGTTCGCGCCGACTCCCTTGCCGCCGACACATCCCGCGCCCGCCGCGCGCACCGGCTCGAGGGATTGCTGGTCACCGCGATCCGCGGCCGCGCCGCGCAAATCTCCAGGCGATGACCATGATTGCGGTGCAGGTTCACGGCAACAACGCGGCGATTGCTTTTGCCGGGTCGCAGGGCAACTTTGAGTTGAACGTGTTCAAGCCGGTCATTATCTACAACTTTTCGCACTCGATCACTCTGATCCACGACGCCTGCCACGGCTTTGTGAACTATATGATCAAGGACATCAGGCTCAACCGTCCCCGCATCGAATCGTATGTGAAAAGCTCACTCATGCTCGTCACGGCGCTGAGTCCGAGGATCGGTTACGATCACGCCGCTAAGATCGCCCGCCTGGCCTATGAAGAGGACGTCAGCCTGCGCGAAGCCTGTTTGAAACTCGGTTTCTTGACGGGCGCGGAGTTTGACCAAACCGTTTGCCCGGAAGCCATGACGCATGGGGATAAAGAATGTTGAAATGAAAAGTAACCTACGAACCCACAACCTCGGCTTTCCCCGCATCGGGGCGAAGCGTGAACTCAAACGCGCCCTGGAATCCTTCTGGTCGAAGAAAACGGGAGAGGCGCAACTCCTCGAAACCGCCAAGGTCATCCGCGCGGAGAACTGGCAAACGCAGAAAGCCGCCGGCCTCGACTTCATTCCCTCGAATGACTTCAGCCTCTACGACCAGGTGCTCGACACCTGCGCGCTCGTGGGCGCGGTGCCGGAGCGATTCCACGGGCACGGCCACACGGTGAATCTGGACACCTACTTTGCGATGGCGCGCGGCATCAGCGGCGAAACGAACGGCTGCCCCGACTGCGGCCACGGCAGTCCGGCCACCGCGCTGGAAATGACCAAGTGGTTCGACACGAATTATCACTACTTGGTGCCGGAACTTCACGAGGGCCAGACCTTCCGGCTCTCCTCGACCAAACCTTTCGATGAGTTCGCCGAGGCCTTGGCGCTCGGCATCCGCACGGTGCCGGTGCTCGTCGGGCCGGTGACGTTTCTGTGGCTCGGCAAAGTGCGCGGGCGGAACGGACCGCCGTTCGACCGGCTCTCCTTGTTGCCCCAGTTGCTGCCGGTTTATGCCGAAGTCCTGCGCCGCCTTCGCGCCCAAGGCGCGGAGTGGGTGCAATTCGATGAACCGGCGCTCTGCCTCGACCTGACGCCGGAACAACGCGGAGCGTTTGCCGCCGCTTACGCGCAACTCCGCGCCGCCGCGCCAGATTTAAAACTTCTGCTCGCGACTTACTTCGGCGACTTACGAGAGAATTTGCCGGCGGTCTGCGCGTTGCCGGTGGACGCGCTCCATTTCGACGCGGTGCGCGCGCCGCACGAGCTCGACCGCCTGCTCGCGGAACTGCCAGCAACGATGCAACTCTCGCTCGGCGTCGTGGACGGACGGAACATCTGGCGAAACGATTTCGAGGGTTCGCTGGGCCTCTTGCAGAAGGTGGCGACTGCTCTCGGGAGCGACCGGCTCATCGTTGCGCCGTCGTGTTCGTTGCTTCATTCGCCACTCAGCCTGGAACACGAAACCAAACTGGACGCCCAACTCAAATGCTGGCTCGCCTTTGGGGCGGAGAAGTTGTCGGAAGTCGCGCTGCTTGCCCGACTCGTCAATCACGACGGCCACCGCGCCGCGTTGCAGGAAAATCGCACGGCTATTGCCAGCCGACGGAGCAGCCTGCGCATTCACAACCCGCTCGTGAAGCAGCGCAGCGGAGAAGTCACGCCGCGCCAGCTCAAAAGAGAAAGCCCGTTTGCCAGGCGTCACGCGCAACAACAAGCGCGGTTGAACTTGCCCGCGTTCCCCACCACGACCATCGGCTCCTTCCCGCAAACCGAAGAAGTCCGCGCCGCTCGTGCCCGCTTCAAGAAAGGCGAGCTTTCGTCCGCCGACTACGACCACTTCCTCGAAGAGCAAACGCGCCAGGCCGTGCGCTGGCAGGAGGAGGCCGGCCTGGACGTGCCCGTTCACGGCGAGTTCGAGCGCAACGACATGGTGGAGTATTTCGGTGAGCAACTCGCCGGGTTCGCTTTCACCGAAAATGGCTGGGTGCAGAGCTATGGCTCCCGCTGCGTCAAGCCGCCCATCATTTATGGCGACGTGCATCGTCCGCAGCCGATGACGGTGCGCTGGGCGAAGTTCGCGCAGTCGCTGACGCGCCAGCCGATGAAGGGAATGCTCACCGGCCCCATCACGATTCTGCAATGGAGCTTTGTGCGGGACGACCAGCCGCGCAGCGAGACGGCCAAGCAAATCGCCCTTGCGCTCCGCGATGAAGTCCGCGACCTCGAAGCCGCCGGTATTGGCATTATCCAAATTGACGAGCCAGCCTTGCGCGAGGGACTGCCATTGCGCCGCGCCCACTGGCCGGAGTATCTGCGCTGGGCTGTGGACGCCTTCCGTCTCGCGGCCAGCGGGGTGCGTGATGAAACGCAGATTCACACGCACATGTGTTACTGCGAATTCGACGACATTCTCGACAGCATCGCCGCGCTCGACGCCGATGTGATTTCCATTGAGACCTCGCGCTCAAACATGGAGTTGCTCGGCGCGTTCGCGCAGTTCCATTACCCGAACGACATCGGCCCCGGCGTGTGGGACATTCATTCGCCGCGCGTGCCTTCCACCGGGGAAATGCTCGGCCTGATCCAGGCCGCGGCGCGCGTCATCCCGAAGGAACGCTTGTGGGTGAATCCTGACTGCGGGCTCAAAACCCGCCGCTGGGAGGAAGTGCGCCCCGCGTTGCAAAACCTGGTAGCCGCGGCGAAGCAGGCGCGCGAGGGGTTTCCCAACACCCCATCAACCCAATAGAACCCCTCCCCCGAAAATCCAACTCCATCGAGCCTCTTTTAAAACTGTAGAGCTGCTGCTTGCGGCAGCCCCGGCCGGCGCACCGGCCCTACATTTCAGAGATTTTGAAAGACCTGCTATCAGCTATTACATTACTTGGGGGTATCCATTTAACCGGTGTAAGCTGGGGCAGTGTGGATTCCCCTCGCGCTGGCTCGCACTATCCGAAGGTCCGTCGGCGAGCTTCAGGCGTGGTTCCGGACCGACGCGGACTGCCTGGAGTGGCTGCGCTGGCCCGCCGGCTTTTCCTGCCCAGGCTGTGGCCACGCGGGGGGGTGGCGGCTGAGCGATGGTCGGTTCATGTGCGGCGGGTGCGGCGGTCGTACCTCGGTGACAGCGGGCACGATCTTTGACCGCACGCGCACGCCGCTGACGGTGTGGTTCACCGCGTGCTGGCTGTTCGCCACCGGCAAGGACGGGATCTCGGCGCTGAGCCTGAAGCGGACGCTGGAGATCGGCTCCTACCAGACCGCGTGGGCCCTGCTGCATCGGCTGCGGTCAGTGCTGGTGCGCCCGGGCCGGGACCGGCTGGCCGGGCTCGTGGAGGTCGATGAGAGCTACATCGGCGGTGAGGAGCCAGGGCAGCACGGCGGCCGGGCCCGTGGCAAGAAGGTCCTGACCGGCATCGCGGTGGAGGTCCGGGAGCCGAAAGCGATGGGCCGGTGCCGGATGCGGCCTCTGGCCGACGCGTCGGCTGCCTCACTGCACGCCTTCGTGACCGATCACGTCGAGCCGGGCACGGGGGTCATCACCGACGGCTGGCAGGGGTACAGCGGGCTGGAGAAGCTCGGGTACCTTCACGACCGGCGCAGCCAGCGCGCGGCCCGGGCCCGCGGAGAGGATCCCGGCGCGCAGCTCCCCGCCGTGCACCGAGTCGCGTCACTGGCCAAGCGGTGGCTCCTGGGCACCCACCAGGGCTCGGTGGACGACGCGCACCTGCCCCGCTACCTGAATGAGTTCGTGTTCCGCTTCAATCGACGCCGCTCCCGCAGCCGAGGGATGGTGTTCTACCGGGTGCTCGAACTCGCTGTCGGCCACGACCCGGTGCGCTACAAGGACCTCATCGCCAGCCAGCGGCCCCGAGCAGTACCGCCCACGCCGTCGCGGACCCGCGGGCACCCGCCGAGCCTGGACCGCCCTCCCGCGAACCGCCCGTGGCGAGATCCCGACTCCGGTTAAATGGATACCCCCACGGTGCGTAATGTCGAGACCGACCACGCGCGCGCCGCCAGCCGCGAGGCCGAACGCGATATCCCCCGTGCCGCACGCGAGATCGAGCGCCTCGGTGCCGGGCCGGGGATCCGCGAGGCTCACGAGCTGCCGCTTCCATCGCCGGTCCTGGCCGTACGACAGGAGGACGGTGATGAAATCGTAGCGGGTCGCGATGGTGGAGAAAAGGCGCCTGACGTAGGCACGCCTGGCACAGCGGCGAGTCGAAGGCGGATGCGAGGCGTCCGGCACCGGGGAGCATGGGACAGCTTCGTTCACTATTCGACGAGAATCGTTCCGCGCATCATCCCGAAGTGCGGCGTGCACATGTAGGTCGTCTCCGAGCCGGGGGCGGCCGGCACCGTGAAGGTGACCGTATCCTCCCCCTTGCCGTTGAGTATGCCCGTGCCGACCTTCCACGGACGAATCGCAAAGTCGTGGTCGATTCCGGGCTCCTCGTTCGCGAGGACCAGCCGCACTTGCTCGCCGGCGCGGAGCCGCAGCGTCGGGTTCGGTGCGTTGTCCCCCTGCAGGTAGAACGTCATGTTCCGAGCCACGAGCCGGATCTCGCGCGGGCCACCTGCTGGGTTTCCTGCTGCTCCAAAGAGCAGGCATCCTGCGCTGCCAAGCATGGCAAGGAGGCCCGCTGCTGCGAGGCCCAACTTCGCTGAGATCCGGTTCAACCTCATTCTCATCCTCATCCTCATCCTCATCCTACGAGCATCCCCGTGGCATACATCACGATGAAGCCGGCGAAAAGACCGAACACGATCGGGGCGGTGGCAAACTGCCGAATGGCGCCCGGCCCGCCGGTCATTTGTCTGGAGATCTGCCCGACGACCTGGCCGATCGCACCAGCGCCCAGCCCGAGGCAGAGCACGGCGATGATGGGCGAATATACGAGGCCGCCGAGCCACGCGCCGCCGATCGTCGGCAGGCCGCCGATGAGGCCGAGCATGACGAGCGTCGCGAGACGCGGCTTATCTTTCGCGATCGGCGCGATGATGGCGAGCCCCTCGGTCGTGTTGTGCAGCGTGAAGCCGATGATGAGCAGCGTGCCGAGCGCGGCCTCGCCGAGCGCAAACGCCGCGCCGATCGCCAGCCCTTCGCCAAAGTTATGGAGCCCGATGCCGACCGCGATGAGCAGCGCGAGCACGGCGCCGGGAGATGAGCCGGCCACCCGCGCGCGGCGCGCACGCAACCATCCACCGACGAGGTCGAGCGTCAACCAGGCGCCGGCCGCGGCGGCAAAAAACAGCGCCACCCCCTGAAACGAGGAGGGCAACTCCGCCGCCCCCTCGAGCCCTTCGCTCGTCGTGTCGACGAGCAGGAAGATCAGCAGCCCGAGCGTGATGGCGAGAAGCACGTCGAGACCCGTGCGTCCGAGACGCGACGCGAGCGGAAACCACAGAAGGCCGAGCGCCACGGGAATCACGCCGACGTACAGGCCGATGAGGGCGAACGTGAGGAGATAGCGGGCGTCGGGCTCGGGCGACCGCAGCGCCACCGGAATCTCATATTCGAAGGGGGTGCCCGTGGAGGTGAGGATCTTGACGAGATGCGCCTCCCCCTCGACCCAGGGATAAGGAATCCGCAACCTGGTGCTGCCCAGGTGCCCGAGCACCGTCCCGCCGTCCGCCTCGAACGCCCAGTACGCATCATCCACGAGGACTTGCGCGATGGTGACCTCGTCGGGGCCGTCGTTGAGGACCGAGAGCTCGATGCCGTCGGCGCGCAGCTGCACGCGATCGATCGCCAGTCGCTCCACCGGCGGCGCACTGGTGCCGCGAAGCGAATCGCCCGGCGCCGTCGTGACGATGAGCGTCACCAGTCCGGCGAGGAGCACGAGCGGCAGCAGCGCCGCGAGCCAGAGACGCGGCGACACTGCGGCCTTCGTCACCGGAACCGCCGCCTGGTTTTCAGGTATCACTCCGACCCCCGTGCGCCTCGAAGAGTCCCATCCACCCGAGCTCCGCGAACTCGCTCTGGTGCGCGTGGAACATGAATTTTCCCGGGTACCGGAAGCGCGTCTCGAGAATGGCGCGCTCCCCCTGGCAGAGCATGATCGTGTCGGTGCTCTCGCTTGGCGTCGTCGACGTGCCGGTCCTGAACACGTCGAAGAACATGGCGTGCAGGTGGAGGCTGTTGATCAGGTCGAACTCGGTGAGATTGACGACGTAAATGCGCGTCAGCCTGCCCACCTCGACGCGGACGGGCTCGTGCACGTAGTGGTTCGCCACCGTGTTGACCGCGTAGACCTCGTTGTCGGAGTCGAAGTTCGTGTCGAACCCGTTCATGACCATCACGAGCTCGTCCGCCGGGGGCCTGGCCTGTTTCGGATCGACGATGAAGACGCCGTAGAGCCCCTTGTGAATGTGCCGCTTCAACGGGACGGAGTGGCAGTGATACAGGTGCATGCCGAACGGTTCCGCGTCGAACTCGTACACGAAGCGATCGCCGGGCAGCACCTGGTGTTCCGGCATCGAGCCATCCATCTCGGGCGGGTGCCATCCGTGAAAATGAATCGTGTGCGGATGCGAACCCTGGTTGAGGAAGGTGACGCGGACGCGGTCCCCGACGGTCGCGCGCAGCGTCGGACCCGGCACCTGGCCGTTGAACGTCCAGGCAGGAAAGAAAATGCCGGGCGCGATCTCGATCTCCCGATCGACCGCGACGAGCTGATACTCGCGGAGAAGGGAGCCGTCGGGCCGGGGTGTTTCACGGTAGTACCGCGCCCGTTCGTCGGCCGGCAGATCGGAGAAGTTCCAGGCGCGCAGAAAGACCGTCGGGTTGAAGCCTGCGGGATCGACGCGCCCGACCGGACCCATGGCGTGCGCGGCATGCGCATGTGTGCCGGATGAGGATGAGCTGAGCGGCTCCTGGCCGAAAAGACGTCGCGCGCTCAGCAGACCGGCGCCGGCAGCCGTGCCCAGACCGGCGAGTCGCAGCCAAGATCGGCGGGTGAAGGAAATCATTTTGATTGTCTCAATTCAAATATTTGACAACTCGAAATATTAGATTCTAGTGTTCGAAGTCAACCCATGCTGGGTCCGACTGGGATTCGGAGTAGGGAAGCGCGGGTCTGGCGGTGATAGCCGAGCGGGATGAGCTGCCCGCTACTCGGTCAGAAGGCGGCGGAAGCGTGGGGTGAGGGGGAAGACCCAGACGCTCTTGAGAGGAAGCGTGTGGAGCCTGTGGCGGTCGAGCTTGCCCCGGCCTTGGGTGTCGCCGAGGCAGAGCCAGTTGGCGGCCCTGTAGCAGGTGCCCGAGAAGCGCTCCTTCTCGACGAAGGTTTCGAGGAGGACGGGGCGATAGCCGTAGCGAGCGTGCCCGTCACCGGGGAGCCGTCGCGCGGCGAGGCCGAGCAGCTTGGAGGCGAAATACTTCGAGGTGACCCAGGGCAGGATGAGAAAGCGGGCGTTGTTCACGACGAGGTGCAGGCGGCTTTCGCGCTCACGCACGGTCCAGCCGATGAAGTCGTCGCGGGGCGCGGTCTTCCACGCGGCTGCACCGAAGCCGAGGAGAGCGAGGACGCGACCTTCGACGCGGGCGACGTAGCGCAGCTGTGCGCCGGGCAGGGGCGTGTAGCCGAGGTAGTGGTAGCGGTCGACGTACTCATTCCAGAGCCGTGAGTCCCCCTCGCTCGCGACAAGCTGGAGCCGCAGGTCTCGCAGCTCGCTGACGGGCGTGCACACGGGCGGCTGCGGTTCTGCTCGTGGCGTGCGACGCAGGCTGCGCTTGCCGTTGCCGTTCTTGCGGCGTGGCGGCGGCAGGCGCACGAGCCCGTCCTCCTGCATGCGAAGGAGCGCGACGCGGCAGCTCATCTCCTTCAGCCCGCCGTCGGGTTTCCGCCACCCGAGCGTTTCGCAGACTCGTTGCGAGATCGCCCATCGGGTCCTGTTCGGATCCTCCGCGATGAGCCGACGAATCTCGGCGAGCTCGGCATTGAGGAACTCCCGGCCGCAGTACCTCATCACCTACCCGCGTCGAAGCAGGTCATGAGGTATCGGCCTTCGGGCGACCGCAACGATCGAGCACGGTCCTGACCGTCTCTCCCATCAGCGCGCGGTCGCGCACCGTGCCGCCCAGGAGCATGACGACCTCGAAGTTTCGGAACACCCCGAAGTGCTCGCCGCAGAAGACGACCACCTTGTCGCGGTTCTTCATCGCCAATTGCCGGCGAAAGCGACCGATGCCGGTGTCCTCGCCTCTGCGCTCCGCCTCCTCGGCTTGCTCCTGGTGCAGGCGAAAGGCCGCGACCAGCGCCATGCACGTGAAGACGAAGTACGCGTGGACTCGCACTCCGGCCTCGCTGCGCTTGGGATGGTGCTCCAGAAACCAGCTCTCCTTCGCTTCGCGGTTGCACGCGTTCTCGATCAGGCTGCGGTCGTCGTAGACGTCGAACGCGACGAAGGGGTCGGCCGCGGGATCGGTGGTCAGGAACACCACTTCCTTCTCGGCATCTGCCGGGGCGCCGTCCCAGCGCAGCACCACGGTGACGTTGAGCCGCTTCGGCTGGAAGCCCTTCGAGTTGGCCGCCGACGTCGAGCCCTCCGCCGTCCACCAGTCGCAGGGCAGTTCCCGGATGCCCACCACGATGGTCCTTCGCTCTTCCACCGTCGCGTTCTTTCCCGAGCCGCGTCTGACCTTCTCGATACGCTCCGTGTACGTGCAGCCCGGAAGGTCCCGAGCCTGCGCGGCGAGCATCTGGGCGCGGCGGGCCATCTCCCGCGCGTCCGTGGTGATCGTCAGGTTGGACTTGGCGGGGATGTAGATGACGATGCCTTCGCCATCGAGCGTTGAGAGCAGCTTGCCGTCCAGGAAGCCGCGGTCCAGGGCCAGCGAACGGAGGGTCGCGTATCCCTCGACGTTCTTGCGCGCCTGCTCCACCACCGCGTAAGCATGCTCGTGGTCTGCGACGTTGATCCCGTCGATCGCGATGGCCAGTGGGATCTTCGAAACCGGCTCCCACACGACCCACACCTTCCAGCCGAACACCGTCACCTTGATCTTCTTCGCATGGCGGTTCGCACGCACGTCCGGCCGCTTCTCCCGGGTGACGCTCGGTACCTCCCTGCCGGCGTCGGTTTCGTACGTCGGCGTCGCCTCGTCGTCGGTCGCGTCGAGCACCGCGTCGATGTGCTTGGGGAACACTCCCTGCTTCGCGAGGCATCGAATCACGCCGTTGAGCAGTGCGACGAGTTTCTCCTTCGGCACGCCGACGATGTTGTCCGCCACCGTCTCGTACGAGAACGGCCCCCGGATCTCGACGGGCCTGGTTCGCCGGCTCAACCCGCGGTCGTTGCTCCCGTCCCGGACCTGCGCCGCGTTGAACCCGAGTACCCCCATCAACGCCTCGTCCGTCAGCAGCACGTCGCGGGTGGCCAGCATGCTCGCAACCCCGCCCACGCAGCGCATCAGGGTGAGCAGGACGAACTGGATGAACGGGTACGGCGCCCCTTCGCGCTTGCCGGGGTCCAGGCCCTCCAGCAGATCCCATGCGCCGATCTCTCTGACGAAGTGGAACAGATCGTC
>JBCLES010000067.1:0-13230 GCA_038913135.1 Anaerolineae bacterium
CTGGACGTGATCATCGAGGCCGGCCATTCCCGTATTCCTGTTTACCGGGACACGATCGATGACATTCGCGGCATCCTCTATGCGAAAGATTTACTGCGCCCCTTCCGCGACCGCATGTTCGACGTCAGTATTGAATCGGTCATGCGATTGCCGACCTTCGTGCCGGAAACTAAACCGGCCGACGAATTGCTTCAAGAACTCCAGGCCAGTCAAGTACATATCGCGGTCGTCATCGACGAACATGGCGGCACGGCCGGCATCGTGACTATCGAGGACCTCTTGGAGGAAATCGTCGGCGAGATACAAGACGAGTATGACGAAGAAGAACCGACCGTCGAATATGTCGACGCACAGTCGGGCGAAGGGGTGTTCAGGGCAGCGGCCGACATCGACGACGTCAACCGCCTGCTCGACGTCGACCTTCCGAGTGACGGCGATGTCGATACTCTTGGCGGGCTGGTCTTCAGCCAGCTCGGTAAAGTGCCCGACATCGGTGATAGAGCGATCTTCGAAGGAGCCGAGATCGAGGTCCTTGACGTCTCGGGGCGCAGGGTCGAGCGGGTCCGAGTGATACGCAAGGGGCCGTTCGCCGACGGCGCGGAAGATCGCGCCGACCCGGACTCCAACGCTCGCCCTAGTCCACGCTGAGCGAAAGGGCGTTGCAAGTGAGTGTTGGAGGCGAAGATTCGATCGACGGTCACGATCTCGACGCGCTCGTCGAAGCGGCTCTCGCGGCCCGCTCAAATGCCTACTGCCCTCATTCGGAATACGCGGTCGGCGCGTCTGTCGTCACCGATGACGGGCGCACGTTCACGGGCGTCAACGTCGAGAACGCGAGCTACGGAGCGACGGTGTGCGCCGAAAGGGTAGCCATCTGGACCGCGATCGCAGCCGGAGCTCGGCGGATCACGGCGCTCGCGGTCGTGACGTCGAACGGCGGGACGCCGTGCGGGATCTGCCGGCAGGTTCTGTATGAGTTCGCGGACGGAGCCACGCCGGTGGTAGTTGCGGCGGCTGCGCCGAGCGATAGCCTGGGTTCGGCTGCGCTTCAGGCTTATCGGGTGATCCAGCTTAGAGATTTACTGCCGCACGCTTGGGGGCCGGACGACCTTGGCGACGCCGAGAGAGCTCTATAGCGGCGCGGTCGCGCCGGACATTGTCAGGCGCAGTCAGGTCAGGCTTTGCGGATCGACTAATCGCAATTGACCAAGTGCCAACTCAGCCTTCGCAAGTTGCAGCGATCGCCAATTGTTCTCCAGGGTGGTTCGCTCCTACCCCCGGTACCTCGCTCGCTTCACTGACGGCACGGGCCGAGCCCGAAGGGCCGGCGATAGATTCGAGGAGCGCCATGTCCGGCGAAGAGCCGATGCCGAGCGGCAGTATTCGAGCGCCTAGGTCGCGCACTGCACCTGCCGCCTCACGCACCGGCGCATTGCCGCCGGGTCCCAATTGAACGCCGTCAGAGATCAAGACGACGATCTTCCGCCTTCCAACTTGCGATTCGATTTCGAAAAGTCGCCGCGCGTCGTTAAGCGCGCGCTCGATGCGCGTCCCCGGCCGCGCGCCCGTTTCTAGGACAAGTTGGAGAGCGCTCATTATCGTTTCGCGCTCCCGGATGAGGCCGGTGAGGCGCTCGGACCGTTGATCGAATGCAATTATCGCCGCCCGGTCGCGGCTCAAGGAGAGCGATTCGATGAGATCGCGCGCATGTTTGACCGGGTCGTGGAGTCCGCCACCACCGACGCTGGACGATCGATCGATGAGAATGACCACGTCCGCCGGTGTCGCATAGGGCGTGCAGCCTGGACGTTCGACGAGCGGGAGGTACGCTCGATGCTCCCGGGGAAGGTATGACATTGGGCATTCGTCGGACACGGCGAGGGAATGCGCTGCCGTTGAGCGGGACGTCTTACCACCTTCCGAGTCGATAAGCTCAACGCTTGCCGCGCCGATCTCGTAATCGCCGGATTCGGCGGCGACTACCTGATACGCCGCGATCAATTCGCCTAGCATCGGCCCTTCGTGCTCAAAGCGCCAAATCAGCTCCCGGTCGTCAACGACGCCCATATGCACGCCCGGATCAATCGGCGTGACACCCTCCGGTATAGGCGAGACCAACCGGATCCAGCGCACTGTGGTCGACGATCCGGCGGCGCATTCAACGCTGAGCGTGTAACGGACCTCGACCGATCGGCCGGGGCAGACCAGCTTTTCTGAAATGACACTGCGAACCGTAAGTCGACAAGTGCTAGGCGACTCATCGACGGTACCGAGATCGGAGCTGCTCGAGGAAATGTCCGCGTGTCCCAAGATTGAACGCGCAAAGGCGAGCGCCAATCCGAGCGCGATGGGCCCGAAGATCCGGCGGTGCCGGGTCACGGCGCCGGGCCTATCCCTTCTTGAGGCCATGCCGACGTCGGCGTCACGCTCGGTTGATAAGTCGCCGTCGGTGTCGGGCTTGGCTCTTGCGTGGGCATCGCCGGGCCGGGATCTAGCGGCTCCGGCGTGCCGGGTGCTGTCGGGCTCGGCAGGGGCAAAGCTGTCGACGTCGGATCCGGGGACGGGGTTGGGAGAGGAGTCGTTGTCGGAGTCGGCGACGCCGGCCGGGTCGGAGGGCAGGTCCACTTGAACGGGACCGCGAATGTCGCCGAACTTCCAGTGCTTGCAATCCGCGCCTCGTGGCCATCAGCGCCTACCGGGCACAGCGCCCCGCCGCCTGCCTGCACCGCACGAAGGGTGACGTCCCCACGGTTGAATAGCTCGCATCGAAGCGCGATCATGTGAGAATAGGTTCCGGCCGGGATCGTCACTTCCTCGGATGCTTCCCATTCTCCCGAGGGTAGGATGTATTCGACGACGATCTGCATCGCGGGCAGCGCCGAAGCAAGGGCTCGCGCTCTCTCAAGTTCATTCTCGTCAGGCAGTCCATCACCGCAGACCGCACAATCGACCGTGTATTCTCCCGTGTCGTCAGGAAGATCGAAATAAGGGCGAACGTCTACCGTCACACATACTGGTCCCGAATCATCCCGAGTCCGCGGCTCATCGCCAGCCAAAGATTCACCCCGGCTGTTATCCCGGCCACTTGAACCAGAAACTGGCCCCAACCGATCCGGGGTCTGGTCCGCGCCCGATTTGGTGTCAGGCGTACGAGACCGACTTAACGGCGACCGCGTGTCGCCATAGGAATTAACCGCCGAGGTGCGTGAAACCGGCGGCCCCGCATGATCCGAATCCGACAAGGCGTCCACATGCGCCGTGACGATGCTCGGCGTCACGAGGGCGACCGGTATCGCTCGGTGAATCAGCTCAGGACGTGAGGACTGTTCGAAGCCATCCGTCACTCCGATGTCGGCCGCTGCTGGACCTTCATGCGGCGCTTCTGCGTCCGAGTCGCCAAGGCGATGAGCGTCCGGCCCCGAATTCAGCATGAACAACCAAAGCGCCGAGGCCGCGAGTAGGAGGAGAAGGAGGCGTATGCTCTCCTCGGTGAAAAAGGGTACGGCGGGGCGATCAGGGATTTCATGAAGACGCCCTTTGAGGCCGGACGGGGCCGCGATCTCGGGGATCATGGCCAGATAGGACACCACGAGCTGCTCGTCCGCCCACGCGGCGGCGCATGCGGAGCAGTCGCCAACTGCGACGTCGACATCGCGACGAGCAGCCGGATCGAGCTCGCGGTAGACGCTCATCAATTGCTGGATGCGATCACAGGCGTGGTTCATGGCCGGTCGCCTTCCGCAGCTTCGTCGCTCAACGAGTCGTCCAACGACTCGAAACCAGGCGCCCTGAGGATACGAGCTAGGGCTTGCCGAGCCCGCTGGCGCCGCTTGCGTGCGGCTTCCGGGCGAATTCCGAGCACCTCGGCGACTTCAGGCGCGTTGAGGCCGCCAAATTCGAAGAGGGTCAGGATCACGCGATGGTGGGGCTCCAACTCCGCCATAGCCTCAGTGAGACACATGCGTCCGAGCTTCTGATCCTCAGATTCGACCTGAGCTTTGAGCGTCGGGGCAAGGCCGAGCATCTCTTGCGGTCGGCGCTTTCGCCGACGGATCTCGTCCGTTGCCGCATTGGTCGCAATCCGGAAGAGCCACGCCCGATAATTGGCATCCTCTGGCAGTCGAGCGAGCGCGCGATAGGCGCGCAGGAACGTCTCTTGAGTCAGATCCTCCGCAAGAGCGGGCTCGCCGACGATCCGCAGGACAAAGTTGAAGATCGAACGATGATTGTCATCGACCAGACGCGTGTAGAGAGCCCGGATGTCGGCTTCGGCTCGCGCCGCTGCCGATGCCCGAGTAATCTCTCGCCGCACGGGTTGATCGGGTAAGGCCATTACGTTCATTACTCAGGGTTAACGCCGACGCGATGAAGGGCGTGACTGCGTAGACGCGGCTGGTCCGTCTTGAAATGTGAAAGTGTGGATGGTTGGTCGTGCCAACCTGGGAGATCCGGCCCGGGCGCGGACAATAATACCACTTGAGGGTGAAGCGCTAACCGACAGTGGTTTGAACCGGAATGCGTGTTCGAGGGTTGTGAAGTTACGTGAATGGGCGTCTGTTTGTTCAAACCGAGCTGCATCTGGAGTTGAAATAGGAAGAGCTTGCGGTGCGGATTGGAGGCACGGACTCGATTGCGCCAGGGCGCACGGTCGAATAGACTTGTCGCGACTTAGTAGTTGGGCATTACACCTTCCACGGTCAGGTATATGGAACGAGGTCAGCATGAATGCATCCAAAGCCGAAAGTCTCCCGTGCCAAGACCCCGTCGATGATGCGACACTCGTCGCCCGGATCGCTGCCGGCGAACGCGACGCGTTTGAATCGTTATACGGGCGACATATGGTACCGCTCTATCGAACTGCGCTCGCGCTGACCCGTCGGCAAGCGGTGGCAGAGGATCTCCTTCAGGAGACCTTCTTACGCGCCTACCGGCATCTCGACAGGATCCGACTCGAGCCTGGCGCCAGCCTTCGGCCATGGTTGCACCGAATCTTAATCAACCTCATCTACGACCGTTCAGCTCGGCTCAAACGTGCTGCCAGTCCGCTCGAACACGCCTCTCAACGACTTGCACCCCAGGCCATCACTTCTCCGGAGCGTCGGACCGAGTTGAGGGAACTTGAACGCAACGTGGCTGAGGCGGTGGAGACTCTGCCATTCAAGCAGCGTATCGTTGTCGTGCTCTTCTATCTGCATGACATGGAACTTGCCGAGATCGCCGAGACGGTCGGCGTGCCGGTCGGTACGGTGAAATCAAGGCTCTATTACGGACGTTCCAACCTCCGGTCGGCCCTCGAGCGAGACGCGAGGGTAGCTTCCGGCTCGCTGGTGGAGCAGGTGAGTCATGGCGCGACCTAATCGCCCGGCGCGTGCCCCGCGCGACCCATGGCGCGACGACAACCTCGGCCGGACCGTGAGCTCCGGGTTCAGTCGTCCGGGAACGGCGCTGCCCTCGGGCGCGGTTTGGCAACGGATCGAGCGTGAGGTTGTACCGCGGCCGGGAGCCTTGGAGCGCGTGCAGACTTTCGTCTTCGGGCGCGGTGTCTACTTGGGCGCGCCGACTGCATCCTTCGTCGCATCGATCGGCATATTGGCGATTGGCCTGATACTCGGATCGACCAGCCTCGGTATCATTCTTTCCGGAGGTCAAGGAGACTTCAGGATGCTCGATGAGCCCGTCGTTGTGACTGGTCTTTCCCGTGCCGAGGCCGAGATTCAACCGCTGATCGCACCTTCTCCCATTGATCGCACTTCACCGGCGGGCTTCAGCCCGATGAACTGGATTCATCAGTGGCGGATCGAGCAGCGCATCCGGATGGCGGCGGGGCGATTCGAACCGCGTTGCGAAGCCTTCGATCCTTACTTCTGCAGTGATGAGCGCACATCGGATAGGTCGATGCGAGAGAATGGCTGGTCGCAGGATCCAGCACAATCCGACGCGATCACGCCGCAACCGGCCGTCCGATTCTGACGGCGGACGAGGCGCCTGTAGCGGAGCCGATTGGGGCTCCGGACGCCATGATTGAGGAGGCTGCCGCCACGCCGTCCCGCAGCGGGCGGAAGTCGTGTCTATTCGTCTCCGGTCTGCTCGTGACGCTTGGTGTGCTCTGCGGTGCGGCTCTCTTTACACTCACGAGCAATGGACTGTTATCAGGCACCTCATGGCGTGAGACTCTTGGCTCGAGCAGCGAAGGCGCGGACCGTTCGGCGAGCGGCAGAGGGCCGAGTATCCCTGGACGTGCGGGCGGCTCATCCGGCGGCGTACTTCGACTTCCTGGAGGAAGTCCGACGACACTTGACCCTGCTATGGTCCGCGATGTCGTTTCAGCCGACTACATGTACGAGATCTTCAGCGGCCTTGTAACGCTCGCCGCCGACCTAAGTGTGGTGCCCGACCTCGCGGAAAGCTGGGAGGTCTCACCGGATGGCACGACCTACACGTTTGCACTGCGCGAGGGCGCTGTCTTTCACGACGGGACACCGGTGACTGCCGAAGATCTGCGCTGGAGCATCGAGCGGGCATGCGGGCCGGACTTGCGCTCGCCGGTAGCCGCGGCCTATCTCGACGACATCGTAGGCTGCCTCGACCACCTGGCCGGGCGCGCTCCGACCGTGTCGGGAGTGCATGTCATAGACGAACGAACCATCGCGCTGGACATCGACGCGCCTAAGGCCTACTTTCTGGCCAAGCTCACTTATCCCACCGCATTCGTCTTGGATCGCCGACAAATCGAGTCGGATCCCGACTGGACGCGCCTGCCTAACGGCACCGGGCCTTTCCGGCTTATCGACTTCCAGCCGGAGGAGATCCTCGTTCTCGGGCGGAACGACGACTACTTCGGCCCAAAGGCGCACCTGGACAAGATCGAATACGATCTTCGCCCGATCGCGGCAGTCACCCGTTACGAAAACGGCGAGCTGGACGCGGCCCCGGTGGGATTGCACGACCTCGAACGTGTTCGCGACCCATTGAATCCGCTTTCGCGCGAGGTCGTCCAAGGCGAAGGCGATCTCGGACTGCAGTACATCGGTTTCAACACGCAAGAGCCGCCCTTCGACGATGTTCAAGTTCGTCGCGCGTTCAACCTAGCCGTGGATAAGCGGCGGATGGCCGACGTGGTGCTGCGAGGCGCGGTCAGGCCCGTCGACACGATACTGCCCCCCGGTATGCCCGGCTTCGATGAGACGCTCGCTCCGTATCCCTGGGACCCGGAGGCGGCGCGGGAAGCGCTGCGATCCTCGGGCTACGGAGGGCCGTCCGGACTACCGCCGATCGTACTTCACACCGGGGAAGGCGGCGGCGGCACACCCTCGGTGCAGGGCGTAGTCGAGATGATAGAAGACGCCTTGGAAATTGAGATCGTTGTCGAGCAATCACCTTGGGAACTCTTCCAGGAGGAAGTCTCAGCGGGCGAATATCAAGCATGGTTTCTGGGTTGGTCGGCGGACTACGCGGATCCGCAAGACTTTCTCGACGTGCTCTTTCATTCATCCAGCCCGCTCAACAACGCCCGCTACGAAAGCGCAGAAACCGATCGGCTCCTCGAGGCGGCACGCGTGGAGCAGGACGAAACCGCGCGACTCGCGCTCTACAACCAAGCGGAACGAGCCATTCTCGCGGACGCACCGTGGATTCCACTCTACACGGGGGTCGACACTTGGCTGGTTGCGCCGGAGGTGCGCGGCTTCACGCTGCCGCCGGTCATCGTGCCTCGTATGGCTGCCGTGAGCATCGAACGAAGATAACCAGCGCGGAAAACTTCGGTGGGTTGATGAACCGATCGGGCCACGCCGGAGTAAGTTTGATGTCAGCGGCGCAATGTGAAAGCCGTTTGACACCGTTTTGAGCGTGAACCACAATCCTCGGCTACCTTTGGCGTCAAGCGCGCCGTAGGTAGTGGGCGGCCCGTTCGTGTGGTCGTCAAGGTTAGGGTTGAGGTAAGCGCGGTGCCGTCGGAATCCCCCCACGCACCACCCACGCTCGAATGCATACACGAGGAGAGAGAAACGCATGAAGCGCTTGTTACTGCTGTTTATGTCCCTGTCGATGACCATGTTCTTCGCGACCGCATGTGCCGAGTCGCCCGATGAAGGTCCAGCCTCCAGCGATACCTCGGAAGAGGCATCGGAGGGAGACACGGAGGGCACTGAAGAAGGCGCTGAAGGTGGCGAAGAAGTCGATGAGGGCATGCCCGAGGAGATTGATATCGCGGATACTGACGTGATGTCCTTCACGCCCGTCAACGCGGGCGGCACACTGATCATCGGCCAGGGTCAGGAGCCCGAGACGCTGTACTTGTACGGCGGTTCGATGCTCGCGATGACCCATATCACCAATTCGTTCTACGATGGTCCGATCGAAGGACTGACGTACGACTACCAGCCGGTTATTTTGAAGGCACTACCTAAGCTCGAGGTCGAGGACTCCGGTGCGTCGATGGAACTGGTCGCGGTTGAGGCGGGCGATCAATACATCGATCCCGAGACGCAAGAGGTCGTTACGGCGACCGAGACCGTCGCGGATCTGCCGCAGCTTTCGGTCAATTTCGAGTTAGTGGATGGTCTGACTTGGGAGGACGGCACGCCGGTCACCCCCGAAGATTCGGTGTGGTCCAGGGAGTTGAGCTGCCACCCGGACACCGCGACGAGTAAGTACCTGTGCGAACGCACGGCGGAATACTCGGTCGTGAATGAGAATACGGTCCAGTGGAAGGGCCTGGCCGGCTACACGGACCAGACCTACTTCACCAACTTCTATACACCGTTGCCGCGCCATCAGGTCGGCACGGACGGCACGCCGATGTCCGAGATGGAGGCTGAAGCTATCGCCAAGGACGAGGTCTTCAACCGCAGCCCGCTGTCGTATGGTCCGTTCAAGATCGCGGAGTGGGCGGATGGCGACTTCGTAAGGCTGGAGCGCAATGAGGAGTACTGGCGCGCCGACGAAGGCCTGCCGATTCTCGACGAGGTCATCCATAGATTCATCACGGATTCCAACGCATTGCTCGCTGCGCTGAATCAGGGCGACATCGATGTCGCTACGCAGGATGGCCTTGACATAAGCCAGTTCGATGCGATGGAAGAAGCTGCTTCGATGGGCGAAATCACGCCGCACTACGTGGTCGGCACGGTCTGGGAGCACATCGACTTCAACTTCCAGCCGATCGATGACCGCCCGGCGTTCGGCGCATGCAAGGACGTCCGCAAGGCTATCGCCTACGGCACGGACCGCACGACCATGGTCGATGTCATCCAGAAGAGCAAGACTCAGGTCCAAGACACTTACCTCCCGTCCGAGCACTGGGCGTATCCGCCGGACGATATGCTGTCGACGTATCCCTTCGATCCCGAGATGGCGGCCGAGATTCTCGAAGAGGTCGGCTTCGTGGATTCGGATCAGGATGGTGTGCGCGAAGCCGCCGAGGATATCACCTGCACCGTGACGACCGACATTGAAGGGACCACGGTCGATCAGGTTATCCCCGCCGGTACGCCGCTCAAATTGACGTTGAACACCACGCAGGGCAACGTGATGCGCGAGGAGACGACCCTTCTGTTCCAGGCGAACATGAAGGAGATCGGCGTCGAAATCACACTCGAGTATCTGCCGGCGGACGCCTTCTTCGCCGACGGACCGGACGGCCAGCTGTTCGGCCGCCGTTTCGACCTCGGCGAGTTCGCTTGGCTGACAGGTGTCCAGCCGCCGGTCGGTCTCTATTACTGCACTGAGATCCCTTCCGAAGAGTCGAGCTGGGGCGGCCAGAACGAGACCGGCTACTGCAACCCTGAGTACGACCAGGTTTCGAAGCGGGCCGAGAACACCCTAGAGCGCCCGGACGCATTGCCGCTTTACCACCAGGCGCAGAAGATCTTCAGCGACGATCTCCCTGTCCTCCCGCTCTTCGCGCGGGTCAAGGTGATGGCCACGGCTCCCAACGTCGTGAACTTCCGCCCGAACCCGACCGTGAACAGTGAGACCTGGAACATCGAGACCTGGGGTTTCGCAGACCAGGAGTAGTTCGCTGGCGCGCGCCTGAATCAGAGTCTGTGACCGGGTCGACGGTGGAGCGAAAGGGCTCCGCCGTCGGCCCGGCCGATTCTGACCGAGGCTTGTTACGTAGGCCGCCGCCCGGCAGGCAGGCTGCGAGGCTAATCGGAGTTCGCAATGACCGCGTATTTGATCCGGAGAGTGATTCAGATGGTGATCGTGCTGCTGGTCAGCACGATGGTCATCTATACGCTTCTCAATCTTGCGCCTGGGGGGCCGTTCGACGCGCTTCGATCCCTTGGGGACCGCAAGGAGCGCGTGACCGCACAACAGATCGATCGCATGGAAGAGCTTCTCGGCCTGGATAAGCCGCCTCAAATCCGATACATTGCCTGGTTAACCGGTGACACGTGGATGGGCGTGTTGAACGACGAGTGGGCCGGTGACAGCCGAGGCATCATCCGAGCGGACTTTGGCGATTCTTTCAGGGAGCGCCGTTCCGTAGTCGACATGATGAAGGGGCGCATAGGGAAGACCGTGGTGCTTACCGGCCTTTCCGGACTGGTCGCGCTCCTGGTGGCTATCCCGATCGGAATCTTCTCGGCGGTCAAGCAATATTCGAAATCCGACTATGCCGTGACGTTCTTCGCTTTCATCGGCGTCGCCATCCCAAGCTTTTGGTTCGGCTTGATGATGATCATCGTCTTCGGCGGGATGTTCAAGCGTTGGGGACTGCCTTACATGCCTGCCGGCGGCTGGTTGGAGCATCGGCCGCCTCAGGACGGCAGCGTCCTCCAATACCTTGGTGCCGAACCTGGCTCCGTCCTCGACATAGGGGTCCATCTCCTCATGCCCGTGCTCGTGCTCAGCCTGCTCCAGATGGCGGGCTGGACGCGCTTCATGCGCACAAGCATGCTCGAGGTGCTCCAGATGGACTACGTCCGGACGGCGCGCGCAAAAGGCCTTTCAGAACGCGTGGTCATCACCAAGCACGCGCTGCGCAATGCCCTTATCCCCCTGATCACAATCATCACTTTCGAGTTGCCGGCGCTCTTCTCCGGAACGATCGTGACGGAAACGGTCTTCGCGATTCCGGGAATGGGAAAGCTCTATGTCGATGCTCTCGGCAGTTACGACTACCCTGTTACGCAGGCCTATCTCCTGATAGTCGCCGCTCTGACGGTTGTAGCGACACTTCTATCCGACATTCTGTACACCGTTGTCGATCCGCGGATTCGCTTCTAATGATGCGCATAAGTGCGCGGGTTTCCGGCACGTGCCGCTCCCTGGACCATTTCGAATGGGGCGGGTGATCCATGTCGATCGCTGAACTGAGTTTCGAGAACGAGGCGCTCGCGGCCCCCACTGATGACTCCCAAGCAGTAATGGTTTGGAAGCGATTCAGGCGACACAAGCTCGCGCTTATCGGTCTTGCGATCTGTATCGGCCTGACGATCTTCTGTTTTGTCGGCCCGTATGTATCGTCCTTCGATCCGATCGAGATCCCGACGAACCTGCTCGAGTCGCGCAACCTGCCTATGTTTGCACCGGCCGCCGACGGCAGCGGCATCCACATTTTCGGAACTGACAAGATGGGCCGCGACTATATGACGCGCATGATGGCGGGCGGCCGAGTTTCGCTGGCTCTCGCCTTCGTTGTAGTGGTGATCACAACCATTCTCGGAACCGTGATCGGCGGCGTGAGCGGCTACTATGGCGGCTGGATTGACAGCCTGATCATGCGCATCGTCGACTTTCTAATAACGCTGCCCAGCCTGCCGATCTTCCTCGCTATCTACACCCTGATCCCGAAGGAGGTCGTGCCGGGAGGATCGATCACGGTGCTCGCCGTCATCTTCATCGTCCTGGGCTGGACCGGGCCGTCGCGCTTGGTGCGCGGGATGGTGCTCAGCTTGAAGAATCAGGAGTTCACTGAGGCGGCGCGGGCTGTCGGTTCCTCGGACAGGCGCATTATCCTTCGACACATGATCCCGAACGCGATCGCACCGGTCCTTGTTTCTGCCACGCTGTCTGTCGGTGGGGTCGTGATCGGAGAGGCCATACTGTCATACCTCGGGTTCGGCGTCCAGCCGCCTGACCCTAGTTGGGGTAACATGATTCTCGCCGTGCAGGAGCAGATGTTCACCGATCCGCTCAAGGTCTTCTTCCCAGGCATGGCGATCTTTCTTACCAGCCTTTCTTTCAACTTCATTGGCGATGCGCTCCGCGATGCGCTCGATCCGCGTGGACACATCGCTTGACAAAGGCCTAGGACTCTAAGACGGCCGATCGAGCAGCTTGGAGCTCGGCGCGGCTTCAGAGGGGGAGAGCGGCTTGAAAGCTGTAAACGGAACAGATACGCGCGAAATGATGCTCGATATCCGAGGCCTGAAGACCTACTTCTTCACTGAAGACGGAGTGGTCAAGGCGGTCGACGGTGTCGATCTGAGTGTGCGTCGGGGCGAGACTTTGGGCCTCGTCGGGGAATCCGGTTGCGGGAAGAGCGTCACGATGTTCTCCGTGATGCGCCTTGTCGGTCACCCGGGACAAATCGTCGATGGAGAGATACTGTTCGACGGTGACGATCTGCGCACAATGCGGGAATCGGATATCCAGGCCCTTCGCGGCAATCGGATTTCGATGATCTTCCAGCAGCCCCTTTCCAGCCTTAATCCCGTTTTCCGTATCGGCGACCAAGTCGCCGAGGTTTTTCAGATCCACAAGGGCATGTCCAAGGACGAGGCGCGTACGCGCGCTATCGACATGCTCCGAATGGTCGGCTTGCCGGCTCCGGAAAAGCGGGCGCAGGCCTTCCCACATGAGATCTCGGGCGGGCAGGCGCAGCGAGTCATGATTGCGATGGCGCTCGCCACGGACCCGGAGCTACTTATCGCCGATGAACCCACCACGGCGCTCGACGTCACGATCCAAGCTCAGATCCTCGATCTGATGCGCGAGATGCGAGACCGTTCGAACATGGCGATCATCTTCATCACGCATGATCTTGGAGTAGTGGCCGAGATGGCGGAGAACGTCGCCGTCATGTACGCAGGTCAGATCGTCGAGTACACGGACGTGTACACTCTTTTCGCGGATCCGAAGCACCCATATACAAAGGGCTTGCTCGAATCGATCCCGGTCCTCGGCGGAGCCCGCGAGCGGTTGGCGGTCATTCCAGGCTCAGTGCCGGCGCTCGTCGACCTCCCACCAGGCTGCCGATTCGCCGGCCGCTGTGCGGCTCGG
>JBCLES010000068.1:0-13049 GCA_038913135.1 Anaerolineae bacterium
CCACCAGCTCAGCCCCGATGCCCGGCGCGCCAACCTCTTGGTCTCCGGCCTTGCGCTGCGCGAAAGCCGCGATCGGACGCTGCGTATAGGCGGCGTGCGCGTGCGGATCCTGGGCGAAACGAAGCCCTGCAACACCATGGAGGAGGCCTTTGCCGGACTGGAGGCGGCCCTTTGGCCCAATTGGGGCGGCGGGGCCTTCGGCGAGGTACTGGACGAAGGCGAGATCACGGTGGGCGACGAGGTTGCGTGGGCCGATCAGCGCGAGTCCGACCCCTCGGACTCGGATAGCCCCGTGACGCCGGGGTAGCACCCGGCTGGGCGTCGAGCGGGATCTCTTCGGGGATCGAGAGTACGTCGGGATTCGTCACTAGGCCTTCGCCCGGCACGCTCCGGCGGCGCGGGCGCCTTTGGCTTGGTATTCGAGAAGTCTCCGAATCTGCTCGCCGGGTCTGTCTTACCGCGACTCGGGCCGGATGATCCCGAGTTGGTCGCAGATCGAACGCGCTACGGTTTCCTTGATCTCGAGGTGGCGCGGAACCGCGGCGCAGCGTCCGTTATCTGGGTTCCTATAGATCGAATGACGCCCGCCCTCACGGTCCAGGCGACATCCGTTTCGCACCAGGAACCGGATGAGCGCCCGGCGCTTCATGCCGTCGGGACATCTACCGAGAGTGTCTCCCAAACGGCGGATCCTGACGCGTCGCGGGCCGCACTCTCACGGTACGCCTCGAGAAGGAGTTCGACCGCGTCGCGGATCATCGCGCGGGCTTCCGTCAGGTCTTTGCCTTGTGTGACCGCACCGGGCAACTCGGGCACGGTCGCCATCACCCATCCGTCCTCGACGGTCTGGTAGATCACCGTGTATTCGTGTCGCACTCCGTCCTCCCTCGTAAGGCTTGTCAAACTAGAATCTGGGCGATTCGGCCGCCGATGCCAAGTGAAGTATATGCCATGGCCAGCGAGTTCTCCGAGGTCGTTCCCACATCGTTCGAGTACGCGTTCGCACCCGGCCCTTCACCTCCGCAAAGCGACGAACGGCAAGTACACGACATCGCCCGGCAAGCTTGGGTCCGGCGTCGCCCCCGGCAGCACAGAGGTTGGCGGGGCTGACGTTGCCGACGCACCCGGCGGCCCAACAGTCGCCGTCCGCGTCGCACCCGGCGGCACCACGGTCGCCGTCGCCCCCGGTTCTCCCGGCTCCACCGTTCCCGCCGCCTCCGCGAAAATCCAAGGGCGCGCCTGCTTGATCGAGAGCAGGCCTTCGCGTGTCACTTTGTACTCGATCTCCATCGCGAAGCGTTCAGAATCCGCGACCTCGTACAGCCGGCGGAACTCGACGTCGATGGTCGACAGGTGGGCGCGCAACGCCCCGAGATGATCGTCGGAGAGGAGCCGCTCGCCCGGCGCTACCAGGTTCGAGGGGCGGAGGAGGACGTAGCCGCCGCCTGGGCGGGCGTCGAGGAGGATCTCCTCCGGGATCGAGAGCGCGTCGGGGTTCGTCACCAGGTCTTCGCCCAGCTGCGTGTTGAGGTAGTAGGTGGTGTCAGTTTCGTAGAGTGGGTCGGTGGTCACGCCCACGCCGTTGGCGCGCTCGTCCTCAAAGTTCGGGTGGACCAGAACGCCCATCGCCGTTTGGAAGTGGTCCACGCGGTAGAACTCCCGCTCGTCGAAGGCGCGGAACGTCCAGAGGCTGGCGTAGACCTGCTTGATCGACTTCGCGATGTGCCCTTCGTCCGGATGCTGCGTGTACGAATCGTAGAGGCCGGCGCCGCTGAAATTCGGCAGGTCCTCGTTGTTCGTGCTCGAGCGGCAGCGGATTGGGGCGCCGGGTGGGAAGGTAGACTGCATCGCCGCGAGCGCGCCCATCAGCGACTCCGGCATGTCCGCGGCCTCGATCCGATCCCGGAAGTCCGCCAGCCGTTCCGCCTGCACGTCGTAGTCCGCCTGGAAGGTGGGGTCGTCCAGCATTGCGCGAAGCTCGTCGTAGAGGCCATTGTGCTCCATGAAGGCGTGGTAGAACGCGAACGGCACGCCGAAGCCGTCCGGCACCGTGCCTTCCGGGAAGCCGAAGGTGCGCAGCGTGGCGACATTCGCCGCCCTCACGCCGAAGCTCGTCCAATCGTCGAATCCGATGTCGTCGAGCCGCGTGTTCGCCGCCACGCTGAGATCGCGCTCCGGGACGCTCGGGCTCGTCGGGCGCAGATCGGCGAAGTGGGCTTCGACCGCCTCGCGGGTGGTCTCCCGGATCTCGTAATCCGTCGCCCCCACCCGATAGTACACGTAGCGGCCGATGAGATCGGCGATGGCTGCGTCGTCGAGCGCGCCCGCGATGTACGCGTTGGGCACGCGGTCCTGGATGGCGCGCAGGTTCACGTGCGACAGCGGCGTCTGAGGCACGGTCGTGATGATGCCGCCCACGCGCGGCAGCTCGTTAGGCAGCGCTTCGTAGACGACGATATCGCGCGGTCCCGGCCGTTCGTCCAGACCCATCACGCGCAGCCGGCCGTAGCCTTCGGCGAGGTTCAGCGGGAGGTAGTTGACGTCGGCGTAGATGTCCTCTTCGAGGAGGATCGCCACGCGGGAGGCGTCGTAGAGCGCCTTCTCCCGATGGTAGAGCGGCAGCGCCGCGGCCGGCATCGGGTAGTAGGTGAAGTCGTTCGCCAGCAGGGGCATGTTCTTCGCGATGAGCTCGTAGGCCTTTCGGACGTCCTCGAAGCCGTAGGCATCGTTGGGCTCGAATTCGAAGCGATAGACCCCGAAGCCGCCGTTCGGGCCGACCACATGCGGGTGGTAGACTATCTCACCGCGCATCTGACCCGGCAGATCGCGCCCGCCGCCGCGCCCGCCACCGCCACCACCACCGCCCCCACCGCCGGCCCGCGGAAATGCCTATCGCCCGCGAGAAATCGCCGTGGGCGCGATGCGTCACCGTGTTCATGAAGTAGACCTGCGGTGCATCCGTGTTCATTTCGAGAAGGTAGAACTTCACGAATTCGAGATCCTGTAGATGCGTGTCGATGCGCACCTCGAGACCCTCGTACGACAGCTCCTCGAAAGTCGCGCGATCCGGGACCGAGACCGTGCCGTCGCTAAAGTCGATCGCCGGCATCGGGTTGAACGGCCCCAGCCTACCCGCGTCGAGGAATTCGGCGACATCGTCCAGCCCGTCCCCGTCGTGATCCGCCGGCTCTGAGCGCGAGAAGCGGGCGACCCGGTAGTGCTCAGCCGGATAGGCCCGCAATCCCTCGGTGAGCGTGACGTCCTCGGAAGGCGCGCCCTGAGCCACGAGCGCGCCCTGGACGGCAAGCGCGAGGAGTAGGAGGGCGGTGGTCGGGAGGCAGCGCTTCATGGTTCGCGGTCCTTCGGATCAGGGGAGGGCGGACGGGTTGATATTCGGATAGATCTTTGGATCGAGCCCTGGCTCCATCGCTTGGTCGATTGACGTTTAGCGATGCCGAGCGATGCTAATCTCCGCCGATGGCAGGGTCTATCGATTCCGATCCTTGCCGATCATTGTTGTCGATCCTTGCCGCGGCGTAACTTGAGCAGCACAACGTCCGAGCGGCTCGTAACGATAGCCGCATACGTTCAGATACATTGCCGTTCCGCTCATGCGGACAGGGCGCATTTTGAAAAAGGGGATTCCGCAAGATGGGTCTGACGGCGGCAGCGTGATGCAAGATCCGGGATTCAAGATCGTTTCGTGTGTTGCTGCTACCTTCAACGTTACTTATCATAAGCGTCGATCGATCGATCAATCCATCGATCGACGCGAGTGAGGAATGCGCACATGCCAACGATCGTGAGCGCCACGGAAGCCCGCGTGCGTTTCGGCGAGTTGCTGCGCCGCGTCGGGGAGGAGCGCGAGACCTACATCGTGGAGCGCGCCGGCGAGAAGCAGGTGGTCGTCCTCTCCATCGATGAGTACGAAGCGCTGGTCTCGGCCGCGCGCGGCGCCGGCCGTCGCGATGCCGTCGCGGCGGCATATGCGCTCGGGCAGAGGATTCGCGCCCGCCGCGGCGAGGCGGCGATGGCATCTCCGGAGGAAGTGATTCGCTCCGACCGGGAGGCGCGCGATCGTGACCTCGCCGATCTGCCCTGACGCCGGCGTCGTCATCCGCCTCGTCACCGGTTTCGAGCACGCCGAGGCCGTTCGCGCGTCGTTCGAGGACGCGGTCGCGTCCGGTCGGCGTCTTGTCGCGCCGGCGCTCTTCGGATTCGAAGTCGCCAACGGATTGCATCGCTACGTCATGGCAGGAACGCTAACTTCGAGCGAAGCGCGCGCGGCGCTGGAGGCCGCCCTGACACTGGGGATCGAGATCGTCAACTCCCCAGCGCTCCACGCCCGAGCCCTCGCCATCGCCGAGCAGCTAGGGATGGCGGCGGCCTATGATGCACACTACCTCGCCGTCGCCGAGTCGCAGTCAGCCGATCTTCTGACGGTGGACCGGCGGCTGGCCGGATGGGCGGAACGGCTCGGAGTGCCGGCGAGGTTGATCGAAGCCGAATAGGAACGCGGCGAATTGGTCGAAGGGCTCGATGGGGTGGAAAAGGTCAATTAGGTCGATCGGGACGAAGGGCCCGGCCCGCACCGCGCGACATTTCTCGTGAGGCAGGTTCTCGCGTCGGGTTACATTTGTACGTGCGGCAAGATGGTGCGGATGTTCAGTTGACTTTGGGCGCGAGCTTGTCGTTCGTCAAGATCTGGAACGGCAACAGGAACCGTCGATGGAGCTTTTCCTGCCATTGCTTGAACAGTCAGCTCATGGCTGCACTAGACAATCTAGATTATCATAATCTACCCATCCTTCTGCCGGAGTGATCGATGTTCGTGAACCGCGAGCGTGAACTGGAGCTCCTGGAGCGCTGCTTTACGTCAGGCCAGGCGGAGCTTGTCGTGCTATTTGGACGACGGCGCGTCGGTAAGACCGACCTGTTGGCAAAGTTTTGCGAGGATAAGCGGCATATCTTCTTCGTCGCGGACCTCGATGTGGAGCCCGTCCTGCGGGCCCGCCTGTCCGCAGCCGTCAACACACGCCTGCTCGGCTCGGAGACGGCGAGCGCCGTATATCCGTCGTGGGACGCGTTGTTTCAGGTCATCGCCCGGCACGCTCGGGATGAGCCGCTGGTCGTGGTGCTCGACGAATTCACCTACCTGTTGGGGGCCCACCCCCCTCTGGCCTCCATCCTTCAGCGGCTGTGGGACAGCGACCTTCGCCACACTCAACTCAAGATGGTGCTGTGCGGCTCGCACATCGGCATGATGGAATCGGAGGTTTTGGGCTATCAAGCCCCGCTGTATGGCCGCCGAACCGCACAATACATGCTCGATCCGCTGGCGTTCGCCGACACCACGTCGTTCTTCCCACACCTGGATGCGGCCGACCGCGTTCGGGCCTACGCCGTCCTTGGCGGCACGCCGGCTTACCTGCGCCTGATCGAGCCAGGCCAGACCATCGAAGCGCTCATCATCGACAAGATCCTCACCCGCGGCACCTTTTTGTATGACGAAGTGCGACTGCTCCTCCAACAGGAGCTCCGCGAGCCACGGAACTACTTTGCCATTCTGGAGGCCATCGCGGGCGGGCGGACGCGGCTCAACGAAATCAAGCAGGCCACCGGCCTAGAGGGAATCTCTTCGTACCTGAGCACGCTTATAGCTCTCCAGATCGTCGAGCGCATCGTGCCCGTGACGGAGTCGCAGCCTCACAAGAGTCGGCGCGGTCTGTATCGCTTGCGCGACCCGTTCTTCCGGTTCTGGCTGCGCTTCGTCCACCCCAATCGGAGCGCGTTGGAACAGGGCGGCGCTCAAACGGTGTACGACACACACGTCGCGCCACAGCTCGACACGTTCACAGGGCCCATCTTCGAGCAGGTGTGCGAGCAATTCCTTTGGCGCGCGGCAACGGCGGGCACGTTGTCGCTCCGGCCGCAGCGCATCGGCGGCTGGTGGGCAGCCAACCAAGAAGTCGACCTGATCGCCCTAGCGAATGGCCGCGCCCTCGTCGGCGAGTGCAAGTGGAGCAACCGCCCGATAGGCGTCGACGTTCTGCGCCACCTGGAGTCGGTCGCGGCCAGAATTCCCGAACTGGCTGATCGTACCATCTCATTCGCCTTGTTCGCCCGCGGCGGCTTCACCGACCAGGTCGCCGCCGAAGCCTCAGGACGCGACAACCTCATCCTAGTCGACCTGGCCACGCTGACCGCGGCCTGACCGATCATTTGGGTCGGAGTTCGCCATCTGTCGGAACTCGGCGCACCGCCACATCGTGAAAATTGAACGCCGCCTCCACGCACACGCCCTCGCCTTCGAGCGCGGAGGCGCTTCGAGCGATGCGTACCGGGCGAGGTGCGCTTCCACCAAAGCAGGTGCCGCGTCGATCGCTTGGACCAAGCTCATCACCCGCACGCCTCGCCGATCCTGGTCCACCGCCTGGACGCCCATGGGGCTGGTGGATATCGTTGAGCTGGGAGTGGGATAGGACGATCTGGGACATACTTCCGAAGCCCGTGCAGGCCAAGATCCCTCAGGAGTGGCAGTCGATGACGGAAGACATGCATCCGAGCCAACCCGCCACTGGCGAACCGTTGGTCCTGGGCTGGCACACGTGCTGCCTTACGGTGAAGGACCTCCATGCTAGTTCCGATTTCTACTCCCGCGCGGGTTTCACAGTGGTAGGCGGACAGCCGGAGCAGCATTGGCTGGCGCTGAACAACGCCAGCACCGACCTGTCGATCCTTCAACAGGATTTGCCGGCCAACTGTCTGAACTTTCGGGGAGCGGACATCCACGCCCTGGCTGCCGAGCACCGCGAGCGCGGCTTCGATCTCGTCGGCTTAGCCGAGTATGATCCGTCCGATTCGCCGCCGGACTGGCACACGGACGAATCCGGTGTTGCCCTACCCCTCGCCGGCTCTGCGTCATACACGATCATGGACCCAGACGGCAACGTGCTCTTCTTCGACACCGTTCCGCTGGAGCGCGAGCGCTTTGCCGCCGGGCAGCCCTATTGCTGGCCGGGCTGCGACGGCAACCTGCAGGAGGGGCAGCTGCCGATGGGCTGGCTGCATGTCTGCCTGGCCGTCGCCGACATCGGTGCCAGCGTGTCGTTCTACGAACGACTCGGACTAACGCTTATCGAAGATCACCGGCCTGAAGGCTGGTCCATCTTGGGCGCGAACGAGCCGGGGTACTTTCGTGTGGCGCTGTTCCAAGGACATATCGAACGCAACCTGATCAACTTCCGTGGTGAGGAAATCACCGCGCTGGCCGACAGGTTGCGCGGCGCCGACATCGTCCTTAACAAGGAGCCTCGGATCGAAGCCGACGGGAGTGCGTCGTTCGAGGTGCGGGATCCCGACGACAACGTGATCTACTTCAACACGCTGCCGGGCGAGACGCCCTGACCAAACCTGAGCCTGAGCACGCTTGGCTCGAACTCCACGGGGACGAGACGGACTCGGGAGCCTGCGATAGTCGGTCGGGAGCGGGCGGGTGGGGCGCTCGGGCGAGACCTTACAGGGTGCGAAGGGGCGATTGGAGTTGACCCGGGGGTTGCGGGTGCATAGTCTCGCACTCGTGCGATCGAAAATCTTGTACGCGTTCTGAGGAGGCTCTAGTGGCAACGGATCGAACGGCAGGCGAATTCGTCGAGGAGTCTACGAACCGGCTCGCGTGGCTCGCCGCCGTGGCATTCGCTGGGTATGCGTCCTGGCTTACGTCGGAAAGGATCCCGTTTCACCCGGTTCATCGGCCGGCGCCAGACGCCATGCGGCGTGGAGGACGATCCGCGGCAGCGCGGTCCGCAATTCGGCGGACTCGGCGGATTCGGCCAGGCTGCTCGGAGTAGAAGGCGCCGTCCGTCCTCGGCCCTTGTGTCGAGGTGTCTGCTGCGTGGGGCTCAAGACGGCGCCGGCCGCACACAGATGAGACCGAAGAACGCGTCCAGAGCGTCGGCGTCATCGAATCCGAAATCTATCAGGGCTGCGACGCGGCGGAACGCATTGTCCAGTGAGGCCCTGATCAAGAAGTCGATATCTCCGGTGAACCGTGGATAGCCGTGCAATGCTAGACAGCCCCTAGCCTCAAGTGCGGTCACCGCACCGCCCTCAGCGGCGGCACCGACCACTCGATGAGTTCCCACACTCCATAGTTCCCATGGACTCCGCCACTAGTGCAGCCGGGCAGTTCACGGCGCACGATGCCCACGCCCGGACACAGCCAATGCCCATCTCTGTTCGCCGCGTTGAATATCTCGGTCAGCTCGATGCAGCCGTCGAATGAGCCGGCCGCGGTGGCTAAGGGCATCGTGCGCTCCACCGCCCACCATCGATTGAGGGTCTCCCTGGTCCCGAGTGGCAGACGCATTATCGTATATAAGTCCGGCTCATTGTCCTCTGCGTTATCCGTGGCTGCCGCGGCCAGTTCGTCGGCATTCACGAAGGGCGTGGCGTTGGCGTACGGTGACGCGTACACGATGCTGTCAGGAAGGATGATGCGCTCCGTGTAGGAGCCCGATCCCCGCGGTGTCCCCTCCATGTTGGCCACAATGTTCACGACCATTAGATCTGAGCCCCGCATTGCGGCCCTGACGACAGATTCAGTAATGATATCGGTTCGCCAAACGCGGGCGGTGGTGTGCCTTGTCACCTGATATCGCCAGTAGCTGCCTTCTACAAGCGGCCAGGCGCGAATGATCTCACCGACATCTGCAGGGTACTCTCCGGGGCCGAGCGGTTGGTCCGCCCATGCCGGGTCGAATGTGCCTGAGACCATAGTACTCACTGGAGTAACAGCGGTCGGAACATCACTCTCCGCCACGCTGGCTTGCGGGTTTTGTGATGACTCTCGTTGCATTTCATCTGGGGTTGGTACCGCCGGATAGTCCCAGTCCGTGTCCGCGATCGACCACAGATCTTGAAGCGCGAGCCCTATCGAATGACCGAAGAAGCGACCTTCGTTCGCGTCGAAGAACGCCGTGATGGCGTATCGCTCGCTCGCTGGAACAGGATAACAGAGGGGCGGATTATATCCAGCGTAACGGTCGCCGACTCCGAGTACATCGAGCCCAGCCTGAGAAAGTTCAACCATGATCACAGGTCCGTCGAGCACGGCCAAGTTGGCATCCAGATGCTCGCGCGAAGCGTCGTGCAGAACAACCGTATCAGTAACGCTCCTTGAAGCCAGCGCCGCGAGTCCGTCCCGAACGTCGAAAACGCCTGCGCGTTCCACTTGCGGCGATTGTTGTGGTTGAGACCACGCCATGGCTGTGGCGCGCGCGCCTTCGAGATCAAGCCGGGGCGTAGTGGTCGAAGGCGCATTTGTCTGCAACCACGTCGCTCTTGGAGGCATCCGTCTACGGTTGGTGACCGCGGGCGCAGTTGCCACCGCATCTGCCGCCGCATTCGCAACTGTCGCCGCCGCAGGTTTCGTCGGCGTCGAGCTTAGGGATGCAGTCATAGTGGTGGTAGGGGATCCGCCAATCCGGCGCTCGAGGTCCGGCACGGAAGTGCACGCGGTCACAGCGACTAACGTCAACACCAGGCACACTGAGTGGATGCGGGGGCGCGAATGCATACGGACGGGGACGGGAGTCTGAGGCTCGGTTCGCAGATCACGCATCAGGTCTTCCGACCTCTTAGCATGGTGGATACCTCCAACCCTATTGTGTGCCGTCCGTGGAACCGGGGCCAGTCCAGATCCGAAAGAGACAGGTACGCCCACAACACGTATCATGGCGCGATGATCACATTGGATGAGGTCGCCCCCTTGCAGCTGTTCGCGGACCTGTCGCCCGCGGCGCTCGCCAGTGTGGCGGACAACGCCGCCGACCTGCGCCTCAGGCCCGGGCGGGCCGCATGCATCCTCATCCTCGTCGCCTGCTCCATGGTTATGGGATGCCGATCCGGTCCCGTTCCGGTGAGCGAACAGATCAACGTCGAAGGGCCGGGGACCGGTGTCACGTCTTCCGCCGAACTCATCGAAGGCGAGACGACACCCGCGACTACGACACTGGCGACGGCGTCACCCGCATCCGCGACAACCGCAACGGGGCCACCCACACCGGCGACACCCGCATCGAAGTCGCCGGCATGGTCGAATCCGGCGAGCGCGACGTCGACCACATCCACGTCGACCACCCGCCCGTCGCTTGGCCGATCGTCGACTTCCCTGCCTTCGGCCAGCCCCCCTCCTCTCGGCCCTCCGCCCACCAGCCGCCCGCCGACTACCTCTCCACCGCCGGACCCCCCACCCACCGCCACCACGCCCACAGAGAGCTCCACCGCACCGGCGCGACCTCCGGCCGGCCTTGATCCCGCCAGCCTGGCCGACGCCCTCGCCGGCGTGCACTTCGCGCCGATGCGCACGGCCGCGGAGCTCTTCGGCGCCGGGCGAAGCGGTTGGGCCGTCGAGCTTGCCTACGTTGCCGACGGCAACGCAGGCGCCGTCGCAGGCCGACTCTCGGCGCGCTTCAGCGACCCGCCGGATAGCGCGCCGCGACGTCGCGGAAGGCGGACAGTACTTCGGGGGTTCGCGGAAGCGCTCCGAGTGCAAGTCGGCGAATGCCGCGCGGACAACGCCGCTCGCCGATAGCCGCGCCCCGATCGCCGCCCTGTAGGTGCGGGCGCCTTTGGCTTGGGATTCGCGAGGTCCCCGAATCTGCTCGCCGGAACTAGATTACCGCGACTCGGGCCGCACTCTCACGGTACGCCTCGAGAAGAAGTTCGACCGCCTCGCGGATCATGGCGCGGGCTTCCGTCAGGTCTTTACCTTATGTGACCGCACCGGGCAACTCGGGCACGGTCGCCATCACCCATCCGTCCTCCACGGTCTGATAGATCACCGTGTATTCGTGTCGCACACCGTCCTCCCTCTTAAGGCTTGTCAAACAAGAATCTGGGCGATTCGGCCGCCGATGCCAAGCGAAGTATATGCTGAGGCTCCGGCGCGTCGGCATATGCGCTTGGGCAGAGGATTCGCGCCGGCCGCGGCGAGAAAGGAATGGCATCTCCGGAGGACGTGATTCGGTCCGACTGGGAAGCGCGCGATCATGACCTTGCCGTCGCTGAGTCGCAGTCAGCCGATCTCCTGACGGTGGACCGGCGGCTTGCAGGATTGGCGGAACGGCTCGGAGTGCCGGCGAGGCTGATCGAAGGCGAGTAGGAACGCGGGCGAATTGGTCGATTAGGTCGAACGCGACGACGGAGTCGACGGGACGACGTAGCGGAAGATTCCCGGCCTTCTCCAGAGTGCGAATAGAATCCTGGATATCTTTGAAAAGCGGCCGCCAACCCATCATCGTCGGGCTGAGATTGACGATGTACTGGCCGCATTGGCAATTCCGGGCGGCCGTGAGCGGGCATCGGTCAGGCTCGTCACCAACGTCCCCCGCGCCACTGCGCCCGACCCGCACCGCGCGACATTTCTCGTGGGGCAGGTTCTCACGTCCGGTTACATTTTGTACGTGAGGCAGCGCACCTAGCCGATGCGCAGTCGACGGGATCGTGGTGACGTCGGCTTAGAATGTCGCCTGATCGAAAGGGTCCTCGATCATCAGGTCCAGCATCGCCCACAAATCCTGAAGCGCGAGCCCTATCGAATGACCGAGGAATCGACCCTCGTTCGCGTCTGTGCCACTCGACCGCGACCACCGTGACCAGTGAGCCCGATGGCCACACTAGACAATCTAGATTGTCATAATCTGCCCATCCTTCTGCCGGAGTGATCGATGTTCGCGAACCGCGAGCGTGAACTGGTTCTCCTGGAGCGCTCCTTTGCGTCAGGCGAGGCGGAGCTTGTCGTGCTGTTTGGACGACGGCGCGTCGGTAATACCGATCTGCTGGCAAAGTTTTGCGATGACAAGCGGCACATCTTCTTCGTCGCGGACCTTGATGTGGAGCCCGTCCTGCGTGCCCGCCTGTCCGCCGCCGTCAACACACGCCTTCTCGGCTCGGAGACGACGAGCGCCGTCTAACCGTCGAGGGACGCGTTGCTTCAGGTCGTCGCCCGGCACGCTCGGGATGAGCCGCTGGTGGTGGTGCTCGACGAATTCACCTACCTTTTGGGGGCGCACCCCCCTCTAGCCTCCGTGCATCAGCGGCTGTGGGACAGCGGTCTTCGCCACACTCAGCTCAAGCTGGTGCTGTGCGGCTCTCACATCGGCATGATTGAATCGGAGGTGTTGGGCTATCAAGCCCCGCTGTATGGCCGCCGAACCGCCCAATATCTGCTCGATCCGCTGGCGTTCGCCGACACCACGTCGTTATTCCCATACCTGGATGCGGCCGCCGCTTACGGCCCGCCGAACTCCATCCGGAACACGTCGAACTGCCCGAAAACGTCCGCCGCGAAGACCACCGAGCGCCCGTCCGGCGATGGGCTCGGCCACGTGTCCAAGGCTGGGTGGTCGGTGATCCTCGTCAGATGGCCACCGTCCACGTCCATCCGATAGATCTCGCTGTTGCCGTCGCGCTCTGAGCGGAAGTACAGCGTCTTGTTGTCCGGCGCGAACACCGGGAGCTTGTCGGACGCCGGATGGTGGGTCAGCCGCCGGGCGACGCCGGTGGCCAGCTCCAGCACGTAAATCTCGCGGTTATCTTCGAATTCGATATAGCCGAGGTCCGGCACGCCCGCTTCGGCATCGAAGGCCAGCCAGTTGCCATCAGGCGAAGCGCTTGGTCGGAGCGGCAATTGGACGGGGTCACCGGAGGTCGGCTGGATCTTCCCGAAGTCCGATCCATCCGGTCGAACGCGGGCGATGTCGGTGATGTCGCGCTCCAACTTACAGATGTGGCCGAAAATCAGACCGGCCCCACCCTCGACAAACCCCGGCACCTCTTCGCGTACCTCGTTATGGGGCCTACGCGGGAGCGACACTGCGTGCGCGTTGCCGCAGGCGTCGCGGACCACCACCGCGCTGTAGCGGCCGCCCGGTGCGCGGCTCATCGCGAGCGTCACGCCGTCCGGCGCAAGCGCTGGCTGCCACTCGTCCACCGGATCGTCGGTGAGGCGCTCAAGGAGCGGGCCGGTGGGCTGGCCCGCGGCGAAT
>JBCLES010000069.1:0-12919 GCA_038913135.1 Anaerolineae bacterium
TGCGATTCATGTGGCGGAGACCATACCCGAGGGCTTGGAATATGTGGATAGCAGTGCATCTCCATTCCCAGCGAAGGTCGAGCCAGGCCGAGGGGATATCGTCTGGACTTTCAGCGCACCAATAACCGATGGCGTGCCGATAACTCTTCAATATGATGTCAAGCCGCAGACTGGCATTACGCTACCAACAACGAGCACGTTCGTAGGCCTCGCCGTGCTCACCGATACTTCTCGGGCGACAATTGACATCCCAATTCCGTCAAGCGTCCTGACCATCACCGAGCCATGCGTGCCGTTCGTCACCCCAACGACGACTCCAACTGCGACGGACATCCCGCCAACGCCGACCGCGACGCCGACGCACACACCAACTTCGACTAGCACGCCAGTCCCGCAGCCCATCCATTTCCCGATCAGCCTGAACGAATACCCGTGCACCCGCGAACAACGGGCCGACGTCGTCCTCGTGATGGACGCCTCCTCCAGCATGAACGAGCCAGCGGGAGATGGGCGCACCAAGCTCGAGGCCGCTCGCTCTGCAGCCGTGGCCTTCATCGATCGTTTGAAGCTCGACGCGGGCGATCAAGCAGCCGTCGTCGCATTCAACAGCGATGCGGCTACGATCATCGGCCTCGGATCGGATCCGTCGGCGCTCGAAGAAGCCCTTGTCGGGATCACCACCGCGAGTCAGACGTGCCTCGTCTGCGGTCTCGAGGCGGCAGGCGAAGTGCTGGAGAGCGAGGCTCGACTCGAGGCCAACCAGCCAGTGATTATTCTCTTGACCGACGGGCGCTCGAATCCACGGCCGGTGAGCGAGGCCGTGGCCGAGGCGGACCGCCTGAAGTCGGACGGTGCCGTGATCTTCACGATCGGGCTCGGGGCCGACCTCGACGATGCGGCGCTGTCCGACATCGCGAGCAAGCCGGCGTTCGCGTACCGGGCGTCGGATGGTGGGGCGCTCGAGGCGATCTATCGTGAGATCGCGGTCACGTTGCCGGGACCGGCGGATTGTTATTGGGGGCGGCGGCCATAGTGCAGCGGTGACCGAATTGCTCAGGTTATTGCCGGATGAGTCCTTAAACGCAAGACCGTCGGGCGGGAACCCGGCGGTCTGCTGAGGAGAGAGAAACTTCCGCTCGCGTCGAACGGTGCCCCCGCGGTACCCTTAGCGGCGCGAGAAACTCAACGTTTCACACCATGCCAAGACCAACATGACGCTCAAAATCAGGGCATCGTCTTAACATCGTCCACTTGACAATAAAGAAGGCGCGTTGGCCATTGACGAGGCACGGCCCTGCTCATAGTGTGTTGGTTGTCGAAGCCACACACGGAGACAGGGCCATGCAAGCAGACAATACCACAGGCGCGCGGACGGACGAGCGTCGAACGATGTGGGATCGGGAGCGGGCGGCATCGTTGCTGGCGAAGTGCGAGAAGGCGAGCGACGGTGGGATATCGGAACGAGCGTTCGCGGAGCGCCACGAGGTGGCGCGGACGACGTTGCGCAGTTGGCGGGAGCGGAAGGCGGGTCTGGACACGGAGCCGGCGCTGGTGGGGTTTTTCGATAGCCAAGAGGGGCTGGCGTTCATCCACCGACTGTTGTCGCTGGTGCACTTGATCTTCTGTCAGGCGGGACCGTGCGGGGTGGATCGGGTGAGCCTGCTGTTGAGGCTGTCCGGACTTTCGGCGTTCGTGGGCAGCTCGCACGGGACGCAGCACACGATGTCGGTGGCGATGAGTCGAGAGATCAAGGCCTTCGGACAAGCGCAGCGCGCGAAGCTGGCGCCGGGGATGCGGGAGCGGGAGATCATGATCGGGGCCGATGAGACCTGGTTGACGGAGATGTGTCTGGTCGGGATGGAGCCGCGTTCGAACTTCATTCTGGCTGAAGAGTATGCGGCTTCGCGCGACGGCGAGACGTGGCAGACCGTGGTCGAGGAGTCGGTGGAGGGACTGCCGGTGAAGATCGTCGGCGTGGCAGCCGACGAAGGGTCTGGCCTGGGTAGGATGATCGAGACGCTGCTCGGGGTGCAGAAGGCGCCGGACGTGCTGCATGTCCAGCGTGACCTTTGGAAGGCACTCGGCCAGGCCAATCGGCACAGCGTGAAGGCGCCGGCCAAGGCGCTCGAAGTGGCGGAAGCTCATCAGGAGTCCTGGCGCGACCGCTTCGCCCGACATCAAGCCGGCGATCGGCCCGTCGGTCGGCCGCCCGACTTCGAGCGCCACATCGCTGCGGCCGAAGCGGCGCATGCCGAGGCGCTCGCCGAGCATGCGCGCGTCGCGAACGACGCCGAGTCGGTCGAGGACGCCATCCGCACGCTCTCCTCGGCCTACCATCCCGTCGACCTCGCGACGGGTGCGCTGCGCGACGTCGGGTGTGTCCGGTCCGCGTTCGAGCAGGCCGTGACGACGATCGATTTGGCCAGGGCAATCTCATTCTAGCGAGATAGGTGGATACTCTTGCAGAGCAGGGTCGCTCCAACGGAGGGTTCACGATGGAATCGCGGTTCTGGGAGTTGGCTGAGGCGCTGGAGAACGACGAGAGGCTTAGGGACGAGCGGCGAGGTCGAGGTCGCCGGCCCCGGTTGGCAGACATCATCGTGATCGCGGTCTGCGCGGCGACTTGCGGTTCGGACGGCTGGGTGGAAGTCGAGATGTTCGGATTGGCCAAGGAAGAGTGGTTTCGCAAGCACCTGAAGCTGGCGCACGGGATCCCCTCTCACGACACGTTCGGTCGCGTGTTCAGCCAGATCGACTCGACGGAGCTTATGGGGAGCTTGAATCGGTGGATAGGATCCAGCGGCATCCTGGGCGAAGGGGACGTGATCGCGGTGGATGGCAAGACCGTGCGACGCTCGCATGACGGGCCCTCAGGAACCAAGGCGCTGCATTTGGTAAGCGCATGGGCGACTGAACAGCACCTCGTCCTGGCCCAGCAAGCCGTGGATGACAAGAGCAATGAGATCAACGCGATTCCCGAAGTGCTCGAGCTGCTCGACCTCGATCAGAAGGTGATCACGATCGACGCGAAGGGCGCTCAGACGACCATAGCGGCTCAGATCGTCGAGTGCGGAGGAGACTACGTGCTTGCGCTTAAGGACAACCATCCGACCTTGCACAAGGAGGTTCGCTCCTGGTTTAGCCGCGTCGGCAATCCGGACTATCCGTCCCTGGCTCATGAGACGCACCGCAGGGTCGAAAAGGGTCATGGGCGCATCGAGACACGGCGCGTCGAGACCATCCTCACCAAGGAGCGCCTCAGCGCCGAATGCCACCATGAATCCCATAGGCTCGACCGCCGGTGCATCGACGCCCTCCCTATCCCGCTGTTTCTATGAGGTTGCACTTAGTCTCCGCTTGCGGCACCGTCCCGGCCGGCTATTCTTCGCGCTATGAAGACAAGGACTACACCTGCCAACGGCGGTGAGAATGCGCTCGATCGCGACCATCGAATGGCCGGCGGCTTGGCAACCGACCGCGCATTCGAAAGCGTCGAACGCGATGCAGGCGCCGGATCAGAGCATCGAAGCTCAAGCTCCGAAGCCGCCGTTCGTGGGAATCCGAGTGCCGTCTGGCGCTTCGGGCAGGATCGGCGATTTGAGATGATCCGTAGGGCGGTCCCGCTCGACGGCGCCGATATCCTCGATCTGGGCTGTGGGCTCGGGATTTACATGCAGCGCATGGCCGAATGCGGCGCTCGGCCGATCGGCCTTGAGATCGAATGGCCAAGGGCGCTCGAAGCGCGCGAAAGCGGTCTCAATGTGGTGGCCGCCGTCGGAGAATATTTGCCGCTGCCCGACCGTTCCCTCGACGCGATCTTACTACATGAAGTTCTCGAACACGTGGCGAACGATCGAGCGACCATGGCCGAAGTGGCGCGCGTCCTCCGTCCGGGAGGACGCGCGATCGTATTCGTCCCGAACCGTTGGTGGCCGTTCGAGACGCACGGCGTGATGTGGCGCGGGAGCTATCGCTTCGGCAACGCGCCGTTCGTCAATTGGCTCCCCGACCTCATCCGCAACCGCCTCGCGCCACACGTGCGCGTTTACACCGCCTCACGGATCCGCTCAAGGCTCGATGGCCTGCCTTTGCGGATAGTAGAGCACACCTATGTGTTTCCAGGCTTCGACAGCCTGCGCACTCGCCGACCACGGCTTGCAGGCTTCCTGCGGGCGTTCTTCTATCCGATCGAACGGACACCGCTGCGACGTTTCGGGCTTTCGCACCTGTTGGTCGTGGAGCGAATCCCTGACGATCGTGGTTGATGTCATCCGAAGGGTTCGCTCGCAACGCCGAAGGTTGATAATTGATGTTCCGCTCGCCGCTCCGCAGGTTGATTGTTGAGCAACTCCCTGACGATCGTGGTTAAACCCTGCCGTCACCGAGTACTCCGACACGCTGAGTTTGTCAGGTTCGGCCGCCGATGTTTTAGAGGCGGAGTACTTGGCCGAAAGCGGTGGATGGCGCAAGGTCGTCCTAAAGGAGGCGCGGACCCCCTTGACCGCCGCCGGTCTGCCCAGTACGCTCGACAGGCCACCCACCAACTGCACCGCGGGGTGGCTCTTTCGATGACAGAATCTACGATCCGAACCGGCGAGACTACACGCGATACGTCGCGCGATGCTCCACGCGATACGTCGCGCGATGCTCCGCACGATACTCCGCCCGAGGCTCCATCTGATACTCTGCGCGATGTTTCGCACGATACTCCGCTCGATTCTGAGAGCGAGGTTCCGCCCAACCTTCCATCCGGCAACCAAGCGGATATCCTCGCCGAAGTCGGCGTCGGTCGCCCTGCACGGACCACAGAGAAAGTTCGATCCCGGATTGCGCAAGACGCCGCCCGGCGACGCTACCTGAACGCCTTCCTGCATGTAGGCGGCATCGGTCCTCGCCGCTTGGCGGCGCTCGAACACCGCTTCGGAAGCCTTCGTGCGGCGTGGTCCGCGTCTGAAGTGCTGCTACGGGAGGCGATTGGTCCTGTTTCAGCCGGGTACGTGGTCGAAAGGCGGACACGGATCGATATCGACTCTGCGTGGGCGGGCATCGAGGCTAGCGGGGCGCGGATGATCACGCCCGATGATCCTTCATGGCCGAGCGCGCTGCGCGAGATATCGGGGGCGCCGTTTGCGCTCTTCGTCAGAGGCGAAGTCGAATCCCTCGGGCGCACCGCGGTCGCCATCGTCGGCACTCGCAAGTGTTCGGACTACGGTCGTCGGAGCGCTTGGGCCATCGCGACAGGGCTGTCTCAGGCGGGACTGAGTATCGTTTCAGGGATGGCGCTCGGCATCGATACGATCGCTCATCGCGCCGCGCTCAGTGCCGGTGGCGAAACCGTGGCCGTTCTGGGATGCGGTGTCGACGTCTGTTATCCGACCCAAAACGAGGAACTCCGGGACTCCATCGTGTCGCAGGGCGCCGTGGTAAGCGAGTTCCCGCCCGGCACGCCTGCCCTCCCAGGTCACTTTCCTGCCCGCAATCGAATCGTAAGCGGACTATGTCTTGCCACGATCGTGATCGAGGCTGGAGTCAAGAGCGGCGCGTTGATAACGGCGCGCTATGCTGCCGATCAGGGCCGCGAAGTCTTCGCCCTGCCCGGCAGAGTCGATGACGCCACGGCCCAGGGAACTAACGGGCTTATCGCGGCGGGCGCCGGGCTCGCCACCTCCGCGGAAGACATCCTCTGCGCGATCGACGCAGACCGGCGCCAAGCCGAACTCGGAGCGCGCGAGGACTTTCCCGATGCGCCTCACGAAAGGGCACTCTGCGAATTGCTCGATGACGAGCCGCGACACATCGACGAGTTGGTAGAGGAAAGCTCACTAGCGCCGTCCGACGTAGCGCGAGCGCTCGCTATGCTCGAACTGAAAGGCATGGCGAAGAACATTGGCGCGATGCGATGGCTTGCGGGCAGCGCTTTGCCGCCAGTCCATTCGCGCGGAAGAACCGATTTTCCGGATTCACCGGAGGAAGCCGATGAGCAATGAAACGGAAGTGGCAAGGCCGAACTCGCTTGATGGGTCTGAACTGAACATGCATGCCTTGATCGTCGCCGGCGGCAGTGGGACGCGTCTGTGGCCATACTCACGATCTGATCGGCCCAAGCAGCTCCTCCCTCTCTTCGGCGCCGACTCTATGCTGCGCATGACCGTCGACCGGCTTGCCGGCCTGATTCCGCCAGACCGGATATGGGTTGTCACCAACGCAGGCTATGTCGATGCCGTTCGCGCTCAACTGCCGGACGTCCCATTCGACCAAGTAATCGGTGAGCCGGCCGCGCTCGGCAATGCGGCAGCTGTTGGGCTTGGTGCGGCACTGCTGTCCGTCCGCGCTCCCGATGCCGTTATGGTCGTTCTGACGGCCGACCACGTGATCCGGCCGGTCGAGTCGTTTCACGCCGCGCTGCGGACTGCCGCCGCCGCCGCCGTTGACGGTGCGCTCGTCACGTTCGGAGTTCGTCCTACCCGAGCTGAGACCGGATACGGCTACATCGAGATCGGCGAACCACTGAGACGGTCGAAGACTGGTCCCGCGGGCGCCTACGCCGTCAAGAGCTTCGATGAGAAGCCGGATCGGCCGACAGCAGAGGCGTATGTCGCGAGCGGCCGGCATCTTTGGAACAGTGGGATGTTCGTCTGGACCGTTGCTGTGATCCGCGCAGCGTTCGAGGAGCACTTGCCGGAGACCGCGCGAGTGTTGGCTGAAATCGAGCGAGCAGCCGCCGACGATCCGTCCGCGTTTGAAGCTGCCTTGCCGGAGCTTTGGGCGCGTATTACGGACCGCACGACTGTCGACTACGGCATCATGGAGCGAAGCGATCACGTGGCTTGCGTGCCGGTCGACTTCGAGTGGTACGACGTCGGCTCGTGGCGATCGCTCGCCGCCATCTTGGACAAGGATGCCGATGGCAATGTGATACGGGGACATCACGTCGGTCTTGAGACCAAGGATAGTCTGATCTTCTCCGAAGGCGATCGACTTGTCGCCACGATCGGTCTCGAAGGCGTCGTCGTCGTGGATGCCGGCGACATCGTTCTAGTCTGTCCCCGCGATCGGGCCGAAGACGTCCGCGCTCTCGCCGACGAGGTCAGGCGCCTCTCCGAGGGCCAGAGATCGCTGGGGCATGAGACACCCTTGTCAAACTAAAAGATTATGTTACCGAAGAAGGGCTTAGAGCACGCCTGGCTAGCCCGGTGTGCTCACGCTACAATCCCATTATGTCTGCAACGGCCCCAGCGGCGGGCCCGGCCATGGAGCTTCCGCCGGGCGCTCTATCCATGGAAGCTGCGCTGGCGCGTTACCTCGACCACCTACGTGCCGTCCGACTCGCTTCGCCGCACACTCTCCGCAACTACGAGCATGAAATTCGTGCGGCGCTCGTCGCCCTGCGCGACGATGGGGCAAGCTGCTTCGAAGAGATCGATCGGATCGGATTGCGCCGTTATCTTTCGGAGCTGCATGCGGCCGGCTATGCGCCGGCGAGCATCTCGCGCAGGGTGTCGGAATTGCGCGCATTCGGCACCTATCTCGCCCGCGAAGGGCTAGTTGCCAGGAGTCCGTTCAGCGGACTTTTGTCGCCCCGCGTCCCGGCGCGCCTTCCCCGTGTTTTAGCAGTCGAACATGTTCTCGCGCTCTTGGAAGCGCCTGATCCTGAGTCGCCTATCGGCCGAAGGGACCTAGCGATACTGGAGCTACTCTACGGAGGCGGCCTCCGCGTTTCCGAGCTCGTCGGTCTTGATGTTCGCTCCGTTGAACTTGACGCCCGGCGCGCGCGCGTGCTCGGCAAGGGCGATCGGGAGAGAATCGTGTTGTTTGGACGCTCAGCCGCCACCACTATGAAGCGCTATCTCGATGGCTCACGGACCGAATTCGCCTCGCGCGGGAAGCGAGTGTCCGACGCGATGTTTCTCAACGCGCGCGACGGTAGTCGCCTCGGCGTCCGGTCGATTCAGCGGCTTGTCGCGCGCCATGGTCGATCGATAGGGATACATGAACCGGTGACACCGCACATGCTGCGCCACTCATTTGCCACGCACTTGATGGACGGCGGCGCTGATCTGAGATCGGTTCAGGAGCTTCTAGGGCATCAATCGCTCGGCACCACCCAGATTTACACGCATGTAAGTCAAGTCCAGGCGCGCGAATCCTATCTTGCGGCCCATCCGCGGGCACGCGCGAGTCTCGAAAGTGGAGACAGGTGATGAGAGAATTCGAAGAACGGCGCGCCGCTGTCCGTGAAGCAATTCAGCGGCTCGGCCTCGACGCGCTTGTAATCGGCGACGCTCGGAATCGGCACTATTTGACGGGCTTCACCGGTTCAGCGGGTTTTGTGGTGATCGGCGCCCGAGCGCTCGGAGATCATTTGGTCACTGACGGCCGATACTACGATCAGGTCAAGAGCGAGGCGCCCGACCTCAGGCTGGTCGAGGGAGGGCTGAAGCCACTGAATTCTCTGGGCGAAGCACTCGACGAACTTGGCGCGAAAGCGGTCGGCTTCGAGGCGGACTCCGTTACTTTCTCCATTCTCGACCGTTTGGAGAAAGCGAGTGAGCACGTGCAGTGGCGGCCAACCGTGGCCGTGGTAGAGGAGATGCGCGTCGGCAAATCTACGGCGGAGATCGATCTGATCCGGCAAGCTGTTCGCGTGGCCGACTTGGCGATGGAACATGCTTTCGATGTGGTTCGGCCGGGGATGACGGAGCGGGAGCTGGCATGGTCGATCGAGCGCTTCATGCGCGAAAACGGCGCGGAAGCGACGGCATTTGATACGATCGTAGCGGCCGGAGAAAACAGTGCTCGACCGCATCACCATCCCGTCCAGCGTAAGATCGCGGTAGGCGAAGCGATCGTCATCGACCTCGGCGCCCGCGTCGACGGTTATCACAGCGACGTCACGCGCACCATTTGTCTGGGCACTCCGCACGATCCTGACTACTTGCGTGTTTGGGAACTCGTCGACGAGGCGAATCGCGCTGCAACGTCCGCGCTGCGCGCGGGCCAGTTCGGCGTGGCGATCGACGCTGTCGCTCGCGAACACCTGACCGCGGCCGGCTTTGGCGAAGACTTCAAACATGGCCTCGGCCACGGCGTCGGGCTCGACATTCACGAGGCACCCAGGTTGAGCCAGGCTGCCCCCGAAATCCCTCTGCCGGTGGGCGCTGTCGTTACAATTGAGCCGGGCATCTATCTCGAAGGCCGGTTTGGGGTGCGCATCGAAGATACCGTAGTGGTCGGCGAAGCCGGCCCTGAGGTGCTCACCGCGGTGAGGAAGGCGTCGGTCTTGGAAGTGGTGTGACGATCGACCTTGATACACGGACGCGAGGGAAGGGGAAGATGGACGAAGAGCAATCGGGGCAAGAGGAATACTCCGAGGACGATCCGTTTGTTGATAACGGTCCGCATAGCGAGCAATCGGCCCATTCACCGTTTACAGGGCCGGTCGACGTCGGCCTTCCCAGCGCGCTCCCGTTGGCCACCGCCTTCTTGATCGGTCTCCTCTTCGGCTGGATCGCCCTCGGTTGGTGGCTCTTCCCAGTCGAATGGACGGACGCGCTCCCGGTGGACCTTCGAGCCGACGCAAGGGGCGAATACGTTCAAATGGTGGCTGATCTGCACGTCAGGGAGAATGATGTCGAGCGCTCCCGGCTGCGATTGCGCAGCTTCGTGGGCGCCGAAGGCGATCTTAGATCAGTCGCGGCGATCATCGCGGCAATCCGCTCCGCCGGCGACACCGATCCCATCGAGAGCCAAAACGTGGAGCGCCTGGCAAGTGACCTGAGAATAGTGCCCCGTGCGGCGGAGGGGGAGAGTGCGATCGATCCTGGAAGCATCGCGGAGAGCGGGTCCGACGGCGTTGGGGATGGGATTTCGGGGGCTGCTTCGGCGGACGCGTCGGGCACATGGCTTCGCTCGCTCGCCATCGGAGTCCTTATAGCCGGTGCAGGCGCCGGGGCGGCGCTTGCCTGGGCATGGGCAACATGGCGCGGCGCACCGCGAGGAAGTCAAAGGCAGCAAGGGGCAAGGGAGTCACGTCACAAAGATGGACGCCGAACGAACTTAGAAGAGGACGGCGCGTTAGCCGGTATTTCGGGAGCGATGGCCGATCCGGACCCCGGCCCGAAGACGAGATCCGGCCGCGGATCGATACCTGATCGACAACCGGGTCTGAAGCGGGGACAAATCGACGTTCTCAGCTTTGCAGCCGCCGAGCGCCGAGGCGTGACCGGGGCTTGGAGTTCAAGCCCAACTCGGATCGCTCTCGGCGAAACAAAAACTATCGAGTATGAAGCTACCGATGAGCCTTTCCGTTGGTCATGGCTGGTCCACGACGAACACGATCACGTCGCCGCAACAGTCGAGATCAAAGAAAGGCGGATCGGTGCGGTCAATGCGCTTGAGCTTACGTTTTTCGAAAAGCTTGCGGGCGATGGCGGCGATCATCACTCGAAGGTTTCGATTGTCGCCCGTTCGGCGGCCGATAACTCTCTGCTCGCCAACGACCTCTTGAAGGATCGAGTCGTTGCACCCGCGATCCAGGGCGATGTGGTTACGTTGACGACGAGCGACTTCGTCGTCGACATCGAGATCCGAAGCGTTGCGCCGGACCCGAGCATTTCTGACGTCATGGATTTCCGATCACTTACGCTGGCGATTTCTCCGACGCGTCGATCATTCGAGGTGAGCGACGACCAAGGGGCCGTCAAGTAATGAGACTCACCAACAGAGGTCGCCGATGCGCCGGCCAGGTGGTTCGAGCCGACGAGGTCATAGCAGCGCTATGGCCGAGGAGGGTCGGGGCACCTGGCCGGATGCAGCGATGCCCGAATTGCGAGGATTATTGCTTGACGGCCCCTTAGGCCAAGGGCATCGTAAGAGGCACTCGGGAGGCGGGCTGTCGGCGTGCGGACTTGGTGAGATTCGCCTATACTGCGGCCGGAAAACCGGCGGAAGTCAGTTATGGTCCGACCGGGCGTTCATTGAGCCCCCTTAGCTCAATTGGCAGAGCAGCGGACTTTTAATCCGTTGGTTCTGGGTTCGAGTCCCAGAGGGGGTACCTTGATTTTACGGGCTTTTCAGGGCCGTGCATGACCTGAGGATACCGTAACGACGGCCGTTGACCCTAATTCTGACCCTATTCGAGATCCCGAGTGACACCCTCTTGAACTAGGGTGACTCGCACCATGCGTCGGAATCGACGCACCGACGTGCTGTGCTGCTTGTCAATACCATTTCCTTCCAGCCAATCCTGATATAAGTCCACAAGCAAACTCGACGCTGTCAGCGGAATGCCAGGCGAGAGATGAATTACCTGCTCCAAATCGGGTAGCCAGTGGAACCGGTGAAGCGGATTCAAGCAATGCTCCAGGTTGTATTCCTTCAGGGAGGACCATTCTCCATGTACCTCTGCACTGGAGGGAGCGTAAACTAGATCATACAGGTCCTTCAGATCCACTTCGATCGCCATTTGTCTGATGCTCACTTCAAAGGGCGCTCCAACATCAATCGAAAGCAGTTGCTCATTGATCTCTGCGCCGACCCGTTCCGAAAGCATGGACTCAAGTTCGATGGTGTCCATACGGGTACTCAGCCGGACGCGCTCCAAGTGAAGCCGGAAAAGCGTCAAGTGGCCAAGGGAATATTCTTTGAACTTGATGAAGAGTTCGCTGTCATTTCTCCTCATCAGCCAGCGTAGAACGATCTGATTGTCAGCCATGACTCGATGAACTATCAAGCCAAACTGCGGGGTCCAGAGGCGTGGTTGATGTGCGATCAGGCCGAAGAAGTGAAACTGACGACTAACAAGGCCCAGCAGAACGTCGCTTCGGTCGATGTCGTACAGGTCGATCGCGAGGGCTGAGCTCGCACGTGCGAAGTCATGACGCAACGCTTGCATCGCATCAACCAGCGACTTGGTCGTTGCGCGGATCGCCTTCCGATGGTTCCACCTTCTCGACAGCCGCTTAATACGACGGTATCCAGTACCTATAATCGGCAGCGCTCCAATCACGCGGTCGTCTGAGCTCTCGCCATATCCCGCAATCACACACTGTGAGATCTTGTCATTGCGTCGCCAGAATGGAGCTGACCAATGCTGAGGGTCAATCAACATGTTTGAGATGCTCAAGAACATGGCCCGCACCATTGACTCAACCATACTTTGTCTGTCCGGATCCATCGCCTCGGAGTACTCGGCAAGCACGGCTACGTCATCCGCCACATCCGGCGAAAGCATGATCTTCCCGTGTTTGAACATCCGAGCGAGTGGGATCATCCGACAACGTGACGCATGTTTGCCGTGCGAGTCAAATAGTCTCAAGACGGAGCCAGCAACGAACTCAAGTCCCTCGGTCAAGTCATGGTCTTCTTCAGACTCGCTCGCAACGAGCCAATACATTGGGCAGGAAGGATAATTCAATAGTGCGCTACGGAACTCGTGAGGGAAAGCAGTCTCATAGAGATCTGTATCTTTGAGGGCCTTGACTGCAGCGATGCGTTGGTGGTCCGCTACCAACGAGAAGGAGGAAACCAGGCCTGTGAGCACTTGAGCGCCTTGATCATCAACAAATGCATCGATTGTATCAAGAGTACTGTGCGCGAGATTCGCTGACTTCGACAGCGACGACGACTCCAACAGCAAATCAAGCCACAGAAGCTCGGGTAGCAGATCTTTCTGCCACTTCACCAACTCAGGAGAGAGTTGTGCGATGGGAGGTTGTCTGAGTCGACCCTTCACACGATAGTCGTCGAGACGCGCACCGTGTACACCCTTCGACTTCTGAGCATTTGCGGCTTTATCGTCTGCCAAAGCGGCTATCCCTCCGTCGCCATCCGGCCATGATCCTATTCGGAAGACAGAACTTCATCCATTCGATCTGCAGCTTCTCTTTGCAGGGCCGGCATGACATGTGCATAGGTATTC
>JBCLES010000070.1:0-12427 GCA_038913135.1 Anaerolineae bacterium
TGGGATGGGTATGCGCTGCCAAACGTTCGCGCAAGGGTGCTTTGCGGTGTTACAGTGCAGGTCCACTCCAGTGGACGTGGTGAGCTGTGCGTTCGAGATCGAGAGATCGAGTTGGCAGTATGGTCGGAGACTGGTGGCGCGTGCTCACAGGAAGTATCAAGTTACGGACCTACTCGTTATGACGACGGAGCCACGTATCTCTCATGCTCGGATCTCCGACGGATTTCTGGGGAAAACTCGAGAGCCGAAGCGGCGAGGTCTTCTCCTGGCATCCGCTCACGCATCACTGCGCGGATGTTGCCGCCTGCTGTGAAGGCCTGCTCGCCCATACGATCATCGGCCGCCGGCTCGCCAGACTTATCGGTCGTGAACAGCTAGACGAGACGATTCGAGCGCGGCTCTGCGTTCTGGCTGCACTCCACGACTTCGGAAAATTCAATTCGGGCTTCCAAGACAAGGCGTTGTCTCAGCCGGCGTTTGTTCGCGGCCACGTGAAAGAAGCGCTCGGCATCATCGCGACACAGGGCCGAGGGGTTGGAGCCGAATTCTTCCGCGCTCTGCCCGTCGCCGAAATCGTGGACTGGGGCGAGACTCCGGCCGCAGCGGGAGAGCTGCTCGTCGCGGTGATCTGTCATCACGGCAAGCCATATCGATTGGTTCAGGACGCGGATCCAGCATGGTGGTCGCCCCGCTATGGACGATCGCCATTCGACGGGATCCGAGAACTATACGAAAAAGCCGTGAACTGGTACCCCGCGTGCCGGGACGACGGTGCCAAACTACCTGCCTCTCCACCCTTCCAACACGCATTTGCTGGCGTCGTAATGCTCGCGGACTGGCTCGGCTCAAGTACACAATTCTTCCCGTTTTCCGAACATCTCGACGTCGATCCGATAACTCGATCACGCTCGCTTGCGAGCACGGCATTCGAGCGAATGGGACTGACGCCGGACGGGGCCCGACTTGATCTCGGCGCTGAAAGTCCAGGCTTTGCGCGCTTCACCCCATTCGAACCATACGAGTCCCAGTCGTGCGTCGCAGATGCACCGGTCCATCCGGAGGGAAGCCTAACTGTGCTCGAAGCGGAGACCGGTTCGGGAAAGACCGAGGCGGCGTTCGGACGCTACTTGAGGCTCTTCCACGCTGGGGTAGTGGACGGAATGTACTTCGCGTTGCCAACGCGAGCGGCCGCCACACAGATCCACGCACGGATCGTCAAAGCCACGCGCACGGCCTTTCCGTCCTATGAGACCCGCCCACCGGTCGTGCTCGCGGTGCCGGGTTATATGAAGGTCGACGACGCTTCGGCGACGATTCTGTCACGCTTCGAGTATCTCTGGAATGACGACCTGCAGGAACGCTTCCGCTATCGAGGCTGGGCAGCGGAAAACTCTAAGCGATTCGTGGCCGGAAGCATCGTCGTCGGCACGATCGACCAAGTGCTCCTGTCCACGATCGTGGTAAGTCACGCGCATCTTCGCGCGACGGCGCTTCTCCGCCATCTCCTCGTCGTCGACGAGGTTCATGCTTCCGATCCGTACATGAACCGTCTGCTCGAGTCCGTTCTCAGATTCCATCTGGACGCGGGAGGGCAGGCACTCCTGATGACCGCGACCTTAGGTTCCGACGCGCGCACACGCCTACTCGCGACGGCCGGCGCCAACTCGGGCACCCCCACTATCGCTGAGGCAATCGACACGCCGTATCCCGCCATCTCAACGTGTCTCCGTTCCAGCAGCCCGGGTAGGACGAGCTCGATCCTGGGAGTCCGTTCACCGGGTAATCCGAAAACCTTCCGGGTGACGCTTCAGCGCTGGATGGACAACATTGACGCGATTGCCACTCAAGCGGTCGGGGCTGCCGCGCAGGGAGCGCACGTCCTCGTCATTCGAAACACCGTGAATGGCTGTATCGACACGCAGAGAGCCATCGAGGCCCATGCGCACGCGCGGGGAATTCCGGCAGTACTCTTGACGTGTGGCGGAGTTCCGGCGCCCCATCATTCGAGGTTCGCAGGCGATGATCGGCGGGCTCTCGATGTCGCGATCGAGAAGGCGTTCGGCAAGGGTCGGCAAGTGGAGGGTCGTATTGCGGTGGCAACACAGACGGTACAACAGAGTCTGGACCTCGACGCGGACCTCATGATCAGCGATCTGTGTCCGATGGACGTGCTGCTCCAGCGCGCCGGACGTCTCCATCGCCATCCGTCGGCCCTTCGGCCGGACGGATTTGAACACGCTGAACTCATCGTGCTCGTTCCGTCCGAGCGCAACCTGGGGACCTTCATTCGAGCCAACGGGAGTGCCAATGGGCCTCACGGCCTCGGAACGGTGTATCAAGACCTTCGCACGCTCGAGGCAACGTATCGCTTGCTCGAGGAGCACCGCGAGATCGAGATTCCGCGAATGGCCCGGCTTGTCGTCGAGAAGGCGACACATCCGGATTCACTCGCCGCGATTGTCTCGCAGCTAGGGGCGCCGTGGTACGAACATGAGCGCCATCAACTCGGAGCGCGAATGGCCCAGGTATCGGCAGGCGCCACCAACGTTCTCGACCGTTCCCGACCGTTCGGCGATCTCGAATTTCCGACAAGAGAGATCTCGCGGCGGATCGCCTCGCGCCTTGGAGAATCGGATCGTATCATCGACCTCGGAACCGTGATGGGTCCCTTCGAAAATCTCATCGACCAGATCTCACTTCCGCACCATATGGCCAAGGGTCTGCCGGCCGAGATCGACGTTCGCTGTGAATCGAGCGAGCGCGGAAGTCTCAATATCACTCTGAGCACTAAACGCTTCGTTTATGATCGACTCGGCATCCGCGAGTTCAAGGACTGAAGATGGAGCACTCCATGTCAAGTCGTCTATGCGCGCTTTCCGACCCGCTGATCACGATCGACGACGGGACTCGAGAACGTCGCACTGTGACCATCGTCGAATTGCTCCATCGTCTCGGATCGGGGCTGCGAAGTGATCCGGCCTATCTGCAGCCGCACCAATCGCATGCATGGCATGCATTCCTGTGCCAGCTCGCGGCACTCGCAATGGCTCGAGGAGGCTTGCACGCGCTTAACGACGAACCAGATGCTTGGGCGGCAAGCCTGCTGAATTTGAGCGCCGGCACGGTTGAACCCTGGTGTCTCCTTGTAGAGGACCTGAGCAAGCCGGCGCTCTTCCAACCGCCCGTGCCTGAGGGCACATTGGATGGCTTCTCCCACACAACCCGGTTTCCCGATGAGATCGACGTCTTAATCACGGGCCGGAATCACGATCTCAAGGACGGCCGAATCGGCAAGCCTCGGCCAGAGCATTGGCTCTTCGCGCTAACTTCGATGCAGACGATGTCCGGATTCGCAGGCCGCGGGACATATGGGATCGCACGCATGAACAGCGGCTACGGCACGCGCGTCTGCGTTGCCGTAACCTCGGGTCTAGGCGCTGCGGAGCGATTCGGACGGGACGTCGGCACGTGGCTCCGTGAGCGATCACGCATCGTAGATGCTGGGTTCGGCTATGCGGACAACGATGGTCATGCTCTGCTCTGGCTGTTGCCATGGGACGGTCACTCTTCCCTCGGACTTACTGTGTGCGACCCCTTCTTCATTGAGATCAGCCGGCGGATCCGCCTCGCCGGCACGCCAGACTCTATCCGCGCCGACTTCACATCGACTGATACCCCTCGGATAAGTGCGGCAGAGCTGAAGGGCAACACGGGCGACATCTGGACGCCGACTAAGCTCGGCGAGGAGCCCAGCGCTTTGACCATCTCAAGCCTGGGCTTCTCATATCGCCTAACCCACCAATTGCTGCTTGGTGGCGACTATCGCAAGAGTCCGGCACAGGAGATATCCTACGGCGCCACGCATGACCATCTCTGGGTCGGTCAGGGCTTAGTCCGTGGCCAGGGCACCACCGATGGGTATCGAGAACGTTGGCTTTGGATACCAGGTCGGATCATACCGCTCCTCGGAGCCGAGCTGGAGAGCGTTGGCCGTCTGGCCAGTGAACGCGTAAGTGTTGTTGATGAGGTCATGGGGCGAATGCTGCTGCCGGCGTTATGCGCTCTGCTCCAGGGTGGGCGCGACGAACTCAAGTTCAAGGATGAGCGAACAGGTGTATGGAAGTCGAAGTTCGATCGACGGATCGATCGAATTTTCTTCGACGCCTTGTGGAATGACATCGAATCCGGTGGCGAGGACGACAATCGACGGTGGAAGCATCTCGTCGTCAATGAGGCGGCTGCCGTTCTGGCCAGCGCAATCGAGGAAGCGCCCATTCCCTTGGCACGACATTACCGTGCCATTTCGGCTTGCGAAGCTCTATTTTGGGGTGGAGCGAGAAAGAACTTTCCCGAGATCTACAACGAATCCACGGAGAGAGAATTGAGCGAATCACCAGAAGTGTTCGATGAGGAGTACAGCCATGAATGAGGTGGCGGCACCGACCCGCAGATCAGTTCTCCAAGGCTTGGTCGGCTCAATCGCGGCGGAGATGATATCGGTGCTGCCGTCGGGCGATGTGGCCGACATCCGCCGTCTTCGCGACGGCAATCCGGCCTCCGCAGCGTTTTGGAAGCTCTTTGTCCGGCGTATCGAACCGGCGATCGGAGTTTCAGCCACGGCGGGGCGCGCGCGCGAGTTGGAGCGTAGATGGGGCACGATCCTCGCGTGTATGGCGGAGTTGCAGGGCTTGCACGCGCCCGGAACCCCATTCGGCAAAGCGCTTGCTCAGGCCGACGTCTCGGAGGCGCGGCTCACGAAATTGCTTCGCGCGCGCGGCGTCGGCCTGAGCGATGCGGCGCGCGCTGTCAGCCACCAACTGGCGTCAAAGGCCGGTAGATCCGACCTGACCGAACTTGCGCAATTGATCCTCTCTGAAGGCGAGCGGGACCAGGAATGGGTACGCCGCCGAATCGCGCGGGACTACTTCCGTACCTCCAGGAGCGATGCATGACATCCCAATTCGTCCAGATACACTCATTGACTTCGTACTCCGCCGCGTTGCTGAATCGCGATGACGTTGGGTTCGCCAAGCGGATTCCATTCGGTGGCGCGACCAGGACCCGTATCTCGTCTCAGTGCCTGAAGCGGCACTGGCGGACCTTCAGCGGACCGGATTCGATCCAGGGCATTGAAGATAGTGGCGTGCCGATCGAACTGTCGATTCGCTCGAGACGAACGTTCGAACGATTCGTCCACGGGCCTCTCGTTGAGGACGGAGTGCCGGAGGAGATCGCGAAGGCGGTCACCACCGGGATAATGGCCGAAGTCCTGGGCCAGAGCGCGAAGGCGGAGAAGGCGGCGGACGAGACCGATTCCGGAGTTCGCACGGGCCAGGTCACAGTCCTCGGCAGACCGGAAGTCGACTACCTCAGGGAGGAAGCCCGGACCATTTGTGCCGGACTCGACGATGCTAAAAAGGCCAAGACCGCCGTTAAGGACTGGCTCACACGCGACGTCAAAAAGAATTTGAAGGAGCTTCGCCATGCATCCGGTCTAGATGCTGCCTTGTTTGGCAGGATGGTCACGAGCGATATCCTGGCACGCGGCGATGCGGCGATTCACGTCGCGCACGCGCTGACGGTTCACGAGGAGGCGAGTGAGACCGACTACTTCAGCGTGATCGATGATCTCCTCGCGACCTCGGAAGACGAGGCAATGGGCAGCGGGCACATCGGAACGGCTGAGCTGACGAGCGGAGTATTCTACGGCTACGTGGTTGTCGATGTTGGTCAATTGGTCATGAACTTGGAGGGCGTGGAACGGAATTCGTGGAAGGACGCGCCGAGCGACCTGGCGGCGGAGCTCGTCAGGCGCCTAATCCATGTGATGGCCACTGTTTCGCCGGGAGCCAAGCTCGGATCGACGGCCCCGTACTCCCGGGCACACTGTGTCATTGTCGAATCTGGATCGGAACAGCCGCGCACAATGGCAAATGCGTTCCTTAAGCCCGTAGGCGAGCGCCCGGACGTTGTACAGAACGCGTATTCGGCCATGGCGATGCACTTGGCTGACCTGGACTCGATGTACGGACGCGGGACCACGCGCCACATCGCCGCGCTGTCTCCCTCGGCTGATCTGTTGGCGGCTGTCGGCGTGGATGCCGCCGTACCGCTCGCCGATCTCGCTCTGTGGGCGGCCGGCATGGTAGGGAGGTGAGCCATGGCGAAGGTTCTACTGATCCGCTTCGATGCCCCATTGATGAGCTTTGGAGGCGGTTTGGTGGATCAACTCGGCGTGACGCGGGACGCGCCGGCAAAGTCGATGATCACTGGGCTACTGGCGAACGCGCTCGGTTATGAACACCGTGACTTTCAGCTGATCCAGAGACTGCAGGAACGTGTGCTGCACGCGGTGCGTCAGGATCGTGCAGGCGAAGAGTTGGTCGACTTTCAGACAGTTGACCTCGGCCAGGACTTCATGCTCGCAGGCTGGACAACCCGCGGCGAACCGGAGGGCCGCAAGGGTGGCGCTGCCAAGGCCGGCACTCACATTCGATATCGACATTATCTTGCCGACGCGATCTACACGGTGGCTCTTCAGCTTCTTCCCGAGGATGAGGAACCGACGCTCGAGATGCTGGATGCTGCACTGAGCAATCCCGCCCGTCCGCTTTTCATTGGCCGAAAGCCCTGCCTTCCTTCGGTTCCGATGGCACTCGGGATAGTGAACGCCCCGTCCTTGATCGCCGCGCTGGAGACTTGTGAACGCGATGCTGTGCGCACCGGTCAAAATGAGACGTTCCTAGCGTGGCTCAATGTTGACGACGGGGCGGACGATCAAGGGAATGTGATGCCGATAACGGATGAACGGGATTGGGCGAATCAGATCCACACGGGCCGGCGCTTCATGCGATCAGGTCGATTCAAATACCGGGAAGGCCATGATGGGAACGACTGATCCGCTTCGTATGCTGCAGATGGACGTCAGCACTCCGCATCTCATGAGAATCGCAGAGCAGCGCCGATTCCCGATCCGACAGTCGGACAACGGGTATCTCTTGCATTGCTTCCTTGAAGAATTGTTCGGACCGGGCGTCGTATCGACGTTCTCGGTCCAACGCGAGTTGCGCCGAGCATCAACGGTGCTGGCGTATACAAGCGAAACGCTGGACGTGCTGCGAGATCGCGCGAACACCTATGCGGAGCCGACAACATTTCAGGCCTGCGATTGGAAGACGATCGCGGTGAAGGAGATGCCGTCATCTTGGACCGAGGGAAAGCGGGTGGCGTTCGAAACTCGCATTTGCCCGATCCAGCGGATGAATTCGGATGGCAAAACGTACCGTCGTGGAGCTGAGGTTGATTCCTTTCTTGCCCGTGCGTGGCAAGTGGGCAAGGGCGAGAGCGTAGATCGCGAGTCCGTATATGTACACTGGCTGGAAGAAGAATTGCTCCGCCGCGGGGGCATTCGGCTGAAGCATGCGAACATGGTGCGATTTCGGCGCACGCGGCTGTTGAGGCGCACACAGGGCGCCGATCGGGTATCCCATCTCTGTGAGCGGCCCGATGCTTTGATGCGTGGGACGCTGGAGATCGTGGATGGCGACGGTTTCAGTAAAGTTCTGTCTCGCGGGCTCGGGAGGCATCGGGCGTTCGGCTTTGGAATGCTTCTTCTCCGCCCGGTGACTTGAGGATATGCTCTCCGGACGCCTTGGGCTTGAGTCGGCCGCGATCCCGCAGGAAGATCGGCACGGCATGATGTGGCTTTCCCGCGGAAAGCTCTACGTAGAATCCGGAACGCTGCGCTTCCTCGCCGCCAAACAGCCAGATTTGGAATCCGGCGACTATGCGATCCCATTCCAGATGCTCTCATGCATCATGCTCCAGCCCGGAACAACGGTGAGTCACGACGCGCTGCGGCTACTCTCACGCCATGGAACCGGACTGGTTTGTGTCGGCGACGATGGAGTTCGATTTTACGCAAGCATGCCGTTCGGACCGGATCGATCGGGGCGAGCGCGCAGGCATGTTTCGATCTGGAGCGACACTAAAGGAGCGCGGGCACATCTCGTTCGTCGGATGTATGCGTGGCGGATGGGCGAGATTCTACCTTCTTCCGATCTGAATGTGCTGCGAGGCATCGAAGGGGCGCGTGTAAAGGCAGTCTACAAACAACTGGCAAGTGACTTCGGCATCCGATGGAGTGGGCGCCGCTACGATCGCTCCCAACCAGAGGCTGCGGATGTTCCGAATCAGGCCATCAATCACGCCGCCGCGGCAACGTCGGCGGCCGCGATGGTTGCTGTCGCAGTTACCGGCACCATTCCGCAGCTCGGCTTCATACATGAGACCTCGGGCCGGGCTTTCGCGCTCGATGTGGCGGATCTGTTTCGCGAGCAGGTTACGCTTCCGATCGCCTTCGGTGCAGCGAGGGCGGTCATGCAAAAGGAGGACTTGGAGTTGGAGCGCGAAGTACGACGGATCGCCAGCGAGGAGTTTCGACGCCAACGAGTCGTGAGTCGAATGATCGATCGGATCAAGGAGATGTTCGACGGCGAATGATCGTAATCGTCACACGCAACGCTCCTCCGCGTTGGCGCGGATTTCTCTCGTCGAGTATGTGCGAGATCGCACCAGGCGTTTACACGGCGCCGCGCATGACGAAGGCGGTACGCGAGCGCGTTTGGGCGGTTCTTGACTCTTGGCACGATCCCGCCTCCGAAGTGTCGGCAGTCATGACCTGGAAGGCGCCAAAGACACCCGGCGGTCAATCGGTGGCAACGTTAGGAACTCCTAGGACAGAGTTGGTCCTGCGCGACGGAATTTACCTGGCACGAAGAACAATCGCCCAGAATGAACCCGACGATCACGCTGCTGCAGATGAATTTGCACATCAGCCGATCATTGATCAGCGCACTTTGCCGCAGTCATTAGGCGAGTAACACCGCACCTTACCAATTGAATAGTGCGTTAGAGCGAACCGTTAATCGGTCCCATTGATTCACCTTATGCCCCATGGCTTCGGGGATTTTCCCCCAGGGGCTCCCCCGCGTGCGCGGGGATAGACCCCCGCAGCATAGCGAGCTGTGCCTGCCCGATGAGGCTCCCCCGCGTGCGCGGGGATAGACCGATGGCGTCTCCTATAACCGGGGGGCGGTTCAAGGCTCCCCCGCGTGCGCGGGGATAGACCCTCGTCCCCGAATTGCCACAATCCCTCTTGCCAGGCTCCCCCGCGTGCGCGGGGATAGACCCTTTTTCGGCTCGTCCGAGGCGGGGCAGGGCGCGGCTCCCCCGCGTGCGCGGGGATAGACCCTCCGCGTCGACCTCCTCGATCTGTACACCGTCGGCTCCCCCGCGTGCGCGGGGATAGACCTCCACGCGTCGAGCGTCGGTGACGTGGCATCGTGGCTCCCCCGCGTGCGCGGGGATAGACCCATTTACCTCGCAATGCCCCCACGTATGACCGCGGCTCCCCCGCGTGCGCGGGGATAGACCCACCAGCCGGGGCCAGCTGATCGCGTTGCACTTGGCTCCCCCGCGTGCGCGGGGATAGACCGTACCCTCGGGGTGGCGCGGTCACGGCGGCGAAGGCTCCCCCGCGTGCGCGGGGATAGACCTTTCGCGTTGATCGGAAAAACAGGAGCGACGTGGGCTCCCCCGCGTGCGCGGGGATAGACCTAAGGTGCAGGCCGGAGACCCTGTCATCGGCTCGGCTCCCCCGCGTGCGCGGGGATAGACCCGGGTGTAGTCCCGTCACGCCCCCAAGCGTCGAGGCTCCCCCGCGTGCGCGGGGATAGACCCGCCTCGGTTAGCCCTAGCCCGTCCAGTGCCTGGGCTCCCCCGCGTGCGCGGGGATAGACCCCGGAACGGGGCTGACAATCGTGGTGAGCAATAGGCTCCCCCGCGTGCGCGGGGATAGACCCCCCGCCGGAATGGTATGCCCCCGCCGCTTCAAGGCTCCCCCGCGTGCGCGGGGATAGACCCTCGGACATGGGCAGGAAAGCGGCCATCCTCATGGCTCCCCCGCGTGCGCGGGGATAGACCCATATAGACGCCGGCCGTTGTTTCCTTTTCGGCGGCTCCCCCGCGTGCGCGGGGATAGACCCTAGCGGACGCCTTTAGGAGCTTGGTATCCGCTGGCTCCCCCGCGTGCGCGGGGATAGACCTGTCTCCTCTGGTAAATGCGCGCGCCGCCTCGAGGCTCCCCCGCGTGCGCGGGGATAGACCCTGCGTTGGGCCGAGCAAAATGGGGCGGTGACAGGCTCCCCCGCGTGCGCGGGGATAGACCCCTGACGCTGGCTACGCGCCTGGCATGGTGGCTGGCTCCCCCGCGTGCGCGGGGATAGACCTCCCACGAGCATTCGCCATGCATCCTCGCTCAGGGCTCCCCCGCGTGCGCGGGGATAGACCTCTGGTAGCTCGGCGAGCTTGTCGGTAAACCACGGCTCCCCCGCGTGCGCGGGGATAGACCTTTGGCGCGCAGGTCCAAAAAGGTGTCGCGGAAGGCTCCCCCGCGTGCGCGGGGATAGACCCGATCGTTGTCATTTGCTTTCTCCATTGCCCCGGGCTCCCCCGCGTGCGCGGGGATAGACCTCATTTTCGCGGCCAATGAGATCGTCATAGTACGGCTCCCCCGCGTGCGCGGGGATAGACCGGCGTATCTGGCGCTCGGGCTCGACCCGGACGAGGCTCCCCCGCGTGCGCGGGGATAGACCCTTCGTTGGGCCGAGCAGAAAGGGGAGGTGTCAGGCTCCCCCGCGTGCGCGGGGATAGACCCGCCACCACACCGGAGGAACGTGCTAGCCTGATGGCTCCCCCGCGTGCGCGGGGATAGACCCGACGCATCCTCGGACGCCGCCGCGCGCCTATCGGCTCCCCCGCGTGCGCGGGGATAGACCCCGACATGGGCGGTCGCGGCCGGCGCTCCAGAAGGCTCCCCCGCGTGCGCGGGGATAGACCGTACCATTCGGGCACGGGGGCGACGCTCACCCGGGCTCCCCCGCGTGCGCGGGGATAGACCCTCTACCTCGGCCCGCCGCCGCCGCCGACGGTGGGCTCCCCCGCGTGCGCGGGGATAGACCCCGGCGGAATACTCACGTGTCCACTGTCGATGTGGCTCCCCCGCGTGCGCGGGGATAGACCCTCCCGTGTAAAGCATCAACGCCAGAATCGCCCGGCTCCCCCGCGTGCGCGGGGATAGACCTCAACGCGATCGCGACCGTGCTTGGCATGGTGGGGCTCCCCCGCGTGCGCGGGGATAGACCCTCGCCGCCAGGTCCGCCGCCAGCGCTGGCGGCGGCTCCCCCGCGTGCGCGGGGATAGACCTATACCCGCTCTCCCCCTGCTATCCGGTCCCACGGCTCCCCCGCGTGCGCGGGGATAGACCCCAGATAGCCGACCCGTTCGGAAGGCGGATTTCGGCTCCCCCGCGTGCGCGGGGATAGACCTTTTCAACACCGAGATCGCGGCGTCGGCCGCGAGGCTCCCCCGCGTGCGCGGGGATAGACCGTGTTTCGAAGCTCATGTCAATCTCCTATGTGTGGCTCCCCCGCGTGCGCGGGGATAGACCCTCGCCGAACTGGCCGGAATGGAGCGCGGCGTTGGGCTCCCCCGCGTGCGCGGGGATAGACCCTGCGATTGCCCATAAACCGCTGGCTGGCGAGCGGCTCCCCCGCGTGCGCGGGGATAGACCCGTCGGCGTGTCTCGGGCGATGAGGCTGTTGCCGGCTCCCCCGCGTGCGCGGGGATAGACCCGCGCGCATCATACCAAGCGGGATCGCCCTCCAGGCTCCCCCGCGTGCGCGGGGATAGACCCTGGCGCAGGACGTGCCGCGTATCGGGCGATCGGGCTCCCCCGCGTGCGCGGGGATAGACCTCGCCCGAATGCGGAAGTCGGGCAGCTGGCGCCGGCTCCCCCGCGTGCGCGGGGATAGACCCGTCTCGAAGCTCATGTCAATCTCCTATGTGAGGGCTCCCCCGCGTGCGCGGGGATAGACCCGCAGGATAGAGACAGTCAATGATATTGACGGCGGCTCCCCCGCGTGCGCGGGGATAGACCCCTCTGCCCTACGGCCACGTCGGCGTCAAGGCCGGCTCCCCCGCGTGCGCGGGGATAGACCTTTAAGAGACAAGCTAAGACACTGCACGACGGCGGCTCCCCCGCGTGCGCGGGGATAGACCTTATGCGGGCGATGTTGAGCTGGCGGGTTGTAAGGCTCCCCCGCGTGCGCGGGGATAGACCCTGCCCATTTCGTTGCTCCTATGTGAGTGTCCCGGCTCCCCCGCGTGCGCGGGGATAGACCCCTCGCGAGCGGCCAGTTGAGCGCGCCACACGGGGCTCCCCCGCGTGCGCGGGGATAGACCTCGGTCGGCGGCAATCGCGACGTGCGTCCGACTGGCTCCCCCGCGTGCGCGGGGATAGACCTCATGACAATCAAATGGCCTGGGCTCTCACTCAGGCTCCCCCGCGTGCGCGGGGATAGACCCG
>JBCLES010000071.1:0-12326 GCA_038913135.1 Anaerolineae bacterium
TCTTCTCGAGTGCTTCGGCAAGAGCTTCTTCCGCCACCTCGGTGTCGTGAGCAACCTGGGCGCGAAGCCAGTACCCATTCGAGAGACCGAAGAACCGACATAGCCGCAGATCGGTGTCCGCCGTGACGGAGCGTCGACCAGCTACGATCTCGCCGATTCGCTGTGCAGGGACTCCGATCTCCTTCGCGAGGCGGTACTGGGAGATCCCCATCGGCCGAAGAAACTCTTCGAGCAGCAACTCGCCAGGTGTCACGGGCTTCAACTTCGGCATCATAGTTAGCTCCTTCAATGGTAGTCCACGATCTCGACGGCCTCAGGGCCGGCCGGGGTCCATCGAAAGCACAGGCGATACTGGTCGTTGACGCGAATGCTGTGCTGACCGGCGCGGCCCCCCTTGAGTGCCTCGAGACGATTGCCCGGCGGGACGCGCAAGTCGTCGAGTCGACCAGCGATCACCAATTGTCGCAGTTTGCGCCGAGTTCGTCGCCTGAAGTCATCTGCGCATGCTGTTTGCCCAACTGTGAGTTATACAGAACTGCACAACATACCCACGCCGCATAACGCCCCCTCTCCGGACCATCGGACCTCGTCGCTCGTCGCTCGCATATTGCCGTGACAGCGCAAGTTTATGCTCCTCGCTGCACCACCCGCTGAATGCCGTTTCCCGATTAGCCGGAATTGTGTAACACGGCCCGTTCTGAGCTTGCCGATCCTCCAGTGCTCGCGCTTGCACCCTACCGCCGCTCGCGCCGTGCTCAAGCCGCGTCCTCCGGCGGCTTGCCGTCACCCTCGGCGCCCGGCGTGAGCGCCCGCACCAGCTCCGCCGTCTGCATGAGGAAGCGCCCGCGCGGATAGACCACCGTCGCGCCCGCCGCGCGCGCCGCCGCCATAGCGTCGCCGTCGACGTGGGGGCCGTAGGCGATGACCGGCACGCCCGCCTCCGCCGCTTGCTCGATCGCCGCAACCGCGTCGCGAACCGTCAGGTCGACGATACCCACTGTCGTCGGGGATGCAGGTTCGTCCAGATCGATAGGGACCGCGGCCATCTCTCGCGCCCACTCGTCAGCGGTCGCCGCGCGGGCCGGGAGTCCGTCGGCTCGCAGCGCCTCCAGCACGCGGACTTCGGCCATGACGTCGTCGGTTCGCACAATGCACTCTATCATCCTCGTCACCTCGTCACCTCGTCACCTCGTCACCTCGTCACCTCGTCACCTCGTCTTCGCCGCCTCGTCACCACATCACTTCGTCACTGGCCGCGCTAGCACCGGTAGCCGCCGCACGATGCCCGGACGGCGAGAACTTTCGGTCGAGAACACCGCCCCACGTCGCCCGCCGCCGAACGATAGCTCTCGGCACCCGCCTTTGCGATGCGTATGTACACGTTTATCGCAACGACGATCGGTGTCGGTCGGTGTCGATCACCGACATCGCACCTCAGGCCTGACTATTGATCGAACCGAAGTTGGCCACCGGTTGTCATAGGGGTTGAGCTACATCGGAAAAGGGGAGCCGAGTATGCCTCATGCCTGCGCCGACTCGCGGACGAGTATCCGGCAGCGCTGGTTGAAGATCTGTTTGCTGACGGTCTTCGCCGTCTTCGCGCTTCCGCAACGTGCCGCCGCCCAATACGTGGTCGATTTCGAGCCCGACCCCGTGACCGGGCGGTATCCATCCCGGGCTGACCGCCACGCCGACCGAGTTCGCGACGCCGACACGGACGCCGACCGCGCTCTTGAGGCCGACATCGAGGGCGACCGCGACGAGCGAAGCGACGACCAGATCAACTCCGAGTTCGTCGCCGACCCCGGTTCCCGCCACGCCGTCGACAGCCGATCGATAGACCTTCACGAGCGACTCCGCGACGCGTTCAGGTTCATGCTCCGATAAGTCGAGCGTCGGCGGGCCTTCGCGCCGCCACGCCGCCTCGAGCGCCCGCTCGATCGCTTCCGGAGTCACCGAGTCGAGCACGCATTCCGGCATCGCCGCGTCGAACTCGGGGACGCCTGGTGGGGCGATCACTTTCGCGCCCATCGCGACCGCCTCTTGGATGACGCGAGGCAGGCCTTCCGAACGATGGGAGGGGCGGATGACAATTGCGGCGCCGGCCATCAGCGCTAGCGCCTCTTCGCGCTCTACCGGGCCGAGCCGTATCACCCCGGGCGCCGCGTCGAGCGCCGCGGCCATCGCCGGCCCGCCATAGTTCACGCCGGCCACTACCAGCCGCGCCTCCGGATGCGCCGCCCTCCAACGACCGAAGCCCTCGACGAGCTCCGGGATCCCCTTATGCGCCGCGACATCGCCGACCGAGAGCACGTAGGGCGCTGAGCCGAGCCCGTGCCGCTCAGCGGTCGCCCGCGCCGCGCCTTTCGGATCGTCTAGCAGCGACGGCGGGATGATCAGCGGAGTGCGCACGACCGCCGTCCGCCCCTCCGGAAAGCCCGCGGCCACCGCTTCGTCGCGCACGCTCTCGATAACGCACACCAGCCGGTCCGCTACCCGCAGCCATGGCCCAAGATCCGTCCGCCGATCGCGTAGATCGGCCACGATCGGCACGCCGCAGCGAGCTAGCGCCGAGAAGAACATCCGGCCGCGGAAGCGGGTGTGAACATGGACGAGATCGGAACCGGTGGAGCGCACTCGCTTGCGCAGATTGGCGGCAAGCCAGAGCTGCGTTCCCAGGTAGCTCGTCGCATGCCCTAGCCGCGTTCGCCTTGGCTCTCCGACGCGTGTCGGCAGGATCCGAGCGATCGAAAGCCGGCTATCGGACTCACTTGACGGCGCGCCGCGAAAGCACTCGGTGATCACATGGATCGCCTGAATGTCGGGATGCCGGGCTGCGGTCGGCAGCAGTCCTCCGAAGTAGGTCGCCGCGCCGCCCACGGCGGGCGGGTAGATCGGCGCGAGGACCAAAATTCGAAGCGGGCGATCGGAGCCGCGAGTCATGCCATCAGGAGATCGCATCGCGCGCCGCCCTCGCGGCGCGTAGGAGGCGCGCCGGAGTCTTGGTCACTTCGAGGTACGGCGTCTGACGCGCGCCGAAGGACCGGAAGAATCGCTCGATCGGCCGCTTCATGGAACCGCAGAAGTCGAAGGCGGTGCTCGTTTCGGCCGCTCCTCGAATGGCCTCCCAAAGCAGAAGGCTTGCCGCACCGCTCGCGCGAAGCTCAGGGTCGCCGCCGCCGAGCAGGTAGTACGCTGCTGACCCGTCCCAAACAACGAAAGCGCCGGCGTGGTGAGTGCCGGCCGCGTCCTCGGCGATCAACGTGCGGCAACGGCCGCGGGCGGCGGCCGCGACATGCGCGCGCCGAGCCACGTTCCTGTCAAATGGCAGACCGTTCCCCTGGCGCAGAAAAGTGCGCTCTACCAGGTCCATGACCGGCTCGATGCCTAGATCATCCCGGATCTTCAGTTGCGTTTCGGCCTTGCGGATCTCGCGCCGCGCGTTTTCGCGGAAGCCGTTCCAAATAGCGCCGTGGTCTCCCAGGGCGGCGTGGCCGTCCCGGCCATCAAGCCTGTAAGTGACTCTCCAGCGCACCGCGAAGCCGTGCCAGTGGAACGCCAGCGCATTATTGAAGGCTGGATCCATCCGCTGCGCGAAGTCGGCGAACGGCGGCAAGCGCTCGATCAATGCCTCCAGCCGTTGGTGCTCGCGCGAACCGCGCGTCGCGGGTTTACCGTCGCCAGCGTCGAGCCATGGACCCAGATAGCGCGCCAACGGCGCTCCGCCGAGCCGCATGCCGCCTATCCCGGAACGAAAGACGTACGGCAGCCGAGCGACTACGCGCCCGTCCACGACTTCCTCAACCGCGGACCACCGGCCCGGAGCGACCGCCTCCAGCCACCAGGGCTGAGCGAAGATCGGCCCTGGCGCTTCATCTCCAGTAAGGGCGTTCAAACGCCGCCCCCACCGCAGCGCCACCCGCTCCCGAAGGCAGTGTTCGTCGGCCTCATGGAGCAGTTGTGTGGGCCGGCGCTCGAAACGCGCAGGCAGCAGCGAACTACGCTCTTCGAGTTGAAGCCCGCGGCCGCGAAGAAACAGTTCGACGCCGTCCAATGCGGCACTCGGGTCGTCGCACAGCTCGGCGTATCCAAGCTTGTGGAAGCGTTCCGCGCCGAGGCTTTGGCGATCTGCTTCGATCCGCGACTCGACAAAGTACACCTGATCAACGACCTGGGCGCACGGTTCGAGCCGCCGGATAGTATCGATTTCGGGCGGCTCGACGGACCACCAGAGACTCCGATCGCCGCGCGCCTGCTCCCGAGCGCGGAGGATAGAGCGCGCTGCGTCCAGCGGATCGCGTTGGACGCGGATGAAAGCGGCGTTCGGGAAGGCTTCCGAGAGCGGGGCTATGCGCATCGAATTGACGACATTCTTGTTCAAGTACGGAGCCTTAAAGAGTTGGCTCAAGGCGGCGACTTCGCGGCGCATTGCGCTCAGCACGAACTCGGGAGTGGCGCCCGGGTCCACGAAGGCATGTGGAGTGCGCGGCAGCCACCGATTCCAGAACGGCCCAGCCTCGTGCGGTCCCCACACCCCGGTCGTCCGGCCAAGGTTGGAGGCAAACGCCGCGCCGGCGTCTCTTTCGACCACTTTGTGATCGCTTGTCGGCGCTCCGTTACCAAGAAGCGGCAGTCCGGCAAGCCATGTCGCGACGACCGGCGCGTGCGGCAGACGCGCCGCGAGATTCGGGACGTACGCAAAGCGCCACCGGTTAAGTAGGGCCTGGAGCGCGAGCGTCGTACCGGAACGGGGTGCTCCGATGATGAACACCGGTGGATTGTCATGCAGCCATGCCGCGCAACGATCGCCGGACGCCAAACGGGCGAGCATGAGCGACTCGAATGGCGAAAGCGCTCCGTCGGCGACGACGTATGCCAGTCTGACCAATCGCCCCTTCATCCGCATGAGCCCGCGCTCTCGAGCTTCGTACGGCGGCGACGGGCTCGCGCGCGATGCCTATAAGCGTCTCTGTCCATCTCAGCGCGGCACGCACGTCAGCCGCTCGGCGAGCGAGGCGTAGATCCCGGTCAGATCGTCCGCGCTCGGCGCTTCAACGTAATGCGACTCGCCGCCGCCGATCTCGGCCAAGAGCGGCCGGTCGATCACCTCGCCGAGCCCGACGGACCAGATGGACACGCGTCCCGCCCGCAGGCCTTCGGCGGCCAGCAGGATTTCCGATCGCGTCGTGTGGTTGAAGAGTCCGTCGGTAAGTAGGACGAGCGCGCGGCTGCGACCTTCGCTCGCGCCGCCATCCGCGAACGCGCGGCTTGCGGCGTCGAGGCCGAGGTCGAGGCGGCTGCCGGGGACGCTCTCCATACGCGCGAGTGCGGCATCGAGCGCGCCACCGTCCCACGTAAGACCGGCCAGGATCCGGGCGTCGTCATTGAATTCGACTATTGCCGCGCGATCGCCGTCAGCGCCGAGCCGCATCCGATCGATGAAAGCGGCGACGGCCTCCCGGGCCGCATCGAGCTTCGTACGGCCTCGGCCGGCCGGCTCCCGCATGCTGGTCGAGGCATCGACCACGAGCACGACGTCTATCGGTCGCCAGCGCTCGGGGCAACGTTGCCGGTAAGCGATTGGGAGGTAGCGAGGGGCCGGCGTGAATGTCGGTGTCGGCGTGGACGTCGGTGTCGGCGTGGACGTCGGTGTCGGGGTAAAGGTCGGTGTCGGCGAGAAAGTCGGAGTCGGGGTCGGCGTGTCGGTTGGCGAGGGTGTCGGGGTGGCGGTCGGCGGCTCGATCTCGAGCGATGTGTCGATCCGGAACGTACTTTGCGACGTATGGCGCTCCGCGAAGAAGAGGTCGAAGGGGTACGTTTCGCCGGCTATCAGTCCGAGATCGTCGAGATCGACGGTGCCCGTCAGCGCGCCGTGGACACCGCCGAGGTCGATAACGAGAGAATCGTCGATGAAGACCCACAAGTCATCGTCTCCGGTAAAGGTGAAGAACTGGCCGGGCTGATACGTGAAGGCGGAGTGCAGCTCCAGTGTGAAGTGGAAGTTGTGAGCGCGCCCTTCGTTGCCGAAGAGGGTGCCGTCCGCCGGGAAGAAGGCGCCGCTAGCGAACGTGAAGATGCTCGCGTCAGGCGCGATCGTGTTGTCGAGGGTGAGCGTGATCGGCTGCGACACGTTGACGCCATCCACATCCCGATACCATTGGTCGAATGTCGTCTCGCTCGTCACGGTCCGGTGCGGCGCACTTCCGTCGTATACCGGCTTCCGATCCGGCCCCAGTCGCGGCTCGACGATCCCGGTTTCGGATCCGATGTACGCTTCGAAGTCCGGATGGCTCGAACGGAAGTCGCGTAGAGTGCCGGTGAGGTCGATGGTTTCCGCGTAAACGATGCCCGGCGCCGATCCGACGAGCGCCGTCAGCGCGGCGAGGAGAACGCCCGCTGCGGCGTAGTGACCTGGTGGTCTGGTGTGGATCATACCGGCATTGTGGCAGGCTCTCCATGCTCGGCGCAAGATGGACGCGGCCGCGACCGCTACCGGATCTCGAGTGCCCTCGCTATTACGGGCCGGATCGGCGATACGATTGCCCGTGTAAGCGCCGCCGCGCCGTCCGGCGTCATGTGGTGATAATCGGAGAACGTGCCCTGAGCGGAGAAGGCTCTGGGATCACCTTCTGTCGGATCGATGACGGTGAAGTCTTCAGCGCGAGCAAGCGCGTACAGGGTCTCCAAGTAGTCGTCGTAAAGTGCGTCGCTGGACGGTTCTTGGTAGCGGTCCGGATGTTCGGGGATGTTCAGGAGTGCGAAGCCGATTCCGCGTGCCTCGCAAAGCGCACGCAGACCGCGGATGGCGGCTAGCCCGACGTCGAGGCTCTCGCGGCCGGTATATGCCTCGGCCGGACCGATCAAGTCGTCGGCCAGCGCCTCTTCGAGCGTTAGCCCGGTCGGCGTATAGCCGCGCGCGTCGATCACCCGACCGCCGCGTCGACGGTCCAGGGCCGCGGTCAGCCAACCTTGGTACTGCAGCAGTCGGACGTTCTCGATGGCGAGCGCTTGGAAGCGGTCCGCCGGCCGATCGCTCATCCAGAGGTGCTCGATCCGGCCGTTGATCAATCGCTCATGGTCGGCGGCTGTGAGCGGGGAGGCGAGTTCGTTGTAACGGATCCCTTGAACTACCAGGCGTGGCTGGGCACGGTCGAGCCAGAAGTGATCGGCGTAGAAGCGGGCCGCGTCGGGCATTAGGCCTGACAAGCCGGCGTTGAAGCTCACGATTTCGATGCCCGGCTCATCCGCCAAAGCGCCGCCCGCCGCGACGAGTTCGTCGAAGAGCAGCGGCCGAATGTTGGTTCTGACGATCGAGCTTCCGACGAAGAGGACGTCGACCCGCCCCTCGGCGCGCTGCACGTCCTGGAGCGCGAGCTCTCGCAGCGGCACCCCTTCCTGGTAATAGTGCGTCGGGAGCAGAAGGCGTGACCGGGCGAGTGGTGATCGGAGGAAAGCCTCGGAGGCGAGTAGGAGGACGACGATAGTGAAGATGAGTTGCGCCGTTATCCGGGGACCGTCGCCGACATTCACCTCGGAATCAGAACTGGAAGTAGATGAAAGGCTCAGTCGAACCTCCGCTGAAGAGGAGCATCAGGAGCATCGCCGCGATCACGACAGCGCGCGTCCGGTCGGGTAGCCTAAGGACGAAGTTCTCGTCGTCGAGAGCGGCCTGTGGGGCGTCGAGAACGAGCACGAGGGCGGCGAGGGCAGTGCACGGCAGTACGATCTTCCATCCGCCGTATGTGAGGTCGGCCAATCCGGCCAGGTAAACCTGTGTCGTGGTGAAATCCGTCGAGCGGAAGAATAGCCAGGTGAACGTTACCAGGGCGAAGACGGCGGCCCGGCCGCCGAGGCCGGCAAAGATGCCATCGGATAACGCGCCTCTGATTCCCACGAGCGAGTGGCGCATTGGATTACTGTGCCCATGTAACTCGGGGAGCGAGTTCGGCTGTGTTGTCCCGCGCGATCGGAAGGGTCGGTACGCAGCCAAGTAAAGTCCGTGGAGCCCGCCCCAGATCACGAAGTTCCAGCTCGCGCCGTGCCACAGACCGCCCAGAAGCATCGTCAACATGAGGTTGATCTGCGTCCGGACCGGTCCGCGCCGGCTGCCGCCGAGCGGAATATAAAGGTAGTCCTGGAGCCACGTGGAGAGCGAGATGTGCCAGCGATGCCAGAAGTCCGAGATGTTTCTGGCGAAGTACGGGTGGTGGAAGTTGCGCATCAGGCTTATGCCGAAGAGCCGGGAGGTGCCGCGGGCAATGTCGCTGTAGCCTGCGAAGTCGCAGTAGATTTGGAGCGAGTAGAGGAAAAGGCCCGCCCAGAGCTGGAGGCTCGATTGCGTCTCCGGCGCAGCAAAAACTCGATCGACCCAGAAGGCCGCCGTGTCCGCCACGACAACCTTGCGGAACAGCCCCATCACGATCAAGTTCCAGCCTTCCGCCCGATCCCGCGAAGTGACCGTCCGCGGAGTGGTGATCTGGGGCAGCAGTGCGGCCGCGCGCTCGATCGGACCCGCGACGAGCTGCGGGAAGAAGGCGACGAAGAGACCGAAGTCGATAATCGATTCGGTCGGCCGCATCCGGCCGCGATAGATGTCGATCGAATAGGACAGCGTCTGGAACGTGTAGAACGAAATACCGACCGGCAGGATGATCGCCAGGCTGCCGGTGGCGAACGGGACGCCGAAGAACAGAAGGGCGTCGCGCGCGCTTTCGACAAAGAAGCCGAAGTATTTGAAAAAGCCGAGGAGGCCGAGATTGGCGATCAGGCTGACGAAGAGCCACCGGCGCGCACCACTTAGATCGCCCGCCTCGCGCCGGCGATGGATTGCACGCCCGGCCACGAAGTCGATCAACGTCGAGAGCCAGATAAGACCCAGGAAGCGATAGTCCCACGTGGCGTAGAAGAGGTAGCTCGCGGCCAGGAGCAGCAGGTTCTGGCCGCGATGCGGCAAGCGCGGGTAGAGCGCGAGCACGATCGCGAGAAATACGAAGAAGCTGAGAGAGTTGAAAAGCATTCGACTAGCCGCCCCGGCGCCGCAGTCCCAGGTGCCCCACCAGCGCGCGCGCCGCGGCCGTCAGCTGCTCTCGCTCGACGGTGAAGAGGATGCCGACGTAGAGAGCTCCGAAGACGACGATCTTTACGGCGGCCGTGCGCCAATCCGCACCGATCACGCCTGGCAGCATTATGGCTGCGCGCGCCGCGACGGACGCCGCGACCAAAGCGAGCGTTGGAGCGACAAACAGCCGGGTCAGCGAGAAGTCCACGAACTCACGGGCTTGCCAGAACAGGCTGATCAACCCGACGGCCAGCATGATGTTGACGGCCGCCGCCACGCCGGCGAGTCCGAAGGCACCGCCCAGCACGTACAGGCCGGCGATCATCACCGCGAATTGGATCAGCCGAGTGCGCAGGACCCGCCCTGGCTGTCCGATCGAAACGAAGAGGCCGGAAACGGTCATCTTGATGGGCTCGAGGAGCGTAAAAACGCTCAGGAAACGAAAGGCCTCGAGCATCGGTAGCCACTCGCGGCCAAGCACCTGTCGGATGAACTCCGGTGCGATCAGCACCATCAGGCCCGCAAAGCAAAAGCCGGTGCGCACCAGCATCGCGTTCACGCGGAAGAAGGACTTCGACAGTCGAAGGCGGTCGTTCTTCAACTCCGCATACGTGCTCTTGGATACATTCTCGGCAGGTCCGGCGAGGATCGAGCGCGGATACGTCGCGAAGCGATAGGCGCGGTTGTAGAATCCCATCGCCGCCTCGCCCAAGTAAACGCCGGTCCAGAGGTCGTCTACCCGATCGATAATGTCGGCGAGGACGACCGCGGGGAAGTTCCGGCTGGCGAAGCCGAGGAAGTAACGCACGACGTCGCGGTCTAGCGAACAGCGCGGCCGCCACACCGGCCGCCAGCCGTACAGCACAAGAAGGCTGGCGACGAGCATCCCGAAATCCGCCGCCAGAAGAGCCCGCACATCGCCATACACCACTGCAGCAGCGACGGAGGCGATGGTTCCGAGCACTGCGCCCAGCGTGGAATCGAGCGTGAGTTGCGCATAGTGAAGGCGCCGTTGGAGGATGAGCCGCGGCGTGATGACCACCTGGGTTGCGGCGACGATGAGCGCTAGCCAGATCATGGTCTCCCCGAGGCCGGCGTATTCCAGGAAGATCCGCCCGACTTCGGCGCGCGCGAAGACGACGATCGCCGCGAGCCATACGACGGTGACCAACAGCTTCATGGTGAAGTGAACGGAGGCGGCGCGGCCCTCGTCTTCCGTCTCCGGCACGCGGTTCAGAAAGGCGGGCGCGACGCCGAAGCCCGTGACAAGGCCGCTGAGGCGCACGATCGTGCTCGCCATCGCGTAGAGCCCGAAGACTTCCGGCGTAAGTAAGCGTGCGAGGATGATCGCCCGAAGCAGGTGAACGCTGATCTGAATCGGGCTGGCGAAGACGTTCCAACCGACTGAGCGTACGCTGCGCTGGGCCAGGCTCATAGGGAGGTGACGCCCGGTCTCCCGACGCAGCGTCGAGGGGTATCGATGGGGGCACGAAGGTGGAGGACCAGGCCGGGATCGAGCATGGCGGGATGGTAGTCCATGTCGATCGATTGGCGCAGCTCAAGCGCGATGCGCAGCTTGGGAGCGACGAGCAGCTTGGGAGCGATGCGCAGATTGGGGTGGATGTCGTGGCGCTTTTCATCGCCTTGCTGGTCCAATCGCTCGAGCCACCCCGGGAGTGCGCGCTCGACGAAGGCCGAGAGGGAGGCCTCGTGAGACAGGGCCGCGCGCCTCATGCGGCGGATCAGCGACGTGGACAAGTAGACGCTGAACTGCCTCTTTTCAGCCATGCTAGCACTTTGAATTGGAGACACCGGTCCACCGGCGGCGTCGCGCGTCAAATCGTGGGGTGGTCGCGTTGGTCGGTTGCGCCGGCTCTCTTCGCCCGCTCTACGTCCCGGCCAGCACCCCCGCTAGCACTCCCGCCAGGAGCCGATGGAAGTGATGCACTCCCTGTTCACGCGTGGGCGAATAGCGGCCGCGCTCGTAGAGTCTTGAGCCGATACCCTTCTGCACTGCTTCGACCACCGCCTCGTCTTCGCGTTCGACACGGTCAAGCGCAGCGCCGGCGCCGCGGTCGAGGCGGGACGGATCCCAAACGTACGTCAGGAACGAAACTTTGGTCCGGTCCACGGCGAGTGGACGCACGACGTTCACCGAAATGCCCCAAGGGTAGAAATTGAGCATAGTGTTGGGGAAGAGCCACCAATAGTACGCGGCGATGCGTTGGCCATTGTCGGGCGAGCCCGCGGGGAGGTCGAAGGCCTCCTCACCATCGGCCGCCACGCCCACTTGCAGGTTGGCCAAGGCGAAAAGCTCAGTGCGGAAGCTGCTGTAGTCCAGCCTGCCGGCGAGCCCGGCATGGACGTAGGGCAGATGGAAGCCTTCGAGATAGTTGTCGCAGTAGAGCGCCCAATTGGCGCGTACGAGGTAATCGCGCGATCGGGAGGCGTCGAACACGGCGTCATCGATCGGCAGCCAGCCGCAGCGCGCCTTGACATCGACCAGCAGATCCTCAAGAGGATGCGACGGAGCGAGCGACGCGAAGAGGAACTTCTCCCATGCCCCGAACGGTACCCGAGGCAGATTGTCCGCTTCCGTCGGGAAGCCGGCTGCCGTCTCGAATTCCGGCATGGACTGGAGCCGGCCATCCAGGGTAAAGCGACGGCCGTGATATCGGCAGCGCAGGCCGCTTACCACACCCGCGTTCTCCATCACGAGGTTGCCGCGATGGGTACAGACGTTCGAGATGCAGTGCAATTGGTCGTCACGATCTCGCGCCAACAGCAGCGGCTCGTTCAACAATCCATCGAGGAGACCGAACGGGTGTACCTGGCCCGGCACCTTCACCTGGTCGGTGTCGCCGACGAACTGCCAGCTGGGCACGAACACCCGCTCACGCATGGCTTCGAACATCTCCGGGTCGGCGTAGACCCATGCCGGAAGCGTCGAGGCTTGACGTATGTCGGGGTCGATTTCGAGCGACTGGGGTCGGTTCATGCGCCGGGCGTTGGAGTGGCGAGCACCGTGGTGCCACCGAGATCCAGCATAGTACTTTAGTCCTGAATGGGGGTCTACCGCGCGCAGCCACGACCGAATTGCGAGGATTATTGCTTGACGGCCCCTGAGGCTCGTCACGACAGGTCCAAGTAATTGGCAACGGCCTGCGCGACTTCCTCCAGCTTGCTTTCCGGCACCCTTCCTATAGCGGGCTCGATGACATTGTTCTTGTCCAATGTTGTGAGCTGATGGGCGAGCGCAGTACATGCT
>JBCLES010000072.1:0-12037 GCA_038913135.1 Anaerolineae bacterium
GTCCCTTCCAGCGTTTCGGAAATCATGCCAAGGGGAAGAGGCATTCATGCTAAGTAGTTGAGGCACTCATGCTAAGCAATTTGGGCCGATGCGGTAAGGCTTTTTTCCGGGCACGGCGTCCAGGGAGCCGCAAGGGGCAAAAGCGAACGTTGGGAAGGCGGCCGGCGACTTGCCGCGACTTGCGGCGACTTGGCGACTTGCGGCGTTTCGGCACGGCGATAAACTACGCGAGCTTGCAGATCAAGACACTCCCGCCGACCAAGTTCAAGCCGCTGGAGACACTTCGCGCATCGTGAATCGGCAACGTTTACTCTGGATCTCAGACATCGTCGCCACGGCGAGCGCTTTGCTCGTGCTCCCGGTCATCGCGATCGAGATGCGGGCCACCGATCCCGCATGGCTTCGCACGGCGGTGGTCGCGAATTGGGCCATTTGGCTGGTGTTCCCTTTTGACGCGGCCGCTAACCTCTTTGTAGTGGGTCCGGCGTGGCTGCGTCAACGGTCGGCCTGGCTGAACGTCGCTATTATCGTCGCGAGTTTCCCGGTGCTGCCAGAGTTGATGGCTTCCACTCGCATGCTGCGCCTGGCGCGTCTAGGTCGTCTCGGCCGGGTAGCGCAGTCCGCGCGGCTGGTGCGGGTGCTGCGAATGTCTCGACTCTTGGTCATCATCCCGCGGGCATTCGTGGGCCTGCGCCGTATCCTCGATCCGGCCGCTTTCCCGTTCGTGGCTGCAGCCGTCGGCCTCGTGGTGATAGCGGGAGGGGTTGCCCTCTATCTGAGTGAGGGCGCGATCGAGGGGTACAGCTTCGCTGACTCCCTATGGTGGGCAGTCACCACCGTAACAACGGTGGGCTATGGCGACGTAGTGCCGCACACGCCCGGCGGGCGAGTGGTCGCTGTGTTCGTCATGATGGTCGGGATAGCGTTCACGAGTCTTCTCACCGCTCAAGTGGCAGCGCATCTCGCGAGCCATAGGCAGGCGGATGCGAATGCGGATATTCGCGCCGATCTCGAAACACTGGCCGCGAAGATCGATCAGCTTGCGGAGGATTTGCGGCGGGCTGGTAGCGGGGAGGGGGGATGAGCGCTGTCCTAGCTTGATATCAGGTGTTCAACCGGCGGGTCTGTCCCATTCCTTGGAGAATCGAAATTGCCTGGACATACGGATGTGACTAAACTGGGAGTGTGACTACACTGGTCATAATCAAGGAGGACAACGATGGGAGTGCAGGCGACAACTTCAGTCGGCGTCGCCAAGCTCAAGGCGTCGCTGAGTGCCTATCTGGCGCGGGTTAAAGCCGGGCAGGCCATCTTGGTTACGGAACATGGACGCCCCATAGCTCGGCTGGTTCCTGTCGACCCCGCCGGTGCCGACGCAGACGCTCATCTTGCCGCATTGGAACTCGCCGGCCTGATTAGGCGCGGCAGCGGCGGGCTGGCCGCTGCCTTGTCCGCATTGGACCTGCCTGTTGATGCCGAAGGCCTTACTTTGGCGGCCATGCTCGAAGAACGAGAGCACGGACGTTGAGATTCTGGGACTCCTCGGCCATCGTGCCGTTGTGCTGCGCTCAGCCCATGTCGCCGATACTGCGCGATCTCCTGTCGCAAGACGATGCTGTCGTTGTCTGGTGGGCGACGCCCGTCGAATGTTCATCGGCAATCCATCGACTTGAGCGACAAGCTGCCTTCAGTGCTGCAGAAGTTGAACTCGCCCGGACCGCGCTTGCAGTCATGTCGGATCACTGGTCTGAAATTGAGGCCACAGCGAAAGTCCGCGTCGAGGCGGTCCGCCTCCTGCGCAGGCATTCACTTCGTGCGGCGGTCGCCCTGCAACTCGCGGCGGCACAAGTGCTCACCGATGGCGACCAGGGCAAATTCCCGATAGTTACGCTGGATCAACGCCTTCGCGAGGCGGCGCAAAGGGAGGGGTTTAGTATTGTTCCGTAGCGTCACCCCTCGGCCCCATCCCCCCCCGCCGCCTTCCCGGCCGCCGGCCGCTCCGCCGCCATCGCGCTCCGGCGCGCCCCCTCGACCGCCTTGCTCGCGATATCTTGGAGCTTCTCGTAGGCCATCTCCTGCTGCCGTGAGAGCGTCTCAATCTGGGCCGCCTGGCGCTCGACCAGCTGCTCGAGCGCTTCGATCCGACCGCGCAGGACGTCGCGCTGGCCCTCGAAGTCTTTGGTCAACAGCGCCTCGTGCGCAGCGAACTCGGCACCAATCTGGGCCTCCCGCGCCGCGACGGCCTCCGCCACCGCGGACTTCAGCTCTGCCGGGAAACCCGCAACGCGCTGTTCGAGTTCGCTCATGTGCAGCTCGCGAACGCTCAACTCCGAATCCCGCTCCTTGAATTGCGCCCGCCGCTCCTCGCGCTCGCGTTCCGCTTCGTCCCGCGCCTGCTGCACCTGTCGCTCGAGAGTGCCGAGTTCGTCATCCAATTCATTCTTGCGCCGAGATCGCTCACGCTTCAGCGTGTACTCGAACTCCTCGGATTCCCATAATCGCTTCCGCTCCATCGCCTCGCGCTCTGCGGCCAGTCGAGCTTCGGCGTCCTGTCGCTCCTGCACCCACGCAGCCCGCGCGGACGATATCTCCGTCTCGAACGACTCCCGCTTCTGGCGCTGCGCCTCGATCAGAGCTGCCAGGTCGACCGCCGCCGTCTCGACCTCGTAGGCGTGTTGCAGCTCCGCCTTCTTCGCTTCGACCGCGCGCTTCATCCGCTCATACGCCTGCGATTCCGTATCCAGACGTGATGCCAGCGCAGCAAGCTCCTGGCCGATCGCATGCCTCAGATCGGCGATCCTGCGCGGCGTGTCTTCTTCGACCACGGCATCGGCGGCCTCGATCGCCTCCCGCTTTTCCGACGCCTCGCGCTCGACCTCAGGGCTTGGCAGAGGCAGCGGTTTCGCCTCCAGCAGGTTCCGCATCCGCCGATAGGCATCCATCATCTCTTTCTTTGTGTTCGTCATCGAGATCTCTGGGACCTCGACACCCTCGTGAATATCGCTGCCATCCATTGCCCATGCCTCCGCTTCGCCAGAGTACCCTAGAAACGAGATCTCCGGCGCCTGTGTAGTCCGCGCACCGCCGCGCGAACGGAGCGTCGAGAATACACCCGTTCCGACCGCCCCGAAAAGCAATGCAGCCGCTCCTGCCGCATCCTTCTTCGCGGGTCGCCCCTACCCCTCGATGCCGCTCGAGGTCTCAGCGCAGGGTCTCCCGAAATGCCTCGATCGACTCAGCGCGGCCGGCATGGAGCAGAATCTCGTAAAGCCGATCCAGACTCTGATCGGAGCGGATCTCGGCCATGGCGGCTTTTCCGGCGCCTCCGAAACGATCCTCGAGCAGCCTTTCGATCGCGTTGAGCAGGCCGGCGTGGAGACCTTCCTGCCGGCCCTCCTGTCGGCCCTCCTGCCGGCCCTCCTGCCGGCCCTCCTGTCGGCCCTCCTGCCGGCCCTGTTCCAACCATTGCTCCACCAATGTCGGCATCACATCACCTCCTGGCTCCGGTTGCGCCGCGCGCATGGCCTGGCGCAATTCGTTCTCGGACACCGAGCTGCTCGAGACCGCCACGTACTTTAGCACGACTTGCAGACAGCCAAGGGCGCTCTCTTGTCCAGCCAGGCTGCGCAGGAGCGAAAGAATGCTGGGCAGGCGCTGGCCTAAGTCGCGGCGGCGGATGGACTGCATTACTAATAGGATGACTCGCAGCAGAACGTCGCCGACTATCTCGGATTCCGAATAGCCTGAAAGGTCGACCAGCGTGGGCGTGAGCTCTGGACCGAACGCTCTCAGTTCGGCCGGTCCATCGATGATCTCGCTCAACCGCCGGGCCGATTTCCAGGGTCGGGAGCCGTGATACAGGACGATCGGGATGATCGGTCGTAACGAGCGCGCCGGTTGGCCGCCCTCGGGTGCCGCGCGCTTCTCGCGGTCCCATATGCGCAGGATGTAGCGCAGGAGCTGAAGCGTCACCATCGGGTCGATGTAGCTCTTGTGCTCGAAGAGGACGTAAACCCAGGCGTGCTCGCCGTCGACCAGGCCGACGCTGAAAAGCAGGTCGGCGTGTCGGCCCCGCAATTCGTCGTCGACGAAGCTTTCGGACTGCAACTCGAGCCGGTCCAGATCGAGCTGACGGGCGGTGTCGGGCTGCAAGTAGTTGGCGATGAAGTCGGCCGCGATATCTGGCCGCGAGAAGGTCTCGCGGAAAAAGCGGTCGTGTGGATTGCTGATGTCGCGCATGGACCGTCCCTCCGCGGTCCAATGTACCCAGCGATTCAGTCAACCGAGGGAGTTGGCGACAAGTTCGGGCCACGTTGGCGACCGAAGAGGAGCACCGCGGGGATGTCGGTGACGGAGCACAGTCCTTCAGTGGCGGTCCTCCTCCGCCATCAAGCTGAGCCCTTTTGACTCTGACCCGTCCACTTCAGTTGACATTTCGCCCGACGAGCGCCGCCCCCACGACTGCCGCCCCCGCGACTGCCGCTACCCCATTTGCCGGTCACCCCCAACTCCCTCAAATCCGCCCCGCCAGCTCCACATTGACCGCCTCCGGACTATCGGAACCTTGAGTCCGCGAAGGCGCGAGATCGAACTCCAGGAAGATCCGCCTTGACGGCAGGTCTTCGGCCGATACTTCCGGCGGGAGCTTGCTTATATGGATGAAGGCCGAGTTGTAGGGCGACGTCGGTGACCTTGTGTCGGTGACCCACAGGCTTGCGTTCGACATGTCCGATTGCTTGATGTAACGCACAAAGCCGAAGCCGCTTTCGTGGTTGAAGCGGTAACACACGCCGCGGACACGTGAGTCGACCTCCCCCCACGGCGCCTGATTTACTCGTGGCCCGGCAGTCGGAAGCAGGTTCGGGATCAGGAACCCTGAGACGAAGTAATCAGCCTCCTCGCGCAGTGCGCGCGACACGTTCTTGAAGGCCACCACCTCGACCCGCGCGCCCGTGTTCTGAAGCGCGGTGACCACTTGTGTGAAATCGCCGTCGCCCGTGACCAGGATCACTCGGTCCAGCCCAGCGGACTGCAAGAGAGCCTCCACCGCAAGGCTCATATCCACATTGGCTTTTGGGTACGTGGTGCCGTCCTCGTCCGTGTACCAGACGATCTTCTTTTGCACGACCTTGTAGCCGTAATCCCGAAGTTGGTCGTAATAGGCGATAGTGCGGCGCCGGTAATCCGGATCTTGGCTGGCCCTGTCTTCGTCGAAGGCGACGTAGGCGTTGAGGCGCTGGGGAGTGGCGCCGTCCCTGGCCGCGAACGCGCGCAGGACGTCATAGCGCATACCGCGCCCACCGTTCATAGTGATGTTGGCGACGTCGATGTAGACGCCGACGTTCTTCGAATTGCGTTGAGTCAGCTCCACTTTGTTCTCCGGAGCGGGTGTTGCGGCGGATCGTTAGCGTTGTTGCCGAAGCCTCAGTCTCGATGCCTCGATCTCGGTGTTTCGGTATCGATGTAGCAGCGTCGATAGTAGCAGTCCGAAAGCGCCTCCGCGAGAGTTTATACACGATGGAACCGAATTGCGTTTCCGACTGTCGAAAGTCTGTGTGAAGGGCGCGCAAGTCACGCCGCCCACCCGGAGCGGAGCCCGCCCTGCGCCTCATAGGTGAGCCATGTCCTCTAAGAACGAGCCCGCATCGAGTACATCACGCCGTCCGCTGACCCCGCTCTGGCTCGCGCTCGTCGCGCTCGGGACGCTCGCTTGGCTCGGGTCGCCCACCTGGCCCGGCTCGAACTCGGACGGATCGGACGGCTCGTCGCTCGCCCGAGCCCTTTCGCAATCACCTTTTTCTTTCGCTTCCTTGGGTAGCGCAAGGGTTGCCTCCGCCCCGGTCGCCTGCGGCAGCACGAACCCGCCGTTGGCGCTGGCCATGTTGCACATCGGCGACGGCCCCGCGATCGTCGGCTTGCACGACACTCCCGGCGACGATCCGGAAGCGCAACGCACGCTCGCGACGACCGTCCAGGTCGGCGCGGTGTTCGGACTTGCGTGGGACGACGAACGCGGTTCGCTTTACGCCTCGGCGTACCACAAGCGTGGCGTTCCGTTCGGACCCGGCGGGCCGGGAGCAATCTATCGCGTTGATCCCCTCGGCGGCGAACCCGAAGTCTTTGCGACTCTGCCGGTCGGTCCGGATCGCCACAACCTCGCCTCCGACGACGACGCCGCCGTCAAGTGGGTCGGGCGGTCGAGTCTCGGCGACATTGAGATCGACGCGGGAGCGACCCAACTCTTCGTCGCCAACCTCTACAACGCTCGCATCCACAGAATCGCGCTGCCCGGCGGCGAGCTGATCGGAGCGTTCGACCACGGCGCGCGAAGCGAGACATGGCAGCGCCGCGCGCGGCTTTTCGCGCTCGACTGGCACGACGGTTGGCTGTATCACGGCGTGATGGACGCCGAGGAGATCGACGTATTGGTCCCGCCGTCGCATCGCGGCGGTGCTACGGGAGGCCCCATCGTTCACGTCTATCGCTCGCGCGCAGACGGCAGCGAGCTCGAGCTCGTCTTCGCGACGCAGATCGGGTTGATCGGTGCCTCGGTCTGGGGGACCGCATGGCACTCCCAGATGCCTATGATCGCCGGCCTCGAAGCCTTCGAGGACGGGCGATTCGCGCTCGGAATGCGCAATCGGCGGCTCGACGAGGTCTCGCCCGCCGACGGCTACTCCGACGCCGGCCTCCTGCCGATCGGAGTTCTGCAGGTGCGGGCCGGCGGCGGTTTGATCATCGATTCGACCGATCCGACCGCCGGCGGCGCCCTCGCCCGCCTGCCCGGGCTCGCCGTCGTCGCCATGCCTATGATGCGCGGCTCGATCGAGTACTTCTCCGGCTTGCCGGCCGGCAATTCGGTCGTCCATGTCGAATGGCGGACCCTTGACGGCGGGCCGCCGGTCTTTCACGAGGTCGTCGCTTCGCGCACGAGTGTGCCCCAGCCCGTGCCCGGTGACATCGAGGTCCTGTGCGCCCAAAACGACGCTGCGGACGTGGACCTCGCCGCGACGATGACAGCGGGAGGGACCGCCGCTATCGAAGCGACGATCGCCGCCGGCGCAACCCGCGGGGCAGCGACGATGACAGCCTACGCCCCGACCCTGACGGCCATGGCGACGAACGCCGGCCCGACGCAGACCGCCGAATCCGCCACGGCCACGGCGCATGCGCTCATACCGCCGGACCGGCTGCTCCACAATCGGATCGAACAGGGCTGCGAGGGCGGCGAGTCGGTGTACGCCATCACGTGCTTCGTCTACGGCATCACGGACGAGATCACCGGCAAAGCGGCGCGCGAGCCGGCGATCGCCATGTTCAGCCAGAGCGGGAGCCCGATGGAATTGGTCGAATACGCCGACGTCGGCACCGTCCACGGCTTGGCCTACGACCGGCAACGCGCGCAGCTCTACGCCGGCGCGTGGTTCACCCGCAACGGGCTCGTCGGGCCCGGCGGCGGCGGCGCGATCTATCGCGCGGACCTCGCGACACGGTCGACGATGACCTGGCAGCGCCTGCCTGGTCCTACGATCCACCCGACGATGGTCGGCCTGCCGAGCCTGGTCGGCTCGTCGTTTGCCGGCCGTATCGGCGTCGGCGATGTCGAATTGTCCGAGGACGCGACCCAACTCTTCGCCGTCAACCTCTTCGACCGGCAGATCTATCGCTTCAGCGTGCCGGACGGGGCGCCGCTGCCGCCCATCACCATCGGATCGATCCACGAGCCCTGGGCGGCGTCGGCGCGACCGATGGCCCTTGCTCATCGCGACGGCTGGCTGTACCACGGCGTCGTGAACAGCGCCGAATTCGGCTTCGGCCCGCTCGAGGCGGTGGTGTATCGCTCGAGCTCCGATGGCGGAGACATGCGTGCCGTCGCGCGGCTGGATCTTGGCACCTCCTTGAGCCCGTACGGACGCTGGTGGCCGTGGAACGACACCGCCGGGCTGGCCGCAAATCGGCAGGCGCTGATCGCCGATATCGAGTTCACGGACGGAGGCGATCTAGTTCTCGGGCTAAAGGACAGGCGCGCCGATTCGCACTTCGGCCTCATCGGCCAGGGCGACATCGTCCTCATGCGCCGGACTGCAGGCTCTCCCGACGACGCACCTTGGTTCGAGCCTGCCTCGAGCCACTTCCGTTATTTGAACTGGGTGTGGGGCGCGCTCGCCTCAGATCCTTTCGCCGAGCGCGTGCTCACCACCGCCTTCGCGCCGGTGCAAGCCCGGAGCAGCGGCGTCTTATGGTATGACGAGCCGTCCGGTGTGGTCGCGTTCCGCAAGACCATCGCTTATTCGGCGGAAGCAGTGGCCGCACCCGGCCTACCGATCTCCCGCAAGATGCCGCAAGGCCTCGGCGATATCGAGTCGTTATGCGTGGCGCCCGTCGACCCAACCCCGACCCCGACCGCTACCCCGACACTCACGCAGACGCCGACCGACACACCGACTCCAACTCCAACTTCGACGCCGACCGCCACCTTCACACCGACCCCGACCCCGACCAAAATACCCCTGCCGATCTACCTGCCGCAAGCCCTCCGAAACTTGTGCGTCCCCCGCGTCGGTGGCGCCGATGTCGTGCTCGTCATCGATCTATCGACCTCGATGCACCGCGAAACGCGCGATGGAAGGACCAAGCTGGAGGCAGCCCTTTCGGCCGCCAAAGACTTCGTGTCGCGGCTCGATCTGCGCGAGGGCGACGAAATCCGCGTCGGGGAGGGCGGTGATCGTGCGGCGATCGTCGGCTTCAACGCGACAGGCTGGATCGAGGTGGGGCTGACGGACGATCGCGGCGAGCTGGAGCGCGGTATCGAGCGTCTGTCGGCGCTCTCCGTGCCCGGCACGCGCCTCGATCTTGCCTTCAGCACCGCGGGCGAAGCCCTGGCCGCGGGTGCCAGGGGAGGCGACGCTATGCCGGTCGTCATCCTCCTGACCGACGGCCTTCCAAGCGAAGTCCCGACACCAGCTCCCGCGGGCACGCAGGAGGAAACCGTCTTGGCCGCGGCGTCGGCAGTGAAGGCCGCGGGCGCCCGCGTGTTCACGATCGGCCTTGGCCTTTCAGACGACGTTTTGGACGCGCTCCTCAGGGATGCGGCAACACGCCCGTCCGACTTCTACTTCGCGCCGGATGGTGAGGATCTGGCGGGGATTTATCGGGAGATCGCGGGGCGGTTGCTGGGGTGTCCTAATCACCGACCTTGACACCTACTCCCCCGGCGTTATCGTTCCAGATCTTTCCCGACCTGGAGCCTCCACTTGCTCACGAGCTTTCTCTGCGGCTGGTACTTCTACCTCGCCATCCTCACCGGCCTCATGTCCGCGAGCGCCGGTCCGCGGACGTGGGTCGGGCGCGTGGGGATGGTGGCGGCGGTCGTCGCGCTCGTCTCCATGCCGCTTCAGTATTGGGTGCCGACCGGGCTAGTCGAATGGATGGGGCAGCTTCGCATCGGCGGCGACATTTTCCTGCTCGCCGTCGGCGTCATTGGGTTGATCGGCGGGCGGCGGCAGGACACTAAGCTAATCGCCCTCATCGTGGCCGCCGTCGCCGCGCTGCCCGTCTTCCTCTACTACTACCAGCCGTCCGCATGAACATGATGATCGGAAGTCCACGCGCGCGCCGCTTCGGCTTGCCTGTCGCGGCGCTGGCGCTTCTGGCCGGGCTCGCGGTACTCGCGATTCGCTCGGGCCCGGTCCGCGACTGGATGTTCTCCGCTACCGGCGAAGAAAACGCTTGGGAAGGGGCGAAGGGGATCTTCCGGCTCGCGTGGCTTGAGGTTTCGGGCCCAAATCCCGAACTCGCGCCCGACGCGCCAATCGACCACTTGGGCGGCAGCCCATACGGCGTGAACACCTTTCTGCAGCTCGAAGCGGACCCCGACGTCGTCCGTATGTCCTTCGAAAAGATGCGCGATGCCGGCATCGGTTGGGCGCGCCAGCACTTCCCGTGGGAGGACATCGAGATCCACGGCCGTGGGGACTTCGAGGACCGGCGCCACGAGCCGTATCGATCGGCGTGGGACAAATACGATCGGATCGTGACGCTTTCGCACGACTACGGCGTCGAGCTGCTGGTCCGCCTCGACGACCCGCCGGACTGGGCATACGCGGAATCCGCCGCGGGCCCGGTCTACCACAAAGGCCCGCCAGACGACCTCGCCGATTACGGCGCCTACGTCGCGGCCGTCGGCGAGCGCTACTGCGGGCTCGTCCGCTACTACCAGCTCTGGAACGAACCCAACATCTACCCGGAATGGGGCGAAGCCGACGTCGACCCGGCGGGCTACGCAGAACTCCTGCGCGTCGGCGCCGAAGCCCTTCGCGCGGCCTGCCCAGACGCCGTCGTTGTCAGCGCCGCCCTCGCCCAGACCACTGAACCGGGCGGCCGCAACATGGACGACCTCGCGTACATGCGCGGTCTCTACGACGCCGGCTGGCAGCAGAATTTCGATGTCCTTGCGGTCCAGGCGTTCGGCCTGTGGACCGGCCCGACAGATCGCCGCGTCCACCCCAGCCTCACGAACTTCAACCGTCTTCTCTTGGCACGCGACATAATGGTGGAGCAAGGAGACGCGGAAAAGGTCGTGTGGATCACGGAGATGGGCTGGAACAGCGCGCCGGAGGACATAGAAGCGGTCTACGGCCGCGTTTCCGAAGAGAATCGCGCGCGCTACACCCGCATGGCCTACGAGCGCATCGCGGGGGAGTGGCCCTTCGTCGGCCCGGCGTTCTTGTGGTTCCTCCGCCGTCCGAACGAGGAGTGGCACAGCCGCCCTGAAGGTTGGTTCAGGATACTCGACCCGAATTGGAGTACCACCCCAACATACGATGCGATGCGCGAGCTGGGAGGTCGCACCCCGATTATGCACCGCGGCCGCCATGAAGTGAGCGATCGAGCGATCGCCTACTTCGGCCCATGGCGCGACGTCCCGGCACTGCCCGAGCGCCCGATGCAACGCATCGCCTCCGTCGGTTCGGAGCTGAACATCGTCTTCGAGGGCACGGGCTATCGATTGCTGCTGAAGCGCGATCTCGCGAGTGGAACAGGGGTAGACGGCGATTCCGGTCCTACCGACGAGGCCGCCGGAGATGTTGGCACCGAAGCAGTGCCGGGGCAGGCAGGGTCGAGTGAGTCTGGCGGCACGGAGGAGGCCGACGAGGCGTTGGAGAGCGACGCGATCGACGCGACCGACGCGACCGACGGTACAGCTCCACCGAGTGAGTCGAGCCCGTCGCGCTTCGACGCCGATACCCCACCCGAACTCTTCATCGTCCTAGATGGAGAATCCGAATCGGGTACGCTCGCCAACGATGAGAATCTGATCGAGGTCTCCGGACTCGACGACGGTCAGCACACCCTGATCGTCCGGGTCGATGCGGGCGAACTGGCGCTGGATGAGGTCGTGATCCAAGCGCCCGATCCTGTTTCGCCGCTCCACCCATTCTGGTGGACGCTTGGCGTCCTCGTCGCTCTCGACGTGCTCACGTCGATTTACTTGGTAAGACGCTGGAGGCGATCGCGACGCGGCGCGGAATGAACCGCGCCATTCGACGTCGCATCGCCCCCGCGGGAGTCATCGCCCTCGGATTCGCGCTCCGGGCCTATCGACTCGGCCAGGCGGACATCTGGTGGGACGAGGGACTAGCGGTCTGGGCGGCAAAGAAAAGCATCGTAGAAGCGACCGTGTGGACCGCGGGCGACGTCCACCCGCCTCTCTTTTTCTGGAAGCTCTGGCTTTGGATCCGCCTGGCCGGCGACGGCGAATTCGCCCTCCGCCTCCTGCCGGCGCTAACCGGCACGCTCCTCCTGGCCGTGATCTTCGCCCTGGCGTCGCGGATCGGCGGCCGCCGCGCCGGCCTCTACGCGCTGATGCTCGCCGCAGTCGCCCGCTACTTAGTGTGGTGGTCGATGGAACTCCGGATGTACACGCTCGCGGCCCTGTGTCTGGCCCTTGCGACGTACGCGGCGGCGCGGTGGTGGGCGGCGATCTGCGATTCGGATCGCGCGGCGCATGGCCGCAGGGTGGACGATGGCGTCGCGA